>NZ_PGUY01000059.1 GCF_002863585.1 Peribacillus deserti | reverse complement strand
TTGTAATCCTGGTCATTAGATGATCCAAACACCCGGGGCTGCTATCCTCAGGTTAAGTGCTAATTTAAACATTACTCCTTGTAATCCTGGTCAAGATGATCCAAACAGACGAGGCTGCTATCCTCAGGTTAAGTGCTAAGTGAACATTAATCCTTATGGTCCTAATCAAATGATGCAACAGCAATAAAAGGAAAAAAACCCGAGGCTGCTATCCTCAGGTTAGGTGCTAAGTGAACATTACTCTTCGTGTTGGTCAGATGATTCACTGAAATCATGATCGTGATGATGCTCCGTAGTAATAGCATCAGCTTTAATAACTGTGGTCGCAGGAAGGCAGGTTACTGAGCAGAAGCAGCTAAGATCCACAGTAATGCAGATACCAGTTGAAAGTAGGGGTTCATCGATGTCCCCAACAATAGTTTGAATTTTTCCAACTAAGGAATCTTTCTTAGCAAGGTGCTTTCTATCATCAATCAGGCAAGGTGTAGTTAGTAATTCAAGAACAGCACAGCAGTTTCCAGCGTCAACATCTACAGCTCTGAATACTGTTGTTTCAAATGAAACCAGCTGTGTATAATGTGACCCTTTAAACTTTGGTTCTCTGCGAAACCCTATTCCAAGAAAAGGAAGGCCTGTGCTCTTGCTTGTGATCATAACCGGGATAGTATTGAAAGCACTGGCACCGTTTCTTGCTCCACCGCCAAGTAATTCAATAATTGATTTATTGCAGCTGGTCGTACACGTGGCAACAGCTTCAGGATTAACTTGGTCCTGCGCTTCAACAATCGCTAATAACGTATCGCAAACACAATTTGTAGTTTCAAAATTGGAACCGCAACTCATGGTTTCTCCTCCTTGATAAAAGTTAATATTTTCATTTATAGACTATGAAAATGGGGATAAGGTGGTATAAGTCATTAGCCCATTTTTTCTAATTTCTATATCATAAGGAGTTTTTATATATGCTATTAGACGTGAATTTTTGGCTTTTACTAATGCTGGGCCTAGCTTCTTTTAGATTGACGAGGCTTCTTGTTTTTGATAAAATCACACATTTTATCAGAGAACCCTTTTTTGATGAAATAACAGAAACAGATGAACAGGGCAACGAAGAGGTGTATATAATACCAAAAATGCAAGGGCCCAGGAAATTTATTGGTGAGCTGCTCAGCTGTTTCTGGTGCACTGGTATTTGGGTCAGTGTCTTTTTATTAGGGATTCACTATTTTATACCGTTTCTTGGAGATCCGTTAATATTGATTCTTGCTGTCGCTGCAATAGGTTCTTTAATTGAAGTAATAAACATGAAACTGCTGGGCTAGTAAATGAGACAAGAAACATTGGCATGTCATAATGTACATTAAATCCAACTTAAAGGGGGGAAATAATATGCAGAAAAAAGTACCAGCGTATTCTCATCTAGAAAAATTCCTAGCAAAGCAAAAGCCGGTTAAAGTAAAAAAAGAAGACTGCGGTTGCGGCAAAAAAAAGAAATAACTTGGAACTGTCTCTCTTGGAGAGGCAGTTTTTTTTTTAGGCGTTTGCGCTGGAGTAAACTTCCAAAATACGGAAGTAATATTCCAGGCAAAGTTGACGAACAATAAAACAGCGATTAAATAACCACTCTTACATAGGAAGTGAAGAGAATGATTAAGCCATTCAAAAAACAATGGTTTTGGGCTGCGTTTCTATCTATCCTTATGCTTGCGGGCTGCCAGGAGGATGGACAAAAAAGCAGTAAAGCACTATTTAGCAGGGTGGATCCTGCACCTATATTAATTTCGCCTAAGTCCCCAAAAGACCAGGGAGAATTGAGTGAGATTAAAAAAACCGTCATTACTGACAAAAGCACATATGATGTCGCCGTTGCCAGAAAAGATAAAGAGGTGCTTGTAAGTTATAAAGTGAAACACAGCAAGAGATTTCAGATGAAAAAGATTGAAAAAACTATTACGCACAAGCTGGAAAAGAAATTTCCAGACTACACCTTTGCCGTTTCAAGCGATTATAAAATCTTTCTTGAAATCGTCAGGCTGGGAGAAAAGCTCGACAGCAAAAAGTTTGACAAGAAGAAAGCTGAAAAGCGGTTCGGGGAGATTAAATCATTAAAGGATGAATTAACATAAAGAGGAGAGAAATAAATGCCGAAGAAAAACTTAAATCCTGAACAGCAGAAGTATCAGCAGCTGCAAAAGCAACATGAATTAAAAAGGCCAGTCTTAATGAATTGTATAAGAGCGTTTTGGGTGGGCGGTCTCATTTGTATGATTGGACAGGCAATCACGTATTTTTATATTTATTTTTTTAATTTTACAGAACAAACGGCAGGAAACCCAACTGTTGCTACCTTGATATTTATAGTCATGTTGTTGACTGGATTTGGAATTTATGATCATTTAGGCCAGTTTGGGGGGGCAGGCAGTGCAGTGCCGGTTACAGGCTTCGGAAATGCAGTAATTTCGGCAGCCATTGAGCATCGGTCAGAAGGCTATGTGCTCGGTGTGGGAGGAAATATTTTTAAACTGGCAGGTTCGGTAATTGTCTTTGGTACTTTCTCCGCATTTGTGGTTGCTCTCATTAAAACCATCATTGGAATGATTGGAGGGTAATATATGCTGACTGGTAAACACACCTGGGTTTTTAATAACCGCCCTGTCATTTTATCAACTGGAGTCACAGGGGGACCATTCGAAGCGAATGGGCATCTAGCAGATGATTTTGATATTCTGCATGATGATCTATATATGGGTAAGGAGACTTATGAAAAAGCACATCAGTTCCTGCTTGAGGAAGCGGTAGGCAAAGTGATGGAAAAGAGACAGATGACTAAGGATGACATTCAGTTTTTTCTCGCGGGGGATCTAATAAACCAGATTACTCCGTCGAGCTTTGCAGCATCTACTCATGGCATTCCATACCTCGGGTTGTTTGGTGCATGTTCAACTTCCATGGAGGGGCTGGCCTTATCTGCCTTTATCGTCAATTATGATGGCGCAGAGTATGTTATTACAGGTGCTTCAAGCCATAATGCGGCTGTAGAAAAGCAATTCAGATATCCAACAGAATACGGCGGCCAAAAGCCGCCGACAGCACAGTGGACAGTTACTGGGGCCGGGGCGGCCCTTGTCGGGAAAAACAAAGGTCAAGACGAAAATCACCCTTGTATCACGTCAGCGACTATCGGAAAAGTGATCGATATGGGGCTCAGTGATCCTTTTAATATGGGAGGGGCCATGGCACCCGCGGCTGCCGACACAATCATCAAACATTTACAGGATCTCAAGCTTGAGCCCGATCATTATGATTTAATTGTAACCGGTGATTTAGGAAGGATCGGACAGAAAGCAGCCTTGGATTATATGGAGCAACAGGGAGTTAAATTGGATCCACAAAAATTTCGAGATTGCGGCCTTATGATTTATACAGAAGATCAGGAAGTATTTTCTGGGGCAAGCGGCCCTGGCTGTTCTGCTGCGGTGTTTTATGGTCATCTGCTAAAGAGAATGAAACAGGGTGAATTCAAAAGAATCCTTGTTGTAGCCACTGGGGCATTACTGTCGCCGCTGTCTTTTCAACAGGGACAAAGTATCCCGTGTATTGCGCATGCTGTTGCTGTGGAATATAAGAACACATAAGGATTGTTTAACTAGAAAACCAACTAATATAGGAGGTATGTAATGCTAGCCATGTTTTTTTGGGCATTTGTTGTTGGAGGGGCATTCTGTGTAATCGGCCAGCTTTTGTTTGATGTTGCAAAGCTTACTCCAGCCCACACACTAAGTACAATGGTGGTTGCAGGAGCTGTGCTTGACGGGCTTGGTTTATATGAACCTTTGATGGATTTCGCAGGCGCAGGGGCAACCACTCCTATCACGAGTTTTGGAAACTCGCTCGTCCATGGAGCGATGCAGGAAGCGGAAAAGCATGGACTTGTGGGAGTCGTAACAGGCATGTTTGAAGTCACAAGTGCCGGTATTTCTGCTGCCATCATATTCGGTTTCCTAGGTGCTTTGCTATTTAGGCCAAAAGGGTAATTGATAGATGGAAAGCCATCTTGGAAAATTAGGCAAGCTTCCCTACACCTAATCACCTCTTCTTTCATACTCTATGAGTGAATTACTCGAAACCGAGGTATAGGTATGTATGGAGGCTGCGGCTATGGAGGCTGCGGGACATTTGTCTTGATGGTCGTTTTATTTATCCTTTTAATCATCGTTGGAGATCTTTCTATGGTTAATACAGACACAAAACGGAATGGTCTCATTCCGTTTCTTTATTTTTTGCAAAAAAAGTTCCCGGCCATATTGGTGGGAACTTTTTTAATTATGATTACTGCATTTTTTCTACAGTAATTACGCAGCCAACTAATTTCTTAAGGAAGGAGCGGAAGTCTTTTTTATTTCTAGAGTGATGGTTCACTTTACCAAATCCATAGCCGGCTCCGTAAAAGCCTTTTTTCTTCTTTTTAAATTTCGAAGAAGAATCAGACGAATCAAAACTAGAGGATAGGAAGGATGACGATTCAAAGCTTGATGATAAACTAGACGATTTTAAGCTGGAAGACTTTAAGCTGCTTGAAGACTCAAAAAAGCTGCTTGAAGATTTGTGCTTCGAGCTGGAAGAATCATGATGTTCGAAGCTGCTCGATGAGCCATGATGCTTGGAGCTGCTTGATGACTCATGATGCTTGAAGCTGCTTGATGACTCATCATGCTTGAAGCTGCTGGATGGGCCAAATGATGAACTGCATGATGAAGAGAAGCTGCTGCTGAAGGAAGATGATTCACAATCGCAGTGGAAGTGATTTTTCCTGCAGAATTTACATGTATGAACAAACATGGCTTTTTTTACAGCAGCTGCTTCTGCAGCAGCCTCCTCAGCAACTGCTTCTTCTTCTGCTGCCGCTGCCTCTGCTGCAGCATTAACTCTGAATGGTTTTGCTGAATCAAAGATGCTTCTTTGACCGGCAGCTCCTGGTTCTTCAACTGGTGGTTCAACCGGCTCCTCTGGAGCTCCCAAAAGCTGGCCAGCACAGTCAATATTGACATTCGTAATTTTATTTAAAGGAATTACATGTGTGACTGTACCTTCCTCCAACTGAATATAATTTTTCCCAACTTTCTTTAATAGACCCGTAATAGTCGTACCATTTTCAGTGGGCATAGTTATTCTCCTTTCTAATGGTTTCACATCATACTATGTGAAATGGCTAGAGAAGGTGCGGACAGGAACCTAGTTTTTTATTAAAAATCGACTAAATCGAAGCACAAAATATCAGCTCCTTCATATGATAAAAAACAGAGAAGGAGGGCTTAAGAAATGGATAATAATTTCTTTAAGAATCTGGAAAAGAAGACCGGGGTTAATATGAAAGATATACTTGAATTGGCGAATTCTCTGCAGGGAGCAAATTTCCAGGACGAAAAAACAGTAAGAGGCGTGATTAAACGAGTTTCGAAAATAGCAAATAAACCGATTAATGCTGAGCTGGAGAACAAAATAGTCGATTCAATTACTAAAGAAGGCAAGTCACTTGATTTCAACACGATCTCTAATATGCTGAATAATAAAAAATAATGACTCTGTTAAAGTGCATCGTTGATTACTGCAGGATATGATACGCAAGGTTCTTGCGGATAGCGAGTGGCTGCAGCGGAAAATCAACAGGAATGAATTACAGATAAAAAAACGGGAAATGAGGAGCCCCCCCATTTCCCGTTTTATTTTTTTATCAGTCCCTGAAGGAATCTTGAAGGAGCTGCTGTTTTTCCTCTCCTTGTTTCTGGTACAGAGAGAAGCAATTCGTCTTTTGCCCGTGTCGCTGCAACATATAGGAGTCTCCGCTCCTCCTCCAAAGGGGTAGAATCGCCTTTTCTGTAGGAATCCAGGGAATAATCATGCGGAAGACTGCCATCAACATTTCCTACTATATAGACCTTTCCATATTCAAGACCTTTAGATCTGTGTATGGTAGTGAGCTGAATGGCCTCCTGAAAATGCTTCGAAAGCTTTTTCACTTCCAAATTCATTGCCCTCATATGATCAGCATGGTCCAAAAGCTCCTGTGCTGTTTGAAATCTTCTTGCAGCAACCTTCAAGTCACGAACATCGTCCGAGCCCTTTTCGGCCAGGCTGCCTTCATTGCCCCGCTTTTTTACAAAGTCCTGAAAGCCAAGATCCTTTTCGATCATTTCAAGGGCGATAGATGGGGTGACATCCTTAAGACGCCGTACTTGATCCGGAAGCATCTTTAACTTCTTTTCCTGAAAGGCAAAACCGGTTTTTACTTCCGAAAGAGCTGACAGCATGGAACAATCATTTAAAATGGACTGGGCCTTCACCTGTTGGAGAACAGACTGCTTTAGGAATAGAGAGGGCAATATATCGGCAATTGCCTCAGGATCCTCGGGATTCAGGCTTAGCTTTAAAAAGGCAAGCATCCCTTTTACAATCCGGCGGCTATAGAACGATTCTGCATCCTGATCAATGGCAAACGGCAGATTGCTATGTGCCAGCCGTTCAAAAATGGCTCTTGACATTGAATGAGTGCGATATAAAATGGCAAAGTCACTCGGATTTTCGCCTCTTGCAATCCGCTCCTTTAAATCAGTAACGATCATGGTTGCTTCCTGTTCTTCATCATAAGGAAAGAATAGGACTGGGGGGGCTCCATTATTGTGCTGAGCCGTCATTTTCTTTTCCAGCCTATTCTTATTTCTCTTAATGATCCTATTGGCCGTAGAAACAATTTCGTGGGAAGACCGATAATTATTGGTTAATTTAATCACCCGCGTGCCAGGGAAATCCTTTTCAAAATTAAGGATAAATTCAGGGCTGCTTCCGCGGAATGCATAAATGGACTGATCATCGTCCCCAACTGCGCAGATGTTCCGGACGGCGCTCGAAAGCAATTTGATTAATTCGTACTGAACAGTATTGATATCCTGAAACTCGTCTATCAGGAAATATTTAAACCGGCTGCGATAATGCTCTAATACTTCATCATTGTTTTTCAGCAGCAAATAACAGCCAATAAGCATATCATCAAAATCGTACTTGTTATGCTGCTGTTTATATTGCTCGTAACGTGTATACAAAAAAGCACATTTTTCTTCCCAGTCATCCTCGGGTTTAATGTCTGCTGGAAACACCAGCGAGTTTTTCCAGAGTCCAATCTGCTGAAGGGCACTGTCAAAAGCAAATTCTTTTTCATCAAGATTTTTTTCTTTTCCAGCCAGCTTGATAATCTGTTCTTTTTCCCATTCCCGTTTTAAAAGAGATTCTCTCGTCCATTTGCGAGGCTCGTGGAACATAAGGATCCTATAAAAAATACTGTGAAAGGTTCCGCAGACAAGTGAATTGATCTGCTGCGGGGAAAGTCCAGGATAATTAGTCAGGCGATCCTTCATTTCCCTGGATGCTTTGGCTGTAAAAGTTACCAGCATGATACTTTTTGGATCTATATTGTATTCAGTAAGCATAAGAGCTGTCCTGATGGTAAGCACCCTAGTTTTGCCGCTTCCTGCCCCGGAGAGTACGAGCACAGGACCTTCAAAGGCCGATACCGCTTCTGTCTGCTGAGCATCTAAAGTGATGCCTGACGCACTTAGCTGATCTAAATATGGAGACGAGGACACTCTGTTATTCTGATCCACTGAAATGAAAGGGGGATTATCTGTAATGATTGAAGTTTGTTTCCAAGCGGTCTTTTTAACCGCAGTTTGTGTAATAGTCCTGGATTTAGGGATTCTGAAACCATTTCTTTCTATGTAAGCTTCCTCTTCAGCCAGTTCGTCATAAGAATTTGGTACCTCCTGAGACTCGTTACAGTCTTTTGTATGATTAGAATGGAAAAAATAGGGCCCTTGAGAGATTCCAAGATAGAGTTTTACATTCTGTCTGCACACACTGCAAGTGAGAAGATCATTTTGGCCATCATCATAGACAGCCTGCAGTCCCTCATTACTATAAATCTCTAAATCTATTAATATATCTTGTTTGAAAGCCTTTTTCATGGAATATAACCTCTTTTTTATAAAACAGTCAAACTCCATCATATCAAAACCTATGGCAAATCTAAAGACTATCCCTCTTTTTTGAAAAATTTAGGTTTCAACCGTCATAAAATGTGTAAAGGAGTAAGAATAGTTTACTATACATACTCATATATATAACCAAAAACTAGGAGGGAACATAATGACTTATATAACTCCAGTGACAGATTACCAAATCTCTCAATATGCGGCCCGTACAACAGGAGAAATCGAGAGTGCAAAAAGCTATATCAGCGGAGCAAAGCCGGTTTTTTCAGTAGAGTTGAGACGGAAGCAGGGTGAGGATATACAGAATGAAAAAAACTACCCGGATTATGCAGATTATGAAGAACCTATAATTCTGAACGGCTCAAAATTAAAACGGAACAAACAGGTACCGATGCACATTTTGCAAGCGGCAGTGGAAATCACCGGAAAAGGGAAATTTGTCAATAAATATATATAAAAAGTTTCCCCACTAGTTGAAAAAGACTGGCGGGGTTTTTCATATCAAGGGTTAACCTTGATTAGGGCCACATTCGGAGTTTACTCAGTTTTCAGGAGCTATTTCGAGTTTACGCTGGATCATCAGGATATATCGCACTTGAAGTTGAAAAGGAAGATAAGAAACGCGGCCGCAGATAAAATCGGCCAAGACATTTTTTAGTAATATAAAAAAACACTCCACTTATAAGCGGAGTGCCATTGTTAATTTAAAGGGTTTTAACCATACTCTTATGAGGAATTCCCGCATCCATAAATTCACCAGATGAAACTTCGTATCCCAATTTTTCATAGAAAGGAATAGCGTGCGTCTGAGCATTGAGCTTTAATTTTGAAATCTTATGCTTTTCTGCATACTCCTGTATCCCATCCATAATGGCTTTCCCAGCGCCCTTTTCGCGGGCAGAGGAGAGGACGCATATTCTTTCGACCTTCCCAATTCCATTCAGGATCCGGAAACGGCCAGCCCCTGCAGGTTTGTCGTTGATATATAGAAGAAAATGAGTGGAGTCTTTTTCGTATTGATCAATCTCTTCCTCTAACGGTACGTTCTGTTCTTCCACAAAAACTTCTTTGCGGATTGAATAAGCCAGCTGTAATTCTTGTTCGGTTTCAACTACCTTAACTTTCACAATCTATTGTTCCTTTCCAAGGCGGAATGTTTCATATACAGTCCATTGGCCATTTTCAAGCTGATATAGCAGGTGGAAACGGTCAATTTCCTCTTCGTGTGTAATGTTCAGCATTTTCAACTGGTTTAATACATCAGAATGTTCATCATCGGATAAATTCTGTCCCAGCGTAATGTGCGGAATGAAAGCATAATCGGATGTGTCGTTAAAGAAATTATCATGCAGAGCCTGATGAAGACCTTCAATTGCCTCGTTTGGCTCAACCTTCAAGTAAATAACGTTATTTACAGGCTGGAAAGAGCTTACTTTTGTAACGTTCAATTGGAATGGCTTATATTTCTTTGAAATAGATTCTAATTGGTCTGCGATCTCTTTAATTCTGTCATCTGTTGCTTCAAATGCAGACTTAAGTGTTAAATGCGGAGGAATTAATGCATAATGTGAATCGTACCTTTTGCGGTAGGAATTCACTAAATCTTGCAGCTTTTTCGAAGGAAAGATTACAACACCGTACTTCATTAGATGACCTCCCAGTATTTAATATTAATAGTTATATTATTATAACAAATTATTTGAATAATAAGCCAATTTAAATTTTGGCTATTCTAACTTCCCAACGTGTGCTTCATCGCACGCTTCAGGTCCTTCTGCCAGTATTTCCATGTATGTTCTCCTTCAAACTCTTCGTAAAAGAATGAATAATTCCTTTCCGAAAGCAGCTTGTTCAGTTCCCGGTTTGGTTCGATAAAGTTCTGTCTTTTACCATCCGTTGTTGGAACATCTGTCTCTTCTGTTCCAATAACATGATAAATGTCAAGAAGAGAAGGGTCTGCAAAGTCTACTGCTTCACGCATAACTGTTGAATCTACATAGGGTGACTGCATAATAACATGTCCAAACGTGTGAGGATATTTAAGAGCAGCCTGAAAAGACACAGTTGCTCCTAAAGAATCCCCGATCAGCACCCGCCCCTTTGCCATACTGTATGTAGGAAAGGATTGATCAAGGAAAGGAACTAGTTCATGAGCCAGGAAGCGGATATAAGAACTTTGCTTCTCGCCATCAGGATGATACTTTGAACGGCGGTCATGGACGTTCTTATATGGAATGCCAACAATAATAATATTCTCAATCTCTTTATTATATAAAAGTTCATCCGCTGCACGTCCTATACGCCCCAGCTGAAAATAATCCCGGCCATCCTGGGCAATCACCACTGTATATTTGTATAGTGGTGAGAAGCTGTCCGGGAAATAAATTAATAATTCCATTTCTTCTTCTAATGAAGAGCTATACAGCCTATAATCTTTAATCGTTCCCTGAGGTAAAGCCATAAAATCCTCCTATAGCGTGATAGAATATTTGAAATTCAAGTCTAATTTTATCTTATCACATCAAAGGCTGGTGTGCTTCTTTCTCAATATAGAACCGCTTTCGGCAGTACATAAACGAAGGTCCAATTTTGTATACAAGGAATATGAATACATAAATAGAGTACTAATTTTAAATGAAGAGAGATTTGGTGCAGGGTGAGTACATTTGTAAATGGCGAAGGATATTCGTGTGAAAACAAACCATTTAATTAATGAATGCAGAATAAACCGAACAGAAGAAATCCCTCGGGCTTATCTCCAAAACAGTGCATGGTATCAGAGGAAGGAGAGGTCTTGGTATGAACCATTTATCTAGGGTTGCATATGAACACCAAACTTAAACTTGGCATTTAAAAAAGAAAAAAGTAATGGATGACAATAACTAATTGGAGCGGATTATTTTCGTGGTTATTGTTAGCTTTCTTTAGTTAGCATGACGGTTATAGCCTTTAGGCTTTACAGGGCTGGCCGAGAGTATATTGCTTATTTTGAACGTTCTTTTCTGTCTCCTTAAAAAACAAAATGCTTTAATATGAGTTCTTGAAATTGCTAAAACTTGAATTTTACGCTGGGAAAGGCCATGGTCATCTGCCATATAAATAATTTCTAATGGGTTATTTTCTTTTAAACAGCGTGTTAATAGAGGGTTCATTGAAGGTGCCTCCTTAAGAGTATCATATTAACATTATATACGAACGTATGTTTCTTATTCAACTAAAAAGGAATGTACGTTCGTTTTTATTGGGAGGTGGTGGTCATGTATAAATAGTATATAATGAAATAGGATATTGACTTTCGCTTTGAAATCCTTATAATTAAATTATGACATTAAGCGATCTGATAGTTCAGCGGGAGAATACTACCTTGACAGGGTAGGGGTCGGGGGTTCGAATCCCTCTCAGATCATCAAAGCAGGAAGTCTCA
>NZ_PGUY01000058.1 GCF_002863585.1 Peribacillus deserti | reverse complement strand
GGGTTGATTTCCACTACAGGATGCTCGCTTTCCGCGGGGCGGGCGCTGAGCCTCCTCGGCTTCGCCTGTGGGGTCTCACCTGTCCCGCTGCTCCCGCAGGAGTCTCGCACCTTACGTTCCAATCAACCTGTTAATCAATAGGGTAGGATCACATAACTATTAAAAAACAACAATCTTTTAGAATTGAGCCTTCTAAAAATAATGTATCAGCTAGGTTTCCAAGAATGCCAAATGGTGATGTATAAGCAAACGTATCTTTCATTACAGTCCCTGTGAGGCATTTAGAAAATTCATGTGTGTGGGTAAAAGAGTGGAAAGCACCTTTAACCATTGTGTCTGTAAATTTTTTTGGGTTATCCATTTCTATAATCCTGGCTGTTAATTTTTGTTTTACTCCAAAGTGGATCGCTTCCCAAGTGACGGTATCTCCAAGTTCCATTAGTCCCACTGTGATACCACCAATTGCTTTTTCTTTTGTTTAAGTTGTTGTTTCTGTGTGAACTTCAACATTTCTGGCGAGGTCAAAACAAACATTAATTTGGTGCTTCAATGTAAATTTCGTGATGTATTATAGGCATATTACATACCTCTTTCTTTTAATTGGCTTTAAAAAAGATAAACGTAAACGTTGTATGGGAGTTCGTAATCGAAATCCTGATGAGATTTTTCATTTCGTACTCATTCTATAGAGCTATCGCTATCGGCAAATTAGAACCTGAAAAAAACAAGAGACTAGCAGCGTATAAGTTACTTGGTATGTATGAAGCGATTCAAGCCTACATCCATGCTGCAATAGAGGTACTTTGCTTTTTATTATACTTAATAGAGGTGACCTGAGGTGAAGTTATGTAAGCCATAAACCACCTGATTGACAGAAGCTGGAGTTGCTGACTGTCCAGATGAAGAGTGAACCTTATCGGTATAGTCAACGAACTGGTCATGTTCAGGCTGAAACTGTATCATGATAGGTTTCCTGAGAATTCTATTTGCTAAGCATGATATGTGTCTCTTGTTATCGAAGTATTATCTGTTCGATTTGTAAACCTTTTTCAACTGTACAAGGCAGCGGTCGGAATCTAGAAAATCGGAGGAGATTGAAATGAATGAGAAAGAATTTTGGAGTCTCATTGAAAAATCAAAAGAACAAGAGAACCAAGATGAGCAGAATCATTGGTTAATGGAACAACTTACACATAAAATTGAAACCGAGATTGTCGACTTCGGGATGATATTCGAAACGTTTATGACCCAGTCATATGATCAGAAATTATGGGGAGCAGCTTATGTAATCATGGGAGGGTGCAGCGACGATCTATTTGATTATTTCAGAGGATGGCTGATTGCCCAGGGAGAAGAAATATATAAAGGTGTATTAAATAGTCCAGAGATTCTGGCAGATTACATTCCACAAGATTGGCATGATGAGGAATTGATGCCTGATAATGAAGAAATCCTAAGTGTAGCCCAAGACGCGTATACATTTAAGAAAACAAATTCGACAGAATATGATGAAGCAGCAGCAGATCATTTTCAAGAAGAATTGGATCATAGGGGTGCTTCGATTACTCGGGAAATTGAGTTTGAGTGGGAAGATGATGACGATTTATCTAAAATGTTTCCAAAACTTTGGAAACGATTCGGCGAGGAGCCGTTGGAGTACTGATTCGTAATTATGGTTGTATAAAACATCCAGCTGCCTGGGTGTTTTTTCATGGAATTACGTAGTTGTAAAGGTATCAAAGGGACTCAACTGGATCATTTTCTTGAAACCCACATTTGACAGTTTAGACTATACTAAAAACTATACCAAATGTAAATTTTTTGAAAATTATGGTATCATTAAGTTATATAAATAAAGTAAAGCAGGGGTGGTTCAATGAATAAGCTGGCGGCATTAAAAGAGAATATAGAAAAGGTTCTTGTAGGGAAAAGCGATGTGATTGATTTACTTATGCAATGTCTGCTGGCAAATGGCCATGTGCTGCTGGAAGATGTTCCAGGTACCGGAAAGACCGTGCTGGCTAAATCCGCTGCAAAAAGTATAGGCGGGACCTTCTCAAGGATTCAGTTTACTCCGGATGTACTTCCTGGGGACATTACGGGCATAGAGTATTTTAATCCTCAGACAAATCAATTTGAGACCAGAATCGGTCCTGTCTATTCTAATATCATCCTGGCTGATGAAATCAACCGCGCCATGCCAAGGACACAGTCGAGCCTTCTTGAAGCAATGGAGGAACGGCAGATCACCATCGAAAAAAATACATATTCATTGCCAAAACCCTTTATCGTTATCGCAACACAGAACCCGCTTGAGTCACAGGGGACATTCCCTTTGCCGGAAGCACAGCTTGACCGTTTCTTAATGTGTATCCCAATGGGCTATCCTTCTTTTGAAGACGAAAAAACAATCATGCGTAAATATAGGAACGATATGCCTCTTGATGAACTGGAACCCTGTATTGCACTTGAAGATCTAGCTCTGCTGCAGGAACAGACTAAAGCGGTTTATCTCTCTGAGGCAGTTGAAGACTACATTCTCCAGCTTGTTACAGCCACAAGGGACCACAGCTGGATTGGCCAGGGGCTCAGTCCGCGTGCTACCCTTGGGTTTATGAGGAGTGTACAGGCTAAGGCTGTTCTCGCCGGCAGGGGTTATTGTACACCAGATGATGTAATCAAGACTTTCCCATATATTGCACAGCACCGGATCGCCCTATCAATGGAAGGTTCGCTTCGAACTACTTCTATAGAAGTGATTAAAGAAATACTGAAAGAAATTGATGTTCCTGTGGAGATTGCCCGATGAAGCAACGACCGATCATTGAGACGGTTTATCCTTTTCAAGCGGGTTTTATCGCGACAACGGTTCCGATATGCACAGCAATTGTTTTATTTTATCCGGCCAAATATATACTTTTCATTCTGTCAGTATACTATTTGTACGCAGTATTTCTAAAAATACAAAATAGATATGTTGTAGATTCAGTGAGATTTATAGATGAGATGAAGAGAATACGAGTGTTTCCCGGTGAAAAAACAGAACTTAAATTTGGTGTGGTAAATACTGGAAAATTTCCCGTCGTACAAGCAAAGATGAACTTTTCTCTGGATAAAAGCCTGACCATGACAGGTAAAAGTCATGAGGATAAAAATGATACCAATCATATATCTCAATATATCTCTCTGCCCCCTAATAAGAAAATCAGCTGGGCAGGTGAAATAGTTCCTATAAAAAGGGGAGTCTATCACATAGAAGATATGGAATTAATTTTATACGACTGGTTTAATACCTCGTCCATACATTACCCTGTAATAAAAAGATTAAAGCACGAAATATTAGTATATCCAGATTTAAAGCCTGTGGCAGGAATTGATGAACTGTTTAAGATCACCCAGGGCACCACTGCAGCAAATTTCTCATTATACAAGGATGAGCTGTCTATTTCAGGGGTCAAACCATATGAAGGAGAAGGATTCAGGCAGGTCCATTGGAAGGCCACAGCAAGAAGCGGTGAATTGATTGCAAAGAGATACCAGCCTGTCATCCAGAAAGGCTTCACTCTTTGTTTATATTTATCTGCAGAGCAGTCTTATTATTTTCACCCTCAAATGGAAGAATATATTTCTTATACGGCGTTCCTATGTAAGTTCTTAAGTGAAAGAAAAATACCTTATGAATTGTTTATTAATATGAATGCCCAAAATGAACCCATACAGATTCATTTAAATGAAGGAGACCCGCATTTTGCTATTACTCTGGAAACACTGGCACAAATAAACGAAGAAGGCCTGCTCCTCACAGCGGATTATTTTAACCGTTTTGTTAAATCTCATAGAGCATCAAAAAATATAACTGTCTGGATTGGAGAAGGATCTGCCAACGGACAGAGTGGATTAGTAAGAACAATAACTAAAGACGGAATCGTTCAGGGAGGGGGAAATCGTGCTCTCTCTATTAGCTGATTTTATTATCCAGTTTGCTGCTTTTATTTTTTTGGTGAAAACGAGTAATGCAGAAGTATTTGCAGCCATTATCGCAATCTATTTTGTGGTTTCTTATTTATTTTCTAAAAAAGTGCCAAGTCTGCTCTTCTACTGCCTGCTGTTTTCGGGGGCCATACTCTTTAGATTAGGAGTGCCTTCAGTCCTTGAATGGATTTTGCTTGCAGGTGTGTTGTTGTCCCATTTATTTGTTTCTAGCCGAACCAAGAGTATGGGTGCTTACCGGATATCTGCTGTCCTTTTGGCTAGTGGAGCAGGATTTTTGCTGATCCACATAGTGCCGTATATAAGCATGGCTTTACGATCTATCTTAAGCCTGATTGTTTCTATTTTTGCGTGGATGGTTGGAGGACCGCTTGTATTCTTAGTGGGTTTAATCGATTTTAATGGTGAAAAAGAAACGGAGGAAAGACTGAAAAAAGCTTTCCAATCTGCTCCTGAAGAAATTCCTGCATATAACGGCGGATCAGGGAATCATATTTTGATTTACTCAATCCTGATGCTCTTAGCACTGGTGGGCCTATTTTTGATCTATCGTTTAGCAAAGAAAAGACTGGGCCGATATAACAGAAGCAGCTTAAATACTAATATAAGTTTGTATCAAAGTACGGAAGGCAAAAAGAGCAGGCATCGAGCCCCAAAAGATGCTGTCCGGAAAATTGTGTTTGCCTGGGAAAAAAAGCTTTCCACACCATATGCCAGAAACAGCGGTGAGTCCTTTTCTGCGTGGGTCAAGCGGCTAAGCCTGGACTTCCCGGGAGGCTTGGATGCGGACTTATTAATTTCTGTTTACAGTGATGTAAGGTATAAAGAGGAAACCGCTGCTCAGTCGGATGTTAAAAAATTTAAGGAAGAAATGAGTAAATTCTCACTGCTGAAAAAAAGGAATTAGGATTAGATTGTTTTTCGCGGCTTGAGGTAAATACCTAGTATACCAATGGGAGGGAGCCGGCGCATGTTGAAAAAATGGAGCATTAAGACTGAAAAACGGGATGAAATGGTTGAGATTACACATGAAGTAAGCAGGTTCATATCGGAGGGCGGCATAGAGGATGGGATTGCCTTCATATACTGCCCCCATACAACTGCTGGAATTACGATAAACGAAAATGCGGATCCCGATGTAAAAATAGATATGATCCGAAGGCTTGATGAAATATACCCATGGAATCATGCAGAAGACAGGCACATGGAAGGCAATACGGCAGCCCATCTGAAAGCAAGCACTGTAGGAAGTTCCCAGCAGGTCATAATCGAAAATGGAGAACTGCTGCTAGGTACATGGCAGGGGATTTATTTTTGTGAATGGGACGGGCCAAGAACCAGAGACTTTTATGTAAAAGTGCTTTCGAACTAAACCAATAAGTCCGGCATTACTATTAGCCGGACTTATTTTTATGTTCTCGAAAAATCATTAGATAGGAGGAAAAACGATGGGGATCTTTTTAAGGGGAAATAAATTACGGTTAAGAAGTATAAGGGTTAAGGATCTGGAAACTCTGTGGGAGTTAATATATTCTGGAGAAAATCCTGAATGGAAGAAGTGGGATGCCCCTTACTGGCCACTAAAAATGGTCGATTTCAATACATACAAAAATCAGATGGAACCTCTCATACATACTATGGGTAAACCTGAATCAAAGTTACTGATTGAAGTAAACGGAATTATAATTGGTTTGATCATGTTTTATTGGGAAGATGAAAAAACAAAATGGCTGGAAATCGGTATTGTTATATATAAAGATACATATTGGAATGGTGGATTTGGAACAGAGGCTCTCGCTTTATATTCTGATTATCTTTTCAATTCCCTTGATATCGGGCGGGTAGGACTAACTACATGGTCAGGGAATACGGGAATGATTCGTGCAGCAGAAAAAGCAGGGTTTACACTAGAGGGCAGGATGAGGAAATGCCGGTACTATAACGGAGTTTATTACGACTCTATTCGTATGGGGTTGATCCGAGAGGAATGGAAACAAGGCGTCTTACAGATTACGTGAGCTGATAAACTCTAAGCTTAGTAATCCAATTTCTGTTTAATTTAATGGCTTTAGGAATGGTTGTATTCCTGCTCCTGCTCGCTTCCGGAATTGGTGAGCGTTGATTCATGACAGATTATTTTAAACTGGTTATGTTAACGTTTAGTTGGATTGATACGATGTGGTTTGGAGCGGAGGGAGGGAGGGGACTCCTGCTGAAAGCCGGCAGAGGGAGGTTCTGCGGGAGTCTGTCGCAGAAGGTCCCGGACCACCCGGCGGAAAGCATGTGCCTTTAGCGTGAAGCGTGTGTCAAAGGCAGACTTAGGTTAATAAAAAAATCCGCTGTTAAGACTTAGCTCTCGCTCCGAGTCTGGACAGCGGATTTTTTTTAGACATGTATTAAAACTATAAAGGAATATGTACCTGGCCATTGATTAGCGGATTAGGCATTGATTTTTCTTTCTTTTTCATTTCTTTCCTGATTTCATTTGTCCATACTCCATCTTCAATCTGATTTGCAATTTCAGCAAGGAGCTCAATGTCATTAAACGAGTATTTTCGCATCCCGGACTTTGACCTGGAGGGGAATATAAGCTTTCTCTCTTCATAGTAGCGGATCTGCCTTTCGGATAAACCAGTTAATTCACTGACTGTCCCTATAGAGATGACCTTCTTTTCCTTAAAGCTAATATCATTCCATCCCATTATGACACTCCTATTTATCTAAAGATTCCAAATTATTAATATACTTTATTTTAGGAGATTATAAATAAAATAGCAATCAAAATTAGAAGCTATTATCTTACAAGATTCGACGAAGTCTTTTAAAAAAACTATGTAAGGAAGTCTGACAAACTTAGTGTACAGGGGAGAAGTACTATTTATACTAAAAAAAGCTACATAACATGCAATTCATTCAGAAAGGAGTACTTTTGAACTAAAATATCAGAATATTTGGAAAAAAGGGGGATTCATAGGTGAATATTAAAAAGTCATTATCCTTATTATTAACAGGTTCACTTGCATTCGGAATTCTAGCGGGATGCGGCAAAGACAGTGCTGGAACAACCAGCGGTGACAGCAGTGGTCTTAAAGTAATTAAGATCGCAACACAAACACCATTATCCGGGGGAAGTGCAACCCTTGGTGAGGCCATTAAGCTTGGAGCACAGCTTCAGCTTGAAGAACAAAAAGAAAAATTTAAAAAGCTGGGCTATGAATTGAAGCTTCAGCCCTATGATGACCAGGGAGATCCAAAAAAAGGGGTAGCAAATGCGCAGCTTATTGGTTCTGATAAACAAATCCTGGGCATTGTGGGCCACCTGAATTCAGGTGTTGCCATTCCTTCTTCAGAAATATATGAAAAATATAAAGTTCCGATGGTATCCCCTGCCAATACCGCGACGGACGTTACGGACAGAAATCTTAAATCAGTAAACAGAATTTGCGGACGTGATGATTATCAAGGTCCTGCAGGAGCGGAATATGCAACAGGAAAGCTTGGTGCCAAAAAAGTATTCGTTATCCAGGATAAAACGGCTTACGGCACCGGTCTTGCTGATGCATTTAAGAAGTCTGTAGAGGAAAAGGGAGCCACTGTTGTAGGCTATGAAGGGATCACTGTAGGAGAAAAAGATTTTAACGGTGTGATTAACCAGATTCTCTCCAAAAAACCTGACCTGGTATTCTTTGGCGGCCTGTATTCAGAGGGAGGGCTTATCATTAAACAGGCTCGCGAAAAAGGAATCGATGTACCGTTTATGGGTGGAGATGGTCTAGATTCCTCCACGCTGGTTGAAATTGCCGGGGATGCTGTTAAGAACGTGTTTATAACTTCTGTAGCTGGTGATACAGAAGGAACGGACAGCGGAAAGAAATTTGCCGAGAACTACAAAGCTAAATTTAATAAGGCTACTGAATCCTATTCCGTTTATGGATACGACGCAATGGGTGTTGTCTTAAAAGGGCTGGAAGACGCGATTAATTCCAACGGCAAGAAAATGCCTACCCGTGAACAAGTGATGAATGCGGTAAGGGGAGTTAAAGACTTCCAGGGAGCTGTAACGCAAGTAAGCTTCGATGATAAAGGCGATAACGACTTTGCCAAATTCTTCGTATATAAATTTGATGATGTAAAATACCCGCCAACATTTGACGCTGAAATTCCAAAGAATTAAATAATGGCGAAAGGGTATGATTCCGATCGGGCATACCCTTTCGTAATTTTTGAGGGAACGGAGAGATGATTGATGCTAAACGATATATTGCAATCGATCCCGCAGGTATTAATAGACGGATTAACACTGGGAACTGTATATGCGGTCATTGCCCTTGGCTACACGATGGTATACGGAATCTTGGAACTTATAAATTTTGCACATGGAGAAATATTTATGACGGGAGCTTTCATCGGAACAGCCATGCTGATTGTTCTAACAGGCATTGGCTGGGTATCCGCATTGCCGGCGATCGTTATGCTCATCACGGTGCTGCTCTTAACGGCATTGCTGACAGGGCTCCTCGGCATGGGAATCGAACGGGTAGCATATCGGCCGCTCCGGAATGCACCAAAGCTTATTCCGCTTATCACAGCCATTGGTATATCCTTCCTTCTGCAAGATCTGGTGCGTTTCATTGCTGAGTTAAAAAAAGGAAATTATATCGTTACAGGTCCA
This sequence comes from Peribacillus deserti, assembly GCF_002863585.1. Classification (GTDB taxonomy): domain Bacteria; phylum Bacillota; class Bacilli; order Bacillales; family DSM-1321; genus Paraperibacillus; species Paraperibacillus deserti_A. Next base: position 20,840 of record NZ_PGUY01000058.1, on the reverse strand, counting down.
AGCCTCTTTACTAGTCAGATAAAAATCAACAGTTCTGCCATCTCATCTGTCTTTAATGATGCATCCATTAAAAGCTCATTTATCATAGTCCTTGTATCAGCCATTATCATGATGGTGGTTCTGGATTTCTTCGTTAATAAAACAAAATGGGGAATGGCTATGCGGGCCGTAGCACAGGACCGGGAAACGGCGTCATTGATGTCGGTCAACGTTAACAAAGTAATCTCGTTAACATTCTTTATTGGTTCAGCACTAGGGGGCGCGACAGGAGTATTGTTTGCCGTTCAGTACGGAACGATCGATCCATATATCGGTTTTATTCTAGGGCTGAAAGCTTTTACGGCAGCTGTACTCGGTGGTATTGGGAATATAAGGGGCGCCATGCTCGGGGGACTTCTTCTTGGGGTCATGGAAATGTTCGCATCAGCCAATTTAACGTTAATGACCGGCGGAGTATTTGGAGCTGAATATAAAGATGTATTCGCTTTTGCCATTTTAATCATTGTATTAATCTTCAAGCCTGAAGGACTTTTAGGCAAACCTGTAGCGGAGAAAGTGTAGGTGAGATTGGAATGAAGAAAATATGGAATGCCTATTCAGAAAATAAACTGTTCCAGGGAGTATTCCTGCTGATCTTTATTGCAGTTACTTCATTGAGCCTGTATCTGGCTCAGAAATCCGTTACAGCATTTTTATTGCTGCTGTCTTCACTGCTGCTCCTATATTTCACCAAATTTTCGAATCTCGTGAAATGGCTGACTGCCGGGGTTATATTAGTGGTCTTGCTTCCTGCCGCTGCCGGAGGCGGGGATGCGTACGAATCATACATGGAAGTCGCTACCCTTGTGGGAATCTATATCTCTATGGCTCTTGGGCTGAACATAGTAGTTGGGATGGCTGGTCTTCTGGATTTAGGCTTCGTTGCATTTTTTGCGGTGGGTGCATACACATATGGAATTTTTGCAACCGGCCAGGCAGCAAATTTTATGCCATTCGGAACCTATCCGCTTTCCGGAGAAAGTTTTTGGATTTTCATTGTTCTTGGCTGTTTTGCAGCGGCGCTGTTTGGAATTTTACTTGGGATTCCCGTTCTGCGGGTAAAAGGCGATTATTTAGCCATTGTAACCCTGGGGTTTGGTGAAATTATCCGAATCATTTTCAATAACCTGGATAAACCAGTCAATATTACAAATGGGGCAATGGGCATAGCTTCCATTACGCCGCCAAAAATCTTTGGTATCGAACTTATATATTCGAGTCAATTCTATTATGTTGTTCTGATTATTCTAGTATTTACTATATTCACCGTAAGGCGATTTGAACACTCAAAAATTGGACGATCATGGAAGGCTGTAAGGGAAAATGAAATTGCAGCCCAGGCAATGGGTGTTCCCCTTGTTAGAACAAAGCTTATTGCATTTGCAGTCGGCGCTTCCTTTTCCGGTATGATGGGCGTCATTTTTGCAGGTAAGCAAACCTTCGTCGACCCGACCAGTTTTACGCTCCTCGAATCAATAACCATACTCGTAATGGTCATACTCGGGGGAATGGGAAGTGTCCCAGGTGTCATACTGGGTGCAGCTGTTATGACTATTTTGAATTTGCAGGTTCTGACGGAGTTGACCAATTGGCTGAATGGGCTTAGCTCATCAGGGGCCATTACGATACCGGATGCCCTTTCTCCGTCCAAAATGCAGAGATTAATTTTCGGAGCTCTGTTAATTGTTTTTGCACTTTATAGACCAAAGGGGTTAATTCCCGCAAAGAATCCCATTTATAAGGAAGAAGAATTGGTTTCTAGCAAACTCATGGATATGAACCAGGAACAAAAAGCACAGGCGTAAGGGAGGAGGCATCCGATGTCAATCTTAGAAGTGAAAGGGTTAACCAAAAAATTTGGCGGGCTGACTGCTAACCAGGATATTTCAATGACGGTTGAAAAAAACTCGATTACGGCTGTGATAGGTCCTAATGGAGCGGGAAAGACGACTTTCTTTAATATGATTACAGGTGTTTATGAGCCAACGTCAGGCGACATTCTAATGGAAGATAAATCCCTTTGCGGATTGAAGCCTCATGAGGTCTCAAAAAGGGGGATTTCCCGGACATTCCAGAATATACGACTTTTTAGTGAAATGTCAGTCATTGAAAATGTATTAGTAGGGATGCACACACATCTTAAAGCAAATATATTTGGTATACTGCTCAATTTACCTTGGATCAGAAGGGAAGAGAAGGAAGCCGAGAAGTATGCGTACTGGCTGCTGGAATATGTAGGCTTAAATTCCCTCTTGAATGAAAAAGCGTGCAATTTAAGCTATGGTGCCCAGAGGCGGCTTGAAATCGCGAGGGCGCTTGCCGCCAAGCCGAAAATCATTCTCCTCGATGAACCGGCTGCCGGGATGAATCCAAAAGAAACACGTGAACTTACCGAATTAATTAAGCGAATGAGAAAAGAATTCGAGCTCACTGTTATCTTGATCGAACATGATATGAAGCTTGTAATGGAGATTTCGGAGCAAATTTTTGTTCTGGATCACGGGGTTAAGATCGCCGAAGGCAAGCCTGCCGAAATAAGAAACAACCCTAAAGTTATTGAAGCATACCTTGGAACGGGTGCCGTTAACGCTGGATAAGAGGAGGGGATAGGAAAAATGCTGGAATTGAAAAACGTAGAAACCTTTTACAGTGGTATCCAAGCGCTAAAAGGGATAAGCCTAAATGTAGAGAAAGGTGAAATTGTCACACTTATAGGAAGCAACGGTGCAGGAAAATCCACTGCCCTTAAATCTATCAGCGGACTGGTCAAGGTCGGGAGCGGCCAAATCACCTATAAAGGAAATGATATCACTAAAAAGCAGGCGCATGAAACTACACTTTTGGGAATTGCTCACGTTCCAGAAGGAAGGAGGATTTTTCCAAAACTGACTGTGAAAGAAAATTTATTAATGGGAGCTTTTTCAGTAAAAGATAAAAGGGCAATTGAAGAAAGAATGGAACGTGCTTTTAAATACTTTCCTAAGCTTAAGGACAGGCTGGAGCAAAAGGGAGGCACCATGAGCGGAGGGGAACAGCAGATGCTTGCAATCGGCAGAGCATTGATGATGAAACCGGAACTGCTTATGCTCGATGAACCTTCAATGGGCCTTGCTCCAATCATTGTGGAACAAATCTTTGACATCATCAGGGAATTAAATGATGAGGGCATAACCATTCTGCTTGTAGAACAAAACGCTTACCAAGCTCTTCAGGTTGCCCACCGGGGATATGTAATCCAGACGGGTGCCATCAGGCTGGAAGGCTATGGAAAGGATTTAATCCAGAATAACGAAGTACGAGAAGCATATCTTGCATAGCTAAGATTAATACCTGCCGTATTTAAATGGCAGGTTTTTTTGTACCTATGTGTATTCAGTGCCTTGACTCCTAGATTTGTTTAGCCATACAATCGGAATTGTGAGAAAAAGACATTATCAGCCTGCCATACTATTTGGCAGTTTATTTCTCATTTCAATCTTAGGAGTACCTGTCTTTATCATAGTCCACCTCATGAGAAAGACAAAGCTGGATGTTTCTAGAAATGCCGGCGAAATGAAAGTGCACTAGGGCTGGCTTGGCTCCTTGAATGGGGGCCAAGCTTTTTAGATGAAGCGTCAGCAGCTTAAGCTAAGGATAAAAACTCCCTTTCATTTTTAAGCCAAAATTATGAAACTTAAGCATACCTCAATTAAAATTACATAGACTCTGAAACGTAAGCATACCGGCCTTTAACATCAGCATAAACTATGAAACTTAAGCATAAGACTGTTTCCATCAGCATAAACACCCAAACGTAAGCATAGAAAAAGGGAACATCAGCATAAGACTCCCAAACTTAAGCATAAACCTTCTCAATATAAGCATAAACTGCACAAACATAAGCATAATTAGTTAAAACTTAAGCATAAATTCGATCAGCAGATTCAATCATGAGTAAAACGCCCAGATAGTTGCAAATTGCATTGGAAAATAACTTCTAGCACACGTAATTTTCCAAATTTTATTTGAATATTGCATTGCTGCTAGTTTTTAATACAGGCTTTTTGCTGGATAAGGTATGATGTCGGGGATAAAATAGTAGGGAGAAATTAGCTGCGTATGGGTTAATAATTTTTCGTTTGAACTATGTATTCCCTGCTATTCGGTCAATAATATATATAAGGATTCCAGTCAAAACTAAGGAGTTTTTTAAAATCAGCTGGATTTTTTTAACTTAGTGACTGATATTGCGATACCTTCTGAATTTAAAATTCCAAATTTAAAATCCCGAATTTAAAATCCCTCATGCCCGCTTCACCTGTAAGAATCTCCATATGACTTCCTCAGAATGTAAGCTCTCTTACAAATTAATTCCTCCTCTTCCATGGAAAATACTTATCAATGTTTTGGAGCCTTTTCTTTGTTAGGCTTGTATAAGTATTTTTAAAAAGGAGGGTTTAGATTGGGATTTTTAAAAATCATAGCTTCTTTGGCTTTATTATTAACTCTAACAGTGCCTGGATCGTCACATGCTGAAAAGAAACCCTCTAAGCAAAATAGAGGTTCACATACGGTAAAAAGAGAAAAACAGATTAGGGATATTGCTAAACAGCAGAGGGTACCTGTAAATCTGCTGAAGAAAAATGCAGCTCAAGCTGAAGAGCGTTCAGCCACAAGCCGGTATTCGAAGAAAGAAAAGGATTTATTGGCGAGGCTTGTTAATGCTGAAGCAAAAGGGGAGCCATACCAAGGCAAGGTTGCAGTGGCTGCTGTGGTACTCAACCGTACAGAGCACAAAGCCTTTCCTCATACGGTTACGGGCGTAATTATGGAGAAAAAACAGTTTGAGCCTGTTTCTAATGGACAAATAAACAAACCAGCAGCCGCAGAGTCAAAAAAGGCGGTTAATGAAGCCATCGTGAGTCACGAAACAGGAAAGGGAAAAGCTACAGAAGCGATTTACTTCTATAACCCGGATCTTACAGACAGCCAATGGATGAGGTCGCTCAAAGTGGTTAAAAAGATCGGCAACCATACATTCGCTAAATAACTTTTTTAAACATCGGCAGCCCATTAGCCGGTGTTTTTTTTGCTGTTAAAGAAACCTCGATAACCTCCTGAGTCAGTTCTAAGGAAAATTCTACAAGTGAATTTACTTTGTATTATCCATATAATTTGGTATCGTATAAAACAAGATAGAAGAATTCATCAAAAACATGAGGAGATGGCTCCATTGGCAGAAACACATGTATTTTCAAAGAAGGAAGAATTAGTCAATGCGATTACTCATGGCATAGGTGTTATACTCAGCATTGCGGCATTGGTTTTTCTCATTATTTTTTCAGTTAATGAAGGAACTGTATGGCATCTTATATCCTTTATAATATTTGGTGTTACTATGCTCCTTCTATATATTTCGTCTACTTTAGTACATAGTTTTCCACCTGGAAGAGCAAAGGACATCTTTGAAATTTTTGATCACTCTGCTATTTATTTGTTTATTGCAGGTACATATACTCCCTTTACCTTAATTGTTATTAAGGGTGTATTGGGCTGGTCATTGCTCAGTATAGTATGGGGAATTGCCGTTATTGGGGTTGTGTTCAAGTCTTATTTTGTAAAAAAGTTTTTGTTTTTATCAACTATTCTTTATATCGTCATGGGATGGTTGATTGTGATCGCTTGGGGCCCGCTGACAGCGGCGCTGCCTGGAGGAGGTATACAGCTCCTGGTAGCAGGTGGAATTCTATATACAATCGGAGCTGTCTTTTATGTGTGGAGAGGATTTCCTTTCCATCATGCAGTCTGGCATATCTTTGTACTGCTTGGTACAGCAGCACATTTCTTTGCGGTTCTTTTCTACGTTCTGCCAATTACTATTTGATCGTGAAACCTGCCTCCATTCGGCAGGTTTTTTTCTAGGTTATTTAATTCTGAAATTTCAGTCATTATAATAAGAATGAAGTACGGATTTTATATTCAGCAATAAAGAATGAAGAGAAAAAACGGGGGTCAATATGGAACTTAACGTTGCAAATGTATTTTCAGAGGATCTCTTGCAAAAAGGCTGTAAGCTCTATTACGGGAGTACAGAGACTCTGAAAAAACTTGGCGATTTTGAGAATTATATTTACGAAGTCAAGGTAGAAGGCGAAAGCAGAATTTTGAGATTTGTCCATTCTTCTCACAGAAGCCATGAGCTTATCGAGGCAGAAGTGGAATGGGTGGAATATTTATACAAAAACGGTGCCTCGGTCTACCGGCATTTTGTTTCCGCGAATGGATGTTTAATTGAGCCGTTAGAGGCAGCCGATGGAACAGTGTTTTACGTAAGTAGCTTTGAAAAACTGCCGGGACGCCAAATAGCCTGGAAGGAAGTCGAGAAGAATCTAAAGATTGCATATAGCTGGGGCAAGTCACTTGGACTGCTGAACAGACTTTCAAAGACTTACAATAATGTTAAATGTTTTCGGCCGCAGTGGGATGAAGAAGAATTGTTCGACATTGAACAATATAAGCCTGATATTACGAAGCATATACTGAACTATAGAGATGAAATACTTTTGCAAATCAGTACTCTCCCAAAAAATTCGGATACATACGGCCTGATTCACTCTGATTTGCATCATGGGAACTTTTTGTATGATCAAGGAAGAATCCATATTTTTGATTTTGATGACAGCGCCTATCATTGGTTTGCGAGCGATATTGCTATGCCTCTTTATTATATAGTTATGCAGCGGGACTTTACTACAAAGGAAACCAGACAAGAATTTATTCATGCTTTTATAACATCCTTTTTAGAAGGGTACAGTACTGAAAACATCCTTCCTGAGAAATTAGCAGAGTCCATCCCGCTATTTTTGAAGCTTAGAGATGTAGTGCTGCTGTCTGTTTTATACAAAAAGTTTGATTTTGAAAAGTTAGATGATCACGATCGACTATTTTTTAACACCGTAAAAGATAGGGTGGATCGTAAAGAAACGATTGTTACATTCGATAAAGAGGTTATAAAAAATATAAGGTGAATGCCCGGGTGCCAGTATGCTGGCGCCGTTTTTTTATGCCATTTGAAGCAAAGTATCGATAGAATAGCTTATTTAAGGCCAGAATAATTTTATGAAATTTAGTTTTTCTGAAAGCTTAGGGATAATTCTTAACAAAGAGCAGGTGAAGAAATGGCAGGTATCTTATATGCGCTGCTTCCAGCGGTGGCATGGGGCAGTCTTGTATTTGTGAGTGTCAAGCTGGGAGGGAATGCATATAGCCAGACAATAGGTATAACAGCAGGAGCATTCTTATTTTCTATAGTAATCTATTTTATAAAGAGCCCTGATTTGACTCTGTCCGTTCTTCTCATCGGTTTTATTTCTGGAGTTTTATGGAGTATAGGGCAGTTATATCAGCTCGCAAGTGCACAAAATGTAGGTGTTTCGAAAGCAGTTCCTATTTCTACAGGAATGCAATTAGTGGGGACTACTTTATTCGGAGTTTTTGTATTTCATGAGTGGGATACGGCCGCTGCTATTACAATCGGCAGCTGTTCCATACTTCTGATCATATCAGGCGTCCTTCTGACATCCTTCGGGCAGCAGGGCGACAGCCAAAAAGGTGAGCTGAAAAAAGGGATTTTTACATTACTCCTTTCTACCGCTGGTTTTGTAGGTTATGTCATTATTCTAAAGTGGTTCAATATTGGCGGCTGGGAGGCAGTGTTGCCGCAGTCTATTGGTATGGCGGGAGGGGCATTCCTTTTATCCATGCGTCATAAGCCATTTACCACATATGCGTTAAAAAATATTTTGACTGGAGTCATGTGGGCAATAGGAAATCTTGGTCTCCTGCTGGCAATTCCTAGGATAGGGGTAGCAATCAGTTTTTCGATGTCACAAATGGGTATAGTAATCTCAACATTCGGCGGTATCTTTTTACTTGGGGAAAAAAAGAGTAAAAGGCAGCTGATTTTCGTAGTAATTGGAAGTGTCCTGGTAATTGCAGGCGGTGTATTGCTTGGAGTTACAAAGAAATAAGGAGGAGATTAAGGGATGTATGATGATTTAAAAGGAAAGGTTGCAGTGGTAACCGGTGCTGCAACTGGTCTTGGAAAAGCAATCGCCGAGAGATTGGCAGCAGAAGGTGCGAAAGTGATCGTAAATTATCACTCGAATAAACAGGGTGTGGATGAATTTATTAGCGTTATTGAAGAAAATGGAGGCACCGCTGCTGCCTTTCAGGCGGATGTTACAAAAGAAGAGGAAATAAAAAGCCTTGTCCAATTTGCTTCTGACACATTTGGAAGCTTGGACATTATGGTTAATAACGCTGGAATTGAAAATGAAGTTCCATCCGCAGAGCTTTCTCTTGAAGAGTGGAACAAAGTAATTAACGTGAACCTAACGGGAATGTTCCTTGGAAGCAGGGAAGCGATCAAATACATGCTGGAACATAACATCAAGGGGTCTGTTATTAATATGGCATCTGTCCATGACCGGATTCCATGGCCGCACTTTGTCCATTACGCGGCAAGCAAAGGTGGGGTGAAAATGCTGACAGAAACACTGGCTCTCGAATATGCACCAAAAAGAATCAGGGTAAACAACATTTCGCCTGGCGCCATTGATACACCTATCAATGAAGAAAAGTTTAACGACCCGCAAGCAAAAGAGGAAGTGCTGAAGCTGATTCCGATGGGGTATATCGGCAAGCCTGAAGAAATTGCAGCTTGTGCTGCGTGGCTTGCTTCTGCCGAATCCAGTTATGTGACAGGCATTACTTTGTATGCAGACGGTGGAATGACGAAATATCCAGGATTTCAGGCTGGAAAAGGGTAATGAGTTGAGCCGGGAAACCGGCCCTGTTTTTTGTGAGAAATAACGGAAACAAAATCAGCAGCAGGGTAAAAGATCCTTCACAATATTTAAAAAACCATTTACAAGCAAGAAACAAAATCATACTGAGGGGTATGTTAAGTATTTTCCTTTATAACGTTCTCAAAAGATGAAGTGCAGCAAAAAGCTGCATTTTTTTTTCGGATTTTATAGATTCCAATAACCCTTAATTTTGTTCAGAATAGAATAACACAGAAGGGTGGGCTGATATGGAATGCAATGCAAAATTGAACATGAAAACCAAGTTATTAGTGCAATTCAGTTTGAAATTGACATCATTTTAGCTGCCCTGCTATTAACTGGTCAAATAACGGTCATAAGAGTTTACGTTATACCAGGAGGCTTTGGCTTTTCTTTGGGAGGCCCTCTTACTGGAAGGAGCAGACTGGAAGGTAGATCCAAAATAAAAGCTTTTAGCTTTGCTATAGATCTTTTAGATATCTTACTCGCCATTTTATTGCTGACGCGAAAAATTACCTTTGAAGGCCTGTTTGTAGGACCTGGCAGATTTAGTTTTAATGTTTCTGGACCTATTTTTGGTATTCCAAAGCCCCAGCCTGTTCAGTCAGAGATAGAAAAAATAAGTAAGGAATTTCGCGGAATCGTGGCAGAGCATTTTATGTAAGACGAATTTAATCAAATAGTATAACCCATGAACCGGACCATGAGCCGCGGGACGATAAGCTATATGCTGGAAAACTAATGCAGCAAAAGGATGATATTTATGAATCTAACGGATTTGCCGGTGTTTAAACCATCGGAAGGGGGCACCTTTATTATTGCTCTAACACTGATTATATTTATATTTTTCTTTACTCAGGATAAACCGGAGGATCAAAGGTAATTTGAGATCTTTCATTTCGACCTATGAGGGCTTTTTTGATGAAGCCGGGCCATTGACCCCTGCTCATTTGTTAAGAATCTGAGTTATAGATGGAATGCTAAATATTAGAGTTCCAATTTTACTCATGTTCATTCAAGTGGTTCATATATTAGGATATGGGTTTTTAAATATCTGGATTAATGAGGTTGAAAAATGACTAATTTTTACGATCTGCTGGATGAATTGGCACTTACTTCTCAAAATTGCCTTCTAGCTACTATTATCCATGTTCAAGGGTCTGCCTATCTAAAGGAAGGTACATCCATGTTGATTAAGGAGGATGGAACAACCCTTGGAGTGTTAAGTCCTGGATGCCTCGAAGCAGACCTTTTACACCGGGCTCAAGATGTATTTTCTAGAGGAGTACCGCAACATGTACGATATGATCTTCGCGAAGAAGATGATTTGTCATGGGGTGCAGGTGCAGGCTGTAATGGTATTCTACATATCCTTCTTGAACCGATTACCCCGAACCTGAAACTACAGTTTTCCAACGTAGCGGGCAGTTTGGCGAATGGCCATTGTGTAGTTCATAAGAAAGAGTTATCCAAAGACTTTTCGCCTAGAAAGAATACATTCATTCCAATAAAACAAAGTGACTTAAGAGGTTGTTTTAGAAAAAGCGGGATAGTATCTGACTCTGATGGGACTTACGAATACATTCATTGCTATAAACCAAAACCACGCCTGATCATATTTGGTGGAGGAGAAGACGCTAAACCGCTTGCGTCAATGGCTGCAAGATCAGTTTTTTCCGTGGTGATATGCGACTGGAGAGAAGGGGTATGCAGTGTGGAATCTTTCCCTCATGCATCGGACATTCTGATAGGGACTGTACAAGAAAACATCCACTCTCTAAATGTAAATGAAAGTGACTTTGTGGTAGTAATGAGCCATCATTTTAAAAAGGATAAAGAGTTTCTTGAAATGCTCTTAATTAAAAAGGTGAGGTATTTAGGGATTCTTGGACCGAGGGAAAGAACCGCGAAACTTTTCCATCCTGCAAGAATCCCTGAATGGGTGAGTTCCCCAGTAGGTTTACCAATTGGTGCAATGGGGCAGGAAGAAATAGCTATAAGTATCATAGCAGAATTAATCAAGGCACTTAGAGCACATGGGGGAGGAGACCTTCGTTCATGGCAGCCAAACGAATTGCCGGAATATATCTAGCAGCGGGCAGCAGTAAAAGAATGGGGTTCCAAAAGCTCCTTCTCCCTTCTCCACAGGGTATAATTGGGACAGCTGCTCTGAAAACTGCTATTAAATCCTGCCTCGACTTCATTATTATAGTGACAAACTCTATTCTTCTCTCCTCATTTCAAATGTTCAACCATAATGATAAATGCCATATCATACTCTCTCCTGATTCTGACAAAGGAATGTCACATTCTCTAAAAGCTGGTCTTAAGAAAGCACTTGATTTACATGTCGATGCCATAGTGGTCATCCTTGCGGATCAGCCGCTTATTTCTGAAACAATAATCAATCATTTAATTCATACTTTCCGTAAAAGAGAAGAATGTTTATTTGCAGCATCCAGCTTCAATAGTTTGATAAGACCCCCAGTCTTGCTGTCTTCAAAATTGTTTCCAGAAATAAATAATTTAGTGGGAGACGAAGGAGCTCGGAGGATTATACGAAGAGAATATTTACATAAAGGGGTTATCACAAATTATCAGCAAGAAGAATTATTCTTAGACATAGATACTTTTCAGGATTATTTGTTAATCAAAAAGCTAATGAGAGTAAAATGAGCCTCCAAACAACAAGAGGTGGTGGAATATATGCGGGTAATCGGAAAAAGTGTAGGTAGGAAGGACGCCGAGGAAAAAGTAACTGGAGCTGCAAAATACACGGATGATTACATCTTCAACAACATGCTGCATGCTAGAGTAGTTTGCAGCCCATATGCACACGCACTAATCAACAGCATTGATTGGTCTAAAGCAGAGAAAGTACCTGGGGTCCGCTCTATTGTAACGGGAGTGGGATTGCCCTTAACTGGCGAAGAAATCCGGGATCGCAGCCCCATAGCCTTCAAAAAAGTACGCTACCACGGAGAGGTGGTTGCGCTTGTTGTAGCTGATCATCCCGCACAGGCAGCTGAAGCGGCCTCATTAATTGAAATATCTTACACACCACTTCCAGTTGTGAATTCTCCCAGACAGGCCTTTCAGCCGGATTCCCCTTTGGTCCATGAGCATATGGAGGCATATGAAATTAATGTAAACGTATATCCAGAGCCTCATACAAATGTAGCCCATCGAACGAAGATTCGTAAAGGCAATATTGAAAAAGGACGCATGGAGAGCGATGTGTTTGTAGAAGGATCCTTTTCGTTTGCTCCTTCTGATCATGCAGCAATGGAGACGCGAAGCTGTTTCGCAGAAATACGCCCCAATGGGGATGTAATCATAACCTCTTCGTCACAGGCACCATTTATGATAAAAAAACTGATTAGTTCTTATTTTGGTGTGGAAATAGGAAAAATCATCGTGAATACTCCTCTTGTAGGCGGAGCATATGGCGGAAAAGCATCCGTACAATGGGAGTTCCTGGCATATATTGCCGCAAAATCTGTTGAAGGAAGACCTGTTAAGATTTTGTACAGCAGGGAGGAAGACATTTTAACTGCCCCTGTACACATTGGTCTCGATGCAACAGTGAAACTGGGATGTACAAGGGACGGAATCTTAAAGTCAGCTGAAATCCTTTATCTATTTGATGGAGGTGCATATGCAGATAAATCACCGGATTTAAGCAGGGCAGCAGCAGTTGATTGCACAGGGCCCTATCATATCGAAAATATCTGGTGCGATTCGCTATGTATGTATACGAATCATCCATATGCATCGCCATTTAGAGGGTTCGGCCATTCTGAAGTTCATTTTGCCTTTGAGCGTACTATGGATATGCTTGCTAAAAAACTGAAAATAGATCCCCTTGAGCTTCGGTACATAAACGCAATACAGCCTGGCGACACAACTCCAACACAGGTCTTATTAAACAAAAGCAATGTAGGGAATGTAAGAGCCTGTATTGATAAATTAAAAGAACTTATGGATTGGAACGGGGAGACTAAGATAGAGTCAGGAAAACACACAGTGAGAACCAAAGGGGTAGCCTGTATATGGAAAACCTCTACGATTGACCCTAATGCAAGCTCTGGCGTTATTTTAACTTTTAATCCAGATGGCAGTGTAAATTTAATGTCAGGGGTAGTGGAAATCGGGACTGGAACCAAGACTGTACTGGCCCAAATATTAGCAGAACGATTGAGGCTGGATTATGACAAAATTCACGTAAAAATGAAAGTTAATACCCAGACTACACCTGAACACTGGAAAACGGTTGCGAGCAGAGGCACTTTTATGGCTGGCAGGGCGGTTCTTGCTGCGGCGGATGATGCGATCCTTCAGATTAAAAGTATTGCCTCCTGCATTTTACGAGTCAGGGTAGAGGATTTAGAAATTGATTCAGGAAAAGTATTTGTAAGAGAAGAGCCTGGAATAAATCTGAAATTTGAAGATGTTGTGTATGGATATACCTACCCGAACGGAAACTCGATCGGAGGGCAGATTATAGGCAGAGGAAACTATATCCTGCGGCATATGACATACCTGGATGCTGATACGGGGGCGGGGAAGCCAGGGCCGGAATGGACAGTCGGGGCACAAGGGGTAGAAGTGGAATATAACACGATCAATCATACGTATAAAGTTGTGAAGGCTTATTCGGTCATTGACATAGGACAGGTTTTAAACGAAAAAACAGCAAGAGGCCAGGTAATGGGAGCCATGAGCATGGGTCTTTCCTTTGGCGGGCGTGAAACGTTTTATTTTGATCAGCACGGGAGAGTTTTAAATCATCGGCTAAGGACTTACAGGCCTCTTCGCTTTGGCGAGCAGCCAGAATATGCTGTGGAATTCATTCATACTCCACACATGGAAGCCGCATACGGAGCAAGGGGGGTGGGCGAGCACGGATTAATAGGGATGCCGGCAGTCCTTGGTAATAGTTTATCTCTGGCTGCTGGTGTTGAGTTAAACCATCTGCCCCTTATTCCAGAACAGATCTGGAGAGCTAAAAGGAGGCCCCAAGAATGATACCGACCGATTTTGAATATTACCTGCCTGCCACAATATCGGAGGCTGTTCACTTATACCGGACATTAAAAAACCACGGTAAAAAGCCTCTTTATTATTCAGGGGGTACGGAGATCATCACATTTTTGCGCCTTCATTTAATTGAAACGGGAGCGGTCATTAATATAAATGCTATTCCTGAGTGCAGACAGAACAATCTCATTGGAGATTCATTAACGCTGGGATCTTCCCTCACGCTGACTGAGATTGAAGAAGCAAATGTATTCCCGCTTTTGTCTGCAGCCTCGGCGGGTGTTGCGGACCATACATCAAGAAATAAAATAACACTTGGAGGAAACATATGCGGCATGATTTTTTATCGCGAAGCGGTTCTGCCATTCCTGCTATGTGACAGCTACTGTATGATTGCGGGGGGTGATGGAGTGAGAAAAGCGCCAATTAATTCCCTATTTAATAAGAGCCTGCAGCTTACAGAGGGTGAATTACTAGTTCAAATTATCACACAAAAAAGGTATTTAGACCTCCCTTTTATATGCATAAAGAGGAGACAGCAGTGGGAGACAGGGTATCCCCTGGTGACAGTTGCAGCATTAAGGAACGGTAATGAAATCAGGGTCGCAATCAGCGGGCTTTGCCCGTTTCCTTTTCGTTCGGCCAAAATGGAAGCAGACTTAAACAATACAAAATTATCACTTGAAGAGAGGATAGAACTTGCCTTTAGGCACTTGCCAGCACCGATACTTCATGATGTGGAAGGATCAGCTGAATATCGTTTGTTTGTTTTGAAGAACACGTTACTGGAGATCATTCCAAAATTGGAGGCTGGGGCCATTGCATGATTTCCCGCTTAGTAAACGCAGGATCATCCTGAATATCAACTCGGAAGATGTGGACATATATATCCGGGCTGCAGATCTTCTCCTTGACACCATTCGAGAATCTTTAGGATTAACGGGTTCAAAACCGGGATGTTTAAATGGAGATTGTGGAGCTTGTACCATCATTCTTGATGAAAAGCCAATGAAATCCTGTCTGATGCTTACATTGGAAGCTGAAGGAAAGAAGATCATGACCATCGAAGGATTAAAAAATACACCGATTCAGAAAGCATTCATTGAGCATTTCGCCTTTCAATGCGGGTATTGCACACCTGGATTTATTATGAACTGTCACTCACTTATTAAAAATCAGCCTAACGCTGATCCCCATACAATTAAAGAGTGGCTCCAGTCGAACATTTGCAGGTGCACGGGCTATCAGGAGATTGAAACAGCCGTATTATCAGTTTTAAGAAAAGACTATAATAAATAAAAATTGCAGCACCAGATTTATATATAAAAGAACTTAATTTAAAAGTGGATAAGTATATCAACTTTAAGTTAGGCGTTATGTGGAAAGCTTTAACGGATAGTACCCTTGTAGACGTATAGTAAAATTTCTCAGTGCCACGCTCTATTATTAATTGCTCCAATTTCACTGTCCTATATTAGTTTATTTTTTGCAGGGGAATTCCTCTGTCTAAGTTTCCTCTTGAAGATCACAGCACAAAAAGGGGAATTACTCCTTCCCCTTTAAAAAACATCATGAATTCAGTAAGGTTCTTCTAAGGCTCTTTTTTAAAACGTGTTGTTTTTCAATAATTTCTCTTGACCCTTCCCTGTTGTTATACAGGCTGACAGGAACGTAAGGTTAGACCCTAATCCAGCTGCCAGCTGAGACCCCGCAGGCGAAGCTAAGGAGGTTCGGGCGTCCGTCCCGAGGAAAGCGAGCACGCCCCTGTGCTTTAATCAACCTCTTGTTCAATAGCAGCAAAGTTTGCCAAAACCGTTTTAGAAATGAACATCTAGAACGTTTTTGATATTAACCGCACCAGAATACAGCACCCACGATAATTAACAGAATGAATAATACTACGATTAACGCAAAGCCGCTGCCTGTACTGTAACCGCCTCCGTAACCAGCGCCGCCATAACCGCCGCCGCAACATCCAAAGCCCATATATTTCACCACCTGTTTTTTTGATCATTCCCTAATAAACTATGACGCCGATTCTTTTTGGTTTGGACACGCACCTAAGAGAAGAAGTAATAGGCTTTTATTTTTGGCCCAATCTAGAACAAAGAGACCTATATTTGAAAAGTAAGTTTACTTAAAACGTGAAACCTTAAGACCTGCAGCTTTTGTTTATACGTCAAGGACGAACATTTTCTCACCTTACAAAAGGTAACGGTCATGACCTATCCTAAAAAACTTTCATTTTCTTCTCTTTGACATCGGATTTTAAAATCTACCAAAAAAATGCTAGAAAAGCGATGGATGTAATCGCACCGAAAGCAAAGGCTTCAGCCGCTCCACCCCAGCCATATCCCCCAAAATATCCGTACCCAAATCCTCCGTAGCCGCGATTTCCAGAAACAGGGCGGATGTATAATCGATGCGGGGTCACTCTGTGAATGATTCCCCGGTGTACTGTACCCCTTCTTGTCCTGATTTCAACCGGTCTTCCAACAGCTCGGACTGTCTGATGATAATACTTATGATAAGCCACTATTTTTCAACTCCTATTTGAATGAATGTTTTCCATGTTTTATGGTATGTCCAATTGGATTAAACTGTGTAGATACATACACCGTATTGAGTAAAAAGAGGTAAACACATATATGAGCCGTAACTGATGTAGGCGAGATTAATAGTAACGGAACTGGCGAGAATTCGATGTGCTATTCGTAATTTCGAGATGGAAATATTAAAGGTGAACAGCCGCATGGGACAGATCTCTTTTAACTAGCGAATGTAAAAAAATTCAAATGCAGGGTATCCATATGTAAATAAAGAGACTAAAATTAAAAGTAAATAACTTAGGTGGGTAAACAATGAATAAGTACAAAGGCTATTTCATGGTAGTTGTCGCTGCGTCTTTATGGGGTGTATCTGGTACGGCAGCCCAGTATGTGTTTGATCATTCTAATGTTTCAATGGAATGGCTTGTAACTGTGAGGATGTTGATATCGGGGTTGTTATTTATTACACTTTGCTATTTGGGGAAAGAAAGAAAAAACGTCTGGAGTGTCTGGCAGTCGAAAAGATCACTGCTTCAAATCGTATTTTTTGGTCTGGCGGGCATGCTGGCTGTACAGTATACCTATTTCGCTTCAATTGAACAGGGGAATGCTGCTGTTGCAACCCTGCTGCAGTATCTGGCACCAGTGTTCATAATGATATATTTCCTGGCGGTGTTAAAAAAGCCACCCAGCAGATTTGAGCTGATATCGTTTGTTCTCGCGTTATTAGGGACATTCCTGCTCCTCACTAATGGGGCTTCGGAAAATTTAACGGTACCTGCAGCATCTATTATATGGGGAATCATCTCCGGAGTAGCTCTTGCCTTTTATACATTATATTCCGGCAAACTTATTCAAACATACTCCTCAATTATTGTTGTTGGATGGGGCATGCTGATTGGAGGAGCAGCGATGTCGTTTATAAAGGCTCCATGGGACTTTACCCCTTCAGGATGGACTTCTTCTACTATTGTCTTAATTCTTTTTGTAATATTGTTTGGGACACTTGTTCCTTTTTTTCTGTTTATAGACAGTATGAGATACATAACTGCAAAAGAATCAAGTCTCCTGGCTTGTACTGAACCCCTTTCTGCTGTATTAACATCCGTGGTCTGGCTCGGAGTTCCGTTTGGATTTTATCAAGCAGTTGGCGGAGCAGCTATCCTAATAATGGTAATACTGCTTACACTCAAGCCCAAGGAAACGAATGAAAAAACGTCAGAAAATGTAAATTATTAATCTTTTAAAATAATATTCTTGTTTATAAAAGGGATTTTTTAGGAAATTATAGAACCAATATATATAAGGAAAAATAATTTACGTCAAGGAGATTTTAAAGTGACAAAAAGAGCTTATTTTTATCCGTTTGTGATTTTAGTTATACTGTTAGCAATATTATTTGCAGAAAATATTCGGCTGGAAACAAAGCTTCCAAGTGAGGGCTGGAGCAGATCCTATAATTTGAAGGCCGAATCTTCGAGTCTCGCTAAACCATTTACACTCAATCAAATAGCGTATTTCTCAGAGGATAATCAAATAGCTGAAATTGCCTGTACAGACACCATGGAATGTACAAAAAAAACGAGGGCCAAGACAGCTGTACCGGGAAATTCAGAGATTTGGATTGATAATACTAAGACAGTCTATCAGGATGGTACAAATTTGTTTCTTGTGAAAAACGGGGAAACGTCCCAGATTGCTGCTGATATTACGAATGTTAAGACCAGTGAAAATTTTGTTCTGTACTGGAAGGATCAGAAACTTTACCAGTTTAATCCTAGTACGGAAAAATCAAAATTAGTATCATCATTTGACTATCCCATTACCGATATCACTTTCTTTAATAAAACCTTTGTAGTAGCAGAAGAAGTTAATAGAGGCAAATTTCAGCTTACATATTTTAATGAAAACAGAACTGATTTTAAGGCTATACCCTTGCCGGACATCACTTTTATAAATGGGGAAAATCTAGAAGGCATCAAATACAGCCAGCAAGGAGACAGTCTTTTCTTCATGCTGAATACAATGAGGCTGTCACAAGGGAATAAAGAATATGATCTCTTAGAATTTGTACAGGATATATATCAAACACAAAAAACACCAAAATTGCAAAAAGTAGAGCTTGCGGACTATGAAACCGGAACTGCATTACAAAATCCAAGAAACATGAATTTCAGACAGAAGCAATCAGGGGGAGAGCTGCTTTTTTCAGCTTACGGCCACAGGTTTTCCAAGTATGAAGGATATAATCTGTATTCAGCAGAGAAAGTCAATGGCATTTGGAGAGCTAAACGCGTGAGCACAACCAAAGATTTGCCTGTACAGCCTTTTTGGCTTGGAGACGATAAAATTTTGTGGACAAATTTTACCGGAAAAATGAATACTCTTTACGGTACTGCGTCCAATAGTGAAGCTATCCACAAAAGCGAAAAGATCACCAAAGAAGATATGAAATTTGCAGCTGCAAATACTGTCTCGGGGTCATTTGGCAGCTTTATCATTCTTTTGTTTACTATGCTCTGGGTCATATTGCCCTGCATTTATTTCACAGTTCTTTTCTTTGTCAAGGGAAATCTATTTGAAGATGAGACCAAAAGGTGGATTGTGCTGATCCCGATTCTTCTCTACACAGTAAGCCAGCTTTATACCTTCAACACCAGCTTTAGAAAGGAAAGCTATATATTTGCACCAGATTATTTAACCTTCCAGGGCAGCTTCATTGTATGGCCGGTCATTGTCGCCCTTATATCGTGGGGATTGTTAAAAATAAGCAAAATTAGAGATGTGAACCCAGCGGGAAGATTCTTCTATTTTGCGGTTATTGACACCTTGATTATTGTTTTTCTAATAGGTCCTTATGTCTTATAACTGTATTTAAATACTTAAGAACTGCGTACTGCAGTTCTTTTTTTTATCTATGTATTTAACTCATGGACAGCTGCCTATACCAACACTGGATGAATATCATATTTTGTAATGTATTCCAGAAAGAAAAATATGAGGAGGAAAAACTTATGCAACAGCAATTTATAGATCATGAAATTAATGAGAATGACCAGAGAATACGTCCATTTGGGTTTGGGTTCGGAAGGCCTGGCTTCGGCTTTGGAGGTTTCGGGAGACCTGGCTTTGGCTTTGGAGGATTTGGCAGACCATGGGGCTTTGGCCGTCCATGGGGCTTTGGTTTTGGCCGTCCGTGGGGCTGGGGAGGCTGGGGAGGCTGGGGACTTGGAGCTGGCCTATTAGGCGGTCTGGCTTTAGGGGCTGCACTTAGCCCGTACGGTTACGGCTACGGTTACGGTTACCCATATTATGGGTATGGATATCCAGGCTACGGCTACGGCTACGGTTACCCGGGATACGGCTACCCTTATTATATTTGACAGAAAATCGGCCCTCTTCGATGAGGGCCGAAATATTGATTCCAATTTAAAAAAAGTCCATGACACAAAAAAGAGCATAAGAAATGGAAACCCTAAAAATTAAAAGTTATACTTACGAGAGCTTCAGTTCCAGCTTTTTAAACTTTTTTTTGATTTTATTCATACTCCATTTATTTAACATTCATAAAAACTTTTATAGTTTAATCTGTTTTTCTCATATTGATAGGCGTAGGACTTAAAGAAAAAGCTGAATTCATCATAAAACAGCTTCTGTTTGGGCGGAAAATCATACATAGATAGGAATGAGCTGATTACCTCTTCATCAATTATATTGTCAAAAATGCCTGTTAATTGAAATTGATAGCTATATTGGTCAAAGAGAAAGGAACAAAACTCTTGCTCAAAAATGGCTTTAACTCTGGATATTTCCATGCTAAACAACCTCCATTGATTAGTATTGGAGGAATTAAACACTTTTAAACAAAGGCTCTTTTCTAAAAGATTATTGTTTTTTTAATAAGTTCTGTGAACAAACCCTATTGTCAAACAGGTTGATTGGAACGTAAGGTGCGAGACTCCTTGATCCAGCTACAAGCTGAGACCCTCGAGTCATAAGCCAATCAGTCCATGAGAAGAAAAACCGCTTCTCACGGCCTGCTCGTCTTATGCTTTTCAGGTCTCTGTCTTCCCTAAAAATTTTGTGTTGATAAAAGATGAGCTTATCATGGGAGTTCTTAAACAATGTTAATGGGGAAGGCACCGCTTTCCGCTTTTCGATTTGTCCAGATCCGGACTGACACCGCGGGTCTAGCCAATCGCCATTAAAAGGCAAAATCGGCCTTTTACTGCCGCTAGTCTTATGCCGGGCTAACGCACGAAGCATAGTGCGAGCCAGGCGGGGCCACAGGACGGGGCGTTACGAGCGTGGTAAGGGCGACTAAGCTTCTGTCTTCGCTGTCGCTTGCCAATCAGCAAGTCTTCTTTATCAGGTGTCTGCTTTT
>NZ_PGUY01000057.1 GCF_002863585.1 Peribacillus deserti | reverse complement strand
CACCTGATAAAGAAGACTTGCTGATTGGCAAGCGATAGCGAAGACAGAAGCTTAGTCGCCCTTATGCGTTAGCCCGGCATAAGACGAGCGGCAGTAAAAGGCCGATTTTGCCTTTTAATGGCGATTGGCTAGACCCGCGGTGTCAGTCCGGAGCTGGACAATACCCGCTGCTCCCGCAGGAGTCTCGCACCTTACGTTCCAATCAACCTGTTTAACAATAGAATAGGTTCACCGAACTATTAAAAAACAACATTCTTTTAGAAAAGAGCCTAAAAAAAAGAAACTCTGGCGCAGAGTTTCTTTTCTCCATTTATGGAAGTGGTTTATCTTTCAACAGCGGGGGAAGGTTTTGAATAGATTGAATCAGGATGTCAAGCTTTGATTCAATACGATAAAGCAGGTACAACGAGACAACTATTGGAAAACCTACCTCGCTGATAAAAGTAAAGAGTGTTTCCAAGACAACTCCTCCTTTATATGTTAGTAGGGAAGCCATTCCCCGGGCTTAGCAGAATGGCTTCATCCTTCTATTAAATCAATTCATACTCCTGGACCGTTCTGTCTATGATCCTGGCATTTTTTTTTGCAGTCAAATCTCCTGAACTAGTCATGAAGATGTTTGCTGCGAGAATCGAATCCATTGCCTGTTTTACAGCAGCAACATCGACCGGCTCTTTTGGGTCCTCCACAGATATCTTTGAATTTTTGCCATCGGCGGTGATAAACACCAGTTCTAACGTTTTTGCCATTCCTTTCGCTCCTTTTTTTTAGTTTGGCTGTTTTCGCAAACTTTGTTGTTATTGAACAAGGGGGTTAATTTCTACTTCAGGATGCACGTTTTCCGCGAGGCGGGCGCCTGATTATCCTCGGCCTCACCTGTCCCGCTGCTTCTGCAGGAGTCTCGCACCTTACGTTTCAATCAACCTGTTTAACAATAGGGTTGGTTCTCAGAACTTTTTAAAAAACAATAATCTTTTAGAAAAGAGCCTTTAGTTTCCACAAATTACGCATTAATGCTCTGTACATCCTCCCTTGTTACATCAGCAAGCGGAAACTTGCCAAGACCTGCTAAAGCCTGCGCGGTTTGCTGAAGCTGATCTGGAGTGGCCGCGGGCTTTACATTTGGAAGAGTCTTCTTTTTAAAAATCGGTTCATTTTTGTCATTTAATCCTGCTTGGACCGAATACTGCAGTGAAGATGTGATCAATGTTTGATTTGCCATTTTTGTTCACCCCCTTTCACTCTCTATATAAAGAGCTGCGGTTAAAAAGGGGCATGGATGCAAAAAAAACCGGAAATTTTCCGTGCAGTATGTGCTGTCCGGGTAGTTCAAAATTCCAGGGCTCCCGGGCACATGGGCCGCTGCAGCATATTAAAAAGGCTGATCCCGGGTTTACTGGATCAGCCTCCTTAATCTTTTATAGGTTTCCTGCTGTTTATCTAGACCGCTAAGAAAGCGATGGAACGGTATTATGTTGACTCTGCTACAGGCCGCTGCCTTTTACCCCAGCTCGTCTACTATAATACGGGTAAAATGATGCTCGTAATCAGCCTATTTTTTAAGGCGGCTATTATTTAACTTAGTTAAGTATTTATAGAAATTTTTTTCTCATGAAATCTCAAGCTTTAATTGGAGCTCTGCTATCATCTTCTAAATCTAGCAGTTATATTTTGTTTTTAGCCTTTTCACTTAACATATGGTAATCGTTTTGAGAGAGTAAGCTGGCAAACAGTTTCTTTCTGGAGATGACTTTCTCAGCTTTTACTCCTTTTTTTAATAAGGAAATAATTAATTCATTGACTGTTGGCATATGTACTACCCTTCTCTTCCCTTGCAGAATTGACAAAGACACTTCCCTGCATAATACCTAGAATTATATGCCTGTCCTAATTAAATTGCAAATAGATTTTTTACATATTCCTCTATCCATTTATAGAATTGACATTTAACGTTTAGTATTTTACCCTTAGAAAAAATCACATAAGGTGTGATCACTGTGAAGGCTCCTGGATCCAAACGTCTGTCTCTGTTCAGCCTTTTCCCGCTATTAACATTTATAAAAAAAGGAATGAACAAGAATGATGTAATCTCACCGAAATATCCCCTTATCATTGCTCATCGGGGGGCGTCTGGCTATTGTCCTGAGAATACCCTTGCCGCCTTTAATGAATCCCTGAAAATGGGAACGAAATATATAGAACTCGATATACAATTAAGCCGGGATGGAGAACTGGTAGTCATTCACGATACAACCTTGGAAAGAACCACTAACGGAAAAGGCTATGTAAAAAACTGGACTTATGAAGATCTATCAAGATTAGATGCTGGTTCCTGGTTTAATGAACAGTATAAAGAAGAACGGATTCAGCGTCTCCAGGATGTCCTTGCCCGTTATAACGAAGCCGCCGGATTCGTTATTGAAATAAAGAAACCGGCACTTTATCAAGGGATTGAAGAAAAGTTAGCTGATGCGTTAAGTGAGATTACCTTTCAATCTGACCTGTTGTTCCCTGTTATGGTCCAGTCGTTTGATGAAAATTCCTTGAAGACCTTCCGGAGCTTTGCTCCTGATATCCCGATTGGGCTGCTTGTAAAGAGACAGCCTGCAGGTATCAGTACAAAAAGAATGAAACGGATCTCTCAATATGCTCAATTTATAAATCCAAAAATAAATATGGTTAACAGGCGTTTGATCAAAAGGATCCACTCCGTGGGTTTAGGGGTTTTTGTTTGGACGGTCAAGGATAAGAAAACAGCAGAGAAGCTCCGCCTCTATGGTGTAGATGGAATAATAACGGACTTCCCTGATTTGTTTAACAATAGAGAGTGATAATGGCCCCAGCCTGCTGACAGGCTGGTTTTTTTATGCAGAAGCATGGCTAAAAAGTATGAAAACCAATCCACTGGGGAAGACTTATTCACATTCTTTTCTTTAGGAGGATATGGTGAAAAGTCTATATTATATTAACGAACGAATGATGATACAGGGGCTCGATAAAAAAGAGAGCACTCTTGCACAAGTAAACAGTCTCAGAAGCTACATTGCCGAGAACAGCCTCCAGACAATCAAGCTTAATCCCCATCAAATAAACGATTACTATACAATACTTCATGCACTGTTGTTTGATCTTGAAAAAACAGGAACCCGCTATGAATACTTCCTCTATTACTCAGACGAGGCTGTGGCTAAATTCATACATCTTTACCCCGAAAGATGGGAACAAATAGGATTATATTTTAATGAGCTTAAATGCTGTTCTCATTAAATCATTGCTATAAAAACTGCCCGCAGCATGAGAAGTTAGTTATGTGTGTTTATTTGTGGGACATTCAGGGTAAACACACGTATCACGATATTATTTTCTTGAAATAATATCGTATGGAAAGAAGCAGCAAGAAATTGCTATTCTAGCAGAATTGTCTTGTTACTACACATTTTGGGGTGAAAAAGGAAAATGATTCGATTTGAAAAAGTATATAAAAGGTATGCGGATGGGTTCCAGGCCTTAAAAGATATTAATCTGGATCTTGAAGCTGGTAAAATCCACGTGTTTATCGGCCCAAGCGGCTGCGGAAAGTCTACGACTATGAAGCATATCAACAGGCTGATCACACCAACCGAAGGAAAAGTTTTCATTGACGGTGAGGATATTACCGCAGTGAACCCTGTCCAGCTAAGAAGGAAGATTGGTTATGTAATTCAGAATATTGGTTTATTCCCGCATATGACCATTGCAGAAAACGTTGCGGTAGTGCCTCGTTTATTAAAATGGGATGAAATCAAAATCCAAAATAAAGTGAATGAACTCCTCTCTTTAGTTAATCTCCCTCCTGAAACATATAGAAATCGATTTCCAGGTGAACTTAGCGGCGGCCAGCAGCAGCGTGTCGGGGTTATACGTGCCCTTGCTGCAGAACCCGATATTATCTTAATGGATGAACCCTTTAGCGCACTGGATCCCATCAGCCGGGAGCAGCTTCAGGATGAATTAACCAACTTACAGGAAAATATCCAAAAGACGATTGTCTTTGTCACGCATGATATGGATGAAGCCATAAAAATAGCTGACAATATCGTTTTGATGAAAGCAGGAGAAGTCATCCAAGTCGGCACACCCGAGCAGATTCTCCGACACCCTGCCAACGATTTTGTTAAAGAATTCATCGGTAAAAAGCGATTGGTAGAACATAGAGAAAATACGATGTTTACGAACTTTGATGAAGGAGTGCCATCTGTCAGAGAAGTAATGATTGATAAGCCGGTAACTGCTGCGCCTCAGCGCGGGCTTGCTTCCTCACTGAATCTGATGGAACAGCGCAGAGTCGATTCGTTAATTGTTGTGGATAAACACAGAAAGCTGCTCGGATATGCGCCTATCCTGAATGTACTGGGCCACATCAGCGATGAAACTAAAGTACTTGCAGATGTGATGCAGTCATTTACGTTCTCTGTAAAACCGGAGGATCCATTTACCGCAGCACTAGAGTATATGGGACAAAATAATGCCCCCTATGTTCCTGTAGTGAATGAGGAGAATATACTCGTAGGAGCCGTAACAAGAGGAAGTATAGTCCGATTAATGTCTGAAGTATATCCTGTAATAGAAGAGGTTTTATAATGATAGCTGAATATATAACTTTTCTTAAAGAACGATATCCGGATATTCTGGCCCGGACTGGTGAACATTTGATTATTGTTGGTGCTGCGGTCATTCTCGGGTGTATTGTTGCGATCACGACAGCAATCATCCTGACACGCTTTAAGGATAGCTTGGCAGGCTCCATTTCATTCGGCCTGGCGAATATCTTCCAGACCATCCCTTCCATTGCACTGCTTGCAATGCTTATACCGCTGCTGGGAGTCGGCAGAAATCCTGCTATTCTTGCCTTGTTCCTCTATTCCCTGCTGCCTCTGTTAAGAAACACCTATTCAGGCATCAAGGAAGTAGATGCCAATATTGTCGAGGCAGCCAGGGGGATGGGCTACAGTTCATTCCAGAGATTGTGGAAAATCGAGCTTCCTCTTGCAAAGCCATATATACTCTCGGGCATCAGGCTGACAACGGTGTATATCATAAGCTGGACTACTCTTGCAGCCATTGTCGGAGCAGGAGGGCTTGGTGATTTAATCATTGCCGGGATGGCCAATAACAATAACTTTTTAATATTCACAGGAACGATAAGTGCCATTATTCTTGCACTTGCAGCTGACCTGATCCTGGGCTTTGTTTCAAAGGACAGAACGGTAAAAGGATAAGAGAATCATAATTGGGGTGAAGAAAAACAACATGCGAAAAGCCAGCAGACTATTGCTTGCTATAAGTCTTGTTTCCATCTTCCTTTTATCTGCCTGCAGTCAAAAGGAAGATACGATAAATATCGGGGCGGCAACCTACACGGAAACAAAAATAATGGCAGCAGTTTATAAAGAATTAATAGAAGACCGGACAGATATCCAGGTTGATATTACCCCGGATCTTCTGTCCACTTCCTTGATCCTTAAGGCATTGGATCGTGGAGACCTTGATATGTCTTTAATGTACTCAGGCATGATTTATAATAATTTCTTTCCCGTGAAAGTAACGACGAATCGTGAGGAAGTCCTTTCACAGGCTAAGAAAGGGTTTGACAAATACTATGATATGAAATGGTTTGACCCGCTCGGATTTGAAAATACGTATGCATTAACTGTAAGAGAAGACATAGCTGAGCAAAGAGGCTTAGAAAAGATTTCAGATTTGAAAAAAAGTGAAAAAAACATGAAATTCGGGGTAGATTCATCCTGGATGGAACGGCCTACAGATGGCTATCCCGCTTTTAAGAAAGCCTATGGTGTAACCTTTGAGCGGACATATCCAATGGACGTGAACTTAGTCTACGAAGCGGCTGCCAGCAAGAAAATGGATGTTGTCCTTGCCTATTCTACAGACCCGAGGTTGATTCAATACAAATTGAAAACCTTAAAAGACGACAAAAGGTTCTTCCCGCCATATGATGCTTCCATACTTGCGAGAAACGACACCTTAAAAAAACATCCTGAATTAAAGGGAATTATTAATACGCTTAGTGGCAAGATTAATGAAAAAACCATGACAAACCTTAATTATCAAGTGGATATTAAACATAGAAGCGAACGGGATGTAGCAAGAGAATATCTTGTGCAGCAGGGCCTTCTTGACAAGGAAAAGGAGGAAAGCTGATGCAGACATTAAAAGATATGGCAGCTTATATTGGAGAAAATTACGATCTTCTGCTGATCTACACTGGGCAGCATCTATTAATGGTTGTATGCGGGGTTTTCCTGGCACTCATTGTCGGCACCCTGCTGGGAATTGTTTGTGCAAGGTTTAAAAAGGCCGCACCCTTTATATTGGCGATCGCTAATATCATACAGATCATACCAAGTCTTGCACTTCTGGCGATACTCATGGTCTATTTTGGACTCGGTTTTTATACCGTCGTTGCCGGACTGTTTTTATACTCTCTTCTTCCCATTATCCGCAACACCTATGTGGGTCTCGACCAAGTGGATCAATCCCTGATTGAAGCCGGACATGGTATTGGCATGACCTATTTCCAGCTTCTTTTAAAAGTTCAGCTTCCGCTGGCCATGCCGTTTATTATGGCAGGACTTAGGATAGCGGCTGTTATTGCGGTCGGAGTAGCAACCATTGCTCCTTTTGTAGGCGGAGACGGCCTGGGACGTGAAATTTTCTCAGGAATTAATTCCCGCAATGATATGAGGATATTTGTCGGGGCAATACCTGCAAGTCTGCTAGCCATTATAGCAGATCTTGTGCTTGGAAGAATGGAAAGAAAAATGAAATATACTACAAAGCCGAAAACCAGCTGACCACTGGGGATCGTCTGAAATAATGAAAAAAAAGCAGCTATCGCAGCTGCTTTTTTTGTTTGTCTCATTATTTTCTATGCTTTGCTTTTTTCATACCTTTTAAAAGAAAACCGCCCTTGAATTTTCGAGGTTCATAGGAAATGATGAAAGCTCTGGGCTCATGTGTTTCAATAATTTTCATCAATTCTTTTTCCCGGTCTCGTCTGGTCAGGATATCCAGCTGATATCTCTTGCCGTCCCTTCCTTCCCCTTCAAAGACCGTTACACCAAACCCAAGCTCACGCAGTTCATTTATCAAGCTTTCGTTACGGCTGGCAAGCTTCACATTAAGATTGGTGTATCCAATCGCCAGCAAGGATTCCACGTAGCCGCCAATTAATATTCCAAGTCCAAACCCTACGGCGTAAACAACCATCGCCAAGCCGCTCTGATCCCCGGAAAATACGAGTGACAGCCCGAAAACATAAATTAAGGATTCCACCATGCCAAAGAGGGATGAAAACAGGGTTTGGCCTTTAACCATGAATATTGTACGAAGAGTAAGAATTGGTACATATACCAGTTGAAGTATTAATATCAGGATAATTTCTTTCAAAGCTAAACCCTCTCTCACTAATATAATTAAATACAAGCACCATAACCCTATTGCTATTTTAGTAAAATTTTATCACAAATCACTTTCTTTTTTCACTTTTTTTATAGGGTTTTAGGAATTTTACAAACTAAGCAGTCTTTATATTTTTACCCATAAAAAATCACTAAAAACGATTCTTTTTTAATGGTTTAGAATGAGTATTGATAATTTCCAAAAATTTCTTTAAGATTAATAGAAAAGAGCAATCACCCCGCTCAGCTGCCAGTGGTCTGGAACGCTCCGCATTAGATAAAGGAAGCAAAAAAAGCTGAATACAGTGGTACCTAAGCATAC
Organism: Peribacillus deserti; assembly: GCF_002863585.1. Taxonomy (GTDB): domain Bacteria; phylum Bacillota; class Bacilli; order Bacillales; family DSM-1321; genus Paraperibacillus; species Paraperibacillus deserti_A. The sequence continues at coordinate 44,431 of NZ_PGUY01000057.1, read as the reverse complement.
CTGACCATCTATCCCCTTCGTGATGAGTGTATAGCTTTAACACCTTTCACATATGTCAGGCAAAAGACCTGATAAAGTGTACTTTGCTGATTGGCGGGCAAGCAATATCGAAGCTTAGCCAAAGTTATGCGTAAAGCCTGGCTGGAGACATTTGAAGTGGTGTTCCCCCTCCAAGGGATGCGAGGCTCTATGATTCCAGCGCCTGCAGCTATACCAATACAAAGAGAGACGTGAATCATTGTTGTTTAGCAGGAGTAGAGTGAAATACAGTAGTCGCCTCAAGTGCGTACACTGTCTATGGATATAGTTCAAATTCTTTTTTTGATAGCTCTGTTAAACATGGCTGTTGATTGCAGCTAGCAGGCACTCGCGGACCTTAGGGGCGTTCCGGGAGCCTCCTCGGCATTGACGCCTGTGGGGTCTCCCTTAATAGAAAAGCGGAGGACGGTGACTTTCTAGGCATTTAAAAAAAAAACTGTGATGAGTAAACTCTTTAAAAAACTACATAATATGGAAAGTCAGACACCTGACAGACATAAGACGAGCGGCAGCGAAAGGCGCTTTTGGCCTTTTGATGGCGATTGGCTTATGACCGAAGGTGTCAGTCCGTAGCTAGACAATACCCGCTTTTCCCGCAGGAGTCTCGCATATCCGTTCCAATCAACATCGTGCAAAAATCAACAATGACCTTTAACATAGCCTTTTTGATAAAAACCTAGGAGCCGCTACAATGATTAGAAAATTAAATAACCAGGATCATGCCAAGGTCTTTTCCTTTTTAAAAGAGGAGCCTTCTTTCAATCTATTTATAATCGGAGATATCGAAGCATTTGGATATGAAACGGAATTCCAGCAAATATGGGGCGAGTTTGATGAAAAGCTGAACCTTATAAGTGTAATGCTGCGATTTCATGATTCCTATCTTGTATATGCCAAAGAGGCATTTGATGTGGAGGGCTATGCTCGCCTTCTACCAGTTGAAGGACCGGTCCAATTATCGGGCAAGTCAGAGGTAGTCGAAAAATTTGAAACGCAGAGCTTCATTCAACTGGGCGAAAAGAAAAAAATGTACTTTGCTGAATGCCGCAGTAAGTCTCATGCAAAGGACCCTGATTCAAGGCCAGTACATTTAGCGGATTTTGAAGATGTTGACAGGATTATGGAATTAAGAAGCAGGATAAAGGAATTTGTGATTACACCGTCCAGGAGAGATATCCTTGTACAGGCAATGAAATCGAAAACAGGACGAACATATTACATAGAAGAAAACGGACAAATGATCTCTGCTGCCGGTACTGCGGCTGAAAATTCCATTTCCGCAATGATAGTAGGGGTATGTACACATCCAGAACATAGGAATAAAGGGTTAGCCTCGGAAACCTTAATAGCTTTAATGGAAGATTTAATGGAAATCGAGAAAAAAACCTTATGCTTGTTCTATGACAATCCGGCAGCTGGAAGCATTTATCATAGACTGGGTTTCAAAGACATCGGAAAATGGACTATGTATAGATAAAGATTCAATGCTGCCGGTTTTATTAAATCATTCCAGTGACACTTTTTTTGCTAGTTTAGTAAATACCGGTCCAGTGAATGCCATGAAATGGAGCTGATCTGCCATTAAGAGAAAAAAGGCCTTGCATCTATTGCTTTTGCTGGGAGCAGCAGGAATTTTTTACTGTGGTATCCTTCAATATATGATGTATCGATACTCCCATAAGCCGGTCCCCGAACAAGCCGATTACGTAATTGTCCTTGGTGCACGTGTGAAAGAAGATGGGCCAAGCCTCACTCTTCAAGCAAGAATAAATGCTGCCGCGGGCTACCTGAGTGAAAATCAGAAGACCAAAGCTATTGTTTCAGGAGGCAAGGGGCTGGATGAACCCGTTTCTGAAGCTCAAGCAATGAAGGAAGGTTTGGAATCTGCCGGTATAGACGAAACCAGGATCATCCTGGAACCCCGCGCAAAGACAACCTATGAAAATATTAAATACTCAAAAAAACTTATTCGCTCAAAGCGGGACACCGTCCTCCTCGTCACAAATGATTTTCATATATATAGGTCGGTTCAAATGGCAAAGAAACAGGGAATGACCGTGAAAGGTCTGCCCGCTCCAACGCCGCTCATTGCAGTTCCTAAATCTTTTATACGTGAATACCTGGCGATAACAAAATATCTAATAACGGGAAAGATGTAAAAAGGGACTATCATCAGTCCCTTTTTCGCCTTGTAAGAAGATACATCGATAGGGGCTCTTGCTTTGCCCGATCTGGCACAGGGATATTTTATTTATGAATGCAGACTATTCTAATTAATATAGAAAGGCTGCCGGAATTTTTAACGAGCTTGCACGATACGAGAATATCATGAAGAGAATATGGAATTTGCGTATTGTTTTTGGGGGACTGCTGATTTGAAAACGCGGAAATTCTGCGGATATGCTTTTTATGTGGCTAAACAACAGTTTTATGTGTCTTAACCTCGGATTTATGTGGCTATCTTATTTTTTATGTGGCTAAACAACAGTTTTATGTGTCTTAATTCGGATTTATGTGGCTATCTTATTTTTTATGTGGCTCACTCTTACTTTTGTGTTTTTTAGCTGACTTCCGGCTCGTGGCCGGCCCCGGCTGATCCCGCAGTTATCGCATTCTTCCATGGCCTTTATAAGAACGCGGTATACCCAAAGATTATGCGCCCCCTCTGCTTTGTACTATTTAATTTGACCTGCGATTTCCACATGTTTTTTGGATGCTAAGTACTGTTTTTCCCAGCTAAATCATAGATTTTGGTACTTTTTGAACCTACAAGCTCAATATAGTATCAAAATTGGTGATATGTATATGGTTTTTACCAAATTAAAGGATGGTGAACAATCTGTGAATCTCCTTATGCTTAACTTCTTAGACTTTATGCTTATGTTTGAAAGGTTTATGCTTGCCTTTTAAGGTTTTATGCTTATCTTTTAATGGTTTATGCTTATCGCTCATGTTTCTATGCTTATATTTTTTGCCATATGCTTATCCAATAGCTTTTATGCTTCCCTTTTAAGAGATATGCTTATCTGGCGACGGGAATTCACTTCTCCACCCTCAGCATAAGAAAAATCTCGTATCGGCATGGCTGTATGATACTAGAAATCAGATTAAACCAATACGCAGATATTACTCAATGCTATGCCAGAACTTAATATTCCCCACTAAGACATATAATTATCTGTCAAGCCGGTCCACAACCGATCAGCAAAAATTAAATAGATAAATAATTAGGCTGTTTTCTCAAACTTTATAACAAGAGGTTGATTGGAACGGAAGGCATGCTCGCTTTCCGCGGGGCGGGCGGTGAGCCTCCTCAGCTTCGCCTGCAGGGTCTCACCTGTCCCGCTGCTCCCGCAGGAGTCTCGCACCTTACGCTCCAATCGACCTGACTGAAGAATAGGGTAACGTAACAAGACTTATTAAAAACAACAATTTTTTAGAAAGGCTCTTTTCGCAAAGTTTGTTGCTTTTTAATGGCAGGTTGATTTCCGTTCCAGGTGCTCGCTTTCCGCGGGGCGTGCGGTGAGCCTCCTCAGCTTCGCCTGCGGGGTCTCACCTGTCCCGCTGCTCCCGCAGGAGTCTCGCACCTTCCACTGCAATCAACTGGTTCGATAAGGAAAAACATCTCGAAAAACAACAATCCTTTAGAAAACAGCCTTTAGAAAAGAGCCAATAATTAATCATTAAGGTCCGCTTACATAACATCTATCCAACATGAGCAGCCTTCATTTCACATCAAAAATAAAGGCTGCCGGGGCTTACCCGACAGCCTGTAAGAAAGGGACTGCGATCAACCCCTTTTTTACATTATTGCACCAGCTTAACCAGCATGTGTGACAGCATATGGCGTTCTTCTTCGTTTCCTGTTTTCCAAAGCTGCTGAAGCAAATATTCTTCGCGATTGCGAGGTTCTTCATGTTCAGCCAGGTACCCGGCTACTTTTTGTGTCAGCTTAGCCAGCTGTTCTTCTCCCAGACCAAGGCTTTCTCCTTTTGACACCTTTTCGCCTAGATATGATTTAAAGCTGTCAAAATTCGAAAGAATATCATCCTTTGTTTCCTGGCTCATGTTGTTCAGTTTCTGTTCTACTCTGCCTTCAGTTTCAGAATTGCTGCTTCCATTTAATTGGCTCATTTATAACATCTCCTTTTCCGAAGTTGTTTATTTAATATCCTTTTTCGAGCTGTTTCAAACATTATACAAAAATTAAATTTAACTTATACAAAAAAAGCGAATGTCACATTATCTTACCAGCCCTTGAAGCTTGGCACCTGGTTTGACGACATCATCCGCCTCCTGCCTTAAGTACTCCAGAGCCTCGAGATCCGATTTAACAGGAAGAAGGAAATCTTCGGCATACAGCTCCGGCCCCTTGCCCGTTACTAGGATCCACTCATCTCTTTCGGCTTGCAGCCATGCTTTCCTGATAGCAGCCGTTCTGTCAGGAATTATCTGAACTCGGCTGCCATCCACTCTTTGTTTGATCTTTTCCAGCTCATCTAACATCGTTTCAAGTGGTACACCATTCAGGTCATCGATTGTAAGATACACCTGGTCACTGTGCTCCAGGGAAGTCTGTAACATAAGATCCCTTTTGGTTTGATCCCGTCCGCCGCGGAAGCCAAAGATATGAGTCACTTTTTCGGCTCCCAGTGATCTTACAGTGGTTAACATATATTCTATGGCATCCTCTGTATGTGCATAATCCACGACAAACCTTGCTCCATATGGATGTTCAACGATCTCGAACCGGCCAGGTACACCTATGAAGCAGCCTAATGCTTCGATGATCGTTTCTAAAGGAATACCTGCCTCATAGCAGGTTAAAATAGACATAGCTGCATTATACACATTATGAAGACCAGGGAAGGAAAGGAAAACAGGATACGATTTCCCCTCGATGCTGACATGAAAGCTGCCGCCTTCACATGAGACTCTTGCAAGACCTAAGTCCCCTCCCGCCTCACCCGCTATCTTTTTTACAGATACTTTCTTTTCTTCTAAAATTGCAGCCAGTTTGCTCCCCCATGTATCGATGGAGTTAACGATCGCTTTTCCGTTCGGCTTTAAGTAATCAAATAACTTCTGCTTCGCAGAGAAATAGTTATCCATGGTCTGGTGATAATCCAGGTGATCATGGGCTAAGTTGGTAAAAAGCCCGTAATCTAACGCTAATCCATCGATTCTGGATTGCTCCAGAGCATGCGAAGAGATCTCCATGATTACATATTCGTCATTGCTTTTTGCCAGCAATTCCTGCAATTGCAAAGAATCCGGCGTAGTATTTGTCGGAGGAAATTCTTCGCCATTAATTATGTATGATATAGTCCCAAACAGAGAACATGATAGGCCGGCATAGTTCAGGATATGTTTGATCATATAAGAAACGGTGGTCTTTCCATTGGTGCCGGTTATCCCGATGATCTTGTGCTTCTCAGCTGGAAAATTATAAAAAGTACAGGCCAGCTTCGGAAGAGCTTTTCTGCTGTCCTCCACTTGTATGTATGGAATATCCAGCTGTATCGGCTTTTCTCCTACAATTGCCTGAGCACCGCGCTCAATTGCTTCTTGTATGTACTCATGCCCATCATGCGAATATCCTGAAATGGCCACGAACATGTCACCGGGATTAATGGAGCCTGAGTGAATCTGTAAACCTGATATTGGTAAATCCTCCGTAACAGAGTCCTGTATAATGGATGGGGCAATGGCAGCCTTCAGTTCGGCTAGTTTCATTTTACAATCTCCTGTCTTTATAGCTTCAGATAAAAAGCAGCTTATTTGTAAGGTAAACACAACATAAACTTTCTATACCCTTCACGCCTGTATAATAACTAAAACATTTTCCTCATTTTACAGGGTGGAATCCGGATTATCATGAATGTTTGTAAGTCCAATTAACTAAAAAAAGATAGTGAACCGAGTTCACTATCTCTTTTTACATTTCATTCACTGCAAGCTTCGATAAAACTTACGAATAATTGATGCATTATTTCATCTCCGGCAGCCATATCCTCTGGATGCCACTGTACAGCCAGCATCCAGCCGCCATCCGGATCCGCCGCTTCCACCGCCTCTATGATTCCATCTTTTGAGACTGCGCCAATCTTAAGAGATGATGCTACATCACCTATAGCCTGATGATGGAAGCTGTTCACACGTATGGAATCCTTTCCTGATATCCTGCCCAGAAGGCTGTCTTGTTCAATAGCTATAGTATGGCTTGAAGCAGCGCGGGCAGCCTGCTGTGCATGTTTAATATATTCCATTCGTTCACTTTCTATATCCTGGATTAGATTTCCGCCAAGCGCAACATTCAGCACCTGAATACCTCTACAGATACCAAATATGGGCAGCTTCTTTTTGCGAGCATATTCAATCAAGTCTAATTCTGTCTGATCTCGTTCCGGCACCACTCTGCCAAGCCTTGGATGAGGTTCAGCCCCAAAGTGATATGGATCGATGTCCTCGCCACCACTTAACAGAATACCATCACACAAAGAGACCCATTCTTGTGCCAGCTCCTTATTTCCGATTGGAAGAACGACAGGAATGCCGCCAGCTCTAATAACTGAATCCACATAGCTGTAGTGAAGGTATACAGAATCGAATCCAGACGTAAACATCGTTGTTGCTGTTATTCCTATGATGGGTTTTTTATTACTCATTGTTTTAGTTCCTCCTATGCAGGTATGGTATTTTTAATGATCCTGTTTCACACTTCTCCGTTTAATTACAAGCAAATGAAGGAATATATAGGTAGATAACCAAAAAGGAGTGTTACAAATGGATCAGCAGGAATTAAGAACAAAAATTATAGGATTACTTGAAGAAAATGCGGTCGGGACGCTCGCCTCAGTAATGAATGGCAAGCCGCATAGCCGCTACATGACGTTCTTTAATAACGACCTTACCTTATATACACCGACGAACAAGGAAACACATAAAGCTGAAGAAATTGATAACAACCCTTACGTCCATATTTTACTTGGCTACCAAGGCGAGGGTTTTGGTGATTCTTATCTTGAAATCGAAGGCAAAGCCGCAGTAAGAGAGGATGCCGACATAAAGGAAAAGCTCTGGAACGATCATTTAAAACCATGGTTTAAAGGCAAAGATGATCCTGACTATATAGTATTAGAGATCAAGCCATCCATGATCCGGCTCATGAACAATAAGGAAAATTCTCCGCAGACCCTGGAGCTTTAAATGGGGCTGTCTGACCTTTTGCCTCTAGATAGTGTTATTTTCCTAAAAGGTTGTAGAAAAAATTCTGTGACCGCAATTCATTACTAGGTGATCTTCGCTGTAGAAGCGAGTCTCCTGCGGGCGCAGCGGCACAGGTGAGATCCCACAGGCGATAAGCTGGGGAGACTCACCGCACGCCCCGTGAAAAGCGAGCATTCTCACGTTCCAATCAAACTTCTTGTTTGGTAGCGATAAAGTTTGCGAAAGCAGTCTTAGATAAAAAGGGATGGCTACATAATTAGCTATCCCCTTAATTTCTATGCTAAATGGCTTCCGGTCTTTCTCCCCTTTTTAAATGGTTAATGGTAAGACCGAATGTCATTTGTAAATGTGGGTAATCCTTAAACTTTTCCCAATCCCCGCCCCATTCAAATCCTAAGTCCTTTGCTATTTCTGCAGCTTCAAACCAATCTGGCTGCCCATTTCCATTACCGTCATACTGTGTGTCCCAAATAACCTGCCCTGATGTATTTTTTAGAGCATAATCAAAAGCGAGTCCAAAGTTATGAAAAGAATCGCCTCCGCGTACATTCGTTACGACACTGCCTGAACCGGAGCGTCCCTTTTCATACAGCCTGTTTTGTTGATCTATACTTCGGAAACCGTCTGTTATGACGATGGTTATTCCCTGTTTTCCTGCCCGTGAAATAAACTCCTCTTTTTTTTCGCTTACTATGGGGTTTAATTCAGAAGGCAGTGATTTTTCGCTAATTTTTGGGGATGAAACTTCTTCGGGTTGCTGTTGATAATAATATGCTATGAGCAGACATACTGCTGCTGCTACCAATAATGTTACAGCCCTTGTTTTCACCTTTTAAAACCCTTTCTAAAATTCTATATATCTTTTATTCTATCATCTCTGAATGAAATCAAACAAGAGAAGCCCTCACCAGGACTTCTCAAAACCGGTAGCTCTCTATAATTTTATCAGCAATTAAATTATACCCTTTATCATTCACATGTAGTGAGTCATAAAAATATTCCTTTTTTTCTTTGCCTTTAAATAAATCGTTTGTAGAAACGAAAGATATTTTCGGATCCTCTTTAAATAGATTTTTGGCCGAGTGATTCCAATCATCTATATACGCCTCAATTTGCTCTCCAGTATTAGGATATGGATTATACAACCCTAACACGATAATTGGAGCGTCTGCATTTAACTCCTCTATAGTGTCTACGATATCTTCTAGGTTATCTAGGTACTGCTCCTTTGCTTCCGCAAGCTTCTTAGGAGGCATCCCCTGTAAATCATTGCCCTTTGATGAATTGACCAGATCATTTGTCCCGATGAATATCATAACGTAATCTGATTGGTAAACTGCTTTAGTAATCCTGGGATCAGCCAGGCGCTTCAGTAAACCTCCTGATTCCTGCCCCACTACACCGTAGCCTTTTACATTGTACGTATGCTCTGGATATTCTTTATTTAATTTCTGCTGCAGGGATGTTACATATCCATGCCCTTTTGAATCACCAAGGCCATAAGTAAGGGAGTCCCCAAGTGCGGTTATCACTCTCTCATTTTTTTGTTCATCGGGTTTATTGAGTATATAAGCTGTAATTCCCGCGAGTATCACTAAAATTGGCAGAATAAATAAATTGAACTTTTTCATGATCCTTCCCCTTCTGACTGAAATAGTTAGTATGAGATTTTATTTACCCAAAATAGCTGAATTATAACTATCAAAAAAAATCCTCCTATGCTTCAGAAGGATTATTATGACCTGTGTTTGCGAAGGGAAGCCGGATGATCTTGCAGGGCAAAATCATTAAATTAAATAAAATTCAATCTGCCTGTTAGTTAAGAAAGATACTTTTCCGCCCTTAAAAGTGATAGATTCCTCCATATACAATGTCACATCCTGACCCCATTCAGGGATGTACTGGGTTACATTAAACTCCATAGCATAGCACGTATTGTTTTTTATTGAATATGCCCCGCGTACAGGTATGTCGCCCTGGCAATCGTATAGTCCCATCACCGGCCCAGCACCATGGCAATGCACCCCAAGCGGATGGGAATAGACCATCGCTTTTATTCCTTCCCGTCCGGCCTGTTCAACCGAGGATTGAAAAATATCATTGCCGGAACAGCCTTCAGCAAAATGTCCGGCTATGATATCCTCCATTCGGATAGCTGTCTTCATGGCATCTATCACTCCTTTTGGCGGGCTTTCTTCCCCTTTTCTCAGAACATAAGCCAGCAGCTGAGTATCGGTCGCAAGTCCAAGATAATACAGGCCAAAATCTATATGAACGATATCTCCGGGAAGAATCACCGTTTCCATCCGGTTATTTTTCTCGCCCTGCCTTTGAAGGTCCACAGTCGGATAAAAGGAAGTCTTAAGCCCTAAATCGAAGACTCTCTGCCTGATCCATTCCACTACATCTTCTGAATTTGTTACACCAGGAGTAATGACATGTTCCAGTGCTTCTGCTGCTATTATCCGGGTTATATCGGCGATCTGCGGATAGAATTCCAGTTCTGGCCCTGTCCTCATCTCCAGCCATTCCACTGCCATTTTTTCTGCACTTATTCCTGTAACCGATAGATTTTCAAGGATGGTATGGATTTTCTGAAAAAGGGAATGTGTTAGGCCATCACAGGCTGCATGGACTTTTGAATAATTCAGAGCTGCACACCGCGGCTTTTTTTCGCGGATGATCCTTGTCAGGCATTCCCACTGAGTTTCCCCTTTATAGCCCCAAGCCCGCTTATAAAACGGTTCAAATTTCGGGTTGGAATGAATAACCAGCCTTTCAATCTGATTCGCTTCATCTTTATAAAATACAATGATCGTCAACCGCCTGGAGCTGTCAATGGCCGAAGGGAAAAAGGTCTCAAGGAGCGGGTCCTCATTATATTCCCGCCCTGCTATGATCCACATGTCCACGTCATGTTTTTTCATAATAGCTGGAATAAGAATGTCCAGCCGATGCATCAACCACGAATCCATTAATCCCTCTCTTTCCTTTAAAGAAAGAATTCCTAATTGTTCCTTAGTAATAAGATTTGACACGACTTATACTCCCCTATCCATTTACTCTGATTTTACCGTATTTAGGGCCCTGAGTTCTTCACACATTCCAAAAAATAACCGCCAAATCTTCTAATAGATTTGGCGGCGTTATTTACGAAGCCGGAACGTTTCAAGGAAGGCTTCCTAGTACAATGCCCTCAGTGTGTCAAAATAAATGGTCCCCTTGTTTTTGTTCGTGCTGCTGGTTTCCACTATATATATTTGCATCAGCTTCACCGGTCCTGTTACGTTTGCAGGAAGCACAGCATAAACGTACTTCCATCCCTGCCAATCTAACCTGCCCGGCCCGGTAAAGTCGATCGTGAAGGATTTACCTTTCGCATCCTGTAAGGCTGCTCTCAGCCAATGCGACTTAGAATCACCATATACCCACATTCCCAATTTAGCTGGTCTGCTGTCGATCATTCGGCCCGGAGTTCCATTTTTTCCTTTAAAATGTAAATAAGCTGCAGACGTCCCCGATGTGCCGCTGAAATCGTAGCTGAGTGAGGCACCATGTGTTCCTTCCTTGACGGGGTTTGGCCTATTCGTCGGGACAGCATAAACATTGGTGGCTTTTGCCATAGAAGTATACAAATCATCAATATCTTCAAAATCCTCCACCAATACCGGAGGCTTTCCAACATTAACAGTTATCTCAGTCTTCACTTTTCCAAAGGAAACGGCAATCTTCCCAGCCTGTATACGGGTGCTGGCGGACAAAGTCCCCTTTGCATCCAGTTTTCCTATACTACCTTTGGCTTCCCATTTTAATATTTCCTGGGAAAGCTGGATTTCATTACCCTGCTTGTCAAATCCCATGGCTTTAAAAGTTTGTTTACTTCCGGGATTTATGATCGTGTTTTTTGGTGTCAGTGATATAGATGCCAGTTCCTTTACAACCTCAACATTAATGGACTTAGTAACAGTACCGATCCTTGCGGTAATCCTGCCCTTCGCAGCGTTACCGCCGGCAGTAAAACGGCCGGAAGCATCCATTTTGCCAATCAGGCTTGGAACTGTCCATTTAATAGATTTTCCATTTACATTAACAGGGTTATAGTATTTATCCTGACCTTTTAAAGGCAGTGACACATTTGCTTTCGCTAATACTTTAATAGAATCTCCCAACGTTGAAGTCAGCTTTGAAAGGGGAGAAACAGGTGCTGTCGAAACCACCATCAGTCCATTGGATACCCTGCGCTCAAATCCATCGGACGGTTTATTTACAATCGAAAGGGACTGATCCCCCGGGAGCCTCATTGCATATGTAGCAGACCCTCCTCCATCCATATTCATCGCGGCTTCCATCCCCTGCTTGGCTAAGTATTGCGCACCTTCAGCTACAGTTACGCCATCACTATAGCACGGCTGCCTGCCATCAATTACTGTTATGTACAGCTTCCCTTGCTTTACGGCTACCAACGTGCGCGGATGACGCTCATACTTATCCTTTTCCGCTTCCGGTGTTATTTTCTCATCCTCTATAATCAAATCACCGCCTGATACCGCTTGGACAGCCTCATCCAAACCATGGCTGAAGTTGATCTTAAACTGAACCTCCTGACCTATATTTAAGTTATAGAACAGTTGATCTGCTTGTGTTCCAGACGCTGACAGAACCCATTTCCCTGCAGGAATTTTAGAATCTCCTTTATAAAGAATATCTTCCACTGTGGCAGACAGCGTTTCATTGGCCGTTACAGAATCTTTCTCTGGGTTCAGCACAAACTCTACCTCATCGCCAGAGGATTTTGTCGATGTACTGAATTTCGAAGTAAACAAAATGATGCTGTTTGGCTGTGTATCCTTATTTCTCGCGCGATTAATTCCAGATATTTTATACCCGCTGGTACCTGGAATCTGGAGCTTAGCCGTCATTTTCACCTGGCCGGAAATACCTGCCTGTCCCCTGTCCGTGATCCCAAGTACACTTTTTGAAGTTGAAGGAGCCGTAATAATTTCTCGATTTGAAATCTGAAGGCCGATCGGCTGGCCCGTATAAGGAGCTGCCGTTTTGTAAAAATCACTGTTAACACCCGCGATTACTTTATATCCAGTTTTATCAATCTGTTTAGCCTGGTTTCTGACTGTATCAATAGCCAGAACTTTCCCCTGTGCAGAGGTGACCGCAAGCTTAATGAAGGGATTTTTCGGATCCACTGTAAGCATGTTTAGTGCTTCAATATTACTTTTTCCTTTAAGAGTATAGCTGCTGTGGCTAACACCTGGAGCAACTGGATAATTGCTCTTTTTCACAGGGGTAAAGCCAAATAAATCAAAAGCCCTGGCTTTTTGGCCAAGCAGCCCTGGATCAATTAAAGAAATAATTAATAAAAATAGTGCGGAATAAACAATGATTCTTTTTCTGCTTTTAGAAAATAAACTTAACATCATGCTGCCCCCATTTAAATCTATGAATATATAACTATAATAATAGATAATTTTACCAGTAATATAGTGTTATTACGACCAGTTTCCAAATTAATCCTGAAAATAGGACTTTTATCACATGATGTTTACATATTAAATTTTATGGTGTAACAGCATTTAAGGCAGCTGCCACAAGTTTTAAGGGTCAAAAGTTGTGGGGGTTTTCAAAATTTTTAATGTAGAAATAAAAAATTGTGAGGAAAATTGGCGGCGGTGGCCCTACTAAAATAGTTGCATGAGCTATAACTAGATTTGCAGGATTAAATGAAGTTATGAGGATTTTTGAGAGTTTTGCAGGATTATTGGCATTTTTGCAGGATTCCCTTGTTCGGCCATTCTCCCTGAAATACAAATCAAAAACCCCCTTAAGGAACAGCTTAAGGGGGAAAGGTATGATCATTCTTCAATTAAATGATTATAAATTATGTGTCCGATATTCCGGATAGCCTGCCGTCCCTCTTCCTGGCTTAGAAGTCCGTCGGTTAGAACCGCTGCATACGCTGTTTTTTCTTTAAACTTAATAATTGCAGTATCATGTTCGGCTCCAGGCAGTTCTCCTGTTTTATTAGCGATCGTTATTACATCCGTATCCATATGGGCTGGAAGCTTATCCACAAATTGCTGTGATTGCAGGATGTTTAATATATCTGTCCGGCTTTCTTCTGTGAGAATGCCTTGTTCGTTTATGGCTTTCATACAGAGAAGCATATCATTGGCTGAGGTGTAATTATTCTTACCTTCCTTAATCCCATCCCAGTCCATCATCTTGCGGCCAAGCACTGTATGCCGAAGACCTATTTCCTTGATCGTATCATTAATAGAATCGAGGCCGATTAAATCTATACAGACATTCGTGGCCGTATTATCTGAAACGGTGATCATTAAGGTTAATAGATCTTTAATTGTAAAGTTGAGCCCTTCGGATAGAGACTGGATAACGCCCGACCCTCCCGTTTTATCTTCACGGGTCACAGTGACCCGCCGATGGAGAAATAGCTTTCCTTTCTCACTTTCACGGTATGCTGCTATTAATATCGGAAGCTTAATAAGACTTGCAGAAGGAATAATTGTACGGCTGTTATATTCAAATTTCTCGCCCTGAATCTCCAGTGCGAGGCTGATTCTTCCGGATGTAAGGGTCAGGTGCGCTTTCAATAACTCTTCCAAAGAAGTAATCACCATGCTATTTCCCTCCTTTTATTTCGCTGCGGCAGTCTGGGAATATTCTTTCCCGTCCATGATTTCTTTGTTATAAAGATGGCAGGCAACAAAATGCTGATCATCCGCTTCCTGCCAAACAGGTTTTTTCTGTGCACAAACCTCCATGGCATGCGGACATCTTGTCCGGAATACACATCCGCTCGGTGGATTGATCGGACTTGGCAGTTCCCCTTTTAGAATGATCCGCTCCCGTGCATCCTCCACGTCAGGGTCAGGAATCGGGATGGCCGATAAAAGAGCCTGGGTATATGGATGAAGCGGTTTATTATAAAGCTGGCCGCTGGTTGTCAGCTCTACTAGATTGCCTAAGTACATGACACCGATCCGGTCACTGATTTGTTTCACCATCGAAAGGTCATGGGCGATAAATAGAAATGTGAGGCCTTTTTCTTTTTGCAGCCGTTTCAGCAGATTTACAACTTGTGCCTGTACAGACACATCCAGTGCAGAGATGGGCTCATCGGCAATAATGAATTGTGGATCCAGCGCCAATGCTCGAGCGATGCCGATACGCTGCCTTTGCCCTCCGCTGAATTCATGCGGATATCTATTTGCATGGTCCCGATTCAGGCCGACATCTTCCAATAATTCATATACACGCTTCACTCTATCCTGCTTAGTTCGGTATAGACCGTGTACCTCCATTGGTTCTGAAATGATTTCCATAACCGTAGACCTTGGATTTAGCGATGCATAAGGATCTTGAAAAATCATTTGCATCTGCCGGTATAAAGCAAATTTTTCTTTTTCTTTTAAAGTATGGACGTTTTTACCGTCAAAGATGACCTCACCATCTGTGCGGTCATATAATCCGATGATTGTTCTGCCGGCAGTTGATTTTCCGCAGCCGGACTCTCCTACGATACCAAAGGTTTCTCCTTTGAAAATTCGGAAGGACACATCATCTACTGCTTTTAATGTTTCTTTTTTTCCTAGCTGAAAATACTTTTTTAGATGATTGACTTCTAAGAGCACTTGCTGATTCATGATTTATTCCTCCGTCTCTGCTCCATAACGCCTGGCTGCACAAATTTCCTTCTCATAAATAGTTCCTGCGAGCGGGATAATTTCAATATTATTACCGGTTTTCGGGGAATGCAGGAGCTTGCCATTTCCATAATAGATGCCGACATGGTGGATACTTCCCTTACCTTCTTCATAGGCAAAATATAATAAATCCCCCCGCCGGAGACTGTTCAGGTCTGCTGCTGCCCCAGTCTGCAGCTGATCATGCGCGTCTCTTGGAATGGTATATCCATTTGCCTTGCACATCGTATAGCTGAAGCCCGAACAATCATACCCAAAGCTGCTGACTCCGCCCCACAAATAAGGCAGTCCCACAAACCGTTCACCAGCAGCGGCAATTCCTTCTCCATTCCCTTTAGGTATGGAAGAAACGGAATCAAAGATTGTTACATCTTTTTCACTGAGCACACCGGTTCCTTCGGGGATATCAACGCGCACCCTGCCATTTTCCGCAGATGTAAAAGGCAAGACCGTTTGAAAGCAGATTTCTAAATTCCCCCCTGTATCGGTTGTCAGCATAGCTTTTTTACTATGTATAACAGCAATGGGGCTATCGTTTAAGCTCCAATTTTGATTTTGGATAAGCTGTTCCGTGGGAATCCATCCTGGATAGCCGCGAACATCCTTGGAAGAAGGCTGGCTTAAACAAATAACATGTGACCAGCCTTCTTTTTCCTCAGTGACGAGTACCTCTTCCCCCAGCAGGACTTGCGTCTGCACTAAATTTTTATTGCAGAGCTCAAGACTTGTTTCATATGTAAGGCCTTTCAGCCAATCTTGAATGTCCACCGGGTTTTTCACTGCCTTTATATCCAGATCTCTTGCAGAATCGTAACTAGTCCACACTGTTGCTACAGGAACATTGACAACCCATTTATTCATTGATAATTCCTCCTTCTTATACGCCTGCAACATTGAAAATTCCAAGGCCGGGTGCATCCGGAAACGAGATTTTTCTGCCTGAATAGTGTATGCCGCCTTTAACAATATCCTTTGCAAGCATAAGAGGAGCATCGAGATCAAACCGCGTAATATTCTTCTTACTCGCTGCAAAGTGGGCTGCCGCTGTAATTCCTAGCCTTGTTTCAATCATGCTTCCGACCATGCATTCAACGCCGCAGATTTCAGCCATTGCATTAATTTTTTCAGCCTGATAGATTCCGCCTGCTTTCATAAGCTTGATATTGATTAAGTCGGCGCTTCTCGTTCTCAATACTTCAAAAGCCTGCTTTGGTGTAAATATACTCTCATCCGCCATAATCAATGTGTCCACAGCATCTGTTACAAACTTTAACCCTTGAATATCAGCTGCTGCTACGGGCTGTTCCACAAGCTCAATGTCAAGACCTGCATCCTCCATTTTCCGGATAATGGACACAGCTTGCTTCGGGGACCATCCCTGATTGGCATCCAGCCTGATTTTTATCCCTGGGCCGACTTTCCTTCTAATTTCCTTAATGCGGTCCATATCTTTTGAAGCATCTTTCCCTACCTTGACTTTAAGGACATCGAAACCCTGCTCTGCATATCTGCCGGCATCCTCGCCCATTTCTTCGGGACTGTTTACGCTTACGGTAAAATCTGTTTCGATTTCGGATTTAAATCCTCCCAAATACTGATATAAAGGAATTCCTGCACGCTTGGACAAACAATCGTACAGGGCCATATCAATCGCAGCTTTTGCACTTGAGTTCCCAATAAGAATACTATGAAGCCCCTGAAACACAGCTTCATAGTTCAGGAGGTTTTTGTTGAGAAGGTACGGTTTAAAAACGGAATGAATGGAAGACTCGATGCTGTCAAGGCTGTCACCCGTGATAACCAATGTCGGAGGTGCTTCTCCATATCCTTCGACTCCGTTATCACAGCTGACTTTAACGACGATGGCCTGAGCAACTTCAACGGTTCTCAAAGCGGTTTTAAACGGTTTGATAAGCGGAACTTCAGCACGGAAGGTCTCTATATGTTTAATTTTCATTTTTTCTGAGTCATCCTTTGCACATTTTTCTAGCATTGCAAGGCTTTATAGAACGCCGCTTTCTATAACTACTTTCTTCTCCCCTGTATGCATGGAAGCTTTCACACCAAGGGGGATGGCATAATGAGGCGAGCAATGCCCAATTAAGAAGCCTTTCAACGCCGGCTTAGCAGCAAGCTTTATGTAATGGTCCAAGACTTCTTCAAGAGTAAGGGATTTCTCTCGCTGCGGTATACAATTATTAAAATCCCCAATCAAGAAACCCGCCGCATCCGTAAGCTTGCCTGCCATGTGCAGCTGATTAAGCATGCGATCGACGGCCCGCGGTTCTTCATTTATATCTTCAATAAGTACGATTTTATCCTTTGTATCTACTTCAAAAGGAGTTCCAAGGGTGCTTGCTAAAAGAGATAAATTACCGCCAATAATTGTTCCAGCCGCTTCTCCTTCAATCATTGTTTCAAGAGGGGACAGCATTTCAGAGTAGGTAAATACTACGGGTTGAAACAATTGAGCAAATGATGCTTTTGAAATATCATCTGCATCCTCTTTGCCGATATCAGAAGCAAGCATAGGTCCATGAAAAGTAGCCATACCCGTTTTCTGGAAGATAGCCGTGTGCAGAAAGGTAATATCGCTGTATCCCCAGAATATCTTGGGGTTCTCCTCTATGATTTTATAATCGATGGAGTCCGCAATTCTCGCGGTTCCATAACCGCCGCCGGCACAAATGATTGCTTTCACTTCTTCATCTTTAAACATATTATGTAAATCTTCTAATCTCTCAGCATCAGAGCCGGCAAGATAGCCATATTCATTTTGCACATGTCTTCCAAATTTCACATCAAGACCTAAACTTTTAAGAAAAGAAAGGGAACGCTGAAGGTTTTGCTGATTTGGCGGGCTCGCAGGTGCGATTATACCTACACAGTCGCCCTTCATGAGGCGTACTGGTTTAAATGTCATAATTGATTCTCCTTATCTCATTAAAATTCCGCATCCGAGTCCAAAGCTATCGCTGTTAGGCGATGCGGAGTTCTCCTGCATACTTTCTCGTTAAAGGTTTTCGAAACTCACAAATGGATAAAAAAGGGATGTTCAAAAGCGAACACCCCTTTTCTCTTATTACTTCTTATCTGCCCATTTCAGTTCCATGTATCCAACTGGATGACGGACGATGCCTTCCACTTTATCACTTTGTAAATATGAATTGTTGTAGAAGTAAAGAGGGAAGATAGGAGCTTCCTCCATTAACAGCTTTTCAGCCTGATACATTAATTCGAAACGTTTGCTTTCGTCCGCTTCGTTTTTAGCGTCTTTGATCAGCTTATCGTATTCTTTATTGCTCCAGCCTGTACGGTTCATCGCAAGACCAGTCGTAAAGTTTTCAAGGAAGTTGATAGGATCACTATAATCAGCCAAGAAAGAGCTGCGGGAAAGCTGGAATTTCAAAGCTGTCTGTTCTTCAGTGAAAACAGCAGATTCCATGTTTGCTAATTTAATATCTACGCCAAGATTCTTTTTGTACATATCCTGCAATGCTTCTGCAATCGCTTTGTGCTGATCGCTTGTGCTGTAGTGCAGTGTTACTTCCGGAAGTTTAGAGTAGCCTTCATCTTTCATTCCTTTTTCAAGCAGCTTTTTAGCCTCTTCAACATTTGTTTTTAAAAGATCGCCGCTTGTTTCACGGAAGTCTTTTCCGTTAGCATCTTTAAATCCGTATGCTACAAAACCATAGGCAGGTTTTTCTTTGTTCTTTGTTACGAAATCTACGATATCCTGCTGGTTTACAGCCATTGCAAAGGCTCTTCGGATATCTTTATTTGTGAACGGTTCTTTTGTTACGTTAAAGCGGAAGAAATAAGTTCCTGCCTGTCCGGAGGATTTTACTTTTCCTTCTTTATGAAGCTGGTCAGCATTATCCGGAGGAACGCTGGAAGAATCCAGTTTGTTTGTTGTGAACATTTGGTATTCGGTATTCGTATCACTGATAATATCCCAATGGACTTTATCTAACTTAACCGTTTTGTTATCCCAGTAGTTTTTGTTCTTTTCCATAACGAAATTGCTGTCATGCTCCCATGAAGCAAGGGTAAATGGACCATTCCCAACAAAAGAGTCTGCTTCAGCAAACCATTTTGGATTTTCTTTAGCCACTTTTTCGTTGATCGGGAAGAAGCATGGGTTCGAAATAACACTCAGGAAGTATGCTTGAGGGCTGGTTAAAGTAACCTCAAATGTTTTATCATCAACGGCTTTGATTTTTACGTCTTCTGCTTTTCCTTTACCTGAGTTATAGCTTTCTGCACCTTCGATAAAGTTAGCTAAGAATGCAGCAGGTGAAGCTGTTTTTTGATCCATTAAACGCAGCCATGAATAAACAAAATCCTGCGCTTTTACATCATCGCCATTTGACCACTTAGCGTCCTTGCGGATGTGGAAGGTATAAACCTTTCCATCCTCGGAAACATCCCACTTCTCGGCAGTAGCTGCTTTTGGTTCATGTGTGTCATCAAGGCGTGTCAGACCTTCCATTAAGTTGTTCAATGGATTCCAGGACACAGCATCAAATCCCTGTGCAGGGTCGAATGAGGTAGGCTCCGTACCGTTATTTAAGTTCAGTACCTTTTCTTTATCGCCTTTTTCCTCTTTGCCTGATCCGTTTGACTCTGTACCGGCATTTTCCTTTGCCGTACAGGCAGCCAGACTGAAAATCAATAGTGCAGCCATAAATAATGTCAATAACTTCTTCATGTGCGTTCCCCCTCTTTTGTTTGCATCTATAATGTTAATTCATTGCTGCCATCAATTTTTTTGCCCTTTCATCCTGCAGCCAGCAGTCAACCTGATGCTGTCCGCTTAAGCGGGTCTCCGAAGGATACACCCGGTCGCAGACATCCATTGCATATTCACAGCGTGCCGCGAAGGGACAGCCGGCGGGAGGTGCGAATAAATCGGGAGGAGAGCCAGGGATCGGAATTAGATCTCCGCCATCAATATCAAGTCTTGGGACGGACCTGAGCAGCCCCTTTGTATAAGGATGCTGAGGAGTATAAAAGATCTCCCTGCGGCTGCCAGTTTCAACAATTTTGCCAGCATACATCACAGCAATGCGATCCGCTACCTGAGCAACTACACCAAGATCATGGGTAATCAGAATGATTGATACTCCTGTCTTTTTTTGTATATCCCTGAACAACTCCAGAATCTGGGCCTGAATGGTAACATCGAGTGCAGTAGTCGGTTCATCTGCAATCAATACTTCCGGCTGACAGACAAGTGCCATGGCAATGACAATACGCTGCCTCATTCCCCCCGCTGAATTGGTGGGGATATTGTTTCAATCTTGCTTCGGGACTTGGTATTCCCACGAGATTGAGCATATCAACAGCCGCTTTTTTTGCCTCTGAGCCTGTCACGTTTTTGTGCTGTCTGATGCCTTCTATAATCTGCTCTCCAACAGTCATCGTTGGATTCAGCGCGGTCATCGGATCCTGAAAAATCATCGAAATATCCGCTCCGCGGATTTTGCGCATATCAGGTTCCGAAACCTTCGTAAGGTCTTTCCCTTTAAATACTATGGAACCATTGGCAATTCTCCCTGGAGGATCAGGGATCAGTCTCATTATGCTTTGAGAGGTGACACTTTTACCACATCCCGATTCACCCACGATGGCGAGGGTCTCCCCTTTATACAGATCAAAGGTAACTCCCCTGACTGCCTTTACTTCTCCTCCGTATGTACCAAATGATACATGAAGATCATTTACTTGAAGCACCTTTTCCATGCCGCTTACCTCCTTAACCTTGGATCGAGTGCATCCTGCAGACCGTCACCGACGACATTAAACGCGAACATGGTTGCGGATATAAAGAATGCAGGAAATACCAGGCGCCACCAGTGTCCAGTCAGGATGGAGGACAAGCCGTCACTCGCCATCATGCCCCAGCTGGTGTATGGAGACTGTATGCCTAATCCAAGGAAGCTAAGGAAAGCTTCTGCGAATATAGCTGAAGGTACTGTGAGTGTAATTTGGACGATAATTGGGCCCATTGTGTTCGGCAGAAGATTTTTCCGTATAATTCTCGATGTTTTCGTTCCAAACGTCTTAGAAGCCAGTACATATTCAAAATTCTTAATTTGCAGGACCTGTCCTCTGACAATCCTGGCCATGCCAATCCAGCCGGTGGCGGAAAGGGCAACTATGATCGTCAAGAGGCCCGGCCCCATCACAACCATTAGAAGAATGACCACAAGCAAATAAGGAAGACCGTAGAGAATTTCTACAATCCTCATCATGATATTATCTGTCCTGCCGCCCTTATATCCTGCGACACCGCCGTATATAATGCCAATGATAAAATCAGCCAGGGCAGCGACTACACCCACAAACAATGAAATGCGCGCTCCATACCATACTCTAACAAACATATCTCTTCCCAGTTTATCGGTTCCAAACCAGTACTCGCCTGAAGGCGGCAGATTTTGATTTCTTAAATTCTGGTCTCCCACTGAGTGTGGAGAAAGCATAGGCCCTATGACCGCCATGATAGTAAGCAATACTAAAAATATTAAACCAGCCATTGCAAGCTTGTTTTTTTTCAGCCTTCTCCAGGCATCCTTCCAGTATGAAAGACTCGGCCTGACTACGGCTTCCTCTTCGCCTTTATTTTTCGCCTTCGGGGCGAACCATTCATCGGGAATAACAGGTGCTTGATGTGTTTCCTGCTGTTTCCTTAATGCCACTATCATCCCTCCTTCTTATTGAGCTTAATGCGAGGATCGATAATCCCGTAAGCCAGATCTACTAAATAAAGCATAATGATCAAAACAACACTGTAAAACACGGTAGTCCCCATTATGACCGGATAATCCCGCTGATTAATGCTCTCAACGAAATACTTGCCCATGCCAGGGATCGCAAATATTTTTTCAATGACAAAGGTTCCTGTCAGGATACTGGCAGCTAATGCACCCAGCAGGGTAACGACCGGCATCAATGCGTTCCTAAGAGCATGCTTGAAAACAATCTTAACAGGAGACAGGCCTTTGGCTTTCGCGGTACGAATGTAATCCTGGGCCAGCACCTCAATCATGCTCGAACGTGTCAGGCGGGCGATAATCGCCATAGGTCCTGTGGCAAGTGCCAGAATGGGCAGGATCATATGTTTTGGGCTTGCCCATGTGGCGACCGGAAGAATTGGCCAGTTAACGGCAAACTGCTGAATTAACAGAGTAGCCATTACAAAACTCGGGACTGAGATACCCAGCACCGCAAAGGTCATGGCCAGGTAATCGATGATCCCATTATGTCTAAGAGCAGCAACCACTCCTAGAAGAATTCCGGAAATTACAGCTACAAGAAGGGTCCATAAACCTAACTCGAAGGAAACCGGCATTCCTCTCCCAATCAAATCATTTACAGTAAAGGCTGATTGTTTAATAGATGGTCCCAGGTCAAAAGTCAGGAGTGACTTTAAATAGGCGCCGTACTGTACATACAGCGGCTCGTCAAGGTGGTAGAAAGAGTTTAGATTCTTCAGTACTGCTTCATTTGTATTTTTGTCCGAAGCAAAAGGATTTCCCGGAATCGCATGCATTAGGAAAAAAGTTAGTGTGATGATGAGCCACAATGTCACAAACATGGCGATAAGCCGTTTTACAAAGTACGAATTCACTGTCGTTCACTTCCTAACAAAATGTTGTTCTCATTGCAAGCTCCGTCATGACAAGCATAGCTTGATAGGCTTCTAGAATATCCTTTGCCTGAAAGCGGACTGTCGTTGTCCCAGGTATAATCTCGGTTCCCGGCATTAGATTAGCCCATTCCGCCTGTCCATAATTAGCGAATTCAATGGCAAGCAGCGGTCTATCCGGAGGTGTCAGCGGCTTAACGCGGTCCTTGTTCTTTATCGCAATTGCGGTTTTCTCTGTTAACAGCTGTCCGGCTTTTGCGGGAGTCAAGGATTTTGCTGCCGACCGTGAGATCGTCTCCTTCACTACTGCGGTTGTAATATTCGGGATCAGCTCTTCGGCTTCCCTGGCCGCGCCGTCGTCCCCGGCAACCATGATAAGCGGCACGTCATAATAGCCAGCCACATAAGCATTGAACCCTAACTCTCCTACTGCCATATCGTTTATGTAAAAATTGCGCGCCCCAAAAATCATGGAATGAGACATAACCCCTCTCTGCGAAGCCCGTGCGTGATAGCCGGCAAAGATCGCCCCAGCAAAACTGGCATCCAGCCCCTGCACCATGGAAAATGGCTTGACATCTCCTGTAATTAACTGGGTTTCGGGGTGCAGTCTCTCTATAAGCAGATTGTTCATCTTGGAATGGCTGTCATTGACAATGACTTCAGAACACCCGGATTCAAAAGCGGCAGTAATAATATAGTTTGCTTCATTGGTCATTATAAGGCGGCTGCGTTCATAATTATGCTTAAACGAATCTACATGTGTATGATCAACCAGTCCGGTGATGCCTTCCATATCGACAGACATGTACAATTTCATGTTGCTTCCCCCTGAACTTTTATGCTAATTTTCTTAAAATTATAAAATATAAAATGTATTCTGACAATACCATTCGGACTTCTGTAGGAGTTTTATTTTATATACACTCAAGGAAATGATGAAATATCACTTCATTTTAAACACAGCAGAAGAATTTTATCTCCATAGTAAATTAGGATGGCAAAGGCCATCCACTTTGTACTACCGTTATTCAATGATGAACCCGCATACATTTAATATAGGAATAATCATGCGTTGTTCACCATTAACAATACAGACTGTTTCATTATCAACCCGCTCAAGGATGCCTTCTATACGTTCGTCTGGCAATACAGCCGTAATATGTTTCTTGGTAAATAAGAGCAGTATGATTGGCAGTGTAATGCCAAAGAACTCATTAATTAAAAAAGGAGATCTGGAAACTGTCGCTCCAAAGTTTAACACGAGTTTTCTCCTAAGGCGCGGATCAATATCAAGAACCTCTTCTTCATTTACTTCATGGCGCTTTTTTCTAATTTTGATTTTATTAATCTGTTCATACGGGATGATCCTGAACCCTCCCATAGAACCGCAGTTAAGCATTAAAAAGTCACGGCCTGCCCCCTCCAGGCAGCCCTCGACTGTTATAGGCTCCGGACAGTTTATATCTGCTTTTACTTTGGCGGCCTTAAATTTCCGCAGCGATCTAAAAAATGCCTGGTTCCTATCCTCTTCTTCCGGAGCTCCAAGAGAAAGCAGGATCTCATTTGCTTTATCAATGCTGCGCTCTAATTCCTCTAGCTCTGGTTCATTCAGGCACGTGGTCGGGGAAGGCAGTTTTGGGGAAGGAATCCGCTTTACATTACAATCCGGTATAAATATTTGATCCTTTTTGTCTGGTGAGCAGGAAAATCTTTGTTTGTGTTTTTTCAACTAGTACACCTCCTTCTTTATTTTATTGAAAAGAAGGAAAAAGGGTGTTCTAATTCAGTCTCTTTTTGTGATGAATTACATATGTATACCGTAAGATAAGTCTGGGGGCGGTCCAGTTGATATTTGTTTTTTGGGGGATTCATCTTCTGCTCTTTCTGGCCATTCATGTGAGGATTTATAAACAAAAGAAACAAATTCAATACCACTTTTCAATGGCGTTAACGATTACTGCAGCCCTTTCGAATACTTTGCTGACCGGCATTCTGCTCTCTCATCTTTTTCCTGATTACACACAAGCGGTAATAGCTGCAACAGCGGTTGGAATATGTACAGGTATTTCTTTAGGCACCACCTTGGACTTTCAAAGTTTATACTCAGGGACTGTTTCGGGAGTTATGGGAGGATTTATGGGCCCAATGATAGGCGGCCTTGTTCATGAAAGTCAGGCATTCGTCCTTTTTGTCGTATTAGAAATCATTTTCAGCGGTTTTCTTTTATCCGTGTTATTTTCCGTTTCGTTAAAAAGGGAGGTATAATGGGATGTATTGGCTATCTATATTTATCGTTCTTAATTTTGTACTGACTTGGTTTGTTTATAGACATTACACTAGCAGGAGACATTTATTGGATGCCCGGTTCATTTTTACATTGATCGTCACCCTGCCTGTACTTGCTAGCTTAGTGAATGGCATGATTATTTTCTTCCTTGGCATCCCTATCTTCCAAACAATCCTCATTTCGGCGTTACTCGGTTTAATACTCGGGGGCTTAATTGGTTCCCTATATAATCTGGTTACTTTTTCTACCGGTGCAATTCTGAGCTGTTATTTCGGGATAATGGGCCCAATGATTTCTACTCCCATTGTATCATCTGAGCTTTGTGGTTTTGCAGCAGCTGGCGGTACCTTCGCCAATAGCCTTTCAATGACACTGCTTGGTATCCTGGCTGTTGCTCTAATTGCCTTTTTATGTAGGTATACTTACAAAATTTAGGGATACCTTTAATAGGTATCCCTAAACTATTTTCCTGAAATAAAGCGGACAAACGAGGAAAGCAGAGAAGAAGTTTTTATCAGACTTATAGATACGATTGGAAGTTTCACTATTTCTCTGCCTTTTTTCAATACAAGGTTTGCAGAGTCAGAGACATGCTGGATTTTTCCGGTAATTTCGTTATTTTCAACCCAGGCTGTTACTCTAACTCCCTCCCAGTTTTGTAAATTCGTAGCTAATGTTTCTTCATAGAATAATTGTTTGAGTGCCTCCTTTGCGGAGACCGTTTCCCCAAAATTCAACAGCAAAGAATTCTTAATATCGTTATCATAAATCATATTAGTATGAGAGTAATCAGAAACCGGATAACCTGAGGGTGTGCGTGCTACATCAATCGACGGATATGGAAGCCAATATCTGTCCCCCTTTGAAATGAGAACAGTGAAATCCCGGCCCACTGCGACAACCCGTCCCGTAACCCATTCAGCCTCTCCTCTCTTACGGTAAAAAATCTCAACCTGCTGGTTCCTTCTTTCCTGCAAAAAATTTCTTAAATAAAGGATCTTACTTTTTAGCGGCAGTGCTTTTCCAATATTAATAAGGTTCTGGGAATCCATAAAGTTTTGTACGGCTTTTATTTCTTCATAAGAGCCCTCAAATGTGGAAGATAATCCTCCCCCAGCCTTCCAATCCAGTTCCAATTCCACGTTTGATTTGATAACTTCTTCTTCTCTTTGGGCCCATAATTGCTTTGTATATTCATTTAATCTCAACGGCCCCACATCCTCTTCTTTTTTAGGGTCAAACTTAACAGAGTACATACAAACAGCAGCTGAAGAATATAAAATATCCACCGATCGAATAAAACCACTCCTGCAAACATCGGGGTCATCAGCCCCATTGCTGCCCCATTTGCCAGACCAATCAAAAGGGTCTGTTCGTCCTTAAGCCTCCCAAATAACCAGCCGATCATCAGGCCCGCAAAAACTGATAATAAAACATTCTGCACATAATTAAATGGAAATTGCTCCATAAGGAAAAAAGAGAGAAAAAGAGAAAAGAAGAGAGTGATAAACATGGCCGTATTCATTCCTGCTGACAAGCCCATTACTTTTTTCCGCCTGCGCAAAAATAAATAAAATAAGCTTATAAGCAGTAAATCTACTATAAAAGGTATTGTGTACATTACTTACCTCCTTTTACCTAGAAAGCTGGATCTTTCTAATAAATAAGGATGGCCGGAGCCATCCTTATTCAAGTGTTTTATTCATCTAAAGGTATTAAATGTTCCATTAATCGATCATGTACCCTGATAAGCCCCCATAAGCCTAGTTCTATGTTCCAGCGGATATTTCCTGTTCTGTATAAGTAATCCCCTGGGAACTGGCCGATGCCTCCCGCTCCTCCTGCCAATGGCGCATCAAATGCTTCACCCGCAATATTCTGTCCCTTTGCTGCCCGGAATTCTGCATTCATATCCTGCCAGTCGGCTCTCCAAATGTGGCCATGAATATGAAATGTATTTGTTCTTCTCCGCTCAGCAGGGGTCAGCAGCCTGACGGTAACAGGTTCGCCTGGATATGCTTCAAATACTGGTGTGGCAGGATCGCCAAACTTTTCTGAATCTGCCCAGTTTTTAAGAACTGGCCGTTTCTCAAAACGGTTTATCAGCCGTTCAGTTCGATAGTTAAACCCTCTTGATCCCTGGTCATACGTATCGAAGACCTCATCAAGACCGTTAATGATTCCCTCCGTAGGATCAATAATCAGCTGATCTTGCTTATTAAAAAGACGGATACCATCATGAAGCATAATTACAAATTCCCTGAAGTCCGGAAGTAGTGGATTAATAATGACTGCATTTGCACCAGCTTTTAACTTACTTCCTGAATAAGGGTCAAAATACTTAGATTTACGCGGCTCTGCAATAAACGCTCCAAAAGAACCATGGTGCCTGTGATTGCGGAGGTCTGCCATATCCCAAAAATTACAGGCTCCTATACCGGTTGGCACCTCCCAAAAGTAAGTAATTGATTTGCCGGGCTCGACGGTTTGATCAGGATTGAAGCCGACTGTGTCGCCGCTGGAATGTTTCACATCATAATCCACAAGCTGCGGATGCATGGATATCCTTGGCGAAGAAGGGTAAAAAGCGTCTACTTTTACAGCGGGATAGCCATGTATGTTATGGTTATGAAACAGTTCCGGATCGAGCAGATTCGTAAGTTTTATCTGGATTAAGTCTCCATAATTCCCTCGTATCACAAGCGGTTCTGGATTTATTTTCCCACTTAAAATATCATCTTTATCTTTTGCAAGTGCAAAGATAATGCCGTGTGGGTCATGGTCGCCAAATTGGTTATAAACAATAGGAGTTTGAATGGCCACAATATGGTACTTTTTGAGACGCATGGCGCGGGTCTCAGGACCTAGTTTTACGACCCGCTTCTTAATAGGATCTCCTTTTTTCGGCAGCGGTCTCGTTCTCTTCGGAGGCAGAGGCCTGTCATTTAACGGTATTAAATCATCAACCAATTGATCATATGCCCTTAAAATCCCCCAGCAGCCGTTAAATACGTCCTCTACATCTTCATAGGCATACAAGTAGTCTCCGCTTCGGGGGACAAATGTTTCCACTGTAAATGACTCCGAGATACCGATATGCTGCTGGGATACATAGCGTGAATCAAGGTCTTTTCTTTCCTGCTTCCATTTCAGCCCGTGCAGATTGAAGCTATGTGATTCTTCATGAGCCCCATCCAAGAGCCTGATTCGAATCGGGTCCCCTTCATAGGCTCTCAGAAGAGGAGTTCCTGGATCACCATGGACAAAGGAACTGAAGGAATAAGCAGGATCACAATCTTTCCCAAGCCTGAATTGCAGCGGTTCACATCTATAATTCACTCCAAAGACACCGGGATCATCAAGCGAGCCAGGAAATTCCGGACGAGCAATAGGGCATCCATCCTTGTCAAACAGAAGTGCAAAATCATGAATGAACAAAGTATAATCCCTATAACTTGGGATAATGGGATGATCGACTGTGATCTGGGTGCCTCTGTCAGTGTCCTCCCCTGTTTTCGGATCGAAGAATTGTGAAAATCTCGAATGAATAACAATGCCGGCAAACACTCCATGCTGCTGATGGGAATTAGCAAATAAATGGTCATGGAAAAAAGTTGCCTTTAATTCAACATCCGAAAACCATTCCACCCGCATCGTTTCACCCGGGAGAACACTGCTGTCATAATTCCACCCAACATTTGCTCCGTCAGCTACCAGCGGGTCAAATTTAACGAAATGTACATGAGGACCCACCTCATAAGTTCTGGTTGCCAGTTGAAAGGCATCTCCGTCCAATACCTGCGGCAGACGGTTCGTTAAATTGATTCTATTGCAGCGGCCGGCATTTGTATGGATAACTAATGGCTCCGGCTCCTTTTTGCCTGATAATACATCCTCAATATCCTCGTCTTTGATGAAGAATCTTCCTTTTGGATCATGCCAGCCCTGCTTATTGTATTGAACAGGCATTTCCATAATGGAAATATTAAATTCTTTAACAATGGGATTTCCCAGGCAGGATTCAGCGAACACCGCACCGGGGCGCGCATTTGGTACGGCTGCATTTTTCTCAAGCTCAGTGAGTCCCCGCCCTCCAACAATAGAAAGAGGCGGCCTTGGTGCTTTGCAGCCGAATTTCCCTGGAATAAAGTTTGGAAATCCAGGCTTCTCTTTTGTAGGCTTAGGCGGTGCCGGCCTGTCTGGCAGAGGCTGCAGCGGCTTAATCGGAACACCGTTGGGATAGCATTGAGAACCATCCTGAAGGGTGTCAAAAATTCGGTTGATCCCCCACATTCCATCCATGAAATGCGGATACAGATGACAATGGATAATTACATCCCCTATTGCACCCTGCAGGCTTCCGAGTCCATAAAGAGGAGATATATTATAGAAGTTCTGCGGACTTATTGCCTGTGCGTCCACAATCTCGGAGTCGACATCTGTGTGCTCTTGCAGCCACTGATGGACATGGTAGTGAAAAACGTGAGTCTCCTTTACACCGCCGTGAACAAGCCTGACCATGGCAGGATCTCCAACATATCCTCTAAGAATGGGCGTCGCCGGATCACCGAAAACCCAGGAATCATGATGCACTTCTTCTCCATCACAGCCGGGTCCGACAACTCCAGCCTCTAAAAGCCTCACTCGATTTGCTAATGGTTCTGCCCGGTAATTTACCGCATGGACAGACTCACCTGGCAGGCCGGTCATAGGATCAACAGGGTCATTTCCCGTTAAATCCTTCTGCTCCGGCTCGTCATTGAAAAACCAGCCATATTCCCTAAAGGAAGGCGAAAAGGGATGGTGAATATCTGCAAATACCCCGCTTTCAATAGGGCCTCCGGTGACAGGATCGGTCCAAGTAGATCCTCTCCGCTGTATGAATATGGCTCCAAATAACCCGTGGATGTTTGTGCCTTCTTCACCGCTTAATGGATTTCCTAAATCAGAAAAGTAAGCAATTCCTGTTGTATCTGCCCGGAGCTGATACTTTATGGTACATCCCGGCTCTGCCAGGGTATCAGGATTCAGCCCGGCATTCGTGCCATCTGACGTTCTTACATCATAAGTAACTTGCTGGAAATGCATACCGGCAGCATGCTCAAGCTGATTTTCAAACAAAATTTCTATAAAGTCGCCGGCATTCGACCTTATGGCCAATGGCTGTACTAATTCTACAGGTGTAAAAGGGTTCTCCTTGACAAGCTTTTTAACCTTTTTTTCATTTTCCTTCAATACATACATACGGCCGTCTGGATCATGGTCGCCAAAATTGTTATACACAATACGAATTGGAATCGCAACAATATGAAAATAACGCTTCATTGGGAGCACTCACCTCGCTGACTCAATCCTTCAATTCTGGAATTTTTGGAAAGCCTTCCGTTTCTATATATAACACCTGTATAGCATCAATATGAATAATCCAATTTCTGTCCTCAAATACCGGCTGCTCAGTGGTATCAACAGCTACCCGTACATAATCTTCGATTATTTCAAGAATTTCACCTATATATAGAAATGGGAACTCTGCCGTTAAAAAGAGAGCACGTTTGCCAACACTCTGCTGAAGAAATTCTCTGAAAGCGAGACGGGCTCTTCCACTTGGACTGTCCATACTGCCCCCGCCTGTATTTGAACTGCTGGATCTTCCACCGGCCAACAGCATTCACCTCCTAAGAAATTGGGAATTTAATATCCCGGTCAAACCTGGTTATAGCGGTTATGGACTCAACTGGAAAAAATAAAGGTGTTGGGAACTCATAATTAGGTGCATTTGACATCTTAATTTGCACCGGCCAGAGAGTGATGCGCCCTTCGTCAGCCTCAATAAGTGTGCCTACAAAGATAGGTCGAAATGTCTGCCCAAAAATATTTAACTGGTCAGCACTGACGACAATAAGTATGTCTCTGCCTAGATTTTGCTGTATTAAGTCTATAGCCGTAGAACTCCTAGAAGATCCGTTTGCCATTTACTCACCTCTTTAATTAAGTTCTTCAATTTATAATTACAACTTTATTCCTTCGAATAGAACACATTTAAATGGAAAAAGTAACCAAACTGTACATCTAAAAATACCTTATTATTGAAGGATAAATAGAAAGGAGCGGTGAAATGGGAAGAAAAAGAAAACATCACGAGAGTTCCTCGATCGGCTTTGACATCCTGAGAAGTCATAAGTTTTGCGACGATGATTTTCTTATCAGGCTGGCAGGCATTGAAGGGGGACTAAGCTTTCGCCTTAAACAGATGATGGGTAAATGTATTAAACTATCATTACTAGAGCCTGCGAATGAACTGGTAAGCGGAGAAGTCTCTATGGTAGGCTCAAATTTTGTGGAATTATGTTCGTGCAGAACAGATAATGATCCTTTTCCTAAAAAAGAGACCATTAAAATCATTCCACTTGAAAACATCAACAAAATTTGGTTTGAAGGTGAGTGCCATAGGAATAAGTGTCATAGGGAGTTCAGGCATCATAAAGGCTGCCTATGTAAAATATGTAAAACACACAGCCGGGTTATCAAACATTGACAGCAGAATGATTCCCATTAAAAAATATCTTCTTATTTACTTCCAAAAATGAAAAACGACTCCGGAGTTGTCCGGAGTCTAACAGGTTTCTACCTATTTCTATATACTAAAGCTGAATAACTCTTTCCTTTACTGACTTTCTTGGTAAAATTATAGTCTGGATTTACACGTTCCATCACTTCTAATTCTTTTACTCTGCGGAGGATATCCATCCGTTCGAGTCTAATTTGTTCGAACACATTTTTTTCATAATGAGCCAATTGTTCTAACCTCATTTTTAATGCTGTTCTCTCATTAAATTCCATCACACTGATTCACCTGGCCTTCTAGTTATTAGGATAGAGTAAATGTATCACAGCCTGAAAAAAGGTGATTTTTCTGTTTTTATACAAAATTCTAGAATAATTGTCAATATTTAAGGAACACAAGAAAAGTTTCCAAAATAAAAAGGAAAAAGATTTAAATAGTAATAAATCAATTTCCCAATTTATCAATTCAATTATTTATGTACATATATTGACCATGTGTCGCTTTTTTTAAATGGCTCTCTTTTTTGGCTAAATTAGTCATAAATAACGATATATTCTTTATCTCAACACCGGTTTCCTGTTCTAGTTCTTTTTTTAATTGTGCCAAAGGAATTGCGGTATGGTGCTGCTGAAGAATTTTCAGAGTAGCGTCTCTTAATAACAGCGTTTTTTTATGATACCCCTTAGCTGGCTTTTCTTCTTTTACCGGCTCCCTGCCAATTTGATCTTTTTCCTCCAGACGGCTCTGTGCTTCTTCTAATCTCTCATTTGAAGTTGCTGGAGAAACATCGTCAAATTGTAAAGGCTTTACCTGATCGGCATCTTTGTTTTCAGTGATGTCTTTTTGTCTATCTAATAAATCTAATTCTCTTAATCGGTCTAGTATCTCTCTTCGTTCTTCTCTAAACTCTCTTATTGTCTTCTCTTCTGCCATCAATAATTGTTCAAGCCTCAGTTTTAGAGCGTCTCTTTCGTTAAACATAGAATTGTTCTCCTTTGAAAAAAATGCAGGAAAAAGAATTTTTATGCTTTACACATCGCCTTTATGTAAGCATTTTCTTAATAATATCACCCCTTTACTGATATTGTAAATATCATAATAGCAGCCAAATATATAATCTAAGCGTGGAAAACTATAATATTTACTTCCTATATATAGACGTAAAACCTTCCTTTTTCTATTTACTATTTCATTTATTAAGGGAAAGAACGTTTTCGGATATTTTCAGCACCGAAATTCTACAAAACTTTTCAGTTTATGACTCCCTTCCCTATAATATGTAATATAACCGTAATATTACTGTGATGATAATGTTACTTATTTCTGGTTATAATAGGTTTAGCAAATCACAGCAGGGGGTAAACTACTAAATTGAAGAAAATAATCGCATTTCTGTCACTTGTCCTTATGATAAGCAGTGTTACACCACTCGCAACTGAAGCTGCTGCAAGCACCACAACTAAATATGTGAACGTAAGCTCAGGCACATTAAATGTTCGTAAAAGTGCCACTATTAATTCTTCCATCGTTACTAAACTATCAAAAAACACTTCGGTATCTGTATATTCTACTTCAAATGGCTGGTCCAAAATCAAGGCGGGAAGCAAAACAGGTTACGTAAATGCAAAATATCTGGCTTCTAAAAAGGCAGCTGCACCGTCACCTGCTTCTTACCGTACTAAAGCAATTTCTGTAGCAAAAAGTGAATTGGGAACTCCTTATCGCTGGGGAGGCATTTCACCTAGCGGCTTCGACTGCTCGGGACTCGTAAAATATTCATTCGGTAAAGCAGGAAAAGCATTACCTCGTACTGCTGCTGAAATGTATACAAAAGGAACACGAGTAAGCACTCCAGCCACTGGCGACTTAATGTTTTTTGCTCCTAACAAAGCATCTAGACCTACACACGTTTCCATCTATGTAGGAGGCGGCAATATGATTCACGCTGCAAGCTCTAACGGTGTTTCTTATTCTAAGACAAGCAACACTTACTGGAAGCCAAAATTCATCGGTGCTAAACGCATCTAATATAGAAAGAAGCCGTCATTCAAATTGAATGACGGCTTCTTTTGTTTTCTGTCTTCTTTCACTCCAGCCTTCTGGCTGCTTTTAACGCTTCCCCTACACTCCTCTCTATATATTCCAGCGGTTCCTCAACATCTATTTTCCCTTCAAGCTGCTGTTCCAATATGCTGCAGAGCATTCCTGCCGCTTTTGTAATATAATCAAGCGAACAAGCAAGCTCGCTGCTTCCGCATTGCTCGGATCTTGCTATCATTTGAATTTCATTTAACTGCCTATGAATATCCCTTATTGAAAGAACATCAAACTTCTCATAAATCGTACCCATACATTCCCCCCTTACCCTATAAGCTTATTCGCAAGAAGGCCCGTTTAGAATAAGGGAAATGTGGGGCTATCCCTGGGGCTGTCCCCCATTTCCCGTTGGTATGACAGGGTTTCGGTTTGGGAAATATGGTAATTAGGGACAGTCCCCTAATAGATTTTGGGTATGATATATATTATTGAATAAAGGGGAATGCCTTATGGACTCTATTTTACAGCTGGCTGCGTATATAAAGGCAGCAAAGAGGATTGCTTTTTTCAGCGGGGCTGGTATCAGTACAGAATCAAATCTGCCTGATTTCAGGAGCAGGAATGGTTTGTGGACAAATAATCAAAGCTTTGAAAAGCTGGTTTCTCTTTCTTATTTTGAGAGACATCCCGTTGATTTCTGGAAAGCTTATAAAGACATTTTTGCCATGAAGCTCTTGAATCAATACGAACCCAACCGGGGGCATCTCTTTATAACAGAGCTTCAAAATAGCGGCAGAGACGTCACAGTCATTACGCAGAACATTGACGGCCTCCATGAAAAGGCTGGTACACACAAAGTATACGAAGTACACGGTACATTAAAGACCGCCACCTGTCCCAAGTGTGGAACAAAGTATGACCTGGAATATATAAATACACACGAAACACCTCGCTGCCAGACTAAATCAAGTAATGATACTCGATGCCATACGATCCTGAAGCCCGATGTAGTCCTCTTCGGGGATTCCGTTCATCACTTCAACGAATCAGTGGAGGCTGCTTATGAATCTGATTTATTTATAGTGATGGGCTCATCACTAGAAGTTGGCCCGATTAACTCTATTCCTCAATTAATAAGCGGGACCGCTATTCCCATGGTTTTAATTAATAAAGAGCATACGGTATATGATCACTTATTTGATCTGTGCCTATATGCCGGGATCGGGGAAACAGTGGAACAGGTGAAACGTGCTCTTTAATAGTCATTTGTTTAGTAGTCGTGTTTGGCGCATTAAAACTAATATAGAAAGAATAACCCTCCCTGTATTTAGTAATTTCATATAAATGACTTATAAGACTAACCAGTATGACCATTCGGCCTGCACTAGCGGGGCTTTACTCTGGGTAAGCCGAAATTTAGGAGAGGGAAATCAGGTTGGGATTACGTCTTTTTAGCGGGGATATGCCCTTTACCGGCCATGTCCCTCCCCCTCCACATTCTTTTTAGGAATAAAAAAAGACCAGCGCACATAGCCGATCTTTCTTTCACCTTAATCCTGCAGACACTTATCTTTTGACAATCTCGGGCAATAAGAACAGCTATCATGACCCGGAATTAGATAATACAGACAGCATGTTACCCGTGCATAAGCTGCCATGCTTTCTTCCGGCGTTTGGCCGTTTAAACATTTTACAAATGGCGAACGGCTCTCGAAACCCTGCCAGATTTCCGTTTCTAGGAGCAATGTGATGTCATGCCGGGCAAAGCTGGCATTTTCATCTGATTGCATTAACTGTACATACATCCAGAGCGCATATCCCCAAATATTTTCCCAAAGTACACTTGGAGAGGATTTAGTAGCCTGAGCAACATCTTTTATGAAGTTCCGGCAATCTTCACAAATAATCTTTTTCAGAGCGGAAATCACGTCAGCATCATTGGCAGCTGACACCCAGCTGCCTTCAGGAAACAGCCATTGCGGCATCCATTTCCCGCTGATTTCCTGGTCTAGGACACGTATTTCCTTTATATTTCCCGTCCATGTCAGTCTATACTTACTAAGGATGTAGAGCTGGGAAACGAAAATAAACGCGGTTTGCCTCACCAGCACCGAGCCAAGAGCATAGGGTTTATCAGTTTGAGTTCTTTTTGAAACAAGATTAAGTAAAGAACTAAGGTCATCAAGGGTATCCGATAGGGGAGCCTCCCCGCCAGAGACCACATTAAAACGCTCAAGCTCCTGCCAAATGGCTTCTTTTTGCAGCATTCTCACTCCGCCTTTACTTAATTAATTCATACGAAAGCATAGCCGGTTTTCCTGTCCGGCGGTCTGTCACAATGTCTGTTTCAATATTAAATACCTGTCTCAGGATATCTGAGTTAATCACTTCTTCGGGTGGACCTTGTTTGATAATTTCCCCCTGCTTTAAAGCTATAAGATGATCTGCAAAACGCGCTGCCTGATTTAAATCATGAATCACCATAATAATCGTCCTATTATCTTCACGATTTAATTTTTCCAAAAGATGCAGCACTTCAAGCTGATGGGCTAAATCCAGGTACGTTGTTGGTTCATCCAGCAGCAGCAAATCCGTTTCCTGGGCAATGGACATGGCAATCCATGCACGCTGCCTTTGACCGCCGGAAAGAGTATCGACAGCCTGATTTTGCAGCTGTTTTAATCCGGTAACCTCTAGTGCCCACTCAATCATCTGCTGATCGTGTTCCTTCAATCGGGATAAACCGGATTGATGGGGTGTACGGCCATAAGAGATTAATTCGTAAACAGTCAGGCCTTCAGGAGCTTCAGGTGACTGCGGCAGAATGGCTAATTTTTTTGCTATTTCTTTGGTTGGGGTTTTATGGATCAATTTACCGTCCAGATAGATGGCGCCGGATGATGCCGGATGAAGCCTTGCCATTGTTTTAAGAATTGTAGATTTTCCGCAGCCATTCGGCCCGATTATTGCGGTGATTTTGCCAGGTACTATTTCCAGGTTGAGATCCCGCACAATAATCCGCTCTTCATAGCCAATTGTTAAGTGTTCTGTTGACAGAGAGTTCATCCGCTCATCCTCCTTATTTGGATTTCATTAGTAAAAACACAAAGTATGGAACGCTTACAATGGCCACAACCAGCCCTGCTGGAATCTGTGTTGGCGACAGTACATTCTTTCCGATTGTATCTGCCAAGATTAAGATGATCGCTCCAATCAAAGCAGCCGTCGGTATTAACACTTGATGCTTAGGGCCGACGAGCCTGCGTGAAATGTGAGGGGCAATCATTCCTAAAAAGGCGATGCCTCCTCCTGCAGCGACACCCAATCCGGCCAGCGACACAGCAGTCAATAGCAGCAGCATTCGTTCCCAAAGAGAACGGATTCCCAGTGCTGTAGTGATCTGCGTTCCTAATTGTAAAATATTCAGCGTATGGGATTTAAGCAGTGCCGCCAGCAGTAAGATGGTAAACCACGGCAGAAGGGCCCATACATAAGACCATTGCTTTGCCCATAAATCTCCGGAAAGCCACACCATCGCCTTTACAAAATCATGCGGATCAAGCCTTAGCTGTAAAGCGATGATAAAAGCACTCAGCCCTGCGTTGACACCGATGCCAACGAGGATCAGACGGATGGATTCTATTCCCCTTTTCCAGGCAAGGAACATAATCAGCCCGCCTGTCATAACGGCACCCAAGAAAGCAAACAGCGGCAGGATATAAGTACTTAATAAGGTAAGCCCTCCTGCGGCTGTCTGAAAAAAAGTAATATAAATAACAACAGCCAGGCCTGACCCTGCATTAATTCCAAGTATTCCGGGATCAGCCAGGTCATTGCGTGTAATGCTTTGCAGAATCGTTCCTGATACAGCCATTCCAGCACCAACCATAATCGCCAGAATAATGCCAGGAAGACGAAACTGAAATAATATTAATTCCTGTTTTTCTGAACCATTTCCAATAAAGGTTTGAAGCACTTCCAATGGTTTGATAGAGACCGCACCAAGATTCAAACTGAGAAGGCAGGAAAGTGCAAGGAGTACAAGCAGGATGAATGTACTCCATTTAAACCTGGCTTGCATGCTTTTTATGAGAATCTGCCCCTTCCACTTCTGACTAGATATAGAAAAAATGGTACGCCTACAGCAGCAGTAATTACACCTATTGGTGTTTCATAGGGTGAGTTGATCATTCTTGCCCCGATATCCCCAAGTACAAGAAGCAGACTGCCAAGTACCGCTGATACCGGCAGAATATACCTATAGTCAGGCCCGATCAGCATGCGGCTGATATGCGGGATGACCAGCCCTGCAAATGCCACTGTCCCTGCAATCGCTACCGAACTTCCTGTAAGCATAAGAACAGCCAGAACACCGAGACCATTTACCAGCCTCACATTTATACCAAGTCCTTTTGTAACTTCTGCTCCAAGATTAAGCAGGGTTAATGAGCGGGCAAGCAGGATGACGATCAGGATCCCAAAAATGCCGGCTGTCAGCAGGATTTTCACACCGCCCCAGCCAGCACCCGCTATACTTCCTGCATACCAGAAGCTCAATTCTTTCGACACATCAAAATGAATGGCAATGACCGATGTTAAAGAACTTAAAAACATGCCGATCGCCACTCCTGCGAGAGCCAGCTTAACAGGAGCGATCCCGCCTTTTGAAACAGCGGCCAAAGAGAAAACAAGGAGAACCGTGAGGCCTGCACCGGCCATCGATACGAGGACAGAACCAGATGAGGAAATCCCAGGGAACATAGAAAGTGCAATGACAAGTGCAAGAGCAGCACCATAGGAGATTCCCAGCAAAGAAGGCTCGGCAAGCGGATTTCGGGTCAACGCCTGCATAATCGCTCCAGAAAGCGCCAAAAACGCTCCTACTAGGGCGGCTGTCAACGCTCTCGGGAGCCGAATTTCTCTGATTACCTGATGCTGAGTGCTATCGGGATTAAAATCAACAAGCGCCTGCCACACCGTACCAGTGCCTATATGAGTTGTGCCATACACGATAGAAACTGCAAGCGCAAACAAAACAGCAGCGCTCCCGGCTGATAGTACAAGACCAGCCCGCAGTCCCCGTCCTGCTGGGGAACTAGTGTAATTATTAGGGTTTCTTACCACATTTCTACCTCTTTATATAAGTATAAATTAATGAATGAGAACCATTTTCAATGTCTTTAAGTATATGATTATATTAACATTGTTTCAAGGTTTATTGATGAAATATCATCAATTACCAGTATATTTAGCGGTTCTATTGACTTTTTCCTTGATAATGATTATCATTTTCATAAACAGCTAAATTCATAAGGAGGAAAATAACGTTGCGCTTACATAAAAAAAGTATAGGGTTCCTTACAGCGCTGCTCAGCATACTCATGCTCTTGGCGGCCTGTGGGAATACATCTGATACTGACAAATCAAAGACGGAGCCGGCAAAAGAAAAAACATTAACAGATGCAATGGGTAAAGTGACGATCCCTGCTGATACCAAAAACATTTTGGCTCCATATATGGAAGATTCTCTGGTTGCGCTTGGAATTACTCCCGCAGCACAATGGTCTATCGGGGCCTCGGTTCTGGATTATCTTCAGAAAGATCTTAAGGATGTGCCAAAAATCAGCTGGGACCTCCCTCTTGAACAGACCATCGAAGCAAATCCTGACTTGATTATCTTCAGTTCAAGTGCTTCTATTCAAAAAGGACAATATGAAGAATATAAAAAAATCGCTCCAACTTATGTCTTCAAAAACGAAGACAGCTCTGACTGGAAGAAACAGCTTGAAATTATGGGTCAGATCACTGGAAAAGAAAAAGAAGCAAAAGATAAACTTGCCGAATATCAGGAAAAAACAAAAAAGGCTTCCGAAGATATTAAACAGGCCATCGGCAGTCAATCTGCAGCTATGATCTGGATTGCCGGAGATCAGTATTACCTGTTTGAATCTACCAGGTTTGCCGGAAACGTGTTATACGGAGATTTGGGTGTTGCCCAGCCTGAGATGGTGAAAAAATTGCCTGTGCCAAAAGCCAGCTGGCAGCCATTGTCGCTCGAATCTCTATCCGAGCTTGATGCTGATCATTTATTCCTTATCAGCAAACCAGGAGAGACAGGCCTGAAAAAGCTTCAGCAAAGCTCTGTTTTTAAGGGTCTTAAAGCCTCTAAGCAGGGTAATGTCTATAACATGGAAGATCCGAGCCATTGGACTATAAATGGTGTCATTGCCAATGAGCTTACAATCGATCAAATAACAACATCGCTTACTAAATAATTCTAATTCGAAAGCTTGTAGAGAGTCTCTCCTCTGCAAGCTTTTTTAATGCCATAAAATTTATAGTTAAAAAAGCAGGCTCAAAAATTTCTTTTATCCTTCTCCCCCTTCCTTCAATCTACTAATAAAACATCGTGAAATTTAAATTTAATAATTTTGTATTACCTGCATTTTCTAATCTGTGTATAAAAAAATCATATAAATTTCTGTCGTAATTTGACTAATTTACAAATCATATCTTATAATTTAATTAATTCTGAAATTTTTGATAACACAATCACATACATATAACTACGTTTTATATCGGAGGTCAGGGATGATTGAATTTAGCCATGTAAATAAGTTTTATGGGGACTTTCAAGTCTTAAAAGATATTAATCTCAAAATTAATAAGGGTGAAGTAGTAGTGGTTATAGGGCCATCCGGTTCGGGGAAAAGCACTCTGCTACGCTGTATCAATCACCTGGAATCCATATCTGATGGAAGTCTCACCGTAAATGGCATTTCGGTAGGTGATAAAAAGACAGATATCAATAAGCTTCGCCGAAATATCGGAATGGTCTTTCAGCACTTTCATTTATATCCACACAAAACCGTTCTCGAAAATATCACTCTTGCTCCTGTAAAGGTACTGGGCCTTTCGGATAAGGAAGCTAAGGAAACCGCCAGGCATTATCTCGACAAAGTAGGAATACTGGATAAGGCAGACTCTTATCCTTCCCAGCTGTCAGGCGGTCAGCAGCAGCGTGTGGCAATTGCACGCGGACTTGCCATGAAACCGGAAGTTATGCTCTTTGACGAGCCAACCTCAGCACTCGATCCGGAAATGATCGGCGAGGTTCTTGATGTCATGAAGACCCTTGCCAAAGAAGGAATGACGATGGTCGTGGTAACCCACGAAATGGGTTTTGCGAGGGAAGTTGCCGACCGGATTGTGTTCATCGATGAAGGCCGGATCCTGGAAGAAGCAATTCCGGCTGAGTTTTATGCGAATCCGCGTGAAGAGCGTGCACGCTTATTTCTCAGCCGTATATTAAATCATTAATAGGGGGTAAAAAAATGTTCAAGAACAAAAAGCTTTTTAAGATGGCTCTCGTAACATCAATGGCTGCACTTATGCTGGCCGCATGCGGAGGCGGGGAAAAAGAAGACAGCAAGGATGTCCTTGCACAGATTAAAGATCAAAAGAAAATTGTATTTGGTGTAAAGCACGATACCCGTTTATTTGGATTGAAGAATCCTTCAACGGGAAAAGTTGAAGGATTTGATATTGACCTATCGAAAGCATTGGCTGAAGAAATGTTCGGCTCTGATGTTAAACCTGAATATAAAGAAGTTACTTCTAAAACGAGGGTTGGACTGCTGAACAACGGGAAGGTTGATGCGGTCGTCGCTACGATGACAATCAACGAGGAGCGTAAAAAAGAAGTAGATTTCACAGATGTGTACTTTGATGCCGGTCAATCCCTTTTGGTGAAAAAGGGCAGTAAAATCCAAGGTCTTGATGACTTGAAAAAAGGAACAAAAGTGCTCGCTGTTAAAGGCTCTACATCAGCAGTCAACATTCGTGAAAAAGCACCCGAAACAGAAGTACTGGAATACGAAAACTATGCAGAAGCCTTTACTGCATTAAAATCCGGAAAAGGTGATGCATTAACGACAGACGATGCGATCCTTTATGGTATGGCTGAAGAAGATCCATCCTATGAGTTAGTGGGCGGAACATTCACGGAAGAACCGTATGGCATTGCTGTTAAGAAAGGTAACAAAGAGCTTGTTGACGAGCTGAATAAAGCATTAAAAAGCCTGAAGGACTCAGGGAAGTATGATGAAATTAAGAGCAAGTGGATTAAAGAAAAATAATTAATACAGCTTTTTTGTCAGGATGGGCAGAGGTCCCTTTGTTACACGGCCCTCCCCATCCTATTAATTAGGAGGAGATCGTTTGCTGGATTTCTCTATACTGACAGATAACATCGATTCATATATTGAAGGATTTAAAATAACCATTTATGCCAGTTTAATTTCTTTATTATGCAGCTTTATATTGGGAACCATTATTGCAGTGATGCGTATTGCCCCTTTAAAACCGATAAATTGGCTTGGTACCGCGTATGTGGAATTCATCCGTAACATACCGGTGTTAGTTATCGTCTTCTTCACTTACCTAGCCGGCAACTTTGGCGGGATGACAGCTGGTACGATAGGCTTGACCATCTATACAGCGGCTTTCATCGCGGAAGCAATCAGGGCCGGGATTATGTCAGTCCCAAAAGGACAGATGGAAGCAGCACGATCTTCAGGATTGAGCTATGGACAGGCTATGAGATTGATCATACTCCCCCAGGCTATTAAAATTGTTATACCTCCACTAGGCAATCAATTTATCAACCTGGTAAAAAACTCATCTTTATTGGCTGTAGTTGCGGGAGGAGATCTAATGTATCATGGTGATCTAGTAAATTCAAAGACATTCTCACCTTTTGATACATATATCTTTGTAGGTTTATTTTATTTAATATTAACGATCCCTCTGAGCTTTGGCGTAGGTTATCTCGAAAAACGCCTGGCCAGAAGCAATTGAGGAGGTCCATAAATGGATTTTTTTGCATCATTCGTTGAAGTATACACACTCGACCATTTCAAGTTTTTGTTAGAGGGCTTTTGGGTCACTTTAAAAGTCGCTGCGATTTCAATCGTGCTCAGCTTCATTATTGGAGGCATTATCGGGGTACTGAGGTATGCGAAAATACCTGTTGTTTCACATATACTTGCGGTAATAGTTGAAACGATCCGAAATCTTCCGCTGCTGCTTATCATCTTCTTCACTTATTTCGCACTGCCGGAAATCGGGATTGAGATGGAAATTACAACAGCAGCCATTGCAGCCTTGACTGTTTTTGAATCTGCTATGCTTGCAGAAATAATCCGAAGCGGTCTAAATTCAATTGAGAAAGGGCAGATTGAAGCAGGCCGTTCATCTGGCTTGAATTACGTACAAACGTTACGCTACATTGTTTTGCCTCAGGCTTTAAGAAGAATGGTACCGCCGATTGTCAGCCAATTCATTTCTCTGCTGAAGGATACATCCCTCGCTGTAGTCATTGCCCTGCCGGATTTATTGCATAACGGACAGATCATTTATGCTCAAAAAGGGTCTTACGTAATACCAGTATTTGTACTTATAGCATTCATGTATTTCATTGTGAATTATGCTTTATCTCTTATTGCACGAAGATTAGAGCTAAAGCAAAGCTAGATCAACCGGCTCAATTTAAGAGCCGGTTTATTTTATATAACAGATGACTAATGTATCTATTTTAAAGGCTCTATTCTAAAAAATTATTGTTTTTTAATAAGTTTTGTGAAAACATATTTTGAAATCGGGTCGATCGGAGCGTAAGGTGTGGGACTCCTTGATCCAGCTACAAGGCTTTAGACCATTAAGTCATAAGCCCATCCAT
The DNA here is from genome assembly GCF_002863585.1 of Peribacillus deserti. Classification (GTDB taxonomy): domain Bacteria; phylum Bacillota; class Bacilli; order Bacillales; family DSM-1321; genus Paraperibacillus; species Paraperibacillus deserti_A. Next base: position 1,138 of record NZ_PGUY01000057.1, on the reverse strand, counting down.
CTATAGCGACTAAGCTTCTGTCTTCTTTATCAGGTGTCTGCTTTTCTAATGAATTTAGGATGCACCAAGAGTTAGAGTCATCATTATGAGTTTATATATAAGCTTTTTTAGAAAAGCACCGTCCTCCGCTTTTCCATCAGGTGAGACCCCGCAGAAGAATCCGAGGAGGCTAACGGCCTGCCCCGATGAAAGCCAGCATCCTCACGTTCCAATCAACCTCTTTGTTCAATTGCAATAAGTTTGTGAAAAAGGACATTTTAAAATCTGCTTTTTGTCTCATTAATGGTATGTGTCTATTAAGGTGTTTCCCTTAAATGGTATTCTTTTTAACCTTTAGAAACAACGTCATCAACCATTATTGCTCTAAAATGTTCCTCTTTTTCCCCTTGGCCATAACCCTATTTTCACTTCCTTTTTTATATAGTAATTTCTACAGCTATTAATCAAAAAAAGGCTTTATGACTGAGAATATAGCCGTTTCTATTTGTTATTCAAAGTCATAAATTACTAGTAAAAAGGAGGATGAAAATATGAGTTATAATAACTTTGGATGCTGCTGGGCAAAATGTCATGAGCCTTCTCTGACCAGCAATGACAGTTTTAAAACTTGTTTCTATAGATGTTTAAAAGGAGAGAGACATAACTGTCACTGTCAGAGCTGCAGGCATGATGATCATCATCACAATCATGGCCATAAGTGCAGGCATGACCATCATCATGATCATTGCCATAAGTGCACCCATGACCACCATCGCGATCATTGCCATAGCTGCAAGGATAACCATAACCGCGACCATGGTCATAAGCGCAAGCGTAAGCATAAGCATGGCCACGACCACAAGCGCAAGCATGGCCGCAAGCACAGATTCTATTGATACTGTTTATTGCTAGTCAGATAAAACGGTATCAATGAAGAGCCTTTTCTTTATAGGAAGGCTCTTTTTTTTTGGCTCTTTTCTAAAAGATTGTTGTTTTTTTAATAGTTCTGTGAACAAACCCTATTGTTAAACAGGTTGATTGGAACGTAAGGTGCGAGACTCCTGCCGGAGCAGCGGGACAGGTGAGACCCCACAGGCGAAGCCGAGGAGGCTCAGCGCCCGCCCCGCGGAAAGCGAGCATCCTCACGTTCCAATCAACC
>NZ_PGUY01000056.1 GCF_002863585.1 Peribacillus deserti | reverse complement strand
GGCTCGCACATCCTGTGCTTCGTGCGTTAGCCAAGCATAAGACAAGCGGGCCGTGGAAAGCGGGTTTTCCTTTCCATGGACCGATTGGCTTATGACTCGAGGGTCTAGGCGCTGGAGCCGGACAATGCCCGCTGCTCCCGCAGGAGTCTCGCACCTTACGTTCCAATCAACCTGTTTAACAATAGGATAGGTTTACCGAACTATTAAAAAACAACAATCTTTTAGAAAAAAGCCTTTTAAATAGATTTTTCCATATTCGAGGTTGAAAAGTCAGAAAAACGAGGTGAGGTTTCTCTATTTCGGCCGCTTTTTTAGCGTTCCTCGTTTTTTCTCGGCACTTTGTCTAAAATAGCAGATCCTTACTACACTTCATCATTTAGACTCACCTTGGACGCATAATAGAATAGCTTAACGAGGGGGAAATCAACAATTAAAAGGCATAGACCTATTAAACAGATCTTATGTTTTGGAAGCTTGTTTACTCCCGCTTTCTATCTCACCACATCGTCTATAAAAGTGACTATTTTCAAAATCTAACGGAATATTCCGGTATATCGGATTTAACCACTCATGCAACAGCTATAACTTACATGAGGAACTACATGAGCGATTACAAGGTACAGACCCAGCATACAGTCTCTTTATCTTTAGGAGTTTGTTCTGCTTTTTATCTCAGGATAAAGGATCATTCCAATGGCCATCAAATTTGTCCATATAAAAGAAGGATTCATACTTTGCCGGCTTAACCTTGAGCATCCCGTCAGGTGAGACAGGCCATTAATATGCCCGTTTTCTATACTTCCTGAATAACTGAAAGGAAGGGAATAAAAAAGCGGATTTAATACAGCATAAAAATAACTAGGGGATTCCTCACATCATCAGCCGGGACATTTTTACACAATCAGGGGGATGCAGCCATTGAAAAAGCTAATGCTACTTTTTATCGCGGTAATTATGCTGTTGCTTGGAGGCCATTACACCTATGGCCGGACAACTGTACCCGGACTTCCGGGATCTGACCGTTTCTTTCCGGATCTATTAATAACGGAAATCTCCGCAAATCCTTCAAAAGGAAACAGCCGCGGTGAAGGGTACGAATTTATAGAACTCTACAACAATACGGACCGCTCCCTTAACATAAAGGATTACAATATACGATGCCACATACCGGACGGAACATTTGTACAATGGGACATTACCGAGAACCGAAGAATCAGTCCGAAACAAGCGGTTGTTATCTGGGTAAAGAATAGTGACAGCTATAAGGATAAAGGGGAACTGACACATTCGGATTTTAACCGTCATTATCATTCGTCCCTTAGCAAAGAACAAGTAGTGAGCGCCGAGGCAAGCGGAATGTCTAATATACATGACCGTACTATTTCCGTCACGACTGATACAGGAAATACTATTGTGACAGCTTCTTATTTAGCTGGTGCTTACTCTCCTGTTACGCCAAATGGATCTTCCATTTTATATGACTTTCCGATGGATGGTTCCACTTCAATGGTTAAACGGGGGATATCGGATGAACCCGGGCCGGGCAGAGTCAGTAAAGGGCAGGTTCCTGAACAGCCAAATCATATAGTAGACCAAATGAGACCTTCTGTAATGCCGATAAAACTAAAGACTGAAATCCCGGAACGTACCGATCTGCCCATTTCTTTTCAGATTGAGGATGACCGGTTTATCCAGCGGGCTACCATCTACTTTAAGCGCCATCAGGATCGGACCTTCACGGAGGCTAATTTATCATCAACTGAGATAAATAATTTTTCATATGTAGTTTCCCGGTTTGATCTATTTGCTTCCAATCCTACTTTTGATTACTATCTAGAGGTTTCAGATGGGTATCATATGATTAAATATCCAGAAGACGGGAATCTGTCTATTGTAGTAGGAAACCCATCTACTTATAAACCTTTCAAAAAAGGGATATCACTTACCAACGATACGATTTTAAGCGGCAAAAAATACATAGAAGTCCATAAAAAAGAAGCCCGAGATAAGGTTCGGCTCTATAGGGATGACAGCCTGTTACAGACAAAAGCTGTATTAAGCCGGCCGCCGACTCTTGTTTTTGAAGCAAATAATATCAAGGAAGGATATAAGAATGCTCTATTTGCCGGAAAACGGCAGATCAAGATCCTTGAACCTACCCATGGTTCTTTCAGCCCGTTTGAAATCATGATACCTTTATCCAATATTAAGCAAGGAAAAAATGTGCTCACTGTCAGGTCCGGAAGCCGCCATAAGTCTTATGTGAAAAATTCTCCAATATTTAAAAACCAGCTGAATGACTTTGAAATGAAAAATGTTAAGCTGCTGCTGGGTGACGGCACCATCATAAGGCCTAAAGAAGTCATTGCAGACTATGGAGATGGAAAAGAAGTAAAAGAAATGTATAGGGATCAACGGATATATACTCTGGGTCATGGGAACCCGAGGCTGCGTTCTAATCAATCGACTAAAGCCAGCCTCCGCCGTTTTGTATTCCAGGTTCCTTCAGAAAAGTTTCTTACAGAAAGGGCTGTTGTATATACGAGTGACTTTGCGGATGGCAGATATAATGTTAAAGCGGTGATTAATGGAAGTGAACAATATGAAGCGAATCCGAAGTTTGATAACACAGCTCCCGAAATCAGTATAAAATCTTTGGCCGAGGGCCAGACCTACAAAGGAACCTTTACGATAGATGCAGAGTCTATAGATCGTGTATCCAAATGGTCATCACTGCAGGCAGCCTTAGACGGCAAAAGAATTAAACTTCCATACACTACGTCATCCGGCAAACTGAAGAGGGGAAAGCATTCAGTTATTTTTACTGCTTCAGATGCTGTAGGGAATGTCAGCAGAAAGACGCTTCATTTCCAGGTGGTGAACGAAGATCCTATTATTAAGGATACTGTTTTTCCCCGGAACAATTCTTCTGATGTTCCTCTTGATTCCAATCTGTCAGTAAAAGTGAATGATCCGACAAGAGATAATGTTAATGCCATATTTTATAGAGCTGACCGATATGATTACACAAAGAAAGGTCATATCAAAGGATTCTCTAATATTGCAGACCGTGAGCCGCCACTTGAACTTGAGGCGGCTGGAGAAGCAGAGTTAAGAGAACTAGAAGGCAGTAAGCTAAGTAAGCTTGATCATAACTATCTGTTAACGAAATCGAACCATGGTTTTCCATATCAGAGGTTTGATATTCCAATAGATGATCATATCTCTAAGGTCAGCGAGGCAGAACTGGAATGGACTGGCCATTCGTACAGCGGCAGACGTGTTACGATGTATGCATGGAACCACAAGCGCTACAAATGGGAAGCACTGGCTTACGGGTATGGAGATAAAGATTTTACCTTAAAAGCTGTATTAGATAAAAACAAGTATATAAAGGATCAAAAAGTCCAGGTACTTATACAGGACCTGCCGGAAGCTGTAAATCAGAACTTTACTCTAATATGGATGTCGGACACACAATATTATTCAAGTACCTTCCCATTCATTTTCCCAATTATGACGAACTGGGCTAAAACCCAATATGATAAGGGAAACGCAGGTTATGTTATACATACTGGTGACATCGTGGATTTCCGATGGGATCTAAACCAGTGGGATGTAGCGAGTAAAAGTATGGCTGCTCTTGATGGCGGCATGGTGCCATATGGCGTTACTCCAGGGAATCACGACGCAGGTTCCATTTTTATCGATTATAAAAATTATCAGAAATACTTTGGCCGGGGACGGTTCACGAGCCAGCCATCTTACGGGGGAGATCTCAATGATAACATTCATCATTATGATCTTGTTTCCTTTGGAGGCCATGATTTTATTATTCTTTACCTGGGGTGGGGAAGTGAGACGGACAACAGTACAATTAAATGGGCAAATTCCGTACTGAAAAAATATTCGGATCGGAATGCGATCCTGGCAACGCATGCCTATTTAGACATTGATGGAAAGCGCACTGCAAAAGGACAAACGATGTTTAATAAACTGGTCAAGCCAAATCAGAATGTGAAGATTGTTCTGAGCGGGCATTTCTTTGGGGCAAGCCGAAATGTGGAAGAAATACCTGCAGGAAAAGGTAAGGTACGCAGAGTCATTGAAATGCTTGCAGATTATCAGGGCGGCCCTGAAGGCGGACAGGGGTATATGAGACTGCTTCAGTTTGATCCGGCTAATAAACAATTGAGAGTGAAGACCTATTCTCCATACCTTGATCACTATAACTTTTTTGACAGCGGTACTGATGAATTTACCCTGTCAAAGGTCGAGTTAATTCCGATGCACAAACAGGTGGCTACAGACTATCTATCGCTTAATGTCTATACGAATGACAAAATAGGAATGGATGAAAACGTAAAAAGCAGCAGAAAGGCAGAAATTCCTATTAAGGGGTTAAAGCCCAGCATGGATTATTACTGGTATGTTGAAGTCAGTGATAAATATGGCGGAAAAGCCAAATCGCCAATCTGGAAGTTTACTACTGACAAATAAACGAAAAGGCCTTTGGTGCCGCATTGGCATGAAAGGTCTTTATCCTGAGTGCAATCAGGAATTTTTACCTGAGGTCCTGGTATGCATGAAACCGACACAATATAGTGAGATATTCACAATAAAACTATGAAGGCATTTTTCAATCTTTAGAGAATAGGTTACTTAAATCAACTAGGAACAAGGTGAATTGCATGACTGTAGACACCATTCTGAGGAAGCTAGAAGGAAAGAGGCAGAGTCTAATATATACCAGGAAAGGAACCGGGTCCGCTACAATATGAACGGCTCCTGTGATTGCAGCAGGGGCTTTTGTAAAAGTGTTATAGGAGGAAGAAGATCAACAGCCAAGATCATTGGGAAGGTGCAGGTAAATGTGGGACAGACTGCCTGCAAGGTACCTCATGCTGTAGAAAATCATAGTAAAATTGAGGATAGAGGGAAAATTGGATCCAAGGAAAAGACGTGCATCTGTTAAAATTCAATCATCATGAAAAACAAGGGCTAACGACTCGATAAATGGCCGGCCCTTGTTTTTGCTATCAGTTTTCCTGTTGATTCTGTTTGTTCATTTCCAAGCTTTGCTGCAGGAGGTCTGTTACTGGGCAATAGCGTGTAATGCCTTCCCCGATCTTCATTGCAGACATCATGGCGACCATAAGATACCTGCTTCTATTCGGTTTTTTTGAAAGTTTTGCCGTTGACCACGCCAGCATCGTAAATCCGCAAGTGATTCGAACTAAAGCATTCACAATACCTATATTTGCTTTAACGTTCATTGACAGCCTCTCCTTCATAAAAAGTTCACATTAAATCAGTAAAACTTTACTGTACTAAACTAAAATGTGTGGTAGTATTAAATAAATAAAACGCTTACATTTTTTAATTAATGTGAAATGTACGGTTCGTAAGGAGGATGTTCATGCTGGAACAGCGCTATCGATGGAAAAACAAACAACTGCGTGAGCATGTGGCTGTACTTGACGGTAAATTTCCACCTAATATATTGCTCACTAATGCACGATATTTAAATCCAACATTCAGAAAATGGATAGAAGCAAATATATGGATATACGATGACCGTATCGTATACGTTGGGGATATGACACCGGAAAACCTAACAGACTGCGAAGTAATTGACTGCAGCGACTATTATTTAGTTCCGGGTTATATCGAGCCGCATGCCCATCCATTTCAATTATATAATCCCCAGACTTTTTCGGCCTATGCATCGAAATATGGTACAACAACATTGATCAATGACAACTTAATGCTTTTCTTGCAAATGGAAAATAAGAAAGCGTTTTCCTTGCTTAAGGAACTGCGTAATCTTCCGGGTACCATGTATTGGTGGTGCCGCTTTGATGCTCAAACAGAGATCATGAACGAAGAATCTGTGTTTTCACATAGTAATGTGAAGGCATGGCTGGAGCATGATGCAGTGCTTCAGGGCGGAGAGCTGACCGGCTGGCCAAAACTAATGGCAGGCGACGATATGATGCTTCACTGGATTCAGGAAGCAAAAAGAATGCGCAAACAGATAGAAGGTCATTTTCCTGGTGCTTCGGAAAAAACGCTGGCCAAAATGAGGCTTTTCGGTGCTGATTGCGACCACGAGGCCATGACAGGCAAAGAAGTATTATCGCGGCTGCTGCAGGGATACACGGTTAGTCTAAGGAATTCATCCATCCGGCCTGATCTTCCTAATCTTTTACAAGAGATTTTGGAATTTGATATTGAAAACTTTGATAAATTCTTTTATACCACAGATGGGTCACCGCCTTCCTTTTATGAAGACGGCGTGATCGACAAGATGATCAAGATAGCGATAGAGGCTGGAGTTCCGCTGGTGGACGCCTATAATATGGGAACCATTAATGCTGCAAAATACTATAATATTGAGTACCTCCACGGATCCATTGCAACGGGCAGAGTAGCGAACATCAACTTTTTAGAAGATATCAATAACCCTACTCCCGTGTCTGTGCTTGCTAAAGGAAAGTGGATTAAACGAGGAGGAGAAAGTGCAGGCTTTGAATCCGAATTTAACTGGACACAGCATGATTTTGGTCCTTTACAGCTGGATTGGGATATTTCCATGGATGATTTGCAATTCTCTATGCCCTTTGGAATTGAAATGCTGAATGATGTGATTACAAAGCCTTTTTCTATCTCTACCGATTTATCATTCGATACATTATCCACAAACCACGATGAATCGTTCTTAATGATGATAGACAGGAATGGAAAATGGCGGATTAATACAGTTATAAAGGGCTTTGCTAACAGCCTGGGCGGTTTTGCCAGCTCTTACTCAAACACAGGCGATATCGTATTAATCGGCAAAAACAAAGAAGACATGCTGCAGGCATTTTATCGAATGAAGGAACTGGGCGGCGGAATTGTAGTCGCTGAGAAAGGCGAGATTGTTTATGAAATGCCATTGCTATTAAACGGACTTATGTCTGAAAAACCATTGGAAGAATTAATCCGGGAAGAAAATGAGCTGAAAAGGATCTTAAAAGAAAGAGGCTATAAGTTTAATGACCCAATTTATACGCTGCTATTCTTTTCGTCTACACACCTGCCTTACATCCGTATCACACCTAAGGGGATGTATGATGTGATGAATAAAAATGTTCTCTTTCCCTCTATAATGCGTTAAAATATAAAAGTAAATGGTTACCTCGCTTGGCGGGGCAAGGAGTTACAAGCATGAAAGTAAAATTGCTGGGAATCACTCTGGCTTCCCTTCTTATCGTAACAGGCTGCAGCGGCCACGATAAATCGGGAAAACCGTCCGAGCATCCTAATGAAGCTGCAGAACAGGAAGCAGAGCCAAAAGAATATTCCAATACCTTTCCGCTGACAGGTATCAGAACGGATGAAGCTGTAAATCAGCGGGCTGTTGCAGTAATGGTCAATAATCATCCGAAAGCCAGGCCGCAGTCCGGTTTATCAAAAGCGGATATCGTTTATGAACTGCTCGCTGAAGGTGAGGTTACACGCTTTCTTGCCATTTACCAAAGTGAAAAACCAAAGCGGGTAGGACCTGTAAGAAGTGCAAGGGATTATTATATTCGTCTGGCAAAGGGATTCAACAGTCTCTATATCCTTCACGGCTACAGCCCTGAAGCGAAGGAACTGCTTGAACAAGGCTATATGGATCACTTGAATGGTTTGAAGTATGATGGCACTTTATTTAAGAGGGAGCCTTCCCGTAAAGCGCCGCATAACTCTTATATTTCCTTCAAGAATATCCTCAAGGGAGCAAAAAACCATTCTTACAATATGGACACTCCTCCTGGACCATTCACCTTTTTAGAGAAGGAACAAGTGAACAACTTAGGCGGCGAAGCAGCAGAGGAAGCTGATGTTTCTTATCATTCAAGCCAGTTTGATGTCCATTATGAATACGACAGCAAGATTCAAAAATATAAAAGATATACAGCTGAAGAACTTACAGTTGACGAAGAGACAAACAAGCCTGTTCTCATCGATAACCTGCTGGTGATCGATGCCCCTCATCAGGTTACCGACAGCAAAGGCAGAAGGGACATTGACCTTCAAGCTGGGGGAAAAGGGTATCTGCTGCAAAAAGGGAAAGCAAATGAGGTGGACTGGGAGCTGGAGAACGATATAATCGTTCCGCTGATCCATGGCAGTGAAGCAGGATTTGTACCAGGGAAAACCTGGGTGAATGTTATTCCAGATGTTTCTGACCTAAGCATAAAACCTTAATATAATCGAAACCGTATTTCTAGAAGGAGTCCATATATGCAAATCAATAAACTAAGAGGAAAAGAACTGGATCAGCTTTTTAAATCCGTTCTCTCACTTGAAACCTTGGAAGAATGCTATCTTTTCTTTGATGACTTATGTACGGTAAATGAAATTCAGTCATTGGCCCAGCGCCTGGAAGTTGCCCGGATGCTGCGCGAAGGGAACACATACCATAAGATCGAAACAGAAACAGGTGCAAGCACAGCTACCATCTCACGGGTGAAACGCAGCTTGAATTATGGCAATGATGCCTATGAAATTGTACTGGAACGAATTAAAGACGAGCAGAAAAAGGAAGAAGAGCCGGCTGAATGAGCCAGCTCTTTTTTTGATGCTCTAGGCTTTATGCTTACAAATCCATCTCTTTTTTCCTCCGTCACAGTCAGCCGGGTCACTCAGGGACAGGCAGGATCTTAAAATATCCCTCCTTTTAATAACCCCTCAGAATTTACCTGTAATTTTCTCCCGGCTTCTATTTTTTATTGGAAATTTCTAATGGTATAATGGGGAAATGGGATATTGAATATGGAGGATTTTTTTATGTACGATTATCGAAAGTGGGAGCATGTTTTTAAGCTTGATCCTAATAAGGAACTGTCTGATGACCAGCTTGAGAGGATTTGTGAATCTGGTACAGATGCGATTCTTATTGGTGGGAGCGATGGGGTTACTTTAGAAAATGTGCTTGACTTGATGTCCCGCGTACGCAGATATACGGTGCCGTGTGTACTGGAAGTTTCAGGAGTTGACTCTGTCACGCCTGGTTTTGATTTATACTTTATACCTACGGTTTTAAATAGCAGGAATCCTGATTGGATTGTGAACCTTCATCATAAAGCCGTCAAAGAATACGGTGAGATTATGGATTGGGATGAAATTCATGTAGAGGGTTACTGTATTATAAATAGTCAGTGCAAAGCGGCAAGCTTAACGGAAGCTGATACGGACCTTACGGAAGATGATGTAACGGCCTATGCCATGATGGCAGAGAAGATGTTTAAGCTGCCTATTTTTTATTTAGAAAACAGCGGAGAATATGCCTCTCCGTCCTTGGTACAAAAAGTAAAGAATAAACTTAAGGAAACGGTGCTGTTCTATGGCGGAGGAATTAAAACTCCTGAACAGGCGTGCGAAATGGCATCATCGGCGGATGTTGTCGTGGTGGGGAATGTTATTTATGAAGATTTAGAAAAGGCGCTTCTGACGGTGAAGGCAGTAAAATCTTCTGAAAAATAGTTAGTAAACATGCTAAGTAAGAGTTTGTTGGAAATCTTATACTTTGTTAAAAAGACGCTGAAATCAACAGACAAATTTATGAAATTATAAAAAACATGTTATAATAGGAACGAGTGTTCTATTATGGGAGTGGATATATATGCAATTCCTTTCAGACCGATTATTGAAAGGGTTAAATAATGAACAGCAGGAAGCAGTAAAAGCAACCGATGGCCCGCTATTGATCATGGCAGGAGCGGGAAGCGGAAAAACGCGGGTACTTACTCACCGTATTGCTTATTTAATGGTGGAAAAACAGGTAGCTCCATGGAATATTCTCGCTATAACCTTTACGAATAAGGCAGCCCGGGAAATGAAGGAGCGTATTAAAGGAATTCTGGGAGGAGCCTCAGAGGATATCTGGATATCAACCTTCCACTCCATGTGCGTGAGAATTCTGCGCAGAGACATTGACCGCATCGGGTATAACCGTAATTTCACCATTTTGGATACCACAGATCAGCAGTCTGTTATTAAGCAGATTTTAAAGGATAAAAATCTGGATCCAAAAAAATATGATTACCGTGCCATTCTTGGATCGATCAGTTCAGCTAAAAATGAGCTGATTGATGAAGAAGAATATGCGGGTATGTCCGGCGGCTTTTTTGAGCAGGTGGTAGCGGATGTATATAAGGAATATCAAAGACGCCTCCGCAAAAATCAGGCGCTGGATTTTGATGATCTCATTATGAAGACCATTTTACTGTTTACTAGAGTTCCGGAAGTGTTAGAGTTTTATCAGCGGAAATTCCAGTATATTCATGTGGATGAGTATCAGGATACGAACAGGGCACAATACATGCTAGTAAAAGCTATGGCTGCACGTTTTAAAAACCTGTGTGTAGTCGGGGACTCGGATCAGTCCATCTATCGCTGGCGCGGTGCAGATATCGCGAATATATTAAGCTTTGAAAAGGATTATCCCAATGCGAATGTGATTTTGCTTGAACAGAATTATCGTTCTACCAAGAGAATTCTGAAAGCAGCCAATGAAGTTATCTCAAAGAATATGAACCGAAAGCCGAAGAATTTGTGGACAGAAAATTTGGAAGGCAATAAAATCTCCTACTACCGTGCGGATAGTGAGCAGGGTGAGGCGCAGTTTGTTGCAGGAAAAATTAATGAAATGACGCGGGGTGGCAGAAAGCTTTCCGAAATTGCAATTCTTTACAGAACCAATGCGCAGTCACGTGTGATGGAGGAAGTTCTGCTAAAATCGAATATTCAGTATTCCATTGTAGGCGGAATTAAGTTCTATGACCGAAAAGAAATCAAAGACATCTTAGCTTATCTCCGGTTAATTTCCAATCCGGATGACGATATCAGCCTGCGCCGAGTTATCAATGTTCCGAAGAGGGGAATCGGAGCTACTTCTCTAGACAAGATTGCTGATTTTGCCGGCCTGCATGATATGTCTATTATGCAGGCACTTGATTCTGTTGAATTGATAGGGGTCTCTCCTAAGATTACGAAAGCGGCCGCTGAGTTCAGAGATTTAATCAATGGATATTCTCAGATGCAGGAATATTTGTCTGTAACAGAGCTTGTTGAACAGGTTCTTGACAAAACAGGCTACCGCGAAATGCTTCAGGTAGAAAAAACGATTGAATCACAGAGCAGGCTTGAGAACATTGACGAATTTTTATCCGTTACGAAAAGCTTTGAAGAAACCAATGATGATAAAAGTCTTGTAGCGTTCTTAACAGATTTAGCATTGGTTGCGGACATTGATTCTCTTGATGAAACGGAAGAGCCGCAGGATTCGGTAGTCCTGATGACACTTCACTCAGCTAAAGGCCTTGAATTCCCCGTCGTCTTCCTAATTGGATTGGAAGAGGGGGTATTCCCTCACAGCCGCTCTCTTATGGAAGAGGATGAAATGGAAGAAGAGCGCCGTCTAGCATATGTTGGGATTACAAGGGCCGAAGCTGAACTGTTTATGACAAACGCTCAGATGAGAACGTTGTTTGGCCGTACCAATATGAATCCAGTTTCCAGATTTATTTCAGAGATACCAGAAGATCTTCTGGAAGATTTAATGCCGAAGTCAAAACAATCCGGATTTAAGTCTTCACAGCAGGATACAAGAAGACGTCCAGCTGCAGCAAGAACCGTGACGATGAAGCAGACGACAACCGGCGGGGACGAGATCGGGTGGAATGTCGGCGACAAGGCTGTCCATAAGGTATGGGGAACAGGAACTGTCGTCAGCGTAAAAGGAGAAGGAGAAGGGAAAGAGCTGGATATAGCGTTCCCAAGCCCAACTGGGATTAAAAGGTTGCTTGCTAAATTCGCCCCGATTACCAAGGGCTAGCTCTAGAAAAGGAAAGGGCTGTATGTATGGAACGATTGGATGCCGAAAAGCAGATTCGAGAACTGCAGACTATTATTAATCAATATAACTATGAATACCATGTACTGGACAAGCCGTCTGTGCCGGATGCGGAGTACGACCGCCTTATGCGCGAGCTTATTGAGCTTGAGGAGCATTATCCGGAATTCAGAACACCGGATTCACCAACTGTCCGGGTGGGAGGCGCCATTCTCGACATGTTTGAGAAAGTCGAGCACCGGACACCGATGCTGAGTCTCGGCAATGCTTTCAATGACGTCGACCTGCGGGATTTCGACAGGAAAGTCCGCCAGGCTGTAGGGGATCCATTTACCTATGTATGCGAATTGAAAATAGATGGACTGGCTGTGTCACTCAGATATGAAGATGGTTTATTTGTGAAAGGCGCTACACGTGGAGATGGGACGATTGGTGAGGATATAACGGCTAATTTACGAACAATCAAGTCCATCCCGCTCAGAATTAAAGAGCCTTTCACGATGGAGGTCAGAGGCGAAGCATACATGCCGAAGCGCTCGTTTGAAGCGCTGAACAAAGCGAAAGAAGAGCGGGGCGAAGAGCCTTTTGCGAACCCGCGGAATGCAGCAGCCGGCTCATTGCGCCAGCTCGATCCTAAAATAGCAGCATCGCGGAATCTGGATATCTTCCTGTATGCAATCGCGGACCTTGGTGAAACAGGTGTCGAGTCACACAGCGAGGGACTTGACCTGCTGGATACGCTTGGCTTTAAAACGAATAAAGAAAGACAAAGATGCGCCGATATTGAAGAAGTCATTGCATATGTAGAAGGATGGGTGGAAAGACGTCCAAACCTTCCGTACGATATTGACGGCATTGTTGTAAAAGTAGATTCTTTAGAACAGCAGGAGAGGCTGGGCACTACAGCAAAAAGTCCCCGCTGGGCTATAGCTTATAAATTTCCGGCTGAAGAAGTAGTCACTATATTAAAAGATATTATGCTTACCGTAGGAAGAACGGGTGCCATCACACCGACTGCGATCTTGGAACCAGTCCGTGTCGCTGGAACAACCGTGCAGAGGGCGACACTGCATAATGAGGATTTAATTCGTGCGAAGGATATTAAATTGGGCGACTCTGTTGTTGTAAAAAAAGCAGGGGACATTATTCCTGAGATCGTAAATGTCCTTCCGGAAAAACGTACAGGCAGTGAAGTGGAATTTACTATGCCGACACATTGTCCGGAATGCGGGAGTGAGCTTGTACGGCTGGAAGGAGAAGTTGCACTAAGGTGTATCAATCCTAAATGCCCTGCACAAATAAGAGAAGGGCTTATACATTTTGTTTCAAGAAACGCCATGAATATAGAGGGACTTGGAGAAAAAGTGATCAGCCAGCTGTTCGCTGGAGATCTGGTCCATGATGTGGCAGATATCTATAAGCTGACACATGAGCAGCTGATTGGCATGGAGCGTATGGGTGAAAAGTCTGTATCGAACCTGTTGAAAGCCATTGAGGGATCTAAGGGCAATTCACTCGAGAAACTATTATTTGGCCTTGGTATCAGACATGTTGGTGCAAAAGCAGCTAAAACGCTGGCTCAGCACTTTGGCAGCATGGATGCCCTGCAGAGAGCGGACGCTGAAGAACTGACCTCCATAAATGAAGTCGGCGGTAAAATGGCTGAATCTATTGTGGCTTACTTTGAAATGGAAGAAGCGGCGGATTTGATTAATGAGCTGAGATCTGCGGGTGTGAATATGGAATATAAAGGACCTAAGCCTGTCACTGCAGCAGAATCCGATTCATTTTTTGCGGGAAAAACCATCGTTTTAACCGGGAAACTCGAACAGCTGTCACGAAACGAAGCCAAAGAAAAGATAGAGGCACTCGGCGGAAATGTAGCAGGCAGTGTGAGCAAAAAGACAGATTTAGTTATTGCGGGAGAAGATGCCGGTTCTAAATTGGCTAAGGCCCAGGACTTAGGGTTAGAAGTCTGGGACGAGGAGAGAATGCTGGAAGAATTAAACAAATAGAGGTGTAAACGATGAAGAAGAAAATATCCTTTATCGGGTTGGCGCTTCTCTTACTATTAACGGCGTGCGCGCCTAAGTTTGATAAGCAGGAGGAAGTTATCCAGGATTCAGAAGCTAAAAAGGAAAAAGCGATCATTCCGAAGTATAAAATTTCGGATAAATATTATCGTACAACCCTTCCGTTTGAGCCCAGTGAAGCAAGAGGGCTTGTCGTAGCAAACCTGAATACCCGCTACGATATTAATGAGTTTGAAACAGGGTTGATGAGGGTTGCCCAGCATACATTTGATCCTGATAAATATTTATTCAAGGAAGGGCAGTTTCTTGATAAAGAAGAGGTATCGTATTTGCTGAACCGGAAGTTCACCAAGAGCCAGCTTAAAGCAGAAAAACTAAAGGTTGAAGACAATATTGGACTTAATCCTTTAGACCCTGGAAAAGGGGATATAGATAAGCGGCAGCAGGAGAACCCTTTGTACCTCGCTCATATTTTAGAGCATGATTATTTAATTAAATCGGACAAAGACACAGTCGGTCTTGGCGGTGTAGTAATTGGACTCGCCCTAAACTCTGTACACTATTATAAAAAAGAAGATTTTGGCGCCGATTATGAAACCCGAATTCCTAAGAGCGAGCTGATGGAGGAAGGAAAGAAGATTGCTCAGCAGGTACTGCAGCGGTTGAGAAAGAAATCTGAATTAAAGCAGGTTCCTATCACGATAGCATTGTTTGAGCAGGCGCCTAAGACATCGGCAGTTCCTGGGAATTTCCTCGCTTATTCAGAGGCGGGAGAAGGGGAAGGCAATCTTGGTAAGTGGCAGAATATCAATGAAAAATATGAATTGTTCCCTCCTCCAAAGACAGATGAGAAACATAGAGAGGATGTTAACTCCTTCTTGAATTTCAAACAAGATGTGGAGGAATATTTCCCTAATTTTAATGGGGTGATTGGACGGGCTTTTTATTCAGATGATCAGCTTCAGGATCTGAGCATAACGATTCCAATTCAATTCTATGGAAAAGCAGAAGCAGTCGGGTTTTCCCAGTATGTGACGGGTCTTGTTATGCAGCATTTTCCTGAGTATGTATCCGTTGAAGTTAATATTACATCTGTGAATGGCCCTGAAGCTCTCATCGTCAGAAAGCCTGAAACAAGTGAACCTTTTGTCCATATTTATGAATAACCTGAGCCCTTTTCGTTTTTTACGGAAAGGGTTTTTTCTATAGTTTTTTTGAAAAGGATATGGCAATTTGAAATTCAAAATACAAATAAAGAATAATTTTTTTATAAAAGGGATTACAAGTAAAGTGTATTTATGCAAGCGTTTTATATATCTGTTGAGTTTTGTCTGAATAAAAATTAATAGATTAGTATAATTTTTTTGAATGTTAGCTAGAATGTAATTCCAAATAGAATATCATAATTGAAGACTTAGATTTTATGAGTTAGAATAGGTATGTTGATTAATTTTAATAGAGGGAGCGATGGGGATGGTACAACCTTACAAGCATGAACCGTTCACGGACTTTTCCGTAGAATCAAATAAACAGTCTTATCTAAAAGGTCTCGAGAAGGTAGAAAGCTACCTTGGCAAGGATTATGAATTAGTTATCGGCGGAGAGCGCATTACTACTGAAGATAAAATCGTGTCAGTAAACCCGGCAGATAAAGAAGAAGTAATCGGCCGTGTTTCTAAAGCAGACCGCGAACTTGCAGAAAAAGCAATGCAGGCAGCTGACGAAGCATTCAAAACCTGGAAAAAGACAAAACCAGAAGTTAGAGCAGACGTGTTATTCCGTGCTGCCGCGATTATCCGCCGCCGCAAGGATGAATTCTCTGCCTTGTTAACGAAGGAAGCAGGAAAGCCGTGGAACGAAGCAGATGCTGATACTGCTGAAGCTATCGACTTCCTGGAATTCTATGCACGCCAAATGCTGAAGTTAAAAGATGGAATTCCAGTGCAAAGCCGTCCTAATGAATTTAACCGCTTTAACTATATTCCTCTAGGAATTGGTATTATCATTTCTCCGTGGAACTTCCCGTTTGCAATTATGGCTGGTACAACTGTAGCTGCTATTGTAACCGGTAACACCGTTCTGTTAAAACCAGCTTCTACCACTCCAGTTGTTGCTGCAAAATTCGTGGAAGTAATGGAAGAAGCAGGACTGCCAAAAGGCGTACTGAACTTTGTTCCTGGAAGCGGTGCTGAAGTTGGGGATTACCTGGTTGACCATCCTCGTACACGCTTTATCTCATTTACTGGATCCCGTGATGTAGGTGTCCGCATCAATGAACGTGCATCTAAAGTAAACGAAGGCCAAATCTGGCTGAAGCGTGTGATCGCTGAAATGGGCGGTAAAGATACTATTGTTGTAGATAAAGAGGCTGATTTAGAGCTTGCTGCTCAATCAATCGTGAAATCTGCATTCGGATTCTCAGGACAAAAATGTTCTGCATGCTCACGTGCTGTTATCGTAGAAGATGTATACGATCAAGTATTAGAGCGTGCAGTGGAGCTGACAAAAGACTTAACAATCGGAAACCCAGTTGATACAAGCAACTTCATGGGTCCAGTTATTGATAATAATGCATTTAACAAAATTATGGAATACATTGAAATCGGTAAACAAGAAGGCCGTTTAGCTGCAGGTGGAGAAGGCGACAACTCTAAAGGCTTCTTCGTACAGCCTACTATTATCGCTGATGTAGACCCTAAAGCACGTGTGATGCAGGAGGAGATTTTCGGACCGGTTGTAGCGTTTGCTAAAGCACGTGACTTTGACCATGCTATTGAGATCGCAAATAACACGGAGTATGGATTGACGGGTGCTGTTATTACTAATAACCGTACAAACTTGGAAAAAGCACGTGAAGATTTCCATGTAGGAAACCTCTATTTCAACCGCGGTTGTACAGGAGCTATCGTTGGATACCAGCCATTTGGCGGATTCAATATGTCCGGTACCGACTCTAAAGCAGGCGGACCAGACTACCTGGCATTGCACATGCAAGGCAAAACAACATCAGAGGCATATTAATAAAACGATTCAACAATGGAAAACCCCACAATAAGTGGGGTTTCAGACTGTCGACAAACCCCCTCTTTAAATCCCCGATTTGAAGAGGGGTTGTCTATTTTAAGGAGAAACTAAGCAGGTTTTATGCTGGACATGGCTTCTGCCATGTCCAATTTGCCATTTTTTTAAGATTCATTGCAGCGAAAGTAAGCATCGCCTGCATGGACAATTTTTTAAGTCCCCGTAGGGTTGTCCATCGCATACCATGCTTTTCTTTTGCATCTGCAAAAACACGTTCAATGGTTTCTTTGCGCCTTGCATAGATTTCTTTATTTTCGACAGTGTGTCGCAAATGGTTTGCCTCTTCTATGTAATCTTCCCAGACGTGGCGATGTATCCATTTCTTATGGTCCTTGCTTTGTGTACATTGGGCAAGTACTGGACAATCTGCACATATCCGAGAATCTGAAACATACTGTTTATACCCTTCTCGAGTCGTAGTTTTATAGCTCAGTACCTGTCCTTTCGGACATAGGTAACAATCATAATGTTCATCATATACATATTCGTACTTCTTGAAGAACCCGTCCTTTGTCATTGGCCTTGTGTAAGGCATTACAGGCCTAATCTCATTGTCCATCATGAGTTTTGAAATGTACGGAGTTTTGTATCCAGCATCAACAGCTACCGCTTCGGGTTTCTGTACCTTTATCATCACTTCTTCAAGCAGCTTATCGAACATCCGGCTGTCATGTACATTGGCTCCTGAAACTTTGGTTGCCAGAATAAACCCTCGCGAATCACAAGCCGTATGAAAGGAATAGGCAAACAGCTTTTCACGTTCATCCTTCACATAATAGCCGCTCTCGGGGTCGGTGGTGCTGATCTTAATTTCCTTTGTTTCCTCTTTCGTTTGTGGGGGAAGAGGCTTTTTTCCATGCATCTCACGATCGGAGTTAATTTCTTCGTCTAACTGATGTTGGTAACTCCTTGTTTCCACTTGGACGACTGTCTTATTGAATTTCTTTTTATTGGCACTTGCCTTTACATGCGTGGAATCGATGAAAGCAATAGAAGGGTCTACCAGTTTTTTATCCATTGCTTCTTTAAGGATCTTATAGAAAATTTGTTCAAAGAGATCCGTATCATGAAACCGGCGTACATAGTTTTTACCAAAGGTAGAGAAATGGGGAATCCTTTCTGTGAAGCCGTACCCCAGGAACCAGCGGTAAGCAACATTCGTTTCAATTTCACGTATGGTTTGACGCATAGATCGAATACCGAAAAGGTATTGGATAAACACCATTTTAATAAGAACTACAGGATCTATACTTGGCCGACCGTTATCGTGACTGTATTTATCCTCAACCAACGTATAAATGAAATCAAAATTGATAGCACTTTCAATTTTCCGGACCAAATGGTCCGCAGGAACAAGTTGATCAAGAGCAACCATTTCAATTTGGAGACGATTATCTTCTGAACGCTTTGATAACATCTAAAAAACCCCCACTAACTAAGATTTTCTACCTCCATTATACAAAAAAAGCTTGTAGACAAGTCTAAAATTAATAGACTTTGTCTACAAGCTGAAACCCCACAATAAGTGGGGTTTTTATTTTCGGAAAATTGGGGTTTAACCCAAAAGTATTTCCCAGACAATATTCGAGGTTTTGCGGATTAAGGAGCCGACATTCTTTTTGCTGGGAGCGGCCAGGGCAGCTGCGGTTGTATCTCATTAAAGCCCATATTAATTAAACGTTTGATTAGATCGTTTCGACAGAGCTCTCGGGGAGATTTTCCAATTTTCGTTTTTATGTTCATTTCTCCGGCGATTGCTTCTGAAACGTGTGCCAGCTGTTGCTTTAATGCGAAAAAGTCTGATATTATCAATATATTGTTTATGTACGATATCTGGAGGTGAAAGAGATGAGCCGTATATCAGCCCATCAAGTAAAACATGTAGCAAATCTAGCGCGTCTGGCAATAACTGATGAAGAAACAGAAACGCTGACAAAAGAACTCGATGCCATCATAACATTTGCTGAGCAGCTAAATGAACTGAATACAGAGAATGTTGAGCCGACTTCTCATGTTCTCGAAATGAAGAATGTACTAAGGGAAGATGAAGCAGCAAAAGGGCTGCCGATTAAAGAAGTTCTGAAAAATGCACCTGACAGCAAGGATGGCCATATCAGGGTGCCGTCCATTATGGAGTAAGGAGGGGAAATTATGTCATTGTTAGACCATAAAGCAGCTGACCTGCACGGTCTTTTACATAAGAAAGAAATTAAGGTATCTGATCTGGTGGACGAGTCTTTCAAGAGAATTAACCAGGTTGATCATAAAATAAAAGCATTCTTAACGCTAAATGAAGAAAATGCTCGGCAGCAGGCTCTCATGTATGATGAAAAATTTGCGGGCGGCGAAAAACTAGGTGCTTTATTCGGAATGCCTATAGGGATCAAAGATAATATCGTTACCCAAAATATTAGAACCACCTGTGGAAGCAGGATTCTAGAGAATTTTGATCCTATATACGATGCTACTGCGGTCCAGAACCTGAATAAAGCAGGGACCATAACAATTGGGAAATTAAATATGGATGAATTCGGGATGGGTTCTTCCAATGAAAACTCTGCCTTTCAAAAGACCCTTAACCCGTGGAATCTGGATTATGTTCCAGGCGGATCTTCAGGAGGATCGGCGGCGGCAGTTGCGGCCGGAGAAGTTCTTTTCTCTCTTGGATCGGATACAGGCGGTTCTATCCGACAGCCCGCTGCATTTTGCGGCGTTGTGGGCCTAAAGCCTACATATGGCCGCGTTTCGCGCTTTGGCTTAGTAGCATTTGCTTCGTCCCTTGAGCAGATTGGCCCTATAACACGTACAGTCGAGGATAATGCATATCTTCTTGAGGCTTTGGCAGGTGTAGATTCTATGGACTCCACGTCAGCAAATGTGAAGGTTCCTAAATATACCGAGAGCTTGACAGGGGATATTAAAGGCCTGAAGATCGGGGTGCCAAAAGAGTACCTAGGTGAAGGGGTAAGCGCTGAATCCAGGAATTCCGTTTTAGAAGCCTTGAAGGTGCTAGAAAAGCTTGGGGCGAAATGGGAAGAAGTTTCTCTTCCTCATTCAAAATATGCTCTTTCTGCTTATTATCTGCTGTCTTCCTCAGAAGCTTCAGCCAATCTGGCACGCTTTGATGGAGTTCGCTACGGCTACCGTACAGACAATGCCAAGAATCTAATTGAAATGTACAAAAACACCCGTGCTGAAGGCTTTGGAGATGAAGTAAAACGCCGGATTATGCTTGGAACATTTGCATTAAGCTCTGGCTATTATGATGCCTACTATAAGAAGGCACAGCAGGTCCGTACTTTGATTAAGAAGGACTTTGAAGATGTGTTTGAAAAGTATGATGTGATCATCGGGCCGACAGCACCAACCCCTGCCTTCAAGCTTGGAGAAAAAACGACTGATCCGTTGACCATGTATGCAAATGATATTCTGACTATTCCTGTTAACCTTGCAGGTGTACCGGGAATTTCTGTCCCATGCGGTTTTGCTGGCGGACTGCCATTAGGGCTTCAGATCATCGGCAGGCATTTTGATGAAAGCACAGTCTACCGGGTGGCACATGCCTATGAGCAGGCAACATCATTTCATAAAGAAAAACCGTATCTGTAAGGGGGGATAGTGAACATGAGTTTTGATACAGTAATTGGGTTAGAAGTACACGTTGAGCTTAAAACAAATTCTAAGATTTTTTCGGCAAGCCCGAATCATTTCGGAGCGGAACCGAATACAAATACAAGCGTCATTGATCTGGGGTATCCCGGAGTGCTGCCTGTATTGAATAAAAAGGCCGTTGAATTTGCAATGAAAGCAGCTATGGCGCTTAATTGTGAGGTCGCCGAATACACGAAATTTGATCGTAAGAACTATTTTTACCCGGACAATCCGAAAGCTTATCAAATTTCTCAATTCGATAAGCCGATTGGGGAAAATGGCTGGATCGAAATTGAGGTAAACGGCAGCAAGAAGAAAATCGGCATCACTAGAATTCATATGGAGGAAGATGCCGGCAAGCTGACACATACCGGAGACGGCTATTCTTTAGTGGATTACAACCGCCAGGGAACTCCGCTTGTAGAAATCGTTTCAGAGCCGGATATATCTTCTCCAGAGGAAGCTTATGCATACCTCGAAAAGCTAAAATCGATTATACAATATACCGGTGTGTCTGACTGTAAAATGGAAGAAGGCTCACTTCGCTGCGATGCAAATATTTCGCTGAAGCCAGCCGGCCAGAAAGAATTTGGAACAAAAACAGAGCTCAAAAACCTAAACTCCTTTAACTTTGTAAAAAGAGGGCTGGAGTACGAAGAAAAGCGCCAGGCAGAAGTACTGCAGGCTGGAGGGACCATTGATCAGGAAACACGCCGGTTTGATGAGGCTACAGGAAAAACATTGCTCATGCGTGTCAAAGAAGGTTCAGATGATTACCGCTACTTCCCTGAACCCGATTTAGTGCCTGTAATCATTGATGAAGAGTGGAAAGCCCGTATCCGCGCAGAAATTCCTGAGCTTCCAGATGAGCGCAAAAAGCGCTACACGGAGGAATTTGGCCTTCCGGCATACGATGCCGCGGTCCTCACAGTGACAAAGGAAATGGCTGACTTCTTTGAAGCTGCTGTAACAGCTGGAGCGGATCCAAAGCAGGCATCCAACTGGATCATGGGTGAGGTATCAGCATACCTCAACGCTGAAGGAAAGGAACTTCATGATGTAGCTCTTACTCCGGAAAGCCTTGCTGGTTTGATTAAATTGATTGAAAATGGAACCATTTCTTCAAAAATAGCTAAGCAGGTCTTTAAGGATTTAATTGAAGAGGGCGGCAATGCTGAGGAAATTGTAAAAGCAAAAGGGCTGGTCCAAATCTCTGATGAAGGAACCCTTCGCAAAATCATCAATGAAGCACTTGATAAAAATCCTCAATCCATTGATGACTTTAAAAACGGGAAGCAAAAAGCAATTGGTTTCCTGGTAGGACAAATCATGAAAGCGACGAAGGGGCAGGCCAATCCTCCTCTTGTTAACAAACTTCTTGTAGAAGAAATCCAAAAAAGATAAGAACAAGGCATTCCGGAAATAGTCTGGGATGCCTTTTTTGCGAGGATTGACCGTCATTTAATTAGGTGCATAGCCCATGTGAAAAAGATCGAGCAAAAGAGCACCGAGTATCACAAATCGAGCACAACGTAATCAAAATTGCGCAAACCCCTCCACGTGCGTCACATACAGAACTTCGAATCCAGCCCTCTATGGACAACATGAAAATATCTTACTGATTTTTATTTAAATAAGGCTGTTTTCGCAAACTTTGTTGTTATTGAATAAGGGGGTGATTTCCACTACAGGATGCTCGCTTTCCGCGGGGCGGTCGCTGAGCCTCCTCGGCTTCGCCTGTGGGGTCTCACCTGTCCCGCTGCTCCCGCAGGAGTCTCGCACCTTACGTTCCAATCAACCTGTTTAACAATAGGGTAGGTTCACAGAACTTATAAAAAACAACAATCTTTTAGAAAAGAGCCTTAAATAAAAAGGTAAAGGCTGGATTCTGCCGAATTATTATGTAGGATATTTATAAAAAAGGAGATAATGGCGACATGAACATGCTGACCCGTAATCAATTTGAGAAAGCTTCAGCCTTTATCAAAGCAAATGCCCGGCGGCTGGATGTGAGCTTATTTGAATATTATTTTGAAAACGGAAGTGCGGAAAAGGTGATAAAAGAGTTAGGGGAATTTCAGAATGAAGATGGCGGATTTGGGCAGTCAATTGAACCAGATTTCCGCCTGGCTATATCCTCCCCAATGGCAACTACTATAGGTCTTCAATATGCAAGAGAGTTACGAATGAATTCGGAACATCCTTTGATTAAAAAAGCAGTAACATATCTGCTGGAAAGCTATGACACTGAGGCAAAAGGCTGGCAAGGTGTGCCTGAAGCTGTAAACTCTGTACCACACGCCCCTTGGTGGAACTATGATGTGGAGAAAGGACATTGTGGTACTCATGCATCATGGGCTAATCCAAATGCAGAAATAACCGGATACCTTCGGGAATATTCGGAAGGGGTTCCGAAGCCTTTTCTAAGTTTCATTACAAAATTAGCCCTGCAGGAATTACAAGACGCGACTATTAAGATGGAGATGCATGACTTTTTATGTTTTCAGAGGTTTGCGGAAACACTTCGTGACGAGGAGAAAGAAGCGGCAGTGAGTAAATTGCGAAAATCAGCCCGCGAAATTACAGGGCATAACGCAGAAGACTGGCAGGGGTACGGTCTTAAGCCTTTACAAATAGTTTCGGGACCAAGTTCAGCCTACTCTGATTTATTTAAGGAGGAAATACCCGCCCAGCTTGACTATGAGATTGATTCCTTAAGTAAAGAGGGTTCCTGGAATCCAAACTGGTCCTGGTTTGGGGAGTTTGAGGAAGAATGGAAAATAGCAGAAAAAGACTGGAAAGGCCAGTTGACCGTCAAGATGCTTAAAACGTTGAACGACTTTGGAAGGATCGAGACGAGAAACAGCATGTGAAGGGATGAACCGGTATTTGAGAGTACTCTATACCGGTTTTATTAACTTAATTTCTGAAGAAGTCACTAAGACACAGAATATCGCAAATTACAAAACAAAAGTCAAATTAATGCGAATTTTATTAAAAAAATATTGTAATCGTTTTCAAAATAAGTTACTATTCAAATGAAGTGGTTCCGAAACGTTTTGGATTCTGGAGGAAATTTTAATGACTACTATAAAAGACATCGCTCGAGTCACAGGAGTTTCAGTCACTACCGTCTCCAGGGCATTGAACGGTTACTCTGATGTTAACGAGAAAACACGCCAAAAAATTATCAGGGTATCAAAAGAAATGAATTACAGCCCCAATACGCATGCTCGCAGCCTGGTCATGAACAAATCAAAGACTATTGGATTACTAGTATCCGGGCTGGTTAAATCCAGTGTAAAAGACAATTTTACATTGCAAATTCTGGCAGGGATTAACCAATTTACAGCGGATTCGGATTATGATCTTGTCTTATTCAGTACTACATCCACCAAACAGCGGGAAAAAACTTACTCACAGCTCTGTAAAGAACGAAGAGTTGATGGTGTAATCATCCAAGGCATCAGGACCGATGATCCTTATCTGCTAGAGGTAGTGGAGAGCAATATTCCCTGTGTTTTAATTGACATCCCAATCAACTCAAATACGGTTGGCTATATCACCACAGATAATGTGGAGGGCGCAAAAAAAGCTGTCAATCACTTGATTGGTCTCGGACATAAAAAAATAGCAATGATGAATGGCCATGAATTTGCATTTGTCAGTAAAAACAGACTAGAAGGATTTAAAGAAGCTTTAGTGGAAGCGGATTTACCCATACACAATGAATGGATCGTGAATGGAGAGTTTAGTGAAGAAGCAGCTGAAGAAAAGGCATTAGAGCTGTTAACTGAGCATCCGGACATAACAGCCATATTCTGTGCCAGCGATTTAATGGCATTGGGAGTTATGAAAGCAGCAAAGAGACTTGCCATCGATGTACCTAACGGATTATCAGTCATTGGCTATGATGATATTTTACTGGCTTCATATGTTACTCCAGCCCTGACAACGATATCCCAAAACATTTATGAAATGGGATACGGAGCAGCTAAACAACTAGTACATACACTAGAAGAGGGAGCGGAGCCAAACGTTATTACACTGGGTACAGAATTAAAGGTACGCGATACAACGGGCCCCTGTTTACGCAGATAAAACAGACGTCTTTTAGAATAAAACCGAAACGTTTTGGTAAATTCCAAAACGTTTCGGTCAGAGGAGGCACTCATGGATTATAGAGTTATTAAAGAAAATGACTTATTTTTATTAACAGACGATAAAGGAAATATTCCTGGAAATCATCCTTATGGACTGGGGCTTTATACAAAGGATACACGGTTCTTGAGCAGATTGGATATTCGAATAAACGGAGAAGAACCTATTTTATTATCCTCTGATGCTGCGGAAAATTATATGGCAGAAATACTATTAACGAACCCTCATATGGAAAAGGACGGGAACTTGATTTTATGGAGGGAGAGTATTGAAATAAAACGCACTCGTTTCATATATGATGGAGTGCTATATGAAACCATCAATGTTAAAAACTATTTCCCGAAAGCAGTTCAATTTACCCTTAGTGTCATTATGGATGCTGATTTCTTAGACATGTTTATTGTCCGCGGGTTCCAAAATGGCCACATTGGCCAGCGTACCGGACAAATTGTGGACGGCAGTTCACTAACATTTACATATATGGGTGCAGATGATGTATATAGAGCTACTGTAGTTTCCTGGGATAAACCGGCTTCATCCATTGAGGATACAGGCGGCATCCTGTTTGAATTCCAATTGGATCCTTCAGAAGAGCAATCAGTCACTTTGGTTATAGCACCGCAAATTGGAGAAGACAAAAGAACTTTCGTAATGAATAAGAAAGATGCCCTGCAGCAATTACAGGATTCATATGCAGCCTGGAGTAACAAGATTACAAAGGTAAGTACCGACTTTAAACCGTTACAACGGCTGGTGGACAGAGGCATTGATGATTTAAGGGTGCTTCTGACAGATGTAGGTTACGGAGAATTTCCGGTTGCAGGACTGCCATGGTTCGGCGTTCCATTTGGGAGAGACAGTTTGATTGCGGCCTTGCAAATGCTGTCTTTCAACCCTGAAGTGGCGAAAGGAACACTGTTAACAATGGCGCATAATCAGGGCCTGGATGTTAACCCATGGAGAGACGAGCAGCCCGGAAAGATCATGCACGAAATTCGTTATGGGGAATTAGCAGTAACCGAGCAAATTCCATTTACACCTTATTACGGCACAATTGATGCAACGCCTTTATTCCTGATTCTGCTCACAGAGTATGTTAAATGGACTGGTGATTTAAACCTTGCATCCGAGCTTGAAGCAAACATCGAAGCAGCTTTAAATTGGATCGACCAATATGGAGACCGAGATGGTGACTTATTTGTTGAATATCATCAGGAGTCAAGCAAAGGAATAGCCAATCAGGGGTGGAAGGATTCCGGAGATTCCGTAGTCCATCGCTCAGGCGATTATGCCGAAACACCAATTGCCTTAGCAGAAGTACAAGGCTATGTGTATCAGGCAAAAATGGGCATAGCTCAATTATTTGATAAATTGAATAAAGCTGAACGCGCTGCGGTTCTTCGTCAGCAGGCTGAAAAACTTAAAAAGCGTTTTGATGCGGAGTTCTGGATGGAAGAAGAAAGTTATTATGCGATAGCGCTTGATGCAGATAAGAAGCAGGTTCAATCGATTACATCTAATCCTGGTCATGTTTTATTTTCCGAGATGCTTGATGCAGAAAAAATAAATGCTGTCATCCAAACGCTACTATCACCAAAAATGTTCTCGGGATATGGAATCCGCACGATGGGTGAAGGGGAAGCAGGATATAATCCAATGAGCTACCATGATGGAAGTATCTGGCCCCATGATAACAGCATGATTTTACTGGGGATGAGCAAGATAAACCGCCAGGATGCTTCTCTCAAAGTCATAGAGGGACTTATTCAAGCGGCTGGACATTTTGAATATGACCGACTGCCTGAATTATACTGCGGTTACGATTCTTCTATAGGAAAAGTGGTTAAGTATCCAGTCGCATGTTCACCCCAGGCATGGGCAGCAGGCACACCGCTGGTATTCATTCAGACCCTGCTCGGATTATTCCCGGATGCTTTAAACAGGAGTATTCGGATTGCCCCAAGACTTTTGTCCGGCATGAACGAGCTGACTGTACATCATATTTCTATCGGAGAAGGGCATGTATCCGTCTCCGTTACAAGAACAGATGAAGGGTTAAGTGTAAGCGTTTTAGAAAATACAACAGGCTATGATATTTTCAAAGACTGTTAACATCCAAGTTTCATTGTAAAGCCAAGAAGGTTCTTTAGGAGAACAATCTCCTTTAGATATAGGCTGTGTTAAATTTCATTGTTGATTACGCCTCAACTCGTGCGGGATATGCGGTATTGTCCAGTCCAGGACTGACACCTTCGGTCATAAGCCGATCGCCATCAAAAGGCAAAAAGCGCCTTTCGCTGCCGATCGCCATCAAAAGGCAAAAAGCGCCTTTCGCTGCCGCTCGTCTTATGTCTGAGGTGTCTGGCTTTCAAAATTACAGTTTATTAATTGAGTTTGTTCATTACCGTTCTTTTAATAGAAATACTTTGAAAGTGACCGTCCTGCGCTTTCCTAATAAGGGAGACCACACGGGCTCCCGGACCGCCCCGCGAAAAAGCGAGTGCCTGCTAGCGCAATCAATACGCACGTTTAACACAGCTAAGATATAAAAAACGCAAAAACGAAAGGGGTATTTCTAATGAAAAGGAAGAAATGGCTGGCCTCTCTAGGGATTACATCTATTCTTGCTGCAAGCATCCTGACAGGCTGCAGCGGCAGTGAAGAAACATCGAAGGACGAGGGAAGTAAAGACGGAAGTAAAAAGGTAGAGGTTTCTTTAGCTGGCTGGGGAGGTAATCCTACTGAAGAAAAATTACTGAAACAGACTTTGTCAGACTTCGAGGCAAAGCATCCTAACATCGACGTTAAACTGGAAATCATCACTGAACAATATATGGATGTAATGAAAACCCGCTTAATCGGCGGCAAGGGCCCGGATGTATTTTACTTGGACGCTTTTGAAGCACCCGGCCTGATCGAAACGGGTGTTATTGAACCGCTTGATGAATATGTTAAGAAGGATTTCGATGTAGAAGATTTCGAAAAGCCTCTGCTAGAATCCTTCCAAGTTGATGGGAAAACTTACGGTTTCCCTAAAGACTATTCCACCCTGGCCTTATTCTACAACAAAAAAATGCTGCAGGATGCCGGTGTAGAAGTGCCGAAAACTTGGGATGAATTCCGTGAAGCCGCTAAAAAGCTTACAAAAGACAAAGTGTATGGATATGGAGTAGCTCCAGAGCTTGCGCGTATGTTCTGGCTGGCGCAATCTAAAGGCGGCGATGTTGTAAAAGACGGAAAAGCTAATTTCGCAACAAAAGAAGTGGAAGAGGCGATAAAGCCGATTATTGACATGCATAATGTTGATAAATCTGCCGTTGAACCAAAAGAAGTAGGTGTTACCTGGGGCGGAGAGATCTTTGGACAGCAAAAAGCCGCAATGGTCATTGAAGGGAACTGGGCGATTCCTTACCTAAAAGATACATTCCCAGATGTTGATTACGGTACAGCAGAAATACCAGCTGTCGGCGACAAGAAGTCTACAATGGCCTACACAGTTGCATATGTGATGAATGCAGCTTCTGAGAAAAAAGAAGCCGCCTGGGAATTACTTTCTTACTTAACAGGAAAAGAAGGCATGGAAACATGGACCAGCAAAGGCTATGCACTGCCAACCCGTAAATCGGTTGCTGAAAAACTTGGATATGACAAAGATGAACTTCGCGGTCCACTGGTTGCAGGAGCACCCTATGCTACTGTTTGGGCAGAAGGGTCTAATCTTCCAATCATTGTAAATAATTTTAATAATCAATTTATGAGTGCATTCCTAGGAAAAACTCCGCTTGATAAGGCATTAAAGGAAGCTCAAAAGCAGGCGAATAGTGAAATAGAATCTAAGTAATGAATGATGGGAGGGGGTAGTTTTGCCCCCTTTCCATATCAGTTCTGTAGTTCTGTTTCTGCTTATGTCCCTCTCGGACTTCGGCAGAAACAGAATTTACAGGCATACACTTTTATTAAACATAAGGAGTTGATTGAATATGAGGGGAAAATCTTCTAAGAAAGCTCTGCGTGAAGCTGGGCAAGGGTTCCTTTTCATGTCACCCGCATTAGTTGTTTTATTGTTATTTATTATTGGACCAATTCTTTTTGTTGTGTTTCTTTCATTTCATAAAGTACAGCTTCTTGGAAATGTAAGCTTTGATTTTGTTGCATTTGATAACTTTAAGAGATTGCTGGATGATACGAGGGCGAAAATTGCCTTATGGAATACCTTTAAATACGTAATTATTGTGGTTCCTTGCCAAACCCTCCTGGCGCTCATTCTGGCTGCTACCTTAAATGCAGGCCTAAAAGGGCAGACATTTTTTAGAATTGTATACTTTCTGCCAACTTTAACCTCTTCAGCGGTGCTCACTTTAATTTTTATGTGGATGTACAACAAAGAAGGGCTTATCAACAAACTTTTGGATTTTCTCGGATTGCCAACATACAACTTCCTTGGTGATCCGGGGATTGCGCTAAATGCTATTATGGCCATGAATATTTGGTCAACAGCACCATTCTTTATGGTCATCTATTTAGCTGCCCTGCAGGACATACCGGATTCCCTCTATGAGGCAGCCGAATTGGACGGAGCTAATGCACTTCAAAAGTTTTGGCTGATTACAGTACCTCAGCTAAGACCTGTAACTTCCTTTGTTGTGATTATGGGACTAATTGGGACATTCCAGCTGTTTGATCAATCCTACATATTCTCCGCTGGATCAGGAGGCCCCGACAACTCAACGCTGACAGTCGTGCTCCTGGTATATCAGTATGCATTTAAAACTCTTGGAACCATGGGTTATGCGGCAGCTCTCGCATTCCTGCTTGCTATTGTTATACTGACTGCCACCTTAATCCAGCGTAAATTTTCTAAAGAAGAGTCACTTTACTAGCCATAAAAAAGGAGGCAAAGTCAATGAAAAAGAAAATGGGAATTGGAAAATTACTGCTATATACCATATTAGTTTTATATGCTCTGACAACAATTATTCCTTTTTTATGGGCACTATCATCTTCATTTAAGAGTTTACAAGAGATTGTTAGTGGAGGCATAAATTTTATTCCCAAAAATTTTACGCTGGGCAATTATAAAACGATCTTTATCGAGGAAGAATTATTTCCCAGATGGATGTTTAATAGCCTTTTTATCGCGGTCTCCGTGACCCTCTTAAATTTACTCTTTAATTCAATGGCAGGTTATGCACTCGCAAGGTTGAACTTTCCCGGTAAAAAGGCTTTATTTATAGGGATTTTAGGAGTTTTAATGATTCCTGCACAAGTGACCATGATTCCAAACTATTTAATTCTAAAAGAATTAGGCTGGCTAAACTCCTATCAGGGCATGATTGTACCGGCGATGATCAACGCCACCTACATCTTTATGATGCGCCAGTTCTTCGTTAATTTCCCGAAAGAGCTGGAAGAAGCGGCTGAACTAGATGGATTAGGTAAATTCGGTACCTTCTTCCGTATTGTAATGCCTCTCGCAAAACCGGCACTGGCAGCTCAGGCAATCTTTATTTTTATGGGATCCTGGAATGACTTTATGCGGCCGCTGATTGTAATGACTGATGCAGAGATGTTCACCCTTCCGTTAGGGCTGAATACCTTTAAGGGACAATTTGTAAGCTATTGGAATTATATTATGGCAGCTTCCATGGTGTTTACACTGCCCGTATTAGTGATTTATGCATTCTTTAACCGATATTTTATAAAGGGAGTTTCATTTACGGGAGGAAAATAATTTGGCACCTGAGAGGCCCTGGATCATTAATCCAGGGCTCTTTTGCTGTTATTGGAAACTAATGGGCTGGTATGAATGGACTTTAATGGGTTCATTAAGATAAAAAAAATACAGATTTTTATAATCCCAGGCATATCTACTAGAAGAGAAGTATTTTTCTAAGGGAAATACGTGGATTTTCTTATGATTTACGTAAGCGTGTCTGCCCTCAGGGATCGTAGTCAATCCGTAAACGAGCTTGTTATTAACAAAGTAATTGGCATCTTTTTTAAAGGTTGATTCATATAAATTGAATCCTGTCTCCAGGGTTGTGCTGAATTTGCCAAGGAACTCCTTGGTTTTGAATACCCCTATTTTGTGAGGAGAATCAAAGATGACAAGAGTGTAGGGACTGTCTGGTATTTGGACAATCTGGTGTTTTTGGCTGGCAGAGGAATTGTCCTCCTGCTTAATGGTTTTGAGGATAGCTGCCTTTGCACTTGGAGATGCTGGGAAGTTAGAAAAAGAAGGCTGTTTTCGCAAACATTGTTGTTTTTGAACAAGGGGGTTGATTTCCACTACAGGATGCTCGCGGACCTTAGGGGCGGGCGCCCGAGCCTCCTCGGCTTCGCCTGTGGGGTCTCACCTGATCGAAAAGCGGAGGACGGTGCTTTTCAAGAAAAGTTCCATCCAAAAGCTGAATGATGATCTTTTTTAAAGTAGAGGCAAGACACTAAAAGAAAAGCAGACACCTGATAAAGAAGACTTGCTGATTGGCAAGCGATAGCGAAGACAGAAGCTTAGTCGCCCTTACCACGCTTGAACGGCCACGTCCTGTGGCCCCGCCTGGCTCGCACATCCTGTGCATCGTGCGTTAGCCCGGCATAAGACGAGCGGCAGTGAAAGGCCGATTTTGCCTTTTAATGGCGATTGGCTTATGACCGAAGGTGTCAGTCCGGAGCTGGACAATACCCGCTGCTCCCGCAGGAGTCTCGCACCTTACGTTCCAATCAACCTGTTAATCAATAGGGTAGGATCACATAACTATTAAAAAAAAAACAACAATCCTTTAGAAAAGAGCCAAAAAGAAAGACATAAAAATAAAAGCTGTGGAACAAAAAGGAATCTATATTTTCTTTAGAATGTCTGCTCCCCCTAGGAATTGTAATTATTGGAATCTGGTACATTACTCATTTTTATGGGTATATACATAGAAGATAGTTACTATTATACATTTGTTACCACAAATAGGAAAAATGCGGGTTTTTTAACAATATGAGGTGTATATAATGAATGACAATGAATTATTGCCTTTGGCTGTGTGGAATTGCCTGGATATAGAGGAGGCGAAGGGCGGTTTAAAGAAATATGCCGAAGCCCAATTGAGTTCATTTGTTTCGAGGATTTCAGATCTTCCTGCCCCTGGGGAAACACTTCTGTGTGTAATTCCTATCAGTGGAAGGATCAGCAGACAAGCCAGATATAAACTGGAACAGAAACTTACGGATTTGATTGAAAGTGCTCTTCCAGATAAATGGAAAGCCGATATGTACTTAATAAAGAAGAAGTCTTCTCTAAAGGCTTTAATGAATGAAGCAGAGATGCTGATTCATAAGATATCATTTTTTTATCCCTATGAAACAATTATTCAGCTAACCGGTACAGGAGATAATGACTGTTTTCAGGCAGTATTCATAGAAAGTGTCAGACAGCTTGGGAGCCGTCATGGCTTCCTTTTTGACAAAGAGGGACAATCGCAAATCTCTATTTCCAGATCTGTTGTTTCGAATCGTTCCTGGAAGCTGCAGATCCGCAGTTTTCTCATGGAATACGACTTTGCCGGAGCTATTGAACTAGTAAAAGATAAGGTTGAAGCCCCTAAGTCTATGGAGTTCATTCTGAAAATGATGGATAGCAGAATGAACTTTTGCTTTAAGGAAGCTCATCAATACTTACAGGAGTGTGAAAAGCTTCTGGGAGCGGATGAACCAGTTTTAAAAGAAACAAAGAAGATTCTTCATAAACTCCTTTCCAAAGAAGGAAGAGAAAAGGATCTGGCACTAATCGAAGAATTGTACAGACAGATGGAAATTTGCATTGAACTGGATGATCTTCCTGCCTTTCTGACAAGATTCTACCGTGCCCGTGAAGCCATCCTTCTATTTCTTTTGGTACATGGAGCAAAAGATAAGGATTCGGCAGCACAGGTCAAAAAGTCATCCATTTATCAGCTGATTGAGGAACTAGAGAAGAAATATGAAAACGGGGATGTAGAAAATTACATTGGGGCTTACTTTTACCTAAAAAGCTTGAATGTAGCTCATACACTTCAAGTGAGAAACCAGAGCTTTATCGGGCATGGAAGAGAGGAAATAAAGTCAGCGGAACTCTGGCATTCCTACTTTGGCACAAAGCGGACCACTGTCTCCCGTGCGAAAAGAAGGTTCCTTCTGGAGTCCAATATGATGCTTGGGGACCTTGGTGCGGCCATAGATGATAATTACTCTGATTTAATTGATTATTTGCTGAAACTAGAATTGGACATACAGCCGAAAGGACAGGAGTCGAATGAAAAATCACGTGTTCTGCCTCTGTAAAGGGCGAAATATCTCATTTCTTGAGGAGATACCTGCACTGAATAAACCAAAATCTATCTTGCATCTCTTAATTCCTGAATCTGAGGCACAGCCGGACATTCCTGCTTCTATTGGTGATTATAAAGTTCATCGGCTATCAAACGAATTGGAGAATGCTGAAAAAGAGATAGAGCAGATTCTGGCGGACCAGGTAGGAGAAAAAGATAAAATGTATCTAAGACTCGGTGAGACTCCGGACATTTACCAGATGATTTTTATGCAGATCCTTCTTGAGCGGTATGGGAAATCGTCCTATTTTATAAAAGGAAGTGAGATTGTTCCCGGATTTACGGCAGAGGACAAGATACAGGATTTATATGCCCGCCTTCATGATTTAATTTGCAAAAGAAACTATCATTCGGCAGGAAAGCTAGTATACAACAGCTTTCAAAGCCCCGAGCTTACCAAAATGCTTATTTTCGGTGAAAGGCTTAAGAGTCTTGACCTTGCCGTGGCAGACGGCCAGGAAGATTATTTCGACTTATTAATCGAGACACTTAGGGAAATGGATGAAGATGATGAGCTCATTGATTATGCCGTCAGAATGAAGAATTTGCGGAACCGGGATCAGAAAGCGTTTATCTCTTACCTGCACAACTCAGCGGCCAGATTGTTTGAAGAAAATAAGTTAATCGACTTTGTCGTTTTATATTATCGGCTTGCAGAGGAGCTTCTGCTGTTTGCGTTAGGCTGGGACATCGATTGGGACAAGCCCGGACATTCGTTTGTTTATAGGAAGGAAGCCTATTTTAAACTCGACTTCCCAGACAAGGAGCGTGTGACAAGACATTTTCATAGTTATTTGCGCACATTGGAGAAACACGTAAAGAGGCTTGAAAAGAAAAGTGAAAGAAACCAGGTTGATCAATATTTCATAGAGCTTTATCGCTT
This sequence comes from Peribacillus deserti, assembly GCF_002863585.1. Classification (GTDB taxonomy): domain Bacteria; phylum Bacillota; class Bacilli; order Bacillales; family DSM-1321; genus Paraperibacillus; species Paraperibacillus deserti_A. The sequence continues at coordinate 3,402 of NZ_PGUY01000056.1, read as the reverse complement.
GTTCAGTAAGGAAGAGTTCCAGGAAATCCTAAAACTCCGGCATGCAGGCGTCAGCGGACATGGTTTTTGTGATTTTTCGAAAGAGCAGTTTAACAACATTTGCGAGATGGATCCTTTAGAAAAAATGGAACCTATATTCAGCTTTTTAAATATACCATTTGAAGATGGACTGTTCGAACTCGTGGAAAAAAGCTCACTTTATCTGGCGAGAAAAGAGTTGGAAACGGGAAGGCAGGAAAGTAAAGGAGCTTAACCCGAGTTTATGGAAAGATACCCCCTTTCATAGAAAGGGGGTATCTTCATCATCCAAGAATGGAGGATTCCATTTGAACCTTAGATAAAACTATATGAGTGGTTGTCTGGGCAAGACCGCTGATTTCATCAATCACTTTTTCAATTTCTTCAAGTTTCTGCACCGTAAGCATCACAATGTAATCAGCAGGACCTGCCATTCTGTAGCACCACTCCGCATTAGGGTGAATCCTCATCAGTCTTCGGAATTCCTCACACATCCCGTGCCGGGTCGTAACCTGAATGATGGCACGGATGGAATAGCCTAAAGTGCTGTAGTTCAATTTTGCCGTATAGCCTTCTATGACGCCCTCTTCCTCAAGCCTTCGCACCCGCTCTGCTACAGAAGGCGCGGACAAATTCACCTGCTTTGATAATTCACGGATTGAAAGCCGTGAATTTGCAACCAGACACCGTAAAATATGTTTATCAATTTCGTCGATTTTCAAATGAAAACCCCCCTCTATATTTTTTATTTTATATGAAACGTTTGCAGTACTAAATACCTTTTTTATGAGAAGGAAATTTAGCAAATGGTTGAATAAAATAAAGATAGATTTAAGAAAAGGGGAGATAAATAATGGTTGCATTTGGAAAAAATTCTGCTTTACTTATTATTGATGTACAAAAAGGGTTTGATTCAGAAAAATGGGGAGCCCGGAACAACCCCCAAGCTGAAGAGAATATCTTTAGCCTTTTGAATCATTGGAGGACACGAGGACTTCCTGTTATTCATACTCAGCACTTATCGCGTAATCCCCGCTCTCCATTATTCCCTGGCCATGAAGGCTGCGAAATAAAAGAGCTTGTTCTTCCACTAGATGGTGAAGCTGTATTTCAAAAGAATGTGAACAGCGGCTTTATCGGCACCGGACTAGAGGAATATTTACGAAAGAATCACATAGATACACTGGTTATAACGGGCTTAATTACACCGCATTGTGTTTCTACAACAGCGAGAATGAGCGCAAACTTAGGATTTACGACTTATGTAGTTTCGGATGCATCTGCCGCCTTTGATATTGTCGGGCATAACGGAGTTCTTTATAAGGCAGAAGAGGTACATAACCTCTCACTTGCTACGATCCATAAGGAATTTGCAGAAATAGTAAGCACTGAAGACATTTTAGCCGGGAAATAATCGGGAAATGGGGGACTGTCCCCGGGGAGGTTCTATGAAATTACTATTGATCAGGCATGGAGAATCGGAGGCGGACCTGCTGCATGTTCATGAGGGAAGAGCCGACTTCAGCTTAACGGAAAACGGAAGGTGGCAGGTTCATAAATTAGCAGCTTTCCTAAAAGAAAACTATAAGATTGATAAGCTTTACAGCAGTACGTTGAAGAGGGCTGCTGAAACGGCTGGAATTATCGGTGAGGCGCTTAATCTCGATGTGGAATTGCGCGGGGAGTTGATGGAACATAATAACGGCGCGCTCGCTGGACTTAAATATGATGAAGTTGAAGAACGCTATCCGGCTCCCGAGGGCGGTTATAAAATGCATGAATGTGTACCAGAGGGAGAGACGGAAATTGAGTTTCGGGCACGTATCGAGGGAGCGTTTTCCCGTATACTTGCCGATAACGGGTATGGGACGCTTGCGATTGTATCCCATGGCGGAGCGATCAGCCGGATGATGCAGGCATTTTTCAGGCTCCCATTTAACGTTGAACACTATGTATTAACAGGAGATACAGGTATCCATCTTTTAGAGGATAGAGGCACTCAGCGAATCGTTCATTTTATGAATTCTACGGAACATCTTCGAAGATAAGAAAAGAGAGCTGGCCCGAATATTGGGCCGGCTCTCTCTTTTTTAAGAGGATAAGTTTGTAACTTCAGGCTCGAGCTCAATTGCTACGTTCCCGGCAACAGCCCGTGAAATCATGCACGAAACTTCTGCCTTTTTTGCCAGTTTTAGCGCCAGTTCATGGTCTTTCTCGCTGGCGTCCCGCTTCAGGACGATGCGCGGGCGGTGGATGATCTTTTTGTATGTGATGACCCCGGAGGTTACGTCAACGATTCCTTCAGACTCCATCGTAAGATCTTCTTTATCTAAATTGCTTCGCTGCATCATCGCAGCAAGCGTAATAATATAGCAGGTTGCAGCTGCTCCGAGCAGCATTTCATCAGGATTTGTGCCAACTCCCGGCCCATCCATCTCAGGCGGAATGGATATCTTCGTCTTCAAATTACCTGCCTCAATCTCCCCCACATCATTGCGGAGCCCTGGCCACACGGCCTTTAAATGAAAAGAATGTAATGCCATCACTAATCCTCCTAACACAACAATTAAGAGTAATCATAGCACTAAACAACCCTCCAAATAAAGTGAGCAGGCTTGTGGGAAATGGGGACAGTCCCCTACTTAATGGAGTTGATATGGGCGGTGTGGTGCCGCGAGTGCCAGGAGTAGAGGGCCAGGGTTGTGTATAGGTCCAGTGTGGTCTGGAGCTCTGGATGAATGAATTTTCGTCTTTTGAGATCTTCCAGGGATAGGGATTTGAGCAGTACTTCCCAGCGTTTATGCAATCCTTCAAGGATCTGAAGAGATGCGTGGATGTCTGTGGAAATCGAATCGGGCATTAAAGCCCAGTCACCTTCGCTGTATGGCTTAATGGTCGGGAAATCTTCCGTTAGGCTGAGCTTGAATCGGATAAAGGCATTCATGTGGCTGTCAGCAAGATGATGCACCACCTGCCGGGCCGTCCAGCCGCCTTCTCTATAAGGTTTATCGAGCTGTTCCTGTGATAATCCTTTCAGGGCTTCTTTCATTCTCCCTGGGGCAGCGGCGATGTCATAAATCCAGGCATCCTTCTGCTCTTCTGAAATAACATGTGGAACTACAAATCTTCCTATTGGATATTTTTGATCTTCCATACTCAACTCTCCCCTAAAGACGCTCTATTCATTAACTGAAAATTTTTTAGAAACAAGACAGTGACTGAATGAACCAGGCTGCATCATTAAAAGGCTCTTTTCTAAAAGATTGTTGTTTTTTAATAGTTATGTGATCCTACCCTATTGATTAAAGGGTGATTGGAACGTAAGGTGCGAGACTCCTGCGGGAGCAGCGGGACAGGTGAGACCCCACAGGCGAAGCCGAGGAG
>NZ_PGUY01000055.1 GCF_002863585.1 Peribacillus deserti | reverse complement strand
AGGTTGATTGGAACGTAAGGTGCGAGACTCCTGCGGGAGCAGCGGGACAGGTGAGACCCCACAGGCGAAGACGAGGAGGCTCAGCGCCCGCCCCGCGGAAAGCGAGCATCCTCACGTTCCAATCAACCACTTGTTCAATAACAACAAAGTTTGCGAAAACAGCCTTTGTTAACAGCCATATTCCACGTCTGCTGATACCGGCTGACGTATATTCCGGGATCATATAATGATTCAGCCCTGCGTTTATACGGCCGATAAAGCGATTTATGTGGCTTTAGGCCATTTTTATGTGGCTAATCCGCAGTTTTATGCGGCTAAAGCCCAGTTTTATGTGGAGAATACGTGGTTTAATGTGGCTGGCCGGTAAATTTGAGAACCACAAAGCAAATCAGAACGATTTGTTGTGGATCTATAATGCACAGCCAAACAGAATAATCCCAACTTATACACATGTCCACAGCGAACTTTTAGACAAATCAAAAAAATCAAAGAATCTTATGCACAAATCCACAGCGCTGCACAAACTTATACACAATTCCCCAGCGAAAGCTCGCATAATCTATTTTCAATGTTGTAAAAGATCACCGCTTCCAACAAGTTATACACAGTTTAAGATTATACTTCCCCAAGTCGCTCAGGCCTTTCATCAATCATGCCTCTGGACTATTGAATATACAATATGATTGGATATTTATTCGTCGGACAGACCTGCCTTTACACTTATCCCCAACGAATTCACATATCCTTATCCACAGGCTGTTTTTATTGATTTCCGCGCTGAAGGTCCTTTGATTTCTGTGTACAGCTTTCCATGGCTGAAAGGATCGCTGCCCGAAAGTTATGCTGTTCCAGGGCCGCGACTGCCTGGATCGTGGCGCCGCCTGGTGTGCAGACATTGTCTTTCAGGGCTCCCGGATGCATGCTGGTCTCAAGTACCATTTTTGCTGCTCCTAATACGGCTTGTGCTGCCATGTTATAAGCTTGAGCCCTCGGGATTCCGTCGCGTACGCCGCCATCCGCTAATGCTTCTATGAACATGTACACATAAGCGGGGGAGGACCCGCTGATTGCAGGGACTGCATCCATTAATGTCTCTTTTAATACTTCTGTTTTTCCAAAGCTGTTGTATAGAGATAATACCTGGCTAAGATCCTCATTGGTAACCTGGTGGTTTCTGCAGATGGCGCTCAGGCCCTCGCCGACTAAGGAAGGAGTATTGGGCATGGTCCTGACGACTTTTGCGGATCCGCCCAGCTCTTGCTCCATGAAGGATAAGCTGATGCCTGCAGCTATAGTAATGATGACAGTTTCTGGTTTAATGGCTGATTTTATTTCACTCAGAATTGTCCGATGCAAGTCAGGCTTTACGGCCAGAATGAGAAAATCTGCGTGTGCAGCCACATCATTATTTCTACGGGTTACCAAAACACCGTATTTTTCCTTAGCGAAGGTTAACGTTTTATCCGAAGCGGCGCTTACCATTATTTGGTCCCGGGAGGCAGTCCCGGTTCCGAGCATCCCTTCAATCATGGCCTGAGCCATTTTTCCGCAGCCGATAAATCCAATTTTTTTATCCATATGATCACCCCGTTATAAAAGCTCGTTCATGCACGTTATTATACTCCAAAAAGCTCCCATTACAAAAAGGTTGAGGAGCTGCATAATCCCGCTCATAAAAAAATGCTCTGCCAGCTCTCGTCTGACAGGGCATTTTGCCTGGTAAGCATCCCGAAAATTACTTAAGTACAGCCAATTTTTCGAGCTCTCCTGCGAAGAATTTTGCTGCTTCAAGCATGCCGTATTTGCCTATTTTGGCTTCGGCATCCGAGTTGTAGTTTGTGTTTGTATTGATATCGTAGGTGAAGATTTCACCTTCTTCGTTCCTGATGAACTCAATGCCGGCTACTTCAATGTTATTTGCGCGGAGGAAGCTCTCATATTTTTCAATGATAGGGTCGTTAAAATCTTGAACGATTTGGAACTTTGGTTTTTCTTCAACTTCTTCCCCGACAGGGCAGAATAAGTCCCCGATTTGGCAGGCATCAGCCGGGCACAATTCAAATCCTTCTGAGGTATCTACACGTACCGCATAGACGAATTTACCGCCTACAAATTCACAGCGGGTGATATAGGATTCTGGTGATTTAATATATTCCTGTACCAGTGTTATTCCATCAACAGGTTCTTCGAATTCCGGGCTCTCCAGATACTCTTCAAGTCCTTCAAGTGAGTGGAAGAGGCGAACACCCAGTCCTTTTCCAGCGCGGTTGTGTTTTGTAATGAAGGAAGGGGAATCCAGCTTGACAGCAGCGGTAAAAATCTCATCTTTGCCGACTGCTACCAGTGTTTTGGGGGTTTTGATTCCTGCCGCGTCCAATGCCATATACTGATTGACTTTGCTTACTTCTAGGCGCAGTGCACGGCTGCCGTTGATTACTCTGCGGCCATGACGCTCTAGCCATGCGAGGACGGATTCTGTTAATTCAGGAGCAAAACGATGTTCCCTGGTATGAGAAGAGGCGCTCATACGGCTGTAAAAAATGCCTTCCGGCGGTTCAGTGTTTAAATCGACAATTCCCTGATCAAGGAACCATTCCTGATAAGGGAGTCCTAGTTCTTCAAGACGGTTTATTAAGTGGGCCGTCCATTCGCTGTTTTCATGGATAATATATATTTTGCTCATTATGTTGTCCTCCTTGTTAGTTAGCGCCGATTACCTGCGCGTTTCGTTTTTCTTCTACGAGCGGCATAACCTGTTCTGAGAATCTCTTCATTTCTTCCAGCTGTGGTGAAAATTGGAGCAGCAGCAAATCGACTCCTGCATTTTCGTATTCAAGAATCTTATCAGCAATCTGTTCAGGTGTCCCAATTAAATTAGGTCGCAGACCGCGGTTAGATACGGAATAATCCTGAAGCTGAATCTGCTGTTCCAGCTGAGATTTTGTTGTGAAATCTTTGAAGCCGGCATAAGCGCTGGATTCTTTTACGTCTGTAATTCTGGCAAGCTCTTCCTGTACTTCTTCTTCTGTATCTCTGCAGATAATATAAGCCGCCATTCCGAAGGATTTAAACGGTTCTTTTCCTGCTGCCGCACGGCGATCTTTCATGTCGGCTATTTTCACGGCAACTTCTTCAACCGTACCGCCATGCATCACGTAAGCGTCACAGCCTTCAACAATAGCCTGCTTGCCTCTAGGGCTCTCGCCGCCGGCATACAGAATCGGGTTTGGCCTCTGGACAGGCTTTGGTGCCAGATGGGCGTTTTGGATATCGTAGAACTTTCCTTTGAATGTGAAGGTCTCCTGTTCCCATAAGCCCTTTAATACAGTCAAGAATTCTTCTGTACGGTCATATCTTGCATCATGCTCTGTAAAAATCCCGCCATATTGGCGTGCCTCTTCTTCCCACCAGGCAGAGACCACATTCAAGGTGAAACGGCCATTACTGATTTGATCAATATTTGCTGCCATTTTTGCGGTCACCGTAGGATTATGGAAGCCTGGGCGAACCGCTGTCATGATCTCAATCTTCTCTGTTACGGCAGCTAACGCCGCAGCTGTTGTCCAAGCTTCCAGCGAATCACTTTCAGGACCCTTAATGTCATTCAGATATAATTCAGCGATCAGGGTCGTGGAGTATCCCCAATTTTCCGCAGATGTAATTACCTTTTTTGCATAATCAAACGTAGCCGGCATGTTTTCCTGTTCAACATTACGCAGCCAGCCTCCAAATATCGGCAGCCAAAATCCATATTTCATTTTGATCTCTCCTCAAGCAGTTATTTTTCAAAGGACGTTTTTTCCCAGTGTATGGATCTGTATGTAAGCCGCCTGCTAAGTGCTGAATGAATCCCCGTGCCATACAAGGAAACAATCATTTTCGAAAAACGGCCTTAACAAACGCAAAAAAACTTCTTCGATAAGAAGAAGTTTACTAGTACGCTTCACTCTTATCTCTCGAAACTACTGTTTCGCTGGATTTAGCACCTTACTGTACATACAGTGGTTGCCGGGCTTCAAAGGGCCATTCCCTCCGCCTCTCTTGATAAGAAATATTCAATTCATAGAAATCCTACCATAAAACTACCGATTAAACAATTATTTATTTCTATATTCTAAATATTGCGGGGACTGTCCCCTATTTCTCGATTATTTCCCAAATAATTTTTCTTTGTACGTGGATCGTTGTCTGGTAAATTTAAATGGGGTTTGTTTTGTATTTATTTCGTGCAAAAGGGGTTTGTTTCTTGATTTTATTGATAGATAACTTTGATTCGTTTACTTATAATCTGTATCAATATGTTTTGGAAATTGGTGAAGAGGTCGTTGTGAAACGAAATAATGACATTACGATAGATGAGATAAAAAGGATGAATCCTGATCATATACTGCTTTCCCCTGGTCCGGGAAAACCGGATGAGGCAGGGATTTGCCTGGATGTAATCAGGGAATTTCATAAAACCATCCCTATATTAGGAATCTGCCTGGGACATCAGGCCATCGCCCGCGCTTTCGGTGGAAGAGTTATAAAAGCCAGGAGGCCGATGCACGGAAAGGTGTCACGGGTCCTGCATGACAGCAAAACGATGTTTAAAGATATCCCCGAAACTTTTTCAGTAACCCGCTACCATTCTTTAATTGCAGAAAAGGAATCTCTGCCTGACTGTCTGGAAGCTTCCGCAGTTGCTGAAGATGGGGAGATTATGGCACTCCGCCATAAAAAATATCAAGTAGAAGGCCTGCAATTTCACCCGGAATCCATTATGTCTGAGCATGGACATGCCTTGCTGAAAGCATTTTTTAATAAACCTACATCAAAACTTCATTCACTGGAGGGGGCAGAATATGGAAGCAGGTAAAAAGGTTCCCTATCTACACTTTGGTTTTACTGACAGTGAGGGGATAAAAAAACCCATGGTCTTTACCCACCCAATTGAGATCATTGAAACGTCTCAAATAGAAGAGGTAATAAATAAGCTGAAGGCTGTTGAAAAACACATCGAAGAAGGAAAGTATGCTGCCGGATATCTTTCCTATGAGGCGGCGCCGGCTTTTGAACCCCATTTCAGAGTCAGACCGGATCCATCTGTGCCGCTGCTTTGGTTTGGTATCTTTGAAGAGCCTTTAGAAGAGTCCAGTGAAAAAGAAATGGGTGAATTCCAGATTTCTGAATGGGATGCCGAATCTACCCAGGAAGAGTATCATAACGGATTCTTGCGGATACGGTCAGAAATAGAAGAGGGAAATACGTATCAGGTGAATTATACGATGCGGCTGAAGGCTCAGTTCAAGGGAGATGATTACTCGTTTTATAAGCGGCTTTCACGCGCTCAGTCAGCTGATTACAGCGCTTATTTGAACATTGGCAGCCATAGCATCCTCTCGGCTTCCCCTGAACTTTTTTTCCGGCTTCATCAGGGGAAGGTAACGGCTCGTCCTATGAAAGGCACCGTACAGAGGGGAAAAACACTTTCTGAGGACAAAGAAAATGCAGAGTGGCTTTATCATTCTGAAAAAAACCGCTCAGAAAACCTGATGATTGTCGATTTGCTGAGAAATGATCTGGGTTCAATCGCCGAAACGGGAACAGTCTCCGTGCCTGAGCTATTCCAAATTGAGAAATATCCAACTGTCTGGCAAATGACTTCGGAAATCACTTGCAGCCTGCTGCCCCATCTAGGAATTACCGATATATTTAAGGCCCTGTTTCCGTGCGGCTCGATTACAGGCGCTCCCAAAATAAGCACCATGAATATCATATCGGAAGTGGAGCGCTCACCGCGTGAGGTTTATTGCGGAGCTATCGGATATATATCACCTCAAGGGGAAGCGGTATTTAATGTGCCCATACGCACCGTACTGATTGATCATGAAACGGGGGGAGCCCAATATGGTGTGGGGGGCGGCATTACCTGGGATTCCACCATGAAAGATGAATATCATGAGGCATTTGTAAAAGCCAGGCTGCTGACTCAAAACCACGAAAGCTTTCAGCTCTTAGAATCACTGCGGCTTGATAACGGAGTGTATGAAGTGTTAGAAGAGCATCTTTCAAGACTATTGGAGTCTGCGGAATACTTTGGATATAGAGTTGATGAACACAAAGTACGACGCTTACTTATGGACTTTGCTAGTGAAAATAACCAGGATGTATTAAAGGTGAGATTGCTGGTTTCTGAAAGTGGAGATTTGCATATCGAAGGCGCTCCTATTGGCAAAAATCCAGATTCTATCCGTATCAAGTTAGCCGAACAGCCAATAAATATAGAGAATTCATTTTTATACCATAAAACAACCAGACGCGATATGTTCGAACCATTTCGCAGTGTTGAGCCTGGGGTGTTTGATGTCCTGTTATGGAATGCCCAGGGTGAATTAACCGAATTTACGCTCGGCAACCTTGTGTTAAAGCTGCATGGAAAACTGCTTACTCCTCCTGTTTCCTGCGGCCTGCTTGGAGGTACTTTCAGAGCTAAGCTTCTAGCCGAAGGGATTATTAATGAGCAGGTCCTTAAAAAAGAACATTTAGAGTCTGCGGAAGAAATCTGGTTCATCAATAGTGTCAGGGGCTGGATAAAGGCTGAATTAGCCTGATATAGAAACAGCTGAACCTTTAAGGTCAGCTGTTTTTATTGATTGTCAGCACCAGCCGCCCTGGTCGCAATCTGTATATTTTTTATCGGGAGCGACGGTAACATCAGCCATCTCAAATATATGTCCATTATTGGTTTCAAAACCTTCTTCCAGACTATATGTGATCCCTTCGTTTGATTTTGTTACTTTGCCTATTTTTCTTTCGCCGGAGTAAAGATTGATTTCACCATTTTGGATTTTGCCTACTACATCCTCTGTTATGTCTACTTGCTGTTTTTTTAGAACCATTAAGAACATTCCTTTCTTATTTCTAACTGTTAGTAGGGTGTCCTTTGACACTGCAAACATTCGGCAAAACTCTAGGAAAAACACTGCAGTCTTTTTTTCTAAGCTGCGTGTGACTAGGGTAGTTATCATGTACGGAGTAAGTTAGTTTGTAATGTTATACATGTTCTAAGCCTCTTAAAAAAGCAAAATGATCATAGCTCATTCAATTGATTCTGAATACAGGTAGTCGGGGAAATCGCTTCTGTTTTCATTACTGAAACAACCCTATCAGTTTATTGGCGGGAGCCTTTCTTTCCTCTTAGAGTTAGGATTGCTAAGATTTAAAATTACGTAAAAAACTTTCACACCATGAACTATATATTAGCTGCTAACAAACAGGACAGCAGATTTGCATCAGTAGCCTGGGAGGGTTATTGACTCGATAGAAAAAAGCATTTAATTATATCCCTATAATAAAATCCTTTTATTGGATGGTTTGAATTCTCTGTGAAAAAGGTATGTATAAACACACAGAAAAAACAAAACAAACTATCAGCCGGGGTGTAATTATGGAACATTCAGAAGTACAGGCGTCTCCAAGGGTTGGAGGCAGCCTTGGCAAAGCTATAAAAGAAACGAAACAAAAAACAGGATTAAAGAGAAAGCTTGGGGCAAGACATATCACCATGATCTCCCTGGGTGGAACCATCGGTACGGGTCTTTTCCTTGCGAGTGGAAGCGCTATCCACAGTGCAGGACCTGGAGGAGCATTACTCGCTTACGGGCTTGTTGGAATCATGGTGTTTTTCCTCATGACGAGCCTTGCTGAAATGGCGGCATATATGCCGGTTGCAGGGTCATTCAGTGTGTATTCCTCAAAATTTGTAGATGAAGCCCTGGGCTTTGCAATGGGCTGGAATTACTGGTATAGCTGGGCAGTAACCATTGCCGCTGAATTATCGGCTGTGGTGCTTGTAATGAAGTACTGGTTCCCGGACTCTCCTTCGCTGTTATGGAGCGGGATTTGTCTAGCGTTATTATTCTTCTTAAACGTCCTCTCAGTTAAAAGCTTTGGAGAATCTGAATATTGGTTCTCCCTGATAAAAGTTGCCACCATTATTATTTTCATTATTACAGGGATTATGATGATCTTAGGAATAATGGGCGGGGAAGCCATAGGCGTGAGAAATTTTACAGTTGGAGATGCTCCTATTAATGGCGGATTAATGTCGGTACTTGGCATCTTTATGGTTGCAGGGTTCTCTTTCCAGGGAACAGAGTTGCTGGGAGTCACTGCAGGTGAAAGTAAAAATCCGCGGAAGCACGTACCTAAAGCGATCAAACAGGTTTTCTGGCGTATTTTATTGTTCTACATCCTTACAATTGCTGTTATTGGACTGATTATTCCTTACACAACGCCTGAATTGGCAACAAGTGATGACATTACTGTGAGTCCTTTTACACTTGTATTTGAAAAAGTAGGATTCGCATTTGCTACTTCTGTTATGAATGCTATCATTTTGACGGCACTTCTATCTGCCGGTAACTCTGGGATGTATGCATGTGCACGTATGCTGTGGAATATGTCAAAAGAAGGACAGGCTCCCAAGTTTTTAGGGAAGGTAACGAAAAAAGGAATCCCTCTGAATGCTCTTATTTTGACATCTTTAGTAGGCTGTCTGGCATTCCTTTCATCCTTCTTCGGGGATGGGGTCGTTTACACATGGCTGTTAAATGCTGCAGGTTTATCAGGCTTTATTGCCTGGATTGGTATAGCTGTGAGTCATTATAGATTCAGAAGAGCCTTTACTGCCCAGGGGAAAAGCTTGGACAAACTGCCATATAAGGCAAAATGGTTCCCGTTCGGCCCGATCTTTGCATTTGTATTATGTGCATTCATCATTCTTGGTCAAAACTATTCAGCCTTTATGGGACCTGAAATAGACTGGAACGGAATCCTCGTATCCTACATCAGTCTGCCGCTATTCTTTATCCTGTGGCTCGGCTATAAGTTCCTTAAGAAAACGAAACTGGTCAAATTAACAGACTGCGATCTTTACCCAACAAGAGAATAGAAGAAAGTCCTCCTGCAAAAATCTTGCAGGGGGCTTTTTGTTTCTTCTATAACTAAAGAGGCGGTCCCTGTGCCAGGACCGCCTCCTTAGTTTAGTTTTTATTATTTAAGTCTACTTGGTCTAGTGAAATAACTTTTGTCTTCTTGGCAAATTTATAACCAAGCCACAAAATCAAGAACAATGGAAGGCCGATATATGACACCATTACTCCGTTCCAGTCAATGGAATCACCGAAGAATGCACCATAGTTCTGTCCTAAGATAACGATGATACATAGTGCAAAGGCAAATAGAGGACCGAACGGGAACCATTTTGCACGGTATGGAAGTTCGTTTAAATCTCTGCCTTGAGCAATAAATGCTTTTCGGAAACGATAGTGGCTGATTGCGATTCCGACCCAGGCAATGAATCCTGACATACCGGAAGCATTGAGAAGCCACACATATACCGTTCCTTCACCGAAAAGAGATGCAAGAAAAGCTAATGTACCAACCAGGGCAGTAACGATCAATGCATTGACAGGAACGCCGCGTTTGTTCAAGTTACCTAAGAATTTAGGGGCATGTCCTTCACGCGCAAGGTCCCAAAGCATTCTGGCAGAAGCGTACATACCTGAGTTACCTGCAGATAAGACAGCTGTTAGGATGATTGCATTCATCACAGAAGCCGCAAAAGCAATACCTGCACGTTCAAAAATAAGTGTGAAGGGACTCACGGCAATTTCACCGCGGAGCAAATCCTCATTTGTATAAGGAATCAATAATCCAATGACAAAGATCGCCAGGATATAAAATAATAATATTCTCCAGAACACGGATTTAATAGCTTTAGGAATGTTCTTTTCAGGCTCTTCACTTTCTCCTGCAGCCACCCCAAGGAGCTCTGTACCCTGGAATGAAAAGCCGGCAGCCATGAAAATACCGAGGATTGCCATGAAACCGCCATTAAACGGTGCATCTTCGATCGTAAAGTTTTTAAATCCTGCAGCTTCTCCGCCCATAATTCCAAACACCAACAAGATACCAACAATAATAAAGACGATAACAGTAATAACTTTAATGAGTGAGAACCAGAATTCTGCTTCTCCAAAGCCTTTAGCAGACAAATAGTTTAGCAGAAACATGATTGCAAGACAGAGGCCGCTCCATAAAAGGGAAGGGCTGTCCGGGAACCAAAACTTCATGATTAATGTAACAGCTGCAAGTTCAGCAGCAATCGTAATTGCCCAGTTATACCAATAATTCCAGCCCATCGCAAATCCAAAGGCAGGATCAACAAATTTCGATGAATATACGCGGAAGGATCCAGCAACCGGCATGTAAGCTGCCATTTCGGCTAATCCTGTCATCAAGAAGTAAACCATAATCCCGATAGCTGCATAAGCTGCAAGCGCACCGCCTGGCCCCGCATTGTGAATGGCTCCGCCACTGGCAAGGAATAATCCGGTACCAATTGTTCCACCAAGTGAAATCATGGTCAGATGCCTTGTTTTTAAACTTCTTTTTAACTGAGTTACAGTCTGTGGTGTATTTTTACCCAAAGTAAGTTCTCCTTTTCTTATATACTTGGAAGGAGCAGAAAATAGAAAAAGCCGTCGAAGGATCGACGGCTTATATATTGTCCGAATCAAACCTTCCGATGATTAGCTCCCCACGTTACAAATGGTCTTGAACGTGACAGTGCTGATTCTTTCGATATCAGCCCCAGCCTGCCTTCAAAGAGATGAAAACAAACTTCGGCAGCTTTCCCTTTCATGCGGAGTCAATGATATCTCTTTATCTCGTACGCATTACTCTTTAAAGCTGCAACCTCTACTTAATCGGTGTATGAGGAATTATTCAATTATTATTGATGACCTGTACGTAGTATAAAAGAATTACTTTAAAATAGCAATACTATTTTGCAGGTCCCTGAAATTGACAGGAGTTTGATGTGGGGGACTTCATTAATATATTGGGAGTGTATAGGGTGTATTAGATTAGCAATTGGGTATATATAAGGGATTCGAGGGATTGCTCGTCATTGGTTTAAGTGAAGCACCTGCTATCAGACAGATAAGCGGAAAGGCCGTGGATAAACATAGAGGGAGATAGAAAAGCAAAAAGGCAGCCGGATAAGCATAAAGGCAATTAGATAAGCATAAAGCTTCAAATATAAGCATTGGATGAAGAGAGATAAGCATAAACGTTGAAAACATAATCATAAAACCTAAAAACATAAGCATAAACCTTCTGAACATAAGCATATTCCTCGTAAACTTAAGCATAAACCTTACTGCATCATACTAAACCCTTCTAAATTACTTAAATATCTTCCAAAATAACTATCTCTAGGAGCGGGCAGATGCTCTTAATACAAAAAGGTACTGAAATATATGTCCTAGCCACAAAAAACAGCCGTTTTCAGTGAAAATTGTTCATCCTTGCTCCATGTGTCTACTCGCGTTAAAGAGTCGGAGGAAAAGAAATTCGAAGTGGGAGGCGGGATACATTAGGAAGCCAATGATCAAATTTAAAAACTTTAACCCCTGAAGAGTAGATATATAAAGAAACCAATTGTATAGCGAAGAACGATCCCGCCTCAAACAACTTGCCCCTCTAGCACCTTTTCGGGCAGCTGCATTTCCGTTTGGTGTGGAAATTAAATATATGTATTTTTAAGGGGTGTTGAATACTGTCAAAACTTATCCGCTTTGGGAAAGGCACCGTTCTCCGCATTTCGTGTTGTCTAGCTCCAAGCTGCCGCCCTCGAGACATAAGCCCATCAATCTATGAGAAGAAAAGCGCTTCTCACAGCCTGCTCGTCTTATGCCTTTCAGGTGTCTGCTTTTCATTGAGTTTTCTTTTCTGTAAATGACAGAGAATCATGGTGCCTAAATGTGATTTCATCGAAAAGCACCGTTCTCCGCATTTCAGATAACAATTATCCCCATCACATGTTTGGATATTGTGATTTTCTTTTGTTAAAGTATAATGAGAAAGTGTCGTTTTACGTAAATTAAGGAATATATAAGGATGTTTTGATAAGTTACGTTTGGGTTATGGAAATAGGGGGCATGAATGCCTGTGTTTTAGATGAAGGAGAGTCCAGATGCAGTCTCAAAAAAATTTCTCATCTCGTATAGATTATGGATTAGCTTTTATTATTTTTCTTTTGTTTACAGCAAGCTGTATTGCCATATATAGTGCACAGACAACGGGACAATACGCGGAGAACTTTGTGGTCAAGCAGATTTTCTGGTACATAGTCGGGTGCGGGATTGTTTTTGGGGTGATTACCCTGGATTCAGATCAGTTGAAGAAATTGTCCTGGTATACTTATGGTTTTGGGATCTTTTTGCTGCTTCTGATTATTGTGGCTCCATCAAGCATTGCGCCGGTAAGGAATGGGGCAAAGAGCTGGTTTGTTCTGCCGGGGCTAGGGTCGCTGCAGCCATCTGAAGTGGTAAAGGTCTTTATTGTTCTGGCACTGGCAACGGTTATTTCCAATCATCATGCTAAACATCGGATTAAAACAATAAAAACTGATATCTGGCTGCTGGCGAAGCTATGTATGGTGACTATGGTGCCTCTCCTGCTCGTGATGCAGCAACCGGATTTAGGGACGTCTCTTGTTTTCATTGCAATCTTGCTGGGGATGATATTTATTTCGGGTGTTTCGTGGAAAATCCTGATGCCGATATTTTCGGGTGGAATCGTCCTCATATCGGTTATCTTCTATTTTATAATATGGCATCCTGACATCATCCAAAAATATCTTGGAGTTAAGCAATACCAATTCGGACGGATTTATTCGTGGATTGATCCTTATAATTACCAGAGTTCGACGGGGTTTCAATTAACGCGTTCCCTTCTTGCCATCGGCTCGGGCGAAACAGGCGGGAAGGGTTTCGGGCACCGGGAAGTATATCTGCCTGAAAGCCACTCTGATTTTATCTTTAGCGTGATTGGAGAAGAATTTGGATTTGTCGGGTCAAGCATCGTCATCAGTTTGCTCTTTTTATTGATCTACCACATCACTAAAATTGGTATGGATTCTAAAAATAATTATTATACCTATATTTGTGTCGGAATCATCAGTATGATTACATTCCATGTTTTCCAGAATATCGGAATGACGATTGGTGTTCTTCCTATTACCGGAATTCCGCTTCCTTTTATCAGTTATGGAGGAAGCTCACTAATGGGGAACTTCCTCGCGGTGGGGCTTATCTTCAGTATCCGGTATCACTATAAAAAGTATATGTTTTCAACTGATTCTTAAAAAGTGCCCTGTCATTATGTTCATGACAGGGCGCTTTTTCTCTTTTCTGGCATGATCTTTCCAGTTTAAATGGAAGCTGTTAAAGGTAATAAATGTGTTAGGCGAAGTTATCAAGTATAATATCTTTATAAGATCAAATTAAGAGGTGAGAGTTTGCCGAACACAAAGTATTTCCGTTTAGGTTATGGGATTATTATTTTATTAATAATCATTTATTTAGGTACCAAGGTGGACTTTATCTTTAGGCCAATAAAAGTCCTTTTTCAGACTTTATTTTTCCCGTTCCTTATTTCGGGGGTTATCTATTATTTATTAAGACCTATTGTCCATTTTCTGCAAAAACGCAAAGTCCCAAAAGGATTGTCCATTCTAATCATCTATCTATTATTCATTGGCCTGGGTACTGTATTAATGTTATGGGTCGGTCCTGAGCTTCAGAAACAGTTTAAAAGCTTTATTGATAATTTCCCGGGACTGCTGGATACATTGAAGCAGAAGGTTGTAGGACTGAGGGATACGAAGTGGTTTTCCAGATTCCAGGAGAATGATTATGTAACACTTGATACGGTGACTTCCAAATTAAATGCTTACATAAACACGAATGTCTCTAATCTTGGTAATAAGATCACAGGGATTCTTGGTATCATCACTAATGTAGCAACGATTGTTGTAACGGTTCCTTTTATTGTCTTTTATTTACTTAAGGATGGCGACAGCGCCCCTAATGGTGTTCTCCGTTTTCTTCCGCGCCTTCAGGCAAAAGAAGGGAAGAAGATTTTGAAGGATATGGATTCTGCTTTAAGTTCTTATATTCAGGGGCAGGCAATCGTTAGTTTCATAGTGGGTGTAATGATGTATATCGGCTATTTAATCATTGGAATAGATTACTCATTGATTCTAGCTATCATTGCTATGCTGACCAATGTCATTCCTTTTGTCGGTCCGTTTATTGCTATCATACCTGCATTGATTATCGGTTTCATAGCTTCACCGTTTATGGCCTTGAAGGTGGTCATTGTAGCTGTAGTGGTTCAGCAGATAGACGGTAATCTTTCTTCACCGTACATCATGGGGAGAAAGCTTGATATCCACCCGCTGACCATTATCCTGCTGCTGCTTGTAGCGGGCAGTATGGCCGGTCTGCTCGGAATGATTCTCGCGGTGCCATTTTATGCGGTGCTGAAGGTAATTGTAAGCCACACCTACAGGCTCTACAGGCTCCATAAGGATAAAGAATCCGTTATCGACCTATAAAAGAAAGCTGTCCGAAATAACTTCGGACAGCTTTCTTTAATGACTTACCGGCACCGCATCCAAGTATTCTTCCAGCGTGATTTTTCTGCTCATGATTTCTTTCGCTGCGGCCGCACCAACATAACGCAGGTGCCAAGGTTCGTATTTATAGCCGGTTATCGAAGTTTTGCCGTTTGGATACCGGATGATAAAACCGTACTTAGAAGCATTGGCTTCCAGCCATTTCGCTTCTTTTGTATTTCCAAAGCAGGACTCTGCGGGGCAGGCTCCGTTTCCGCCCGTTACATCTATGGAAAGTCCGGTCTGATGTTCGCTTGTACCCGGAACCGCACTATAAGTGCGTGCCTTTTCGTAGCCGTCTTTTTGAACATAGGCGTTAAAAAGTGCTGTTTGTGTTACATATGATCGATATGCGGATACACCTAAAAGCTCGATGCCATCTGCTTTTGCACCTGTAAACAGTCTGCTGACCGCATCAGATGCTTCTTTCCTCATTTTCTTTTTCTCTAACTTTTCCTGAAAAATAAACGGGATTGTTGTATATACCAAATCGCCAGGAACATATCCGTCCGGAAGCTTATTCTCCTTATTGACCATAACGGTAATGGCAGTCGGCTGTCCCACGATAGGAATGGCCTTTTCCCCAGCCTCTTTGTGCGCCGAAGATTTTTGCACGGGTGTGCTCACTGGCTTGTTTACCTCTGGACTTTTTGCCTTTGGCTGCTCTTTCACTGCAGGAGGCTTAACATCTTTTGGTTCTTCTGTCTTTTTGCTTATAGTACTGCTGATTACGACAGGCTTGCTTTCAGTACTTTTTGCAGGTTCTTCAGCCGTTTTTTTAGTATTCATATCTTCCTGTTTTACATTGTTATCTGATGTCTCAGATTTTGTATCTTCTAAACCGACTGAATCTCTATTTTCCTTTTGATCAGCGTTTGATTCTGTTTTGACCTGTGGGGCTTTATTAGAATCGTGAGTAGTTTCCTGCTCCTGTGTTCCGCATCCGGATAGCAGCGAAGCGGCCAGCAATAGTGCAGCTAAGGAAAAGAATTTATGCATGCTCTACGTCCTTTATCTATGAAATTTTTAAAAATAGGGATTTTATTCCGCAGAACCTATTTTATAACAATTTTCCACAAGGTCAAATGGAAAATTTTGTTGAATTAATACTGCTGAATTTTAAAAGCTGTTTTCGCAAACTTTGTAGCTATTGAACAAGATGGGGTGAAGCGCAAGGCTTGCTCGCGGACCTTAGGGGCGGTCGGTGAGCCTCCTCGTCTTCGCCTTCGGGGTCTCACCTGTCGAAAAGCGGAGGACGGTGCTTTTCAAGAAAAGTTTCATCCAAAAGCTGAATGATGATCTTTATTAAAGTAGAGGCAAGACACTAAAAGAAAAGCAGACCCTGATAAAGAAGACTTGCTGATTGGCAAGCGATAGCGAAGACAGAAGCTTAGTCGCCCTTACCACGCTTGAACGGCCACGTCCTGTGGCCCCACCTGGTCGCACATCCTGTGCATCGTGCGTTAGCCCGGCATAAGACGAGCGGCAGTGAAAGGCCGATTTTGCTTTAATTGCGATTGGCTAGACCCGCGGTGTCAGTCCGGAGCAGGACAAAAAGAAAAGCGGAAAGCGGTGCCTTCCCCAGTAACATTGCTTAAGGAAGCTCATGATTAGCTATCTTTTATCACAAAAAACTCTCAGGGAAGGCAGAGACCTGAAAAGCATAAGACGAGTAGGCCGTGAGAAGCGGTGTTTCTTCCCATGGACTGATTGGCTTATGACTCGAGGGTCTAAAGCCTTGGAGCTGGACAATACCCGCTGCTGCCGCAGGAGTCTCGCACCTTACGCTCCAATCAACGATTTAATAATGGGGTGACGTAACATAACGTATTAAAAAACTACAATCTTTTAGAAAAGAACCTTTCCAGAAACAAATGCCTTGTCCAGCAACAGGACAAGGCATCGTTTTATCTATAAGTGGTTTCGGGGGTCCATTGTTCTTTAACCTGGTTAAGCGCAGCAGTAAAAATTTCTTCTTCCATTGCACTGCGGTTAACTAATACGTTGGTTTGATAATTTTTCCCTTTATATTCAACAGTTACTGTTACTTCTACCATGACTTTCAATTCCCTTCTAATTTCTTATATCAAATTATTTCTTTAGAGTGTCTCCTCAGATTCTCGGTAGAATATATATACCAAGATAGAAAGCTTTTTAAACTTTTTATTACATTACTGTTTTTTTATCTATTTAATTGTTAAAGTTCATTGTAGTTTGCTGATTGGAATCCCGATTCGGTACTCCAAATGGGAAAAAGGGGAGCCAAGGGATTCTGCGTGGGTAGACGCCGGGACATTTCCGGGCCGCCCAACTGAAAACGAAATCAACCGGCCATTTTACCGGAAAATGATTAAAATTATTGAAGAAAACGGATATAGAAGATTCGATGTGAATCGAAAGGTGAATGATGATAGACAAATGGTCAAATTTTGTTTGTAGTTGGATTAGTGATGTTTCTTTCAGGCATTGCCTCATCCACCCGGTGGTCTGTAAGTGGATCTTGGAACGGCTGCAGGGGGGCATGGTGATAAGGGGCAGGCACCTGCGTTCTTCTGGCAGAAGTAAATAGGTAATGCCTGCTCACTTACAAAGTGCGTTATATAACATAAAAAGGAGCCGTGAGAATAATAGAGGCTCCCGTTGATTGTTATCTTGTTTTTAGGGTCGTGATCATATCGTTTTTAATGGCTGTCCAAAGACTTTTATCTTCAGTGAACTGCTGGCTTAAATGAGCTGCAAATTGCTTGAAGGCGGCTTCGTAGCCCGGGTCTTCTTTTGGAGGGATATCTTTTTTTAGTTCAGAGACCTGCCGTTCGGCTTCTGGAGCTCTAGGTCCCCACTTTGCTGCTTCTTCACCTTCAGCATTCAGCAGCACAATAATAGGGATGGAACGGGATTTTCCATTGGTCAAATACTGATCCATTAAATCTAAATTTTCATCTCTGATTAAATATCTGTCTTCGATTCCGGCCGCTTCTGCAATGTGCATAAAAATGGGCAGGTTAACCATGGCATCCCCGCACCAATCCGCTGTCAATATTACGGCTTTTAACTTTTCTTCCTTTACACGTTCCAAAAATGCAAGATCATCTTCGTTCAGTGAAAAATGTTGAAAAACCGTTTGCAGATTTTTGCGATGTACGGTCATGCTGTTGATATATTCTTCACGGGACATCGCTTGGTCGAACCAATTTGATAAACTCTTCATCCATGAACCCTCCTTCTTTCCCCATCATTTTATCAATTCGCTTAAGGTTTTCCTAATATTATGAATGCAAAAAAGAAGACAGGGGAGACCTGTCTTCAGTGATTACTGCTTAACAAAGTATGCCTTCAGTTCGTCTAGCATTATATTCGCGGCTAAGATACCGCCGGCAGTATTCCATATAGCATCATTTACTTTTTTGACATTGCCGTTTTTGGAAACGCTCAAGTTTTTAAATAGAGGGTCAGCAGTCCACTCTTCCTCAAGCTTGTTTCCTTCGCCATTACCTTCATCATAGGTGAAGTAGAACATCACGTCACCATCCATAGCTGACATTCGTTCTTTCGTCAGATTTCTTTCAGCAAAGTCATTTACATCCTGTCCAGGGGCCCGGGCAAAACCGACTTGATCCAATATAACCCCTGAAAATGTATCTTTGTGATAAATCCGGACATCTCCAGGCATAAAGCGGACCATGGATATTTTTTTCTGGATGTTATCTCCGACAGCGTCTTTCACTTCTTGTACATGCTTATTATAATCATCAAGAACCTGCTGGCCCTTTTCCTCTTTATTAACAGCCTTGGCGTATAACTTAAAGTTTTCCTGCCAGTCGCCTCTTAATGTTTCTGCAAAAACAGTAGGGGCAATTTCACTTAACTGATCGTATTGCTTTTCCTGGCGCATTTTGTTTCCGATGATTAAATCGGGCTTAATGGCAGCGATGGCTTCCATATTAATTTCGCTTTCAAGTCCTACTACTTCAACGCCATCCATTTTATCCTTTATATGATCATACCAAGGGTCTCCTGTAAAGGATTTTACTGCTCCTGCTGGTTTAATTCCCAGAGCAAGCAAAGCTTCAGTTCCTTCGTTAGTTAGAATGACAACTTTCTTTGCTTTTTCTGGCACCTTTGTTTTTCCCATCGCATGCTCAATCGTAATCTGCTTACCGCTTTCTTTTTTGCTTTCCCCATTTGTTTCCTTGTTGTTGCCGCATGCAGCCAGCACAATCAAAAGCAGTGTGCTAAGCATCAATGCGAATGATTTACGAAAATATGTACTTCTCACCGTAATCCCCCTTAAATGATAATGATTATCAATCATACATTCATTTTAGGTTACCCTTTCATAGATTGTCAATCTCTAATTGAAAATGATTTTCATACTCATTGACATCGTTCATGGATTTCAATATCCTTGAATCAGATAGAAAAATAATTCAGATAATCCGAGGGGAAACGTCCTTATGCTTTTGAAAAATCCGGCTCAGAGAATAGCAGGACTGCTATTTTTTACGCTTATTCTTTTTTTTCTTATATGTGCAAGTATCGTATATGGGTACACAAATACATCCTGGAAAATGGCCCTTGCTTCCTTTTCGGATTATAACGGATCTAATGAACATATTATTCTTCAAACGGTCAGGCTGCCGCGGGCGTTGATTGCTGCTGCAGTAGGGGCATCTCTTGCTGTGGCAGGCGTACTCATGCAAAATTTAACGAAAAATCCACTGGCTTCACCGAGTGTTTTTGGTATCAACGCTGGTGCAGGATTTGCTGTAGTTCTTGCCGTTTCTGTTTTTTCAGTAAACTCTCTCCATGCTTATTCCTGGCTTGCATTTACTGGTGCTGCTGCGGCAGCTATGGGAGTGTATGCAATAGGTTCGCTCGGGAGAGAAGGCTTGACACCCATGAAGCTTACATTGGCCGGTGCAGCCGCAGCAGCCTTATTTTCTTCCCTGACTCAGGGCTTGCTTGTGCTGAATGAAGCTGCGTTAGATCAAGTTCTATTCTGGCTGGCAGGTTCGGTACAGGGGAGAAAGCTCGACATGCTGCAGTCCGTATTGCCGTATTTAGCAGCAGGATGTTTGATATCACTTTTAATATCAGGAAAATTGAATCTTCTTTCGATGGGTGATGATGTAGCCAAAGGTCTGGGCGTCCGAGTCGGTCTGGTAAAAGTAATGGCTGCTCTCTCGGTCATCCTCCTAGCGGGAGGGGCAGTGGCCGTATCAGGTCCAATTGCCTTTGTCGGCATCATCATCCCTCATATAACCCGGGCGGTTACAGGGATCGATCACCGCTGGGTTATTCCATACAGCACAGTACTGGGAGCCATTCTGCTGCTGCTCGCGGATATTGCTGCCCGGTATATCATCATGCCGCAGGAAGTACCCGTTGGTGTAATGACCGCGCTTATCGGAACCCCATTTTTCATCTTCATTGCAAGAAAGGGGTTCAATGCTAAATGAAAGAAAAATACTCGAGTGTTCGTTTATTCAATGGGATGATATCCCTTTTAATAGAAAGAAAAGCATTGTTTACGTTTGTCACACTAGGAGTAATAGCCGTTTTGCTCTTTTTGCTCAGCACCGGAGTCGGACAAATGTTCATACCGCCTTGGAATGTGGCTAAGGCACTCGCTGGAGCAGGCAGCAGTCTTGAGGAAACGGTCATTTTCTCATTAAGGCTTCCGAGGATTTTAATTGCGTTATTTGTTGGGGCGGCGCTTGCAGCAGCGGGGGGAATCTTGCAGGGGATGATCAGAAATCCATTGGCTTCTCCAGATATTTTGGGACTGACAAATGGTGCCTCTCTTGCGGTGGTCAGTTTTCTAACGATGTTCAGCGACGCGGATAATAGTTTGACCGTAAGCATCGGGTGGCTTCCGGCTGCTGCATTTCTTGGTGCTTCAGCAACTGCCGTTATCGTTTATCTGCTTTCGTGGAAGAATGGGATGTCTCCAGTCCGGATGGTATTAATCGGTATTGGCATTTCCACATTGCTGCAGGCAGGAACTACTTTAATGATGATACTGGGCCCCATTTACCGGGCATCACAGGCGAATATTTGGATCACGGGCTCAGTAAACGGTTCTAAATGGACCGATGTCCAACTATTAATTCCTGTCGTGATCGTACTGCTTCTTGCCGCCATCACTCAGGCTAGAAATTTGAATGTGCAGGAGCTGGGTGAAGAAGTGGCAGCAGGAGCAGGCAGCCGTATACAGGTACAAAGAATCACCATGCTTCTCATAAGTACAGGGCTAACAGGTGCGGCTGTTGCTTTTGCCGGTGGAATCGGCTTTGTGGGATTGATGGCACCCCATATTGCAAGGAGACTTGTGGGTGGGGCTTTTGGAGCATTGCTTCCTGTCGCGGCGGTTATAGGGGCTATTCTGGTATTAGCTGCAGATTTAATCGGCAGAACACTTTTCGCGCCGCTTGAAATCCCTGCAGGTGTTTTTACGGCAAGCATAGGGGCTCCTTATTTTATTTATCTGCTTTATAAAACCAGGAATTCATAGGAGCCGTGAAGGCACATATATCATACTCCGCTTTACATGCTAAGAGCGGACACCAAAAAGGAGAACGGATAGATGAGTGAAGTAATTCAGACCGAAGCACTGACGCTGTCTTATGGGGACAGCAAAATCATCGATCAATTAAACCTGACACTTCCAAAGGGTGAAATATCTGTTTTTATCGGTAGCAACGGATGCGGAAAATCCACACTGCTCCGATCTATAGCGAGATTGCTGAAGCCAAAGTCTGGAGGAGTCCTGCTTGACGGAGAATCTATTTCGAAGCTCTCAACAAAAGAAGTGGCAAAGAAAATGGCTATTCTGCCCCAGGCTCCCGCGGCTCCGGAAGGGCTTACCGTTCTTCAGCTGGTGAAGCAGGGAAGATACCCATATCAGACCTGGTACCGCCAATGGACGAAGGAAGATGAAACAAAGGTAAAAGATGCTCTGTTGGCTACCGGCCTTTATAATCTAAAGGAACGTCCGGTGGATTCCTTATCTGGAGGACAGAAGCAGAGAGCATGGATTGCCATGGTCCTGGCACAGGACACAGATATTATTTTGCTGGACGAACCTACAACATACTTAGACATGACCCACCAAATAGAAATCTTGGATCTGCTTTTTGAACTGAACGAAAAAGAAAACAGAACGATTGTAATGGTACTGCATGATTTGAATTTAGCCTGCAGATATGCCCACCATATTGTGGCGCTTAAAGATAAGACTGTATATGCTCAGGGGAACCCAGAACAAGTAGTCACTGTGAAGCTCGTTAAGGAGGTCTTTCACATGGACTGTGATGTAACGTACGACCCGCTTTTTGGAACTCCGCTATGCATTCCGCACGGAAAGGGAAGAAGAATTCTAAAAAGGGCAGGCGAGCGGCTTGGATAATAAGCTGACAAAAGCGGAACTGGAGGGTTTAGCAAGCTTTAGGCTTACCGAAAAGGCATATAAGTCCGCGCTTAGTTTTTCCATAAAAGACCTGCTTATAGAGAATAGAAGAATGGAGATCATTGCAGCAGCCGCAGACCTTATGCAGGCTCCTAACAAAATGGTAGCAGCTTCCATTCTTACAAAGAGACTTGCATTCGTGCCAGCTATAGCTTTATATGCTTTTTTCAGCTGGGATAAAAGGCTGAATATCTCAGTTGACAATATATATGTAGAAACTCAGAATACGGAGGCCGTCTGGCTCCCTGAATTCAGGCTGATAGAGACTGGCTGCGAGCTGGTGGATCATCGCGAAACCGAGCGGGAAATGTTATGTACATCTATTTTCGCAGATTTAATGGATCCTATTATGAGTTCTCTCAATGAAGAAACCAGGCTATCCAAATATATCATGTGGGAAAATGTGTCGGTATATATTTTTTGGCTGTTTGAAAAGCTTCGACAAGAGGAATCCAGCGTAGAAGGGCTGCAGAAACTAAAGGATGATTTTGAATACGTGACAGCAAATGCAGCAGGGGATGTTTTTGGTGCCTATAGAGACAATCCGATCAAGCGATATCGATTGTTTAAAAATACTAATGAAAACGATCATTCTGACATACGCTATAGAACTACATGCTGTTTTTCATACATGCTCACAGGTAGCGCAGGAAAGCGGTGTAAAACCTGTCCGCAGCTATGTACGCTGCCAAAAGAAGAGCAAACTCCATTAAATGTAAAAGGATGATTAACTTTTGAATGCCGATTTTGAAAAACAGCTCGAAGCACTCTTAACAAAATATACAGAGCTCCTGCTTGGAACAGAAGATCCGGACCTTCAACAAAAGGTTAAACAATGGGCATTGTACACACATATTTCTAAATCGATGCCTGCCTTAACCAAGCATTGGAACGAACTGTATCCTGATGGCAAACAGCAGATGATTTCAATCATATCGGAAATAAAGAGCGTGAATGAGAGTTACCGCAGCCAAAAAAAGAGCAGCAAAACGGAGGAAACCTGAAAAACCAGGTTTCTTTTAATTTTAGGCTGTTTTCGCAAACTTTGTTGCTATTGAACAAGAGGTTGATTTCCTCTCCAGGATGCTCGCTTTCCGCGGGGCGGGCGGTGAGCCTCCTCGGCTTCGCCTGCGGGGTCTCACCTGATCGAAAAGCGGAGGACGGTGCTTTTCAAGAAAAGATCCATCCAAAAGCTGAATGATGATCTTTTTTAATTAGAGGCAAAACACTAAAAGAAAAGCAGACGCCTGAACGGCATAAGACGAGCGGCAGTAAAAGGCCGATTTTGCCTTTTAATGGCGATTGGCTTATGACCGAAGGTGTCAGTCCGGAGCTGGACA
>NZ_PGUY01000054.1 GCF_002863585.1 Peribacillus deserti | reverse complement strand
CGGCCTTTTACTGCCGCTAGTCTTATGCCGGTCAGGTGTCTGCTTTTCTTTTAGCGTCTTGCCTCTAATTAAAAAAATCATCATTCAGCTTTTGGATGGATCTTTTCTTGAAAAGCACCGTCCTCCGCTTTTCGATCAGGTGAGACCCCACAGGCGAAGCCGAGGAGGATCGGGCGCCCGCCCCTAAGGTCCGCGGGCATCCTCACGTAATCTACCTCCTTGTTCAATAACAACAAAGTTTGCGAAAACAGCCTTGCAATAAGAATATTAGGCTCGACGAAGATATCTATAAATTAATAAGGCTCAGGTATATCAGCCGGAATTCGTTTTTTAAATATAATTGCTATTTCCAATGAGTAAGAGGATAGAATAATAAAGGAAGAAATGTAAATAATGTGACTAAAACATTCAGGTGGAATTATGTGGACTCTAGTTTACATCTTTTTTATTATTCTTAACGCCATTGCTTATTTCGTGCCAAAGAACTTAAAGAAAAGTGAAAGATACTCTACCTCCATTTTTGCAATAATGTTCGGGTTTATTACAGACGAGGTTCTCAGTCTTCATTTGAACCTATATGGTTACTTTAACCAAGGGTTTCAGTGGCAAGGTTTCTTAAGCAGTTTTATGTATTTTATTCCTATAAATATTTTATTCCTTAACTATTTCCCAGTGAACAAAGGGATCCTAATAAGGGCAAAATACATTTTTTTTTGGACCTTTTTTTCAGTGTTGTTTGAGTGGCTTATCCTACAAACAGAGTACCTATACTATAACGGATGGAAGCTATGGTATTCAGCTATGTTATATCCGTTTATTTTCCTTATTCTATACATGAACCTGATTGTAGTTAGGAAGCTCATTAATATTGAAAAAGGGTAATCACCTTGCGGTTAAATCTTGTTTGGGAATTGTTTTAATCGTGATTACCTGCAGGGAGCTGTTGGTTAACAAGACAGTGGTGTTGTAGCTTTCATTACATCTAGTGGAAGTAACAAAAAAGACCGTTGCCCACGGTCATTTTTTGTCTAGTTAAAGATACAGCTTTAAGGTCTCTTGGAGAGTACCTTTTGTTTCCGCGTCTTTTTCAAAACGAATTCCGGCATGTATCATTTTTCTTACTAGGTCAGGTCGAATTCCAGTGAGAATGGATTTACAACCCATCATAGATATCCCAGCTAAGATTTTTTCAAAATGATTGATTACATCCATCTCCATCATGGCTACACCTGAGAGATCTAGAACGAGAGTTTGGAATCTTCTTGAACCTATTTCGTTTAACACTTTCTCTTCTATTATTTCAACCCTGTAAGAGTCAAGTGTGCCAATTAAAGGTAAAACGGAAACATTTTCGCTGACTGGAATAATTGGAACCGATAAATGCTCAACTAATTTTCTCTGTTTAAGGAGCATTTCATCTTTATATTTGGAATAACTAAGGAAAAAATTGTTGAGAAATTGATCAATCTGGTCGTTTACTATTTGTTCTAGATTGAAAAATTCTGCAGATTCTATAGTATGATCATTATCCTCGTTAAGGGTGAAAATCATCTGCCATAGAGTTCTTCGGATTGCTTGGACCCATTCTAATTTTAAAGAAAGTGTTAATGAGTGTCCCGCCCAAGCTATCCCCTCCTGCTTTGCAAAAGCGATTAAATCTAATTCATTTTCTTCAATCGTATAGTAAACCAGCCTTTTGGCATTACTTACCAAATCAATGTTCCCCATATTAAGAATATCATTGATTTTTCCTGAAACATTCACTGCTTCAGTTAGTAATTTATTCTCAAATATGTCTTCGTTTTTATTAAAATAAGTCCTTAATTTTTCCTTTGAAAATCGTTTTGTAGACATATCTCCTATGCTCCCCCTAATAAGCCGCAAGCTAAATATAATAACCTAAGGAATATACCCCATTTTAATAGTTTTAAACTTCATCCATCCATATATTTTAAGCTGGGATAAAATATACTCTTGTTTTAATAATAATGAACGATGAGGCTCTGCTAATATTCCACTTTTAAGGGCCAATAGGTTTAAGTTAGCCAATAGTTAGAATAAAATTGTAAATTATTGTACTTTAACAAACAGATAGCGCTTAAGAACGAATGGCTGCCTAGGCAGCTTTAGTTTAATGGAACAGGTGAGTGGTAGAAGGGTAAATAAGGTTTTTAGACGAATAGTGTACTAGATACATATTGAAGGGGAGAGTGTGAGTATGGAGAATGTAATAAATAGACTAAATCACTGGATACATTCATTACCAAAAGAATGCACCGCAATGTCAGAAACAGAAATATCTAATCGACCTTCACCGAATAAATGGTCTAAAAAAGAAATAGTAGGACATCTGTGTGACTCTGCTATAAATAATATTGAAAGGTTTGTAAAAATTCAATATGAAGAACAACCATATATTATCCAGTCATATAATCAAGAAGAGTGGGTGGCAGTGCAACATTATCAAGAAAGGGAACTGGATGAAATCATAACTCTTTTTCAAACATTAAATCATCAAATCGTACATATATTGATCCATATTCCTGCGGAGAAATTATCTTATCTTTGTGATATAGGAAATAACCATCAAAAAACCTTGGAATGGCTGATACAGGACTACGTTGAACATATGGAACATCATATTAATAACCAAATCTTAATTAACTAACTGGTGTGTTAGTTGAGCAAAATTTATTCGTGTGGAGGCAGAAAATATGATGTGGGAGATCGTGCAGCCATCCATTAAGAATGGACATGTACATAACGTTCAGGTTCCTTATTCGCCTGAGGCTGTTGGGAATAGAACGGACTTTTGGACTGTGCTTGGCATGATCAAAAATTGTCCAGGTATGTATCTACTTTAATAAATATTTAAGCAGTGAATGGTAATTTGTAGAAACTCTACAGGTGAGTTAATTGAAGTAAAATGGCTGCTGAAACAGCCCTTTTTGGTGCTGCACGAACGGGTGTATATTTTTAAAGGGTCCCCGAAAAAGTACTAGTGGACCCTTTATCAAAATTATTACCAGAAAAACGGGGCAGCTAATGCTGCACCTGCAAAACCACCTACAAAACCACCTGCAAATCCTCCAGCAAAGGATCCTGCAGCTCCATAACCGTAAGGACCATAACCATAGCGATAAGGTGGGTAAGGTCGGCGTGGACCATACCTTGGGCCAAACCGGGGACCGTACCTATTAGGATAACCCATCTTTCATCCTCCTTTAAAAAATTTTGTTAGAACTAACATGTTTTATACTATGAGAATCTTAATATGCCTGTACATTACAAACGCGGAACGAGTGAAACTTATAAGGAGAATTTCCATAAAAGCTTTTGGCATGTAGTATGGAAGAAGCCGCCGGGGTAATATAAATAAAAAAAGCCAAGGAGGAACGAAGTATCACTTGATATTTTCCCTATTAAAAAGGCTATGTTAAAGGTTATTGTTGATTTTTGCACGATGTTGATTGGAACGGATATGCGAGACTCCTGCGGGAAAAGCAGGTATTGTCCAGCTCCGGACTGACACCGCGGGTCTAGCCAATCGCCATCAAAAGGCAAAAGCGGCCTTTTTCTGTCGCTCATCTTATGCCTGGCTAACGCACGAAGCACAGGATGTGCGAGCCAGGCGGGGCCACAGGACGTGGCGTTACGAGCGTGGTAAGGGCGACTAAGCTTCTGTCTTCGCTGTCGCTTGCCAATCAGCAAGTCTTCTTTATCAGGTGTCTGACTTTCTCTTAGATGTGGCTTTTAACCAGACTCTTCACCACAGTTCTTATAAAAGAACTACCTTGAAAGTCACCGTCATGCGCCTTTCTATCAAGGGAGACCCCACAGGCGTCAACGCCGAGGAGGCTCCCGGACCGCCCCTAAGGTCCGCGAGTGCCTGCTAGCTGCAATCAACAGCCATGTTTAACAGAGCTATTAAAAAATAAAGGAGCGTATTAAGGCCGCTTTATTACTTTTTTGCTACTGGAATTAAAGGGACGGAAACGGGGCACAAAATGTCTACTGTATGGGTTTTTCTAAAAAGTCAATGGAATAGAATTAGTCAACACTTTAATATCTGGTACAAAACGGCAGGGGAGTCTTTTTAACACTTGAAAAAGGATCATTAGAACTATGGGTACGTTAATGTAACAATGGAAGGCTGCTGCGGCAGCCTATTTTCTTTGTTTCTTAGGAGATCAGGGCCGGTGTAGGATATAAAATTTTAGTTCAAGTGAATGTTGAGGAGGCATTAAAATTCAGGAGGCTGCCACGACAAAAGAGCAGCCTGAACTTAAGTCAACAGCCATGGCGGCTTTCTGTAATTAAAAATTACCTATTTTATCGTTTTTATGTATATTTTCCGTTCCTGCATTTAATGCAGTCATGTAATAATCGCATTTATGATTTATGAGTGCCATTGTCTTATTTAGTTCTGCCAGTTGTGCTTCTACTGCAGCTTTTCGCTCCAAAAACATGTCATATCTTTGCTGCAAGGTTGAATCGCCCTCAGAACACCATTCAATGAACCCCTTAATGTCCTTTATAGGCATCCCGGTAGATTTAAGACATTGAATGATTTTTAATGCATCAATATCAGAATCTTTAAATAAACGGGTGCCACTGGGAGTCCGTTCTACAAAAGGCATGAGGCCCTCTTTGTCGTAGTACCGCAGGGCATATACTGTAAGATTTAATTCTTTTGCAACTTCGCTGATAGAATACGTCACCGTTATTTATCTCCATTTCTTATGAGATAGACTTCGAGTTATCTCTATGTTTTGAAAGAATTCTCTCATGCTGGCTTCGTAATGTCAAAAATTTATATCAGGTTAATTTATGGATAGGTTATCACTTGACCTAGAGTTAACTATAGGGATTATTCTAGTTTTGAAAGAGAAAAAGGTTCTCTTAAAATATCAAAATTGGAGGTTTCAACGATGGTAACAGCTAAAGCACGAGCAGTTGATGGGCCGGACAAACCGTTTCGATCTGCTGAAATTCAAAGACGCGACCTTGATTTGCAGGATGTTCTAATTGAAATTAAATATGCAGGCATATGCCATTCTGACATCCATACTGCTCACGGTGAATGGGGTCCCGTGAACTATCCTCTTGTCCCTGGACATGAGATTGCGGGAATTGTTACAGATATTGGAGCCAAGGTAACAAAGTATAAAGTGGGTGACCGAGTTGGCGTTGGTTGTATGGTTGACTCCTGTGGAGAATGTGAGAACTGCCGTAAAGGAGAGGAGCAATACTGCCTAAAGGGAAATGTCCCTACCTACGCTGGTGTTGACAAATACGGTGAGCCTACTCAAGGTGGCTATTCTACTCATATTGTTGTAACTGAGGACTTTGTAGTTAGAATTCCAGATAATATTGAGCTTGATGCTGCAGCACCATTACTTTGTGCAGGCATTACGACCTACTCTCCATTAAACCATTGGGGGGCTGGACCAGGTAAGAAAGTAGCGGTTGTTGGTATGGGAGGTCTTGGACATATGGCTGTCAAGATTGCACACGCCATGGGTGCAGAAGTGACTGTCCTGTCACAAACCTTGAATAAAAAGGAAGATGGTTTGCAATTCGGAGCAGACAGCTACTATGCCACAAGCGACCCAGAAACATTTCAGAAACTGGCCAGATCCTTTGACGTAATTATTAACACCGTAAGTGCCAAGATTGACATTGATGCGTATTTCTCACTGCTCACTCTGGATGGTACTCTAGTTAATGTCGGTGCACCTGCAGAACCATTGTCACTAAATGTGTTCTCTCTCATTGGTCATCGCCGTTCATTTGCAGGTTCAATGATTGGCGGCATCCGTGAGACACAGGAGATGCTCGAGTTCTGTGCAGAACATAACATTGTTCCTAAGATTGAAGTCATCTCTGCTGATCAAATTGATGAAGCCTATGAACGCGTATTAGCTTCGGATGTGAAGTATCGATTCGTGATTGACACTAGCACAATTTGAGCTCCGTAAAAATGAAATGTATTCGAGGATGTCCCAAAAGCCGGTCTTTTGGGACATCCTTATATATAAGCTTCAAAGTATGATGAAGTACAAGATAAAATCAGCACCAAAACTATTCAGCCAATGCTGCAGCAATCATTCTTCTCTCAAATTTGAAGTAGTGTATGACTGGCCGTCAGAGTCAGAGGCTATTGTCCATATAAAGAATTTGAGAATTTCTCCTGAATTACTCTTAAAAACATATCCGCAGCAGCGGAAAAAACTTGATGCTTTTTCCAAACGATATTTAAGCCAGATTCAATTCTTGGCTTTAGCGGTCTAAAACAAAGATTACTGTCACTAGACGTATCCACTATTTTGTCAATGGTTACTGCATAACCAATTCCTTCATCCACCATAATGGCTGCATTATAGGCAAGATTGTATGTAGTCACGATGTTTAATTTATCAAATTCTTCACCAAACCAAGCCGTAAATTCATTTTTAGAAAATGTCTGTTTCATAGCCTGGCGTGAACAGATTAGCGGCACATTTAATAAATCCGCTGCTTGAATGGTATCTTTGCAGGCAAGAGGACTATCTTTCCTCATAACAATCCCCCACACATCTTTGGCTGGGATGTTCACATAATTGTATTTGGATAAATCTGCTGGTTGAATTAAAATACCAAAATCAAGCAACCCTTTGTCAAGCCGTTCAGTCACGTCATCTTCATTTCCGCTGTAGAGATGATACCTTATATTTGGATAATGTATCTGTAATTCTTTTGCTGCCCGTGCAATCAGTCTCATAGAGTCTGTTTCACCGCCACCTATGTAAACATCACCACTTATTGTTTCTTCCATGGAACTAAATTCTGCCTGTAATTTATCGATCATTTCAACGATTTCTTCTGCTCTCTTCCGCAGGTGCATTCCTTCTTCTGTGAGATTGATACTGTGACTGCTGCGTATAAATAGTTTTTTACCCAACTCCTCCTCAAGGTCCTTTAGTTGTCTCGACAAAGTTGGCTGTGTAACATGCAAAAAATCAGCGGCACCCGTGATGCTTCCTTCTCTTGCAACAGTTAGAAAATATCGCAATACTCTAAATTCCATATGGCACTCCTTCTTTTTTATTCTTTAGTGTATCTTACCTAGAAATACCTTTCAAGCATATCTTGATATAAGATATAGGTATTTGTTATATGAGGAAATGATAATTAGAATAAATAAAGAGTCAAACAGTAAGAAAGGATGTTATTTAATATGTCTACTATTCAAGATAAAGTGGCTGTCATTATGGAGGCATCAAGTGGAATTGGTGAGGCGGCTGCCAAGAAAATACGGGAATGGACCCGAGAACCTCTAGCGTGAGATCGGTTTAAATGTAAGTGATGCAGCGGATGCGTAGCTTATGCCATTAGTACACCCGATACGGTGAATATAAGTGAAATCTCACTGGTCCCAGCGCGGCAAGCGTAATGAAGAACAGAAAAATATCCCCATATTATAGGGGCATTTTACTGAAGATAGGAGTTGTTTTTTTGGCTAAAAGAAATAATTTACAGATTTTCATATTAACCATTGGAGTTTTCGGCATCTTAAATACCGAAATGGGGGTGATTGGGTTATTGCCTTCCATTGCTGATCACTTTAATGTCACTATATCAAAAGCAGGATGGCTGGTGAGTCTTTTTGCTCTTACAGTTGCTGTATCTGGACCAACGCTGCCGTTATTGTTTTCCGGGATACACCGTAAGAAGGTCATGTTACTTGTATTGGGAGTTTTCGTTTTGGGAAACATTGTATCCATATTTACATCTAACTTTACCATTCTACTAATTGCTCGTATCATTCCAGCCTTATTTCATCCAATTTATTGTTCTTTGGCATTTACAGTAGCTGCCTCCTCAGTAAGTAAAGAAGAAGCTCCAAAAGCTGTATCTAAAGTATTTATAGGAGTATCTGCTGGTATGGTAGCCGGTGTACCGATCGCGAGTTTTATTGATAGTGCCGTTTCATATGAAAGTGCGATGGCATTCTTTGCTATTGTTAATGCTATTGTATTCATAGCTACATTCATTTTTGTACCGTCGATGCCTGTGGAAGAAAGACTTTCTTATGGTACACAACTTTCCGTTTTAAAAAAACCTATAATATGGCTTTCCATCGTGACGGTCATTTTATTAAACTCAGCTATATTTGGGGTTTATAGTTATTTTGCTGAATATCTCAAAACAGTAACGAATATGGCTCCGGATACCACCAGTTTAACGTTATTCATCTTCGGCGGAGCCAATATTATTGGAAACATTGTTGCAGGAAAGTTACTCACCCATAGTCCCAACAAATCTATAGTTTCTTTTCCTTTGTTATTGGGTGCTGTTTACATCACTTTATTCTTTACGGGACAATTTACCGTACCTATGACAATAATAACTTTAATCTGGGGAATATTGGCTGGAGGAATAATAGCAAATATTAATCAATATTTGATTGCTTCTTCAGCTCCAGAAGCCCCTGATTTTGCCAATGGATTATTTATTTCATCCTGTAACATAGGAACAACAATGGGTGCAGCTGCAGGCGGGTTATTTATATCAGAAATGGGAACACAATACGTCGTATTAGTGGGAATTCTTTCATTGTTACTAAGTTTGGTCACTATTTTACTTAGAATTTACATGCTTACCCCTACACGACAGCTTTCTAGATAAGGAATGAATTGAACATTCTTTCAGAGCTCCCTCATTATTTTAAATTGATATTTCCTGTCTCTTTTCTAAAAGATTGTTATGTTCTAATAAGTTTTGGAATATGGGTCGATTAGCGAAATGTCATATCCTGGAGCAGGAGCTTATTAATTATTTAAACTTGCCCTAAATGGATTGACACGGTTGTTCGCAGCCGAAATCAATGGGGATATCAAATTAAATGCGGTCGATCCGGGATGGGTAAGCTCAGATATGGGTGGACCATCTGCTTCAATAACACCAAGGCAGGCAGCCGAGTCTATCCTATGGTTAGCTGACATTGGACCTGAAGGACCTTCTGGAGGGTTCTTTAGAAAAGGGGAACAAATTCCTTGGTAAACGAATTTGATCAAGATATTCCTTCCTGGAAAAACTCATAAGGGAGCGGAAGAAAGTGATTAAAAAGCGACTTGAAATTACTGCAGTTACTGGATTTGCACGGCCAGCATGTATGATTGTAAGTAATGCTTCTAAGTTCAAATCAACAATATCCCTTAATTACAAGGGTGTTTCTGTAAACTTGGGAAATTCTCCTCATTCTATTATGGAACTTATGTCATTAAAGATTAAACCTGGAACTTATGTGGAGATAACTGCAACTGGATGTGACGAACGTGCTGCTATTCAAACGTTAGTAAATTCTTTGATTAGAAACCTATATATTGAGCGGGAAAAGCGAGGAGATAGTGGGACTTTCTCTAAAAAAGTATGTTCTTCTTGTTATGAAGCTGTATTTATGGACGAAGCATCAAGGTCATAACGAATTTTATGTGTCCCATAGAGAAACCCGTATGCGAAAGGGATTAGGAAAACCTCAAAATTTAACTATTTTACTATTTTAGACCGTAAAAATCTTTTTTTTATATATATTTGTAAAAAGGGAATTCTTGTTCTTCAAAAAAGGTACGTAACTACCATTGGCAGCTTAGGCGTCTTTCTTTTTAGTAAAAGCGGGAAGAGCAGTAGGAGGTAAAAGGAAAATCATGACGAATTAGTAAGTATCCTATGTAGATAAATGAGAGGTCTAAGCCGTGCCAAAAACACCGAAACATATTCTTTCAGCAGCAGCAATCGTATTAAATAATAAAAATGAAATCTTGTTAATAAAGGGTCCGAGAAGAGGGTGGGAAATGCCTGGAGGGCAGGTTGAAGAAGGGGAGTCGTTGAGGGACGCCGCAATTAGAGAGACAAAAGAGGAAAGTGGAATTGATATTAAAATTATAAGATTTTGTGGTGTATTTCAAAATGTAAATGAATCTATATGTAACACATTGTTTTTTGGAAGGCCTGTTGGAGGGGAGTTAACGTGTTCACCTGAGAGTTTAGAAGTAGGTTTCTACCCAATTGAAAAGGCTTTGAAAATGGTAACATGGAAAAATTTCAGGCAAAGAATCGAGCTTTGTTTAAATGAAGAAAGCCAGTCATTTTATATTGATTTTTAGGATCGTGTATCTATAACTAGAAGGACGTTGTTGAAAAAGAATAGCAATTAAGATATAAACACAATTGCTGGTATGGGAGTGACAAGTGAAAAAAACATGTAGACCTATTTTATTAAACAGAGAAAAGGCTGCTGAGACAGCCTTTTTTGCTATACTAAGAATTTAGTAAACAGTATGATTAATTTGGGTGTTCTTACCTTTTCCTCTGGTAAGAGGTATACAGGTAAGGCTGCTTATAGTTATTCAAGACATAAAGAGGGAATTTTAAAAATAAAGAGAATGTATATAAAAAGGGGGAAAGTGTATGTCGTTTAAACAAAGGGTATTTGCTGATTTAGAGAAAGGCAACATCTATACCGAGCAGGATATTTATAACTTCTGTGTAAGTAATGGAGAGGCAATTGTACTGTCTGAAGAAACTTCAGAATTTAATCCTTCTAACCAAACAATAATGCATTTTGTAAAGGACAAAACCCTAGCCTTTCTACATTCTGGGGATAGCAATAACTTTCCCGCAAAAAGAAACGTTATTTACTGTGTGAAGCGTATTGATAATCGGACATAAATGTTAAACACTTTCAAGAAACTAAGTTGCTTTGACACTCTTTTGTACATGAAGCAAGTAAGGGATGATTAGTGTAAGAAGTTTGTTTTACAGCGAAACCGTTTTTATTTTGACCTGATTCAGTAATTGACCAAAAAGAGAAGGAATACTTTCATTTACCAGGTTTTATCTAGGGAGAAGGTCTAAGTTACGTGACTAATAGCTAAATGTAAAATGATTAGTAGAAAACAAACAAGCAGCCACTTGTTCTCCAGACATAATGCCCTTACCTTTCTCAGCTTCAACAGTTTAGTGAATACTGATGTCCCTAGAGAAATTGCACCATCTTATGTTTAGAATGAATAGGAGTTTAGGATATTTAAGCCTTTCGCCCAATTTAGTAATCCACTTATAATTGGGGAAAGGCTCTTTATAACGAAAATTTTCGTATGTATCTTGCTTGTTGATAGTTATAGGAAGTTCCGTTATCTCTTCTTTTATCGATGTTGATCTACCAGAATTTGATTCCCGTCTGGGTCTTCAATGAAAAAATGTGCTGGCCCATTAGTTGCTTCGTCGGCTTCAGAGGGTATTTTTATTCCTTCAGCCTTAAGTTGTTTTTGAATTTCCCGAATATCTGTAAACATTTCGAGATTTTCGGCATTTTCATTCCAACCTGGATTAAAGGTTAGAATGTTCTTATCAAACATTCCTTGGAATAACCCTATAATACAATTTTCATTCTTCATAATAAGCCAATTTTTGGTTATGTCACCACCTAAAGATTGAAATCCTAGTTTTTCGTAGAATGACTTGGAAATAGCAATGTCTTTTACGTTTAAACTTACAGAAAATGCACCTAGTTTCATTTGTTCTTCTCCTTTTTATAATAAATGTGGGAAAAAACTTTATTTCATTTTACTATAAATGGGCGTTCGGAAACTACCGGGTTTTTCCACTTGCGTGTAGGTAACGTTATTCCGAGAACCCTAACAATCCATTAAATGAAGTCGCCAATGACCCTGCAATACTTTATCAAGAGCCCTGCACTGATTAGTTCCGACTCCTAATGAATAAAGACTAGAATTACAGAACATGAAACAAATTGGTGTTAAAAGTGTTTATGGAACAAGAGCATTTGATTATATGTCACTTATATGAAATATAGGGGGATTAAAGTTGTCTTTAAAAGCAGGCGATATTATTGTATTTGAACGGACTTTCACAATAGAAGATGTGGAATTGTTTACTAGGATTTCGGGTGACGAAGGATATCACCATGTAACTCCTGATGAGCAGGGAAGACTGGTAGTACAGGGATTGCTAACCGCTACATTGCCGACAAAAATAGGCGGCGATAACAACGTACTCGCTCGTACCATGAATTTTGAATTTTTAAGACCAGTATTTACTGGTGATACAATTGTTTGTGAAGTAACCATTGAGCAATTCGAAAAACAAGATCAAAGGACACGTATTACTGCCACCTTCTTAAGCAAAAATCAACATGGGAAAGATGTGCTGACTGGGAATTTTTCAGGAGTAATTTTATAATATCTTTTAAACTCTTTTGTTTCTCCAAAGTATTTTAGTGTTTAGTAATTTCTCCTCCAACTGATCCGTTAGTACGTGAAGTGGTATTAGCTCCTAGTTGTACATCCCTATCAATCACAAAGGACAAAAAAGAATCGTCAATACGGTTCTTTTTTGTTTCAACATGGTTGGAGATTACTGAAAATACTTTATTCGATCAAACAATCAGGACATTCTTTACGACAGGTGTATAATTTACTAGAGTTCATTAAATTTGGGAGAAGGAATAGAAGAATGTTAAACAGTTTTAATAAACGGCTCCAATCGATGATGCCGATTTTGACTCCGTTAAGTATAGTTGCTGGTGTATCATTGCAAGATATCGGCGGTCAGCTGTTATTTATCGTTCCCTGGTTATTTGCCTTTATGACATTCGTCAGCAGTTTGAGCATGAATGTGAAAGATCTTAAAAATTTTTCAAAAGATCCAGCGGCTATTTTGTTAAGTATCGCATTTTTGCATATTATCATGCCTGTTTTGGCATATATTGTTTCGAATTCCATCTTCGACAATCATTTACTGACAATTGGTTATGTAATTTCCGCAGCCATTCCAACTGGTGTGACAAGCGTTATTTGGGTAAGTATATGCGGAGGAAATCTACCACTCTGCTTATCGATTATTTTATTTGATACTCTTCTTTCACCACTCATTATGCCCGCATTACTACATATTGTTGTTGGAGAAACCATTGGAATAGAAACATCATCGCTTATATCCGATTTGGTTTGGATGATCGTTTTACCTTCGGTAGCGGGCATACTGTTAAATCAACTTACCAAAGGAAAAATACAGGTGACACTTGGCAGAAACCTTGGACCTTTCTCTAAGCTCAGCTTATTTGCGGTTATCCTGATTAACAGCAGTGCCATTGCTCCTTTTCTAAAGGAAATTACATGGGAGCTTTGTAGTGTAATTTTTGTTGTATTGGTGCTCGCGTTGTCTGGTTATGCCCTGGCTCTAATCGGCGGACGTCTAATATGGAAAGACAAGGGCATTGTTACAACCTTCGTTTTTATCGGAGGCATGCGGAATATTGCTCTTGGTGTTATTGTGGCAACTACTTATTTCCCTGCCAAAGTAGCTATGCCGGTCGTGTTTGGTATGTTATTTCAACAGATCTTAGCATCCATGTTTAGTAAAATCATAGAAAAAAGCCAACTAAGGTATGTAACATAGTTTGTATCATTATAAGAAAGCCGGTTGCCTTCAGAGAGATTATATTAATTAAATAGACTATGTCAGTGGCACTTTTTTCAGTATTGTTTAAATGGCGTACTACTAATAGAATACCTTTACTCTAACGAATGGAAGCTACGGTATTCAACTTTATTTAAATTTGTTTATTTTACATATTCTATACATTAATCTAATTATAGTAAAAATCTAGATTATTTTGGAAAAAGGCTAAGCGGTACCTTATTACATGTTGTTTGGAGGGAGTGTTTAAATGTTATTTTGCTGAGGGCAGGCGTTTGGTGTAGGCTGTTTTATGCTGCTTATATTTAAATAGCAGCAAAAAACAGGCCGCTGTAAACGGCCTGTTTTAGTCAAAGATAATGCTTTAGAGTGTCCTGGAGTGTACCTTTTGTTTCTGCATCTTCTTCAAACCGGACTCCAGAATGGACCATTTTTCTTACAAGATCAGGACGTAGACCAGTAAGAACCGTTTTGCAGCCCATCATTTTCACCCCAGCCAATACCTTTTCAAAATTATTTATGACATCTCGTTCCATCATGGCTATACCTGAGAGATCAATAACCAGTGTATGAATTCTTGAGTCAGATATATCATTTAGAACTTTTTCCTCAATGATTTCAATCCTATAGGAGTCGACT
The DNA here is from genome assembly GCF_002863585.1 of Peribacillus deserti. Taxonomy (GTDB): domain Bacteria; phylum Bacillota; class Bacilli; order Bacillales; family DSM-1321; genus Paraperibacillus; species Paraperibacillus deserti_A. The sequence goes on along the minus strand of NZ_PGUY01000054.1, from coordinate 47,052 downwards.
GTCCCAATTAGCGGCAAAACTGAAACTTGATCGTTTACAGGAATAATAGGAACTGACAAATGCTCGACCATTTCTCTCTGTTTAAAGTACATGGTATCTTTATATTTTGTATAGCTAAGAAAAAAGTTGTTAAGAAACTTGTCAATCTGGTCGTTTACGATTTTTTCCATTTCGTAAAATTCTGCACGTTGATTTGTAATACCTTTTTCCTCGTCTAGAATAGCTACAAAATGCCATAGTGTTCTTCTGATCGCCTGTACCCACTCTAATTTTAACTCGAGTGTTAATGCGTTCTCCGCCCATGCAATGCCTTCCTGTTTCGCAAATGCAATTAACTCTTCATCCTTTTGATCAACTGCATAATAAATCAATATCCTGGCATTTTTTAACAAATCGATATTTCCTTGGCGTAAAATATCAGTAATTCTTGCAGATGCATTTACTGCTTCGGAAAGCAATTTATCCTCAAACGTTTCCCCGTTTTCTTTAATAAAAGACTTAATTTCGCTGCTCAAAAAATGTATTGTTTTCATAGTCGTTACTCCCTTTTGAAGTATAATTCTCGTTACTTCATAACTGTACATTTATTATAATGTTGTTATGCTGACAATAGCAATTTTATAACGGCCTTAAAGAAGGGTATTGCAATAAATGGAAAAAACATTATTAAAGAGACCTGCTAAATTGTCAAAAGGGAGGAGAACGTTTTAGTATGTGTTATTTAGATATCCTGTGCTTGGGTTTTTCGTTTGAGCGTTTATTCCCTTTATAGATAAAATAAAGGGAAATAATCATAAATACTAATGCGAAAGCACGTTTAACGTCTAATTCTATGATTAAACTATTGAACCATCCAAAATGATCAATAATTACACCAACTACAAGCTGACCAGCTATACCAGCAATATTGGTTGCGATAACCCCAATTCTAGGTACGGCCATAACAGTCAGAAGCAAATACATTGTACCCAAAAGTGCTGCACTTAACTGCCATTTGGGTGCTTCTAATAGTGCAAGCACATTCCCCCTGCCAAAAAATAAAATGAAAATGGTAAGAAACATTGTTCCAGTTAGAAAGGTTAAAAATGTTGTTTCAATTGTTCCAGCTTTTCTGCTAAAAGTACCATTGATTGATGATTGTGCACTCAATGTGATACCGCCAATCAGCGTAAATAGAATCATAAATAGACCCACAATAAAGCCCCCCTAGTTTATTAGTATAAGTGCGACAATCATTGAAATAACTGCAAAAATCTTTTCTTTGTTGATCCTAGTCTTCTTACTGCCAAGCCATCCAAAATGTTCAATCACCATACTCATTACTAATTGGCCGATAATGACAGCAACCATTGCTATGCCAACACCAACGAATGGGACACTTACAACAATGGAGGTTAAATAAACAACACCCAAGACACCTCCAAGTAATGACCATTTTGGTGCTTCAATTGTATATGAGATCTTTCCTTTTCCAAAAAAGAGCCACAATAGCCCCATGATGATAGAACCCATAAAGAAGTTATAAAAACTTGTTTCTATTTGTCCGATTGTTTTTCCTAGTTCAGCATAGATAGCTCCTTCAAAGCTAAGAGCTGTTCCAGCTAATAGAGCTAGTAAATATGATATAAATCGCATAGGTTGGATCTCCTTTTTATATAATTAGATATCTAGAAAAATAGATATAAACGGCAAAAAAACAGAAATCAACCTAAATTAGATCTCTGTTTTAAAATACTTTGCAAACTGTTGAATGAAATCTTCATTACGTCTGTAATACGTCCATTGTCCGTGACGAATTGATTCAAGCAGACCAGCTTTTTGCATTAAATTTAAGTAGCTAGAAACGGTAGATTGAGAAACATTGGCTTTTTCTTGAATATCCCCAACACACACTCCACCTTTATAACTTACCTCCTTCGGCAGGTGGGCACCTTGTTTGGGGAAATGATTCTCTGGTTCCTTTAACCACTTTAGAATATTCAGTCGTGTTTCGTTGGATAACGCTTTGAATACATTAATAGGTTCCATAGGCGTAATTGTATATCTGGATTTCTCGATATGTCAAGTGGGGGAAAAGAATTAAGTACAGATAGTTAATGTTCCAGAAACGGAATCTGAAAAGGGTAAATAAGGGTTACTAAGGTAACTCTCTTTTTATAAGGCTGTTTTTGCAAACTTTGTTGCTATTGAACAAGAGGTTGATTGTATCGCAAGGCATGCTCGCTTTCCGCGGGGCGGGCGGTGAGCCTCCTCGGCTTCGCCTGCGGGGTCTCACCTGTCCCGCTGCTCCCGCAGGAGTCTCGCACCTTACGCTCCAATCGACCTGACTGAACAATAGGGTGCCGTAAAAAACTTATTAAAAAACAACAATCTGTTAGAATTGAGCCTTTTATTAAAAAAGGGGAAATTTAACAAGACTAACAAAGCAGATCGATAAACGAAGGAAATACGAGGAAAGTGAGAGAATAATATTAAAAATGAAGCCTTTATATATTTTGTCATTCAACTAAATTGGAGGGTTGAACAATCATGTTCATTAGCTGATTTAGCATTTATAAAAGGCTGCGTTAATGTTGAATTTAGTTAGGAACAAAGGAGGGGTAAAGTGAAGAGATTTACAAGGGATACATTAAAGTCGATGAAGTTTTTAGGTATAGGAATGGTACTTCTACTGGTGGTCGGATTAATTACATGGCAGTCGGTTGACAGGTACAAAGAAGTTCAACAAATTGAGTCGAAATTGGGTTTTGATATTACAGTGGTAAATAGACAATCACACGAGGCATGGTGGGCAGCAACGAGAACGTATTTAGTGAAACCGTTGGCAGATGGAAAGGAAAGCAGTATGGAATACCTCTTTTACTTGAACAAGGAAAACAAGATTGAACAATGGGCTCAGGTCAAAAATGGAAAGACAATGAAACCAATTATCACAGAAACCGAATGAGCGGGAGGAGATGTCAAGTAGGACATCTTTTCCTTAGCCGCCATAATCATGACATCGCAGCAAAAGTACATAAGATTTAAGAATTTCGGCAGCCATTTCTGTTTTACCAAAGGGAAAGGTTAATTAAATAGATTGGACGAAGGTAAAGAGTTGTCCGGCCTTCAATGGTAAGCTGGACAACAATAAAAGGAGTATGTAAAATGATCCCAAAGATCCACAGTTCTTTAAAGGTATTACTGGTATCAGATTTAGAAATGTCTATGATGTTTTATAAAGATGTTATGGGGTGTGAAGTAACAGAATGGTGGGCTATCCGTGATGGCTTTTCTGGTTTAGGCATCAAGCTGATTCAAGCGGATACAACGGGTGAGGTAAGACCTAATAGGATTTCTACGGAGAATAATAGCCCAGTTCCGGATATTTATTGTTATGTTGAAAATTGGTACGTACTGGATGAACTGTATAAAGAGTTGAAAAGTAAAGGTGCGAAAGTAGTTATTGAACCTTGGATCGACCAGGGGGGAAGGCCTTGGAAAGAGTTTGCTATTGTTGACCCTGACAATTATTGTATTGCATTTGGTGGTACAAACTCTCAGGCAGGCTAGATAAAAAGTGGACTAAGGCATTAACTCGGCAGAAATTATGTGGTTGTTAGGGTTCTACTACCTACAAAACCTAAAGGGAAAAGGATAGAATGTGGTTATAAAGTAAGGCTTACGGGTATATACTAAAATACAACCAGATTTTGCAAAGGAAAAGCCCCATCTCTTAATTGAGAGGGGCATTTTCTAGTTTTTCATTAATTCCCTTATCTTTTTTCTCATTCAATTGGATTTTCCAAAGCATCATTAGCCTCATTTTCAGAAGACTCCTGGTGTCAACAGGGAAAATGACATACCTGTATTCAATTTAACTTAGTCAAATGTATGAAATGAACGGGTGCTTTACTTAAATACAGCTGCCATTTTCGGCGGCTTTTTCTAATTGTGCTGACAGGGAAATTTAGTCGAAGAAGATTGACCAGGATTGAATTATTTATTTTGTACAGTCATTATATAATTAAAGTCACCTTACCTATATTCATATATTAATAGGAGGCTTTAATTAAGTGACTAAAGGAGAGAGATATCGATGGGAAAAGTTACACCGTTCTTAATGTTTCAAGATGGTAAAGCAGAAGAAGCGATGAATTATTACATATCAATCATTGATGATTCGGAAATTACAAGTATTGTTCGATATGGAGCGAATGAAGCTGGGGACGAAGGAACTGTAATGCAGGCTGCTTTTTCATTAAAAGGGCAAGAATTTATGTGCATTGACAGCAATGTGAAGCATCAGTTTTCCTTTACTCCGTCTTTCTCTATTTATGTAACTTGTAATACTGAAGAAGAAATTAACACCTTGTATCAGAAACTGATAGAGGGTGGACAAGCACTTATGCCAATTGGTGATTATGGTTTTAGTCAGAGGTTTGGCTGGCTGAATGATCGGTTTGGAGTATCGTGGCAGCTAAATCTTCCGTCGTAAAAGTTTAAGTGTTTTGATTAAACAATTTCTACATTATGTGCAAGTGATTACTTCAGTCAGGGCCATACCAATTTTAATTTGATTTGCGAAGTAATGACTTATGAATTTATTTAGGTTCATACAAGTGGATGGTCAATTTTATGATGAAGTGGATGGGAAACGCATGCTGCCTTATTAGTATAATATATATTAATTTCTCCGATAGGTAACTATCGAATATATATTAGCAGGGGTGCACAATGGGTTTTGCAATAATTTTGGTCGTAATGATCTCAGTATTTTCCCTAATAGCTACTATCTTGCTGGCTGGTAAGGGAGATGAAGGATACAGCAATGCTGTTAAACGTAACACGTCCAATCTAACTTTGATTTATATCATAGTCATTTTCCTCTCTATAATTGCAGTCGGAGTATATGTTAGATGGTTTGCATAAAATAAAAATATTAGCATTTCAACCTATCGTCCGAGGGCCGGTAGGTTGTTTTTAATCAACAAGGAAACGGTCTAAAAAATGTTAGAAGGTGAATATGTGGACTGGAAACCTGATAGAAGCAGGAAGAAGGCTGTCTATAGGCAGCTGGCCGAATATATTGAAAGTGGAATTGCAAACGGAACCTTTCCTCCCGATAAGCCCCTTCCTTCAGAAAGACAATTAGCGAAAGAATTAGAGATAAACAGAAGTACAGTAGTAGCTGCTTATGATGAACTTGAATCAAATGGACTTATTGAAAGAAAAAGAGGCAGCGGTACCATAATCAGTAAGGATATATGGGGCATCACAAAAAAGCGTGTTCCGAGCTGGAATCGGTATATTGAGGCGGGATCTTTCTTGCCGAATTTACCAGTGATGCAGAGGATTAGAAAAGAAACTGAGGTTCAAAAAATTATTAACTTAGCAAGCGGAGAGCTGTCGGAAGATTTATTTCCTCTTAATGCTCTTCAAGAAATGATATCAACCAGGACATTCAACGGCCGCCTTGGGTACGATCATCCTCAAGGCAGCGGACCTCTTAGGAATACAATCACAGAACACGTAAAGAGGTTCCGGGGAATCGAGGCGAATTCTTCCTCCATTCTTATTACTTCCGGGGCTCAACAGGCACTGCATCTAATAGTTCAATGCCTCTTAAAGCCCGGAGATGCTATTGCCTTAGAGGAACCATCTTATCACTACAGCCTCCCTGTTTTTCAATCTGCAGGGTTGAGACCCTATTACTTACCGGTTGATAAGGAGGGAATGAATCCTGAAGATCTTTTGGAATTGTACAAAAAACATCGAATTCGTATGATATTCCTAAACCCGTCTTTCCAAAACCCCACTGGGACATACCTCAATCATAACCGCCGTAAACGGATACTAGAAATATCCTCCGAGTATGGGATCCCTGTGGTTGAAGACGACCCTTACAGCTTGACATCTTTTACAGGCAAACCAGCATCTCCGTTAAAATCTTTCGATCATCATGGGAATGTTTTATATATCAGTTCTTTATCTAAAATAGTTGCTTCGGGATTACGAATTGGCTGGATTATTGGACCTGCACCGGTTATTGAGAGATTGTCTGACGCCAAACAGCAAGTAGATTTTGGACATGCGAGTTTTACTCAATGGATTGCAAACGAATTCTTGCAATCAGAATACTTTGATGTTCATATACATCATTTAGTGGAGCAGCTGCGGATTCGCAGAGATCAAATTGTTACAAGCTTAAATTCCTATTTGCCAGAACAAGTAGAATTCCATTTGCCGGAAGGCGGCATTCACCTATGGTGTAAGGTACTAGGAGAGTATAATGAAGCACACTTGCTGGAAAACTCGATAAAAAATGGTGTGATTTATGTACCTGGATCAACCATGGGCATACGTAAAGGCTATATTCGTTTTACTTTTGCGAGAGAAAACGAAGGGAATATAGATGAGGGTATTAAAAGATTCCGGAATGCAATCTCGGATTTAAAATATTGAAATGGGCTAGGAATCATGTAGCAAAACATGATTCTTTACTAGGTTAAAATGGATGGCTACATTAATTGCGGATTGTGCCTATGGAATCTTTTCATTCCTCTAATAAGGTACTTCGTAATAGAACAAAATCCCCTTGGATTAAGACCAGGGGATTTTTAAAAAACCTTTTTTAAGTTCTCTAAATGAATATCGTATCATTGTACTAATAATTTTACTTTTACTTCTTGGAACAAGCTTATATCAATTTTGACATGAATTTTAAGATGATAACAACCAAAACGCAGGTTATTAAATGGCATATCAGGCCTTTTCTTTTATTATATTTCCACTAAGTTCCTTAGATGATATAGTAAATTTTTGCAGATAATCTGAACTAAGGCGATAAGAAACAACTTTCTCCTTGTACTGCTTGACGACATCGACATGGTCATCGTAATTAAAAACAAAGAGATGTACATCATTTTTTCTTTTTTTGACTTTGACAACAAAAGGAATAACATTCGTCTCTGGATGTAAAAATAACTGTTCATTGCCTTGAAAGATAAAGTATTCTTTTAAAAATACAGCTTCATTAAAATAGTCAATAAATCTGTCTTTTTCTTCCTCTTCTAAGTGCTTTCCGTTAAAAGCAATAGTAACATCCTCTGAATCAAGTTTTGGATGAAGTGTAAATTTATCTAAAACCCAAGCCACAAGTGCACTTGGAGGACTATTAAAAAACTTAAAAATTACAGCAGCCGCTATCGAAATGACAACCGTCCATGTCATATCATTCAACTCCTAACACAATACTGTCTGGTTACTAATTTATCATTTTTTGCATTCATACTGGGATTAAGAATACCACAACATATAATAAGGTATTTTTAATTATAACGAACCATCCAATTCCCGAGAAGTTTAACCAACCACTTGTGCAGAGCTTCTCCTGTCCATACTAAATCATACTATCGAATCACACAAATCTTTTCGGATCTGCAACTTTCCCTTGTGCTGAAGATACTAATGAAATAATTGTATCTACAAAGATTGGGAAAGTCCTGTTGTACTGAAAAAATCTTGCCAGATAATGAAACCTTCAACTTACGCGTGCGGTAGTGAAGATGCCCATTGCCCATAACTGAGGAACAAATCGCAAACAAAAAAACCTCAAATTCAATTTGAGGTTAAATGGTAATTATTTATTGCCTTATCAATAGCTGTAAGTGTAGATTCTATACTACTATATGTGTCAATAACAAGTGTCTGGATAGTCGTTACTTCAAAGCCATTGTTTTTATAACAAACACTTAATACCGGAAGTTGATTATTGTCGTTAAAAGTTAATGAAATTTCACAGTCTGAATATTGTTTTAAGGTTCTTAACATGGTTCTTGTATGGTCTAAGGACATAGTGTCTTAGCCTCCCTTCCATTATGGGGGGAGGTGACTAATAAAAGTCGCATAGTTCCCAACATATAAAATTTATCTCTCTACAACAGTAACATAAATATTTATATGAATACATAAGAGATTCTGTCGGATATTGGTAAACTAACGCACCGAGGGTTAATCTAGACATAAAAAGTTGGTGGAATTTTAGGAGAAACATAATTTAAACCCATTAGCCAAGGTGTAAGAATGGTTTCAATGACTTACCTTAAGGATCATACCCATTTTTGTTAAACTCATGGGGTATTACTTGTACATCCGGCTGCTATTATTGTTGGTCTTAATCTTATTATTTTAGTTCTTTTCTTGCAAATTTTTATTGCCAGATACGAGCATGTCACGAAGATTAAACGGATGTATGGTATTGGACAAGCCTATATTGATTAACGCAAAAAAATAGCTGAAGCTTTTTTGTTTTTAACCAATTCTTATGTACAAGCTCTGATACCATGCATGAGTATCTTTCAATGCTTTCCTCATTCCAAAGATGCGGATTGAAACTTTTTTAAAGGGCACAATATACAAAAAAATGGATAAGGTGGTTATCGGAATGGAGTTCGCAAATTGGTATGCCCCTCTACAGTTGGCAGCAGTGATAGGTTTATCCTTTGGGGGAGTAGGATTGTTAATTTGGAGACAATTTAGAAAAGATAAAGCGAGTAAATAACCTTAGACTTTAAAAGCAATCAGTAGAAAACATCTAATATATAATTATAAGTAATACATTTGAGCCCCAAAATAACAGACTATTACAATGACAATCACCATTAGTATTATACAGCCGCAGCCCATAGGTTTATCTTCTTGATGATAGGAATGTTGTTTCATGACAGCCTCCGAAACCTCCTAGATTGGTTGGTTTGTAATTATACCCTTTTAATCTCTTAATCTAATCTACTATATTCATGTGAAATGACATTTTTGGACTAACAGGGATGCATTGGTTTTAAAAAGGGCTGCCGCGGCAGCCATCTTTGCTACTGGAGAGGGGCTGGTTATTAAGATATAACTTAAATAACTGAGATAGAGCTGACTTTGTCCAGCTAGGAAGGTTTGTGGAGGTGGAATGAAGAATAAGTTACAGAGTGGAGGGGATCATGTGATGATTGAAATTTTAAAACAAAATAAAAAAAGCTGGGATATCATAGCTCATCATTTTAATGGAAAGGATGCATTGCCTAGTTATGGGCCGTTTGCCCAAACGGAAGAAGAACTAAATCTGTTTGATGAATTGGCAAATAAAAAGGTGCTGGATATTGGTTGTGGAAGCGGACATTCTCTACTTTATATGAGCGGGAAAGATGCTGGCGAATTATGGGGAGTTGACTTATCAGAGACTCAAATCAAGACGGCAAAAGAAACGTTAAAGCACTTGGAAACTCACTTATACTGTGCACCGATGGAAAAAGACATTGGTCTGCCTAAGTCATATTTTGACATAGTCTATTCTATATATGCGATCGGGTGGACAACGGATCTGTCATCTACCTTTGAATTAATTTATTCTTATTTAAATCCAGGGGGGTATTTTGTATTTAGTTGGGACCACCCTTTATACGCCCATTTGATAAGTCAAGATGGTCAAATCTACCTGAATGGATGTTACCAGAATGAAGGATCAACAACATACCATAAGTTCAAAGGCGAAGAGGCTCCTGTAGTCATCCCTAAAAGAAAAATGAGTACATATATAAACGAATTAATAAAAGCAGGGTTCATTATTGACTCTGTTTTGGAGAGTGATGTATCTGTTCATTTTGATTCCATAAAAGAGGAACCGTCTGATCGTTATTATTCATTATACAAAGCGAGGAAGTTCCCGACCACAATGATCATTAAAGCCAGAAAAATGTGAATTAGGATCACACTAGATCTTCAATTGAGCGCATTAAAAGATAAAAAACGTGTGGTGCCAGTATTTCCGATAATGATAAGAAAGTAGACAAGTCAATACTAACTGCCGGCCCAACCATTATTTATGGTCATTTGTTTATTTCATGTCATTGATTATGATTGCAGCCTCTATCAGGCAGTTACTTTTGCATGAGATTCATCATTCATTTGTCCAATATTTAGTCTTCGGTTCTGTATTGCTTTATTTCCTCTCTACTACTTTTGTTTTCCACCAATGCTAGAGGATGAGCGCCACAGGTTGAAAACATATCATCTAGGATTGTTTTTAGCGGTTTTAACAGTCCTTTTCATTCTTAGTGCGATTGTCACAGTACCATTATAGGAGAATTAACTTTCTTTTTTATCATTTATGCCATTTTAACAATCAATCATTATTCTTTTTACGGATCGGTGCGAGTATGCAATTTCTGCTTTCCCAGGGGTATCTGTACAATGCCCTTATTTAACTGGTGATTTACTAGAGGACCAATGATGGAGATAATAGTTATGGGGAGGAATTATACATGAATATAAGGCTCGCTGAAGCCCAAGACATTAACCAATTAATAAGAATGAGATGGGATTTTACAATTGAACATTCAGTAAGTGCAAAAATCGAACAGTTCCAATTTAAGGATTTTGAAAAGGAGTGCCAATCTTTTTTACAGAATGCACTTAATAATGGTCAATGGTTTATCTGGATTGCAGAGGAAAATGGAAAAATAGTTTCACACATATACATTGAATTAATACAAAAAGTACCACGCCCTGGTAGAAAAACACATCCATTTGCTTATATGACGAACGTATATACCATTAAAGAGTGTAGAAATAAGGGTATTGGAAGTAAACTGCTTACAAAAATAAATGAGTGGATAAAAGAAGAAGAATATGAATTTATTATTGTGTGGCCAAGTGATGATAGTATTAATTATTATAAGAAAAATGGTTATGTTCATAGTTCAGAACCTATGGAATATTTCCCGTCTTGAAGTAACCGGTGCGTTAGTTGAGGAAGCCACGGGGAGTACTGCTGCTTTTTCTGGTTTTACATGTATGAATGATAGGTAAACGAAGGGCCATGATATTGATTTTAAATCTAGAATTATATAAGAATGTGGCTGTGGGGGGGTTAAGTGAGAAAATATGCTTTCCTTAAAGAAAAGGTAAATAATATTTGTAAGGTTATGATTTATCATTCAACCGATGGAATCTATGTGTTTTTATATAACACTCTAGGGGATAAGGCTTGCTTTGCAGATGGCTGCTTCGAGAATATGCTAGAAGCAGAAGAATTTTGTAAGGACCTTGGAGTTAAGGATGGGGACTGGTTTTATATCGATGATCCGCTGAAAGGCTGCCAGCACGATATCATTTTCTGTAAACGTTAGTTGTAAAAGGATAAATTGTTTCTGTTAATCCTGTTTGATCCAACGTCAGCAGGTTAAAATAAAGGCTCTTTTCTAAAAGATTTTTGTTTTTAATAAGTTCCGTGAACCGGATCTATTGTTAAACAGGTTGTTTGAGACATTGATCCAATCAGGGGAAAAAGTTTTTGTAAAATTGATAACCAACAACTCTGGGGGTCAGCGAATTGAAGCATTCGTTCGACCTTTAAATACGTTAATTTAAGATCAAGTTCCCTAACTTGGACAGTTTTTTAGTCAGTCTGGTGTTATAAAGGAAATGACTAAATTTCATTGATATGGAAACGACCTTTGTCCTCTGTAACTACCTCTTACATAAAGCCTTCTTTTCAATTTATTTCTCATGAAGAAACTTGGTAGAATATGACCATTCTAATTGGAAGAAATAGTATTTATAAAATGCTATAAGGAGTTACAAGAAAAATGAGTAATAATCGACTGACTTCCACAGAAATTTCCAATCTCTGGACACACTATCTAAGGGAAACCTTACAGATCTGTGTAATCAAATATATGCTTAGTAACATTAAGGACCCTCAAATTTTAGACATTTTTAACATGGCTCAAAAAATGTCTGAAAAACATACTGACATGTTACAGAGTATTTTTAAAAAGGAGAATTTTCCGAATCCAAAGGGATTTACAGATCGGGACGTAAATTTGAACGCACCACGTTTGTTCAGTGATCTTTATTGTCTTTACTATATTCATACTCTTACTATGCATGGGGCTCAGGCATACAATATTGCATTCAGTGTCTCGATCAGACAGGATATAAGAGAGTTTTATTACCAATGTTGTACAAAACTTTATTGATGAAAGCATCAAAATCAAAAATAATCATATATCTGCCTATTCAAAATTTCTTATAAAAGAAGACCTCCATACACCAAGGTCTTTAGATAATGAAGTCACCGATTCCACAATCGCTCCATTTTCAGAAAAATTAATGGTCTTTCATACTGGATTCTTGATGACCGCGGCAATTTCTTATTATGGGACCGCTGCTGTTGCCTGTATGAGGGGAGATCTTACTTTGAGTTGTGAAAAGTCAATAATGGCTGATTTCAAGGTATATGGGGCCTTTGGTAAACTGGTAATCAAGAAAAATTGGCTGGAGGAGCCGCCAGCTGCCAATGACAGACAGCTTCTATAGATACGATAAAACATACATTATTTACAATAAAAAGAGTATTGAAAAAAATGTCTATTTCCTTTAATCCAGGCTAACTAAACATTCTATTTTACAAAACAAATTGCGTTCATTCATGAACATGGCGAATTCGGCCATATAACCATTAGCATCCCCGTTTCCATTACGCCTTTGACTAAGCTAGTCCATAACACCTGAACTAACAGGTGCTGAGTGAAAAGAGAGCTGTATGTAAAATCCTTTTGGTTCAATAAGGAGCTGTGCCTTTAAGACCAGTTATATGATATCTACTCCGTCTATTTACATAAACTAACGGATGGATTCAGGTGAACAAGGCAGTGCTGCTAAGGCAGCCTTTTTTGCTTTTTACGGAGAAACGTTGTACTTACAGTGTTATTTGAAAAGAACGAACCAAAAATTATAATACTCTGTACAGGTGGCAAAAGCTCCGGAACGGTGATACTGGATCCAAGTGGATGAAAATATGACCTTCAACAAAAATTTAATTCAATAACGGTAGATACCAAAATTGAGCTTGTTAATTTCACATTAATGAGTCAGGGAGCCAAGAAAATTGCATGGATTGGGGTATTAATTGGGAACAACAGGTTAGATGGGAGAATCTATTATGAAAATTAAAACCATTGATACTTGGGACGATGAACTTTGGAAGGACGCCAGTCCCCTCTATTTGCAGGCATTTGGAGATAAGGGGGCTAAGCCGGTTAAAATCATTAAAAAAATGATAGCACAGGGAATTGCCGAGCTTCATGTGGGATATAACGAGTCGGCAGCGGTTGTTATGGCTCTTACAGGAAAGCTAGTATCTTACCGTGTAATGATTATTGACTATTTGGCTGTATCAGAAAAAGAGCGAGGCCAAGGACTAGGGTACCACTTTGTCGATTACTTACGACAGAGAGCACTTGCGGAGGGGTACCAGAAATTGATTATTGAGGCCGAGTCCGAAGAAACACCAGTCAATAGACAGCGTATCCACTTTTGGCAGTCTTGCGGCTTTATTCTCACTGAGTATGTCCATCACTACATCTGGGTGCCGGAGCCCTACCGTGCCATGTACCAACCAATCATTTCTGATTCAAGGGAGGTAACGGGAGAAGAACTGTTTGGGTATATCAATACCTTTCACCGGCTATCGTTTCGTGGAGGTGGAAGGGAGGAGGGGTGAAGCAGACTAGGCTGCTGGGGCAGCCCTGACTCTGTTTACCTAGTAGAGAAGTTAGTTTGCACTAGAATGGGTTTACCGAAAAAGCACCGGGTCCTATTAACGCTAAACCGATAGAAACGATAATTAAAAAAAGATTGTATTCGAATCCTCCGGCGGTAACTGAGAAACCTTTTGGTCCATGTACTTTTACAATAGACCCTATCATTACTGCAACGACCAAAATGGCAGCTACCGGTAAAAATAAACCTAAAACAAATAAAATTCCTGACAATAGCTCGGCAGCACCACTAAATGCAGCGATTGGTTTTCCTGGTTTAATACCAATTGATTCAAACCAGCCTCCTGTCCCTGCGATGCCATGACCTCCAAACCAGCCAAACAGCTTTTGAGCCCCATAATAAATAAATACAAATCCAAGCATCAAACGAATTAGAAGTAAACCTAAATCTGCCATGAAAACATCTCCATTTTAAAACGTATTTTAAAAAATTCACCCTAATCTTTTTTTTTCCTATCACAAAAATTTAATACAATAAACAAAATCGGCTATTTGTCAGGTTATTTATTGTTAGATAAGTTTTAATTAAATGTACCTAATCTGATAGAATGTGAACGGAGTACCACCTTTTTATGTAATTCAGCTTCGCAGACGCGATGCAAACTCTTCGGTGTTTTACAAGAAGAAATGAAGTTTTGATCTGTAATCAGCTAACCATTGCATTACTTCAGTAAATTTGGAAACAAATAGTGCGTTGGCGAACTAGACCTAATTACTTCTTGAAAGAAAGGGAAATCCTTTAATTTTGCTGGGTAACAGGAATATCCCTTGTGACTTTACTAATAATAAAGGAAAAACAAGGGTGTGAAATCCTATGCAGCATCATCCCGCACTAACAGCATCTGAAGTAGCTGCTTTGTGGAATGCTTACATGCAGAATACAATGGCATCTTGTATTATCCAGCATTTTTCTTCAGTTAACGAAGATGAAGATAACACTGAGCTAATCCAAAAAGCACTTTATACCTGTAATTTTGTTGTAAACGGTGTGAAAAAAATCTTTGAAGCTGAAAATCATGCCGTTCCTATCGGCTTTTCAGATAAAGATGTAAACCTAAAGGTTCCTCGTGTTTATTCCGACCTTTTTACTTTAAGGTATATTAAATATATGGCTGCATTTGGTACATCTGCTGCAGCTGCTATCCTGGAACTTTTAGCAAGAAATGATGTACGGCAATTCTTTACTGAAACATCCATACTTTTTATCAATCTTTATAACGATGGAACAGATTTACTGTTGAAAAAGGGAGCATTCATACGTTCTCCAACTATGCCTCCGATGAATAAAACGGAATTTTTACAAAATGAATCGTTTTTATCTGGATTATTGGGTAGACATCGTCCTTTGACAGCCATTGAATTATCTCATATATGTAAAAACACCGAGACCAATTCCATAGGTCGAACATTTCTGATTGGCTTTGCACAGACCGCACAATTACCTGAAGTAAGAAAATATATGGATAGGGGATCGGCGTTAGCTGAAAAGCAGGAAACCGTATTTCGAGATATTTTATTAGATGATGGGATGCCGCTGCCTAGTACCTGGGATTCCACAATATCAAAATCAACGGACTCCCCTTTTTCTGATAAGTTGATGATGTTTCATACTGCCCAGCTTAATATGATAAGTGTTACTGCATATGGGGCAGCTATT
Organism: Peribacillus deserti; assembly: GCF_002863585.1. GTDB lineage: Bacteria > Bacillota > Bacilli > Bacillales > DSM-1321 > Paraperibacillus > Paraperibacillus deserti_A. The sequence goes on along the minus strand of NZ_PGUY01000054.1, from coordinate 31,800 downwards.
GCAGGAAGTATGCGGATGGATTTAGGTGCTCATTACACTAGATTGATGACCGAGATTCTTCAATATTCAAACGATGGGGTTAAGTTTATGATTGAAAAAGGATGGATGGAGCAGCCGCCACAAAATGTTGATCGAGAAGCATTGAAAAATAGACACTAATCCTCTGAAAAAAGGTTTTAATGAATAAGCATTACTTAAACCTTAAAATTGGGAAGGGCATTTTATTTGAGTGTGCCACTTCAATGTCTTAAATAATCGTTATTTCAACAACCGGGTGTGTTTGTGTAACAAGGATGGCTGCTTTAATGTCTTTTCTTTCGTCCTATTCCGGCATAATATTTTAACATGAAAAAGGACCCCATCGAAATATTGAATGGGATCTTCAAGTAGAGGGAGTATCGAGTATGTCTATACTTTAGCTCCTATTCCTTATTTATTCTTAACTTTTGTGCAATGATTCAGATTACATATCTTCGATTTTTGTTGTAAATAAAGGCTCTTTTCTAAAAGATTGTTGATATATAATAAGTTTTGTTACGTCACCCTATTGTTCAGTTAGGTCGATTGGAGCGTAAGGTGCAAGACTCCCTCGGAAAGCGAGCATGCCTTACGCTCTAATCACCTTAATAGCAACAAAGTTTGCGAAAACAGCCTAAATAAGAGATTTTCAGCCTGTCCGAGGGAGAATAGCAATATAAATAGCAAGCTAATTCATATCCGAATTAGCTTGCTATTTATATTGCTTTTTTCTGTTTTGTACTCCAAAAGAGAACACGTTAGTACAATAACTATTATCACGCTGAGAATTGGTATGCGAATTCTCTTGGTAAATGACTTACCAATTTTGGCGAAAAAGGATTAGACGACGGTTAAATCGAATATATAATTAGATTAAAAGTATGCTGTTCTTATTCAATAAAGGTAGCAGGTTAGAAAAAAAGGGATACTTACATATTAATAACCAATTGTTGAGGAGCAGAGTAAACAAGGATAGGATAAACATGAAATTCAGACCGTGTATAGATAATAGTGACAAATTATATTTGTAGGGTGATAAATCGATGATAGGAATAAGTTTAGCAACGAAGTGGGAATATGAAGCGTCATTGGAATATTTCGGCATAAAAGATAATGAACGTTTCGGTTATCCTTATGGCGAGTATTTCATAGGAACAATTGATGATACCGAACTTGTTTTTTATAGTACAGGTGTAAGAAAAGTAAATGGTGTCGGTGGTAATCAGTATATGATTTTTACATTTAATTTAACTAAAGTCATTGTTGCTGGAACATGTGCAGGAATAGATGGTAAGTTCAGGAATTTAGATATTTTTGTACCCGATAAAGCTGTTCAATATGATTGCACAGTAAAAGAAATCGAGCCTCTTATTAAACAATCCTTCATAGTAGATATTGATTTATCCAAATATGGAAATGATTTTTTTACGGGAACAATTGGCACCGCTGATAAAGCCGTAGTTATGTGGAAGGACTATTTAGAACTTATGGAAAACGAAATAACAATAGCCGATACAGAAGCGGGTGCAATTGCTTACATTTGTAAGAAGAACGATGTTGAATGCATTATTATTAAAGGGATATCTGATTTTCCAACAGATGAAAGAAACTCTGATAAATTCCAATCAAACATTGACCAGATTAATGTCTATCTAGAAAACACCCCCAAAGTTATGAACAAAATATTTGGCGAATATTTAAAAAGATTTATTTAAAAAAATGTTATTGAAGTAAAAGGGGGAATTACAAAGAATGAGCTCTGTCCAATTGCAATCAATAACAAAGGAAAAAGCACTGCGATTTGCAGTGCTTTTTCCTTTGTTAATTTATATCCGTTCTATATGTTATTTAACTTTTTGTACTCCAAAAGAGAACCCGTTACTTTGAATTGTTTTATTTGTTCATCTCTTTCTTGGATGGTACTATCAAATTCAACGTTGTAATTTGCAGCTGCGAATTACGGAACAATTTCAAAAACAGTACCTTGGTTAAAATCAGTCACTTTCATAGAGCCATAAACCCCTAAGTATAGTCTGCTTTGATCCAGATTCGTTCCCAAATTAACATAATAAGCAGATTGAGGACCAAAATTAAAATCGGTTTCAATCACACCAAAATCCTCTAGATTACTATCTCTGCTTACCATGCTATAGGCTAAAACCCCTCTAACCGGTGCATGTGATACATCCTTCCTGGCCAGATCGCTAAACACAACACTACCCGTTAAACCAGGAATTCCACTTCCCATATAGACTTGCACACCTGTAAGTGCAGTTCCTCCAAACTTATCGGGGCGGGGATCTTTATGAAAGTAACTTGTTAGAGGCTGAAGACGCCTTACTGAGGTTTCTATCGCTTCATTGTAATAAGCCATTGTTATCTCGTCCAAATCCGGATTGGCAGAGCAGCTCCGAATAATCGAAGTAGGAAAAGCACCTTCCCACCCTCGCCAGCCAAGATTAATAAATCCTGTTAGGTCAGGTTCAGATTTAGAAGCATGAGAAAGCTGGGTAACCGGTAGTGGTTTATAACGAATGAATGAAAAAATCGACTCCGCCAAATCCTGGCCGACGTTTCCGACATATTTGATATACTGATTTTGAAACCTTTGAAATGAAATGCCTGGTATATTGCGTACCCCTTTGGCAATTACTGTGAGCGTTTCCTGTATAGTTGAAGGAAGTTCAGTGAAACGTGTAACGACAGGTGGATTATAAATAAATGTATTCTTATTCACATCAATTTCAATGATTTTACCAGCAATTTCAATATCGTCCTGGCTTAAATTAAATGGATCATACCCTGATCCGCCGTCGCCGGTTGTTAAAACAAGTTTTCCTGTTTCAGGAGAAAAGTTTAAACTATTGACACCATTATGATTCATAAACGGTCTTCTTAAGTTAAGTAAAGTCCTTCGTTTTTGCGGCTGCCCTTTCGATAAAATCCATTCTTCAACTGTATCAATATGGTCATATTGAGTTTCTCTATTTAGCCACCTTAGATGTAAAGTTCTGGGATCACACGGGTTAGGATTAAATGGTTCAGGAAGGGCACCTGGACCTTGTGTCCCAGCTGCTGAATAATGAAGATAAAACAGACCGTTATATTGAAATTCGGGATGGAACGCCAGCCCCAGCAAACCCCGTTCATCATAGCCTCCACTAGAGGCGCCTAGTTTTATGATTCGAGGGCGAATATCTAAAAAAGTCCTGATACCTCCGTTTCCTATGTAAAAGATCTCACCTACCTGGGTTGCAATAAATAAGCTTTCAATGGATTCACGCGGCAGTATAGTTGTTTTCACCACAGTGGGTAAATTTATCTTGCTTATAATGGGCCGTAAACGAACCTTAAGTTTTTTCAACTAACTTTACACTCCTTCTTATTTGTTTTCTTGTAGATAAGATTATGATTAGAACTGCTCTATGAGTACCAAATTTAGGCCGGCGGTCTGTTGTCTGTCCTGCTTACGTTAATGTGAGAGAAAAATCTCGTCTATGGACGATCTTCTTTTTTTGCTAGTAATCATAATGGATAGTACCAAATTCTCTTTCTAGTCATCTATTTAAAAAGGCAGCAGCCAAAGACGTAAAACGCCTTTTGCTGCTGCCTTTTAACACTACTTCTTTAATTAGACTGTACGATTTACTTGATTATCCGGAGAGGTTTTCATCAATCGGTTTAGAATGGTTCTGCAGAATTCTACCCACGCCCAGCAGTATATAAAACTTGAGAGCAATGCAATTATGATTCCTATATAGTTGAAATTTGTAAGAGCGGGACCAAGGATCGGGAATTTAAATAAGTAAATAAGTATCAAAATACCGGATAGTAAAGATGCTGCAGAAAAGAAAACTATAAAAAATCTTTTCTTAAAAAAATGAAAAGTTAATCCAAGTGATATTCCCAATAACCCAGTAGTGAAAGGAAAGACAATTAATTCACTAGGTTGGATAATCACCAGTAAAAAAATAGTCAAAAAATATGAGAGAAAACCGTGTGTCTTTGAAATGATCATTGCCATAAAAATGGGTAATGTTGTAAATATGCTAATGCCATATCCAATGGTGGGAAAAAAACCACCAGCTGATTGAAAAATTGCAGCAAAACAGCTTAGAACAGATGGGCTGACGAGCTTCCCTGTGGAAGATAGATTAGTCAGAACAAAAGGATATTGATTTATTCCTCGCAGTGGTACGAACCAGTAACGTACAGTCCAGAACATCTCATTCACCTCTTGAACATTACTTTTTATCTTTTCTTAGGTATATGGCTAAACAGCCTTAATATGCTTAGAATGGCATTGTCTTTTTAAGATGCAAAGGGGGGTCGTGAGTTGAATGACATATGGCAGCTACGGCTGTTTTAAGCCACATTCAACTATGCTCTGATCCTATAGGAACTAAAAAGGCTGCCGTAGCAGCCATAATCATTAAATGAACGGCCCCGTTAGCTTAAAGACATGTATTCATTAAAAAAATGATTCCTTGGTCTTTCTATTTTATTAGTGAAAGGTAATCTATTTTGCCCGCCAAATGAACTCTTTTACTTTTCACCTGAGCGGATCGCGTTTCCGGGTCCATGATATTCATAAGAAAGGTTATGGATTGTTCTCTGAGATGACTGATTCAGAAGAATAAATTCTCACGAGTACATTGCCATTGGATATTTTAGCTTTGATTAGAATGGGCTGATTGAGATTGTTTTTAAAAACAAAATCTGGACCATACCAGCTGACAGTCGCATCACGGCCAGGGGGAACGTAAGGAACTTTCCTGGAATGCGAAAAACGTTCAACAATCTGAACACCTGTATGATCAACCGCATTGAATAAAGTCGATGAGACTTGACAAATTCCTCCGCCGATGTCTTCCGCCAATTCGCCCTTTACAATGACGGGAGCACGCATATAACCTTTGGATGCGGTTCTTTTTCCAACCACTTTATTGAAGGAAAATGATTCGCCTGGAAACACCACTACATTATCGATCGCTTTTACTGCAAGTGTCATGTTATGAGTTCGGGCCTGATTTATACTGTTAAAAAAAGTAGCATATCGTCCTATTTGCCTGGCATTTATCTCGGATAGTAACTCTGAATCCACTTTTGGGTAAATGGGAAGAACAGGCACAGAGTTAGTTAAAGAGTGATTGGAATAAAAGAAGGTATACATCAGTTCTATTAATTTTTGACGGTCTATTTGCCAGCCGACCTTTTCAGGCTCAATTCCGCCATGCTCATTTACAATAGCATTTTTGGCTGGGATGTAGAACTTAGAATCAAATTCTTCAATTAAAAGACTCAGCTTATCGAGATCTATTAAATCGAATCCAGGAAAATCGTCTGTAATATCAGCCCGTTCAATAACCGCTTCAGTTTGCCCATGTTTTAATGTTAAGTGATATTGGCTGCCTGGATTTATGAACATCATCACAGCGGCAATTCCCATTAATTTCAGCATAAATTCACCTCATTCACTAGTATGTGCAAATGAGCAAAATAAGTTATTTACCAAAAAAATCAAAATGTAAAAATGAAGAATGGACAAACCTGGATTCAATGGAAATTGTACAAAACAGAGAATAGGGTTATTTAATAACGAAATAGTAATAACAGAAGAGCACGCAGTATTAGGAAAAGCTCTTTTAAATAAAGAAGTTTCTGAAATGATAGCGAGGATTATTTAAAAGAAGTATAGATGCCCTTTAAACAGAAGAAAGGCCTGGAGGATAAGTAGCCCTCCGGACCTTTTCTGTCATTTCTTTTTAGTTATGAAACTAAATACCTCTTCTTATAATATGGTTATGGGATCACAATCAAATAATGGTTTTTGTTCTTATAGGCATTTTAGGCTGCATTAAAAATGTGTAAGGAAGAATACTGTCCATAATCATTCAAGGAATAACTTAATTTTTTTGAGTTTATGTATGTTAGTTTCCTCAGATTAAACTCAGGTAATAACCTCTTCACCCATAAAATTTAAAGGTTTTAAGAAATGGTACACTTTCTCCTCCATTTTCTCATTATTAATTCGTCCTTTATAAAATCAATTTTTACATGTCATTTCTTAAAGGAGGAAATTAATGCAATTATTTTTATTTAACCAAAAAGAGAGGTAAGAATTCCCTTTCCTGCTTTCTTATGTGTCTCAGCAGCTTTTTGCTCTAATAATAGCTGATTAGCCTCAGCTTGAGCTTTTTTGCTTTCCAGCAGCAGCTTTTTAGCCTCAAGAGTGACCCTTAGAGACTGAGTCAGCAAATCATTTTTCTCGTCAAGCCTTTGGTCAACGTACTTATGTTGTTCGTCTAAACGGATTAATAGCAGTTGATTCATTTCTTTTACCTGTTCCATTTCAGCTTTCAGTTCCTTTACCGTCTCATATAAGAACGTAGACGGATGTTCAGGAAGCGGAAGCTGTTCGCTTTCCGTATTGGAAGAGGACATCCCGTCATCCCTGTTTTTTGAAGCAATCTCGGCAGCTGCATTGCTAATAAAAAGGTTTTTATATTGAACTAAGATTTTGAATTGGCTTAATACAAAAAGGTCTTTATCCGTAAACATTCTTTTATTGTGGTCTGTTCGTATAATGTTATAGTTCTGTTCTTTCTCAAGAGCTAAACACCACGTTCTTAGGGTGCTGTCTCCTATTTTTAATTTTTCCACCACTTCTTTTGATGAGATAGGTGTTTAGTTTCATCCAATTTCGTTCCTCCGTTCTCCTGTTCATTAACTGTTATTGTAGTCCAAACTTCCCTTGGTGGTAGCGAACAGGGTTTCGGTCCTGCTTTATACTGCAAGAGATGTTTTAAACCTTGTTTCAACATGGTCAACCAGTGGACCTTTAATTACATTTACCCTCACCTTCTAAATATAAAAGTCAAACTTTCCACTTTCTCAAAGGTAAATATTTCTTTATAGATTGAACCTCATTACCAGCCTAAAGAAGGATTTGTAATGTATTGGGAGAATTTATCTTTAAATTAGTTGTGGGAGGTAATATTGATGCGAAATTTATAAGGTACATATTAAAGGATGACAAATTAATAACAGTACAAACACTTTCATAAGTGGTGTGCCAATAGGAGGATTTGTATGTACTTACATACTAAGATAGTGGGAGAGGCAAACAGCGAAAACATCATTTTTCTGCATACTGGATTACAAACCGGGGACAGTGACTTTCTATATCAAACAGATTATTTTAAAGAGAAATAAAAAATATTGCTCCCAGATTTAAGAGGACACGGTAAGTCTTTTAGCGATGACTTTAGCAATTATTTTGAAGCTGCGGCTTCTGATGTAAAAGATACCATGGATAAGATTGATCTAGAAAGTGCTCATATCGTTGGATGTTCACTAGGCGGATTAATTGCCTTATTTTTTGCCAAGATGTATGGAAAAAGAGCCAAGAGTCTAACAATCTCAGGAGTCATACCGGAAAAACCTGAAAATTGGTCAGAGCTACAATTAATAGATAATGAGAGTATTTCTAATTTGTTGGAAAATGAAGAAGCAGTTAAACACTTTAATGAAAAACATATGTCAGATTGGAAGCGTTTTTTGTTAATTGGACAGAGTGAGGACTGGTATCCTTTTGATGTGACAAAAAATGTATCAGATTTAAAAATGCCAACTTTATTCTTAGTAGGAGAAGGCTATAATCATGAGGTAAAGGGAGCTTTAACTTATCCTGCGATGAATAAAAATATTCACTTAGCTATCATTCCTTTTGCTTCACATTTAGTACATATTGAGCAGCCTCATTTATACAGTATGATATTAGAGAGATTTTTGACAGAGATCCATTCATAAGACCAACATTCATTCTATTAAGATGCTTTTTAGAGAATTACTAAGTATGATTTAAGAGGAAAAATGATAAAAGAAGACTCTTTTCAGAGCCTCCTTATTTATAGGGGAAGTGTATTGTTGGAATCATGTGCCATGAGTATTTTATATAAGTCTATACTTTCTATTAAAAGTGGATCTGTAACTGACTTCTTTTCCTAAAAGGGTATCTTTTCTAAAGATTTAGTCTGTTTTTGGCATGTCATTTTCTTATTCTAATTATGAGATTCTTTATTAATTATTTAACTGAAGCAAAAAAACATTTAATTCATCAACTGATTAAAATTTATACGCATACCCATAGCAAATCGGTCCGTTACCAGTATGCTCTCTCTTGGGGAATTCTAGGAAAGATGTATTATGATTCAACCCTGTAGATTTTTGTTTTAGTTCTTTATTTTCTTCGACTGTTTTAGGATTTAAAACAATAGTAATTTCTTTATTTGGAAGTAAATAAATTACCTCATCGTTTACAATATTTTTAAATTCAACAGCTTTTGATGTTTCCTTCATCGTTTTAAAATTGCTTAAACCGAAAGTATTTTGTACGTTTCCCATATTAATTCACCTCTTATACTATTGTAACCCTAATCTATTATAAGGTATAAATTAAATCAATATCTCGTTGAGTAATGGAAATGGTGCAAGAAGAGATAATGGCAAAATAAGCTGAGTTAGAGAACAGTCCCTGAAATCGTATGAATTCAATTTATTCTCCAATCATGCGTACAATAAGACTTGGATTGCACACAATACTATTAAAAAATAAAGACTTATAAACCTTTTTATTTTGTTGTAAATTTTGTTTAGCAAGGAGTTACAGAAACTGTAGAGGTGTATGATGTCAAAAATGATAAAGATAGAAAAGCCAAAAATGCCAGCCGAGTTCAAAGGCGTAGACTTCCATGATGTTTTTTATGAAGAAGAGCCTGAATTAGTAAACTGTTCAGTCAAAAACTCCCAAGTGGACAATGAGTTCATAGAGAGGCTTATCTTATCAAAAGTTATTTTTAAAAATGTCACCTTTATTAATAGCAGCTTTATGAACATAGATATGACTGATGTTGTGTTCGAGAATTGCAATTTATCCAATGTGCGTTTGTGTGGAGGAAATATACATAGAGTCGAGTTCAAAGGCTGCAAACTCTTGGGCTTAGATCTGTCAGAAGCAAGCCTGGGAAACGTTCTTTTTGAAGACTGCGATTTAAATTTAAGTAATTTTGCAGATGCCCGTTTAAAACAGGTGAATTTTGAAAAGGTATCTTTGGAAAGTGCTAATTTTTTTAACTCCAAGTTTAATAAAATTGGTCTCAATCTATGCGATATTAATGATGTTGATTTTACACATACGATATTAAAAGGGATTGATATAAGTACTTGTTCATTTGAGCAAATCAATGTGGCTGTCGAGAGTTTGGCTGGATGTGAAGTTTCTCCAATTCAAGCAATCGGATTTTCGAAATTATTAGGATTAAGGATTAAAGAATAGTCCACTGTATAAGGATCAATGAAAAAATCCCACGCTCTGAGGCAAGGAAGTCAGAAGGTTAAGAGTAACAGATAAAATTGTTTTTCGAAAACATATATTTCTTGTTAGCCGATTGGTTTTAAATTAATCGGCTTTAACTATGAGTCATTGATTCATCTTTAATTACTTCTTTAACAACAACAAAGGCAGCCGTTTTGAATTTGAATGGTCATCTACTTTGTTGAAGAAACCTAGTACTGGCCGGTGGTGAGTTAGAGGCCGTTCAGGGCCGGCTTCGAGACGCAGAGCGGTGGCTGGATGCGTCGACGGGGAAGAAACCGGATGACCTATTGGCTGGGATGGTTGTCATAAATGAAGAAGAATTTGGGCGGTCTGCAGAATACAATCGCCGTGTACCGTGCAGCGTATGCCCAAGCTATCGGTGATGTAACCGCCACGATAAACTCCGCGCAGGCACCCTGCCACGCTGGGGGGAAGCCTGCTTACCTTTCGTGGGCGAGTAAACGGTTGGAAACTGAAAGGAATGAACAGCGGCTTCGGCGCTCATCTTTTTCTACTTTTGGGCAGCTTATTCAAATAATTTCATAGAAATTGGTGGCACTACAAGAATAAAAAACGGATTTAAGTGATGGATTGATTATGCGTGATAAAACATTAATTAGGGTGATGAGTAAATAGTGGTTTAGACCGGACCGCGAAACCTGGCTTATTTTTTGGATAATTTTCTATCCTTCATTACCCGAATGAAGGACTTTTCTCGAGAACGTATTTTATTTTGTGTAAATGGTTATAATTCCCAATGAGGAGATGATCATTTATGCATAAGGATATGACAATTAAGGACTTAGCGAGAGAATGTAAGACAGTAGAAGATATGCAGTTTATGTTGAAGGATTTGTTCCGGGAAACTCTTCAACTAGTGTTTGAAGCAGAGATTGAGGACCACCTTGGCTATGCCAAGAATCATATTTCTGGCAATAACACAGGCAATAGCCGAAACGGTTATATGAAAAAGACTATTAAAACCAAGTTTGGAAACACCACCTTGGATATTCCCAGGGATCGAAAAGGCGATTATGAACCCCAGATTATCAAGAAGTATGAAACGTCCATTAATGGCTTGGAAGATCAAATTCTGGCTCTCTATTCAAAAGGAATGTCTACGCGGGATATTGAAGATCATATGCAGGATATTTATGGTATTCATGTATCCCCAACCATGGTAAGTAAGGTAACGGATAAGATTTTACCTCTTGTGTATGACTGGCAAGCCCGTCCGTTGGACGCTGTCTATCCAATCGTTTATTTAGATGCCATTCATTTTAAAGTGCGCCATGAGAATCGGATTATTAGCAAGGCTGCTTATACTGTTTTGGGAATAAATACGGATGGTGTAAAGGATATTTTAGGCATTTGGATTGGCGAGAATGAGAGCGCAAGCTTTTGGCTGAGTGTCTGTTCGGACTTGAAAAGCAGAGGGGTCGAAGACATCCTCATTGCTTGTAAAGACGGGCTTTCTGGCTTTTCTGATGCCATAAGTGCTACTTTTCCTCAAACCCACATTCAATTATGTGTGATCCATCAATTACGAGCGAATATGAAATATGTAGCTACTAAGGATCGTCCTGGGTTTATGGGGGATTTGAAGAAAGTATATAAAGCTGCCACACTGGAACAGGCTGAGTCAAACTTCGCAAAGTTGAAAGAACTATGGGAGAAAAAATATCCTACCGTTATTAAATCATGGGAAGAAAATTGGCTTGAACTCACAGCTTTCTTCCACTACCCACCGATCATTAGAAAGATGATTTATACAACAAATACAGTCGAGGGTTTTCATAGATAGCTTAGAAAGGTTACAAAAACCAAGAATGCTTATCCAACGGATAATGCCTTGAGAAAGATTGTCTATCTAGCCACTATTGGAGTAACAGATAAATGGACTAAACCTATACCAGATTGGCTAGAATGTAAGGCACAGTTTGATATTATTTTTGAGGGTCGCCTTGGGAATTAAGCACCGTCAATTTAACTGGGTGACGTGTGTTGGGACTACGTCCCAAGAGTTTTACGCTTTGGTTCTCCCAAAAGAAGTCAAAAAAAAGAGAAGAGAACTCCTCTCTTCTTTTGTTCAGAACCCTGTCAGGTGCTCGGGGTGCTCTCCAGCATTGCCCTATCCCCCTGATAGGTAAGAGCCACTAAACATTATGAGTGTTTACAAGATGAATTATTCATTTACACAAAATATTTTATATTCCCCTTTTCTCCAGCTCAAATTCCACATTTCGTCCTTCATCACCCGAATGAAGGACCTTTCTCCAGCTCAAATTTCTCATTTCGTCCTTCATCACCTGTATGAAGGACCTTTCTCCAGCTCAAATTTCTCATTTCGTCCTTCATCACCTGTATGAAGGACTTTTCTCCTGCTCAAATTCCTCATTTCGTCCTTCATCACCTGTATGAAGGACTTTTCTCCTGCTCAAATTCCTCATTTCGTCCTTCATCACCCGAATGAAGGACTTTTCTCCAATTCCATTCCTACTTTTTTAGGTAGAAACTGCAATTGTATAAGCTAATGGTATCAATATCATTTATTACCTTATTTAATAGTAGTTCTTTTTTTCAACTTTCAGGATAAGCTGCCTATTTTTAATAACTAAAAGGAGGGAATAAATCCACGTGTCTAGAATTGTTATAGCTGAAAGAGGAAGGAATTAGAATAAGACTAACGACATTTAGGAGGATAAAATGGCAGTGAACTATAATGGACGGAAATTCGTTTCAGTTGAAAATACATCAAACGGAGAGGTGTCTTCGAAAACGTTTTTTGATTATAGTCAGGAAGGAAATATCTTAACAGCGACATATAGTGGTGGTGAAGTCTTAAGAGGAACACTGATTGGCATAGTAGAGGATAATGGGAATTTACATTTTAGATATAACCATGTTAACGCACGAAACGAAATAAGAGGCGGTGAATGTTATTCTATCCCAAAAATACTGCCAGATGGAAGAATAAGATTATATGAAAGGTGGAAATGGGCGGATATTGACCAAAGTGAAGGTGAATCCGTGGTTGAAGAAGTTAAATAATCTCCTGATAATCTACTGATCAACCTGATGTGTGAGTTAACTGAAGAATGAATGGCTGTATTGCAGCTTTTTGTTAGCTCTTAATAACAGGGGAGTTGTTTGAACGTTTGGTTACTTGAATGGATTAGTAATAAAGCCAAAAGTATTTTGTTATCTTCAAGCAGCATGAAAGTAAAGATATATATTCCTTAGGGCTTGTGTGGTAGACGAAGTAAATGTAAAAATTGGACTAATAAGGAGAGAGAGCAGATGGATGTATTGGTGAGTCAATATGATTGGATCCAACGCACAAGGGAATCAATACTGGGTTATTGCGAAAGTTTGTCACCTGCAGAATATGTTAAAGAGCTTGACTCTTTTGGTGGAGATTCTATTCTCAGTCTACAGGTACATGTAGCAAATTGTTATCAGATATGGCTAGGGGAGCGTGCCCTTGGAAAAACACTTCCTGAAGTAACAACTGAAATCGTTAACGACATACAGGCAATGCGCGGGGTCTTTAGTAAAACGGATGACCTGGTACATGCATTTCTAAATGAGTTTAAAGGCAGGTGGGACCAAAACATACAACTGACACTGAAGAGCGGCCATACCATGGAACCAACCGCATTATGGCTTATAACGCACACCGTCACCCACGAATTTCACCATAAAGGACAAATTGTAAAAATAGGCAGACAGCTCGGGTATGTCCCGCCGGATACGGATCTTATTGAACCTTAATAGAAAAAAATAAGTAGAGTGTAGAAACCGACGAAATCTAACTCGAAATACCAAAGAGGAGACGGAATGATTAAACTTATATGGATGAATTTACTTCCTGTGGGGGTCATTCATTCTTTACTTTTTTCCTTGCAATATAAGAGCTCTAATGATTTTGCTTCCTTTACCCAATTCGCATTTACACTCCTTACGCCATTTATATTACTTGGAATAAATTATCGAATTGCGCTAAGAAAAACAAATTCTTATTTTATTTCTAATTTTTTTCTTGTTCTTATTGGCAGCGTATTGGGGGTGGTTTTGGATTCTTATGAAGCTTTTCGAAGTTCGGATTACGAATCTTATGCAATCGCTTTGCTGGTTCTAAAATTCAACATCATTGTAAGTATAATCGGAAGTGTCATATGCTCTATCTTTTTAATAGTAAAAAATCGTAAGAAATGATCACTTGTTTAATAAATAAACTTTTTGTCTGGTACTTAGTTCACTGACATTGGGGACCGGCTTGATCTTCTATTTGGCTTTTACAAACGGGTCAAACTGTTTCTATGTTATAGGTTCTAACATTTAGAAGAGGTGTCGGCCATATAGTTCCTGCATATACTTTTTGTGCTTTACTAAACCGGCCGGTTATTGATCATGAATGAAAAAAGGTGAACCCTCTTTAAAGATGGAGCACCGCTGCTCTTTTAGAATTGTTCTATTTCCTGAATAACTTGTTTAAGAATTTCTATGGTTTCAATGGTATTATCCACTTCAAGGCGATGTGTCGCACCCTCAAAAAATTTTAAGTCTATCCGTTCGTTCTCTCGTAATTGATTAAATCGTTCTTGGTTAAAAAAGGGATCATTATCTCCAATGAAGCACAGTCCGGGACTTATACTTTTCAGCATAGCATTAAATACATAGTCCTGTGTTAATAGAGGAGTAAGCCATACAGCTTTAGCATGTATAAATGGTTCGTTACTTAATACGGCACTCATAGCAATTGTACCTAAAGAATTCCCTATAAAATAGAAATCCTTATATGTATTTTTTTTTTGAAGGAAATGTTCCAGGACCTTTCTTACATCGTGAATCAGTGCTCGATCAAATTCTTCGTCACTCAGTGTAGAGTAAAAATCGGTACGGTAATTTACTTGTAAAACATCAAATGATCTCTCTAAAAATGCAAGAGTAGGATAATATAAGAGTGGAAAATTGACTGTATATCCTCCCCCTGGGAACATTACGACTAATGTATCAGCCTTATCTTTCTTGCTCAATAAAGAGTAGGGCACCATTTCATCTTTATATCCTTTTACACTGTCAGCTGTGATATTAATCAAATTCGTCACACCTTTTTGTTTTATCCTTAATTATAAACAAAAATGTTAATACTTGGTATAACTTATGATAAGTTTTTTGGGTGTTGTTAAACTTGCAGATTAGTAAGATAAGCATGCGAAAAGGGTGCTGATATTCTACCAAATATTTTAAATACTATGAAGGAGAAAAAGATATCATTTTACAAGACGGCGGACGCTGGCTGTCTTCCGGCCTAGGTGTAGGCGAAAAACCTAAATAAAAAGGGAATGGACCAAATTCATCCACTGTTTTTTATATCGTATAGACTTCAGCAGTCAACATATTTCCGGCGAGGAAGACGATTATTTAAGGGTGCTTTAAATAGTGGAAATAGATGGATCATGACTAACAGGAGACAGACTATGAAAGAGAACGAATTGTTTGCTTATCACATTGTCACTCGGGAAAAAATGTTTCTTGGCCAGATAATTAATATGGACAAAGATCAAAACAATACCTTATATCGCTTCTTTTTTGAAAGGGAACATGTGAATTCCAGCGGGGAAGACTTCCTGCAAATTTTACAACGTCATTATACAAATGAAGGCTTGAACTTGAACAAAGAAAATGCAAGTGTAGCTGTTAAGTATGTAGACCAAACCATAAGAGCTATTAGAGAAGTGATAGTAGAAATGGTTAGATTACAGGAATATCCTGAATACCCTTCAAGGTTGTCATGTTTATACGCTGCAAAAAGCTATGATGACGCCATGAGATGGAAAGAGGTTTTTGAATCATATAATCGAAAAGTTTTACAGATTGTTAAACTCAGAATTAAAGGGAATACTTTTGAGGGTGATGGAAGCCTTTTACCAAAGGAAGATGGTGCGCCTTTCTACCGGAAGATTGAACAAGCTAGAGAATATTGGAAGGGTAATGTGAAAAACGGCCTTCCAGAGATTTTGATAAACGGGAAAATGGAAGTGGTAGAAATTATTGATGAGGCGCAAATCATCGAGCATCCAAATAAACAGGACCATTAATTTTCCTTACCAAGGTTTTAAAAATGGAAGAACTGGGTAGTTATTTCTGTGGAGGTGTAAAATTTGGAAGAAAAAAAAGATTTCAATGCTGGACAAGATGAAAAACGAGATACGTTGACAACGCGGCAGGGCCACCCTGTTACGGATAATCAAAACATCCGTACTATTGGCAATAGGGGTCCGGCCACACTTGAAAATTATCATTTTATTGAAAAGATTTCCCATTTTGATCGGGAAGAGGTACCGGAGCGTGTGGTACACGCAAGAGGAACTGGGGCATTTGGATATTTTGAAACATATGGAAAAGCTGGAGATGAACCGGTCGAAAAGTATACACGCGCAAAAGTATTTTCGGGTGCTGGGAAAAGAACACCCCTGATGGTCCGTTTCTCCACCGTGGCTGGATCAAAAGATTCGCCGGAAACTGCCCGAGACCCGCGTGGATTTGCGGTGAAAATGTACACAGAGGATGGGAACTGGGATCTAGTTGGGAACAATCTGAAAATTTTCTTTATCCGGGATGCAATGAAGTTCCCTGATATGATCCACGCTTTTAAAGCAGATCCAGCTTCGAACGTACCCAATCCTGAGCGGATGTTTGACTTCGTTTCCCGTACTCCTGAGGCTACACATATGATTACGTTTCTATTCTCTCCATATGGTATCCCAGCTACATACCGCCATATGCAAGGTTCAGGTGTAAACACTTATAAATGGGTTAATGAAAAAGGTGAAGCCGTGCTGGTGAAGTATCACTGGGAGCCGAAGCAGGGGATCCGTAATTTAACTCAAGAAGAGGCAGACTCTATCCAAGCGAAAAATGTCGGGCATGCAACACAAGATTTGTATGAAGCCATTGAGCGCGGGGAATATCCGGAATGGGAGCTGTTCGTGCAGATTATGGAAGATGGTTACCATCCGGAACTCGACTTTGACCCTCTAGATGATACGAAACTTTGGCCGGAGGATCAGTTCCCTTGGCTGCCAGTAGGCCGTATGGTTCTTGATCGGAATCCAGTGGATTTCCATGCGGAGATCGAGCAAGCCGCCTTCGGTACCGGGGTTCTTGTCGATGGAATGGATTTCTCTGATGATAAGATGCTGCAAGGGCGTACCTTCTCCTACTCCGATACACAACGTTATCGTGTAGGTGCAAACTATCTGAAACTCCCTGTTAACGCTCCGAAAGTACCAGTTAGAACGAATCAGCATCGCGGACAAATGGATATTCGTGACCCGAAAGAGTCTGGGGAAAATCCACATATTAACTATGAGCCTTCCATGAAGGGCGGTTACCAGGAGGCAAGTTTAGAAGGTCGTCCACAGCACCGACCAACGTATAATGCTTCGGCGATGACCGAACCGATCGATCGCCCAAACAACTACGGACAAGCAGGAGATACGTACCGCAGCCTGGAGGATTGGGAGCGCGATGAATTAATTAAGAACCTATCCTCGGCACTGGCAGTTTGCGATAAACGAATCCAAGATGCCATGATTGAACATTTCACACAAGCCGATGAGGACTACGGGCGCCGTGTCCAAGAAGGTATAGAAATTAAAATGAAAGAAATAGAAGAAATGAAGACAGAAGACAAAGTTCCAGGCCGTGAAACCGGGAAAACAAAATTTGGTCAAGGTTCATTAGCCGCGAACGAAGCAGCGGAGGATGCCGTGAAGAAAAGCCACGGAGCCGACCCTTATTAATTAGGAACAAACTATCACAGAGGTCTGTTCAGACAGTCAGGAAAGCTGGCTTTTTGAACAGACCCTTTTATTTTATCCATATGCTCCGTCGTGCCTGCTAGCGAGTATGGTACCATTGTTGCAAATTACAATAATCTAATATGAAGGTATCCTTTTTAGAACTTCATCTAGAGTTTTATTCATGTTTTTCGTTACATACTTTTCTTTTTCAGAATAGGAAATATACACATATCCATCCACTTCCGGAACAGACTTTTTTGTATAGTAATGCACAAAGGTAGAAGTGCACTCCAAAGTGGAGGTGGCAGGAAGGTGATTCCTTTTGCACAGAAAAATATGGAGGCTCTTTTGACTGGTATAGGAAAAGATACCAAGATCAACAAGGTCCTCAACTGGTATAACCAAACCTGTTTCCTCCTGTACTTCACGAATGCAGGCAGCAGCTGCATCTTCTCCTTCATTAATGAGACCCTTTGGCAGGTCATAGTATTTTCTTCCTGTGGCATGACACCCCAGAAATTTTTCGCCATCTGTTAAAAACAATGCTGCAGAAACTTGCTTCATCTAAATCACCTCTGTTGTATGATTACCCTATGTACTTTTCCTTCGTCAGCAGGTGACTATCAGGATGAATTGAATCGAACATCATAAATGAAATCTGGTTGATTGAGATTATTTCAGATTTATTTCTTGATAGTTGTAAGGAATTTTACAAATTATCAGTATGGTCCCGTACTGGGTAACACCTTGAGATAAGTTGAAAAATATACTTTTAGCTGCTTCAAAGACCGCCTGAGTTTTTCCAACTGCTGAAATCAGCATATAGGTCTAACTATAAGCATATGACCAAATAGATAAGCATATAACCACAAAAATAAGCATAGAAATTTTGAGATAAGCATAAAACAGCTGAACATAAGCATAAAACTCAAAAAGATAAGCATAAAACGCTAAAAGATAAGCATAGAAAGGGAAAACACAAGCATAAAATTTTCCACACCGTTGATTTTCTGTACCTTTTAGAGTATAGCAGCTCTATATTTTCTATCTACCTGTCTTTTGGGGAAACAGAATCCATTTTAACCAAATTCTCAATAAAACTACACGGTTTAGCGAATAAATTCGTCGGGGTGACCCAAAAAATCACCTTAATAAATTTTTGCTTTCAAGGATCTGGCCACAGCCATAGTATTAATGTCTAGAAAGTAATTTGGGTATTGTAGATAGCTTTTTTTTTTGGCAAATAGGCCTTTGTGCATAAATTAGTAAGCTTTTTTTGCTAATGTACTACCCAGACCCAGAGCTGTAAATATTAACTTTGTAACAGGATGACTTTCAAGTAAATATGGGAATGGAGGGAACTAGCAGGTGAAACCGATAAGAGCGGAACTGCTTCTTTTAGTTGTTACAATATTTTGGGGTTCCTCATATCTCTTTATGAAGATGGGGCTAGATTCTTTAGGGGAGTTTAACCTAATTGCGCTCAGATTTGGTATAGCCTTTATTCTGGCGGCAGTGATCTTTTCCCGCCGCTTGCGACATATTAATCTCTATGTTATGAAATACTCCATGTTGCTTGGCTTTATTTTATTCCTTGTATTTGTAACCATAACCTTTGGGTTAAACACAACGACTACTTCAAATGCAGGGTTTCTGGTCAGTTTAACGGTTGTATTCGTTCCCCTGATTAACACATTGATCTTAAAGAAGAAAATAGAAATGAAACTAACCATCAGTATTATTCTTGCAATTACAGGTATAGCTCTTCTTACTCTACATTTCCCTGTTGCCATTACACCAGGTGATCTCCTATGTATAATAGGTGCATTCTTTTATGCCATACACATCATCGTGGTGGGACAACTGGCACAAAAAGCCGATACATTAACACTTGGTATTTTACAGTTGGGTTTTGCAGGTTTGTTTGGCTTCATTTTTGCATTCATTTTTGAGACACCTGTTATACCAAATTCAACGACTAGCTGGGTTTCTATCCTTGTTCTCAGCATTTTTTGCAGTGCAGTGGGGTTTATCCTTCAAGTTATAGCACAAAAATATACATCTCCTGCCCGAACGGGATTAATTTTTTCTTTAGAACCTGTCTTTGCTGCGTTGTTCGGATATTTATTTGCACATGAATTCATGTCAATATCAGGATATATAGGTGCTTCTCTTGTGCTTCTGAGTATTATCATTTCTACTTCAAAATTTCCATCTAATCGAACCACCTTAGAAAAGGAGTATGGAATGAAGTAGTTATGCGTGATTTTATAAAGAGTAGAGGTCTAGTTTTTACATGTAAGTATCGGTCATTTTGTTCAATAAGGAAAAAAAAGACAATCATTGTGAAAGGCAGGCACCCGATTTGCAGTTGACAGAAGACAGTAATAACATGAAACTTAAATGGACACAGTTCGTATACATATAATAACTAAGAATTAGGAGTTGAAGGTTATTGTTCCTGGCAGAGCTGGATTCAGAGGAAAGAATCGCATTTATTGAGTTAGCAGCATTGATTGCTAAGATCGATGGAGATTTATCTATTTACGAAAGTCCCATACTAACTAAGTATATAACGGAAATGGGTCTTGAAAGTTATAGATTAAGGGGTCTTGGAATTGAAAATATTCTAGAGCAATTCAAAAGTGAACGCTCAAAGAATATCGTCTTAACTGAAATTTTTCAACTTATCTTTTCTGATGGAGTTTTTCACGATGAAGAGCAAGAATCTATCCGCTTTATTAAGGAGCATTTTGGATTTGATTCCAGTGAATTTGAAAGTTTTAAAGGCTGGATTGGTAAAATAAGAGAGTTGTCTATTTCCAGCTAATGCTTGATCTGTACCTTTTCAGCCAATCTCTTTGTCATTTAATATAAAATGTAAATTTACTGTTAGATACAATGGAGAAAAACAACCCCAGACCTTCTCTGATATTGGTGAAAAGCGGAGTATTTAGGTCTAACAGAATGGTCCCCAAACCTTTATGTGGAAAGCATCTTTAACGAATAGCCAGTCCTTTGACTTTTCAAAAGTCTCGTATAACTACCGGCAATCCCAGTTTGTTATTCAAGCAAACAGTTACTTTTTATAAAACATTACTAAACCCCAGGTACCTTAGTACCTGGGGTTTAGTTAGTTTATTAGCTAACAGGTGCTTTTTCTGCAGTTCTAAGCAGGGATTGTTCTTTGATCAGATCATGTATTTTTTTCAGGTTTGACTTAAAGTATGTAGAAAAGTACCAGTCTTCATAAGCTTTCGGGACCGAAATATCGTCAATGCTTTTCTCGCTTTGAACAGCATCCTCTACCAACTTTACTATATCATTTATATACTCTTTTACCTCACGAAGTTCTTTCATGGAGCAGACCTTTCCATGTCCAGGTACAATCATTTCTACCTCGAGAAGCTCAACCCTATCCAATATAGTAAGCCACTCATAAGGGTTGGCGTGTATCATGACAGGATGATGCTTCGAGAGTACCAGATCTCCCATTATGGCAATTTTTTCTTCAGGCAGGTAGACGAATGCATCACTTTGTGTGTGACCGCCCCCATATGTTAGCAGGTGTACTGTGCGGACGCGGCCATGAATGCTCATCTGCTCGTCAAAGGTTATTGTAGGTAATGTATATGCCATATTCGGCAGGGAGTCCATATACAACCTGTCACTGGCATTTTCCCATTGTAATTCTCTTTTTAGCTTTTTGTCCGTTTCTTGTTGTAGGTTTTTTTCGACTTCGGCGATAGCCTGATAAATTGGTTCTGGGTTTGACAACTGCTGGGCCAATCTGCTTTTTCCAAAAGTATTCATAATTTCGCGTGTAGCAAAAGTGGAGATGATTTGCGCATCAGGTGTAAACACTTGGTTCCCGCTCGTATGGTCACTGTGCCAATGTGTGTTGATTACATAGGAAACGGGGCTTTCCGTGAGGAACGTTGCAGCTTCACGCAAATCCTCTGCAGCTTCTATTGTGGTGAAGGTATCCACTACAAGTGTTGAATCCCCTAAGTCAATGATTGCTGCATTCCCAACAGAGCCAGTTCCAGGTACCGAGATTGCGGCGAATACACCCTCAGCAACTTGTTTCAGCCGGAAATGTTTAGATCCCTTGAATATTTTCATTCGATTATTCATTATCTGCTTGTCCTCCCCAGTCCATTTTACATTTATCATACCATGGAAAACCATACCACTATAATAGTTTGTTAGGGTTTTTTTAAGAGAACAGGAACTCTTGAACAGAATTTTTGCATAAGAAAAGTCGGGGGATTTAAATATCCCAACTTTTGATTAAAGAAGATCCTCAGATAAAAAATCGTATGAAGCTGTTTCTCTTAATTTAAAATATTGGAAATGGTGTGATAAAATGTGGAGAACGTTATTCGAGGAGAAAAAAGATGGACTTAAAAATGGATGTTGATACGTTTAGGGGAGAAGAAGGCGGGATAACTAGATCTATTTTTATATTTCCTCATTTCGAGGAGATCACATACATTGACAATATCAGAGAAAAGTACGATCCACTACACAATTTGATTGCCCCGCATATAACACTCGTATTTCCCTTTACCAGCTCGATCAGCAGTAAAAGCTTAAAACAGCATATCAGGGTTTCCCTTCGAGGGGTTGAGCCATTTCAGCTGACCATGTGTGGTATAACGGGATCCGGGAATAGCTATTTATTTTTGAATGTAAAAAAAGGAAACGATGAAATTATTAGACTTCATGATAGATTATATGGCGGATTGCTTAAAGAGCACCTATATAAGCATGTAACATTTATTCCGCATATGACCGTCGGGAGGTTAGAGAATCAGGAAGATTTTAAGTTTGCGCTTATCGAAACAGACAGGTTCAAACGATCTTTTACGACTATTGTTAATGAGATAACAGTAGAAATCATAGATGGTAAACAAAAATCGAATTTGGATTTCAAAATAAGTCTATAGGAGGTTAAATGACCATGGGGATGTCAGCTTATTACAAAAACTTACGTGAAAAGGTAGGGAATGAACTGATTTTTATGCCAAGTGTTGCATGCATTGTCCGAAATGAAGGAGGAGAGATTTTATTACAGAATAAGGGCAATGGAGAACCATGGAGCTTGCCGGCAGGAGCAATTGAGCCAGGAGAAACGCCTGCTGATGCAGCGGCACGGGAAGTACAAGAGGAGACTGGTCTGACGATTACCCCGAAGCGATTAGCTGGTGTGTTTGGAGGTAAAGAATACCGATATCAATATCCTAATGGACACCAGGTGGAATATAATATCTTTTTATTCGAATGTGAAATTAACCATGGAGAGCTTTTGCCATTAGATAACGAGACGGCAGAATTATGCTATTTCAAGCCCGAAAATATGCCTGAACTTGCTTTGCCTTATCCTAAATCCTTGTTCATTGAAACTGACAGACAGAGTGTTTATTATCAACACTCTGGAAGGTATGAAGGGGAAAGATAAAACATCTAGGATCTTTGTATGGTAGTCGCGGGAGCTTTCGTCATTGAATCAGGAATCACTTATTGCTTCAAAACGAACTGAGAATGGAAGTTTGGGAATACCAGTTGGTTTTATGAAAATTAGGGGAAACTATACATGAAACTTCCAGGAAAGAAGTTCTTGAGGTTGCTCAGGAAGATACGCATATGGGCATCTGGTTAAGCATAAAGCCAGCGGCATAAGCATAAAGCCACTTACATACGCATTGAATGAAGAGAGATAAGCATAAATGTTGAAAAGATAAGCATAAAATCAAAAAACATAAGCGTAAATCCTTTGAACATAAGCATATCCCTCATAAAGGTAAGCATAAACCATGCTGCATGATACCACTTTCCTTTACATTTAGTAAAAACCTCTGCCAATTTGCCTGTTTCCATGAGCTGGAAGCCTAGGTTTTAAAAAAAGGATAACCAAAAGTTACGGTTCAGCCCCAAAAATTGCTTTTTTCAGATGAAAGGGCGCCCAAAAATACTCCTGGTGTTTTACAGCCGCCCGAAATCAATGACAGGCAGTGGAATACACCATTCAACAAATGAAATAATAATAAAAGAACAGTCTCTTTTCCTATAAATTATGAACAATCTCCCTAACATATTGGAATTCTCGTTCCTAGAGGCCCGATGCAAAGAATCAATCCCCAAAAACCTTATTCTTTATCTTTAAGAATATCGTTAATAAATAATGCTGTGTTTCCACTGTCAAAAAAGATTGAAAACAAAAAGACAAATGGCACGGCCACTGCTAAAAATGCATATTTACCGACTTTTCTGATCAAATATACCGCTCCCTTTCTCCGGTTAAGATGCTATACGCTTCAATATACTATTAGTTTCATTTTTTATCATTCAGATAATTTAATATTTAAAAATCCTACGATTTACCAAATTTTGGTTTTTAGGTTAAGATTACTTCAAGAATACTTTTCAAATATATTCTGTTTCAATAAAAGTAAGTTATGGTTGGAAAAAATGATCTAATTTGAGCTGCAGCTATAAGTCCGGACACCTTCGCATAATTAATCGTTTTCTTTTTATTGGTAATACTAACATCCTATTACTAAGAGAATAAGGAGCGAACCGATGCCTCGGAAGCCTGCACAAACTAATGAAGACTCAGATCACGAAAAAGTTGTTACTTTGCCAAATATAGAAGGAGACAAAGATGAAATTGGCAATCTTAGTCGAATGTTGGCAGCAGTACTCGATTATCTGTCAGACGATGAAGTGGAAGAGATCGATATCGAATACATTTTGGATAAAACGGAAGGACTTCGAGAATGGTGGGATCGATATCGGGAAAGCAACAGGAAACTGATCGAGGAAGAAATCAGGGAATCTCTGGGTGAGCTGTCCCTGGAGGAGCTTCAAAGGATCCGGGAACAGATAAAAGAGAAATAAAATGTTCCTGATTAGAACTTGCCCCCAACCTTTGTTGAAGGCTGTTTTTGTAAATTTTGTTGCTATTGAACTAGAGGTTGATTTCCTCTCCAGAATGCTCGCTTTCCGCGGGACGGGCGGTAAGCCTCCTCGTCTTAGCCTGCGGAGTCTCCCCTGATCGAAAAGCGGAGGACGGTGCTTTTCAAGAAAGGATCCATCCAAAAGCTGAATGATGATCTTTTTTAAGTCTAGGCAAAACACTAAAAGAAAAGCAGACACCTGATAAAGAAGACTTGCTGATTGGCAAGCGATAGCGAAGACAGAAGCTTAGTCGCCCTTACCACGCTCGTAACGCCACGTCCTGTGGTCCTGTGGCCCCGCCTGGCTCGCACATCCTGTGCCTCGTGCGTTAGCCCGGCATAAGACGAGCGGCAGTGAAAGGCCGATTTTGCCTTTTAATGGCGATTGGCTAGACCCGCGGTGTCAGTCCGGAGCTGGGCAAACCGAAAAGCGGAAAGAGATGCCTTCCCCAATAACATTGCTTAAGGAAGCTCATGATTAGCTATCTTTTATCACAAAAAACTCTCAGGGAAGGCAGAGACCTGAAAAGCATAAGACGAGCTGGCCGTGAGAAGTGGTTTTCTTCTCATGGACTGATTGGCTTATGACTCGAGGGTCTAAAGCCTTGGAGCTGGACAATACCCGCTATTCCCGCAGGAGTCTCGCACCTTACGCTCCAACCAACCTGAATTAACAATAAGGTGATGTCACAAAACTCATTAAAAAACAACAATCTCTTAGAAAAGAGCCTTGTAATAAAAAGAGATGAGATCGCTATACGATTTCATCTCTTTTTATTATATGAAGAGCTTTGCCAATGCAGCTTCCTTCAACTTATAATGTAACAGGTTGTCCATCAAAAGATTTAACATCTAGCGGTGCAGTCAGGAACTCATTGGCTTTGCCGACAAATTCGGTAAAATGGCTGCTCTGGTTGTGGATTGCGATTGCCTGTGCATCCTTCCAGACTTCAACCATCGTGTAGATATGATCATTTTCTGTATCTTTGTACAGAATGTAAGAGACATTCCCGCTTTCTTTACGTGAAGCAGCAATAAGCGGCTGCACCTCTGTCAAAAATTCATCTTGCTTGGCTGGATTTACGTGGAATGAAGCGTGGATAATAATCATAAAAGATTCATCCTCTCATTAAGAGTTTATTAAAGCTTACTTCCATTGTGCCACTTGATCGATTGGAAGTCGAACAGATTTGTAACCTGTGTCTGCAGCTTTTCCGATGGAAATAAGCATAACTGGAACATAGCGTTCTTTATCTAAACCGAATGCTTCTGCTATTTTATCCTTTTCATATCCTCCGATAGGGTTTGTATCGTACCCATATGCACGGGCCGCAAGCATGAGCTGCATGGATACAAGGCCGCCGTCTACCAGCACAACATCTTCCATTTCTTCACGGGAAATCGTTTCAAAATAGCCTGAGAACGATTTGTAGATCCCTTCCTTAACCTCAAGCGGCATATGCCCTTCTTCGACAGCTTTGCCATAAATGTCTTCAAACTTTTCAAAGTTATTGATATCTCCGAAGACTGCGATCATTGCTGCTGAAGTTTCTACCTGGGTTTGATTAAAGCGGGCAAGCGGTGCCAGCATTGCCTTTCCTTCCGGGCTGTCGATTACAAGGAACCTCCACGGCTGCATATTAACGGAAGAGGGAGCTGTAGTGGCAAGCGTAAGAATGTCTTCCATTTCCTCTTTGCTTATTTTAACAGTAGGATCATATTTCTTTATGGAACGGCGTCCTCTAACAATTTCGCTAAAGTCGTTCGATTTTGGAGTAGTCATAGTTGTATAACTCCTTCTATTTAATGATGATTATTTTAATTTTGCTGAAGCTTATTTATACCTGAATACAATGAACAAAAATACTATTGTTTTGTATGTTTGTAAACTAAAAAGACTTAGGGACGCTGTTGGATGTGTTTTTGCGGTATAATATTTGGCTCCAGTGGAAGCCTTTGAAGGCAGAATAGATTAGGGAAGTAGTAAGCGGGGGAGTATTCAAG
Source organism: Peribacillus deserti (assembly GCF_002863585.1). Lineage (GTDB taxonomy): Bacteria > Bacillota > Bacilli > Bacillales > DSM-1321 > Paraperibacillus > Paraperibacillus deserti_A. The sequence goes on along the minus strand of NZ_PGUY01000054.1, from coordinate 5,626 downwards.
TATTAGTTGGAAGTGTATCAGAACTGTTTCCGGCTATTATGGGATACCGACTTTAGGTCAAAAAATATTCAGCTATTACATGGGCTTTAATAGAAATCAGAAGGCAACAGTGAGATCCAATGTAACTCTAAGCATTCTATTTTGTTTCTAAATCGCTAATTGTTACTATAGTGATATCTTGGTTTAGAAGGGACTAATTGAAATGACAAATATAAATATACCCGTTTCGGTATTAAATCTTGCTCCCATTCGTAAAGGACAGGAAGCTAAAGATGCGGTAGATTCGATGGTTGATTTAGCACAAGCTGCAGAGGAAATGGGATATAAAAGGTATTGGATTGCAGAACACCATAATTCTCCTACACTTGTAAGTTCGGCCACTTCCATTTTAATCAAGCATACTTTGGAGCATACTGAAAAAATCCGTGTTGGTTCTGGAGGGGTAATGCTGCCTAATCATTCTCCATTAGTAGTGGCAGAACAATTCGGTACAATGGCGACCATTTATCCAAACCGATTGGACTTAGGACTTGGCAGGGCACCGGGAACCGATATGATGACGGCAAGCGCGCTAAGACGTTCACAAAATGATTCTGTGTATACGTTCCCTGATGACGTCAATTCCTTGCTTACATACTTTGGACCCGATGAAAAACAAGGATATGTCAAAGCGTTTCCGGGAGTCGGTACTAATATTCCGATATATATTTTAGGGTCATCGACAGATTCAGCCTATTTAGCGGCTAAATTAGGGCTGCCATATGTATTTGCCTCACACTTTGCACCTAGGTACATGGAGGAAGCCATCTCGATTTATCGCAATCGATTCCAGCCTTCTGAATATCTGGATTCTCCATATATGATGGTTTGCTTAAATGTAATTGCCGATGAAACCGATGAAGAAGCCTTAAGAGAATCAACAACGATGCAGCAATTCTTCCTAAATGTCGTCCGAGGTTCACAATCACCATTGCAGCCACCAGTGGATAATATGGATGAAATATGGAGTGATCATGAGAAAGCAATGGCTTCTTCGATGTCAAGTGTTACGTTAATGGGCAGCAAAGAAACAGTAAAAGCACAGTTAATAAAATTTCAAGAGACGTACCATGTTGATGAAATCATGGCTGTTTCCTATATCTTTGATCCTGATAAACAAAAGCGGTCTTATCAAATCTTCAAGGAAATCGTTGATGGGAAGTGAAATGAGGCGGGCTGTGCTTTTCAAACCGGCCTTACTTTAACTCCTCCATGGCGTCAAATACTAAAGTAGGACTAAGCTTTTTGAAAAGTAATCACCTGATGAATACTTGTTGGTCGGCGAGCTTTAGCCGCAGACAGTGCTCAGTCGAACTTACGATTCTCGAAGACGCCGTGACCTATGTGTGCGTTAGGCGGGGATAAGCATAGCGGCAGTGTAAGTTCGAGAATGGACAACAGAAATAAGTGTAGAAAACAAATCTTGTGTTATAACAAGGTTTGTTTTTTTGATCTTTACGGGTGCCTGCAATCGTTTGTACAGCTTCATGGACCCCAGGACATTTACATAAATACCAAGTAATCGTAAAAACTAAATTGAAATCGATCATGTAGTGCGGGGTGTGTTTGCTATCATAAAAAAGAGGCACTTAGTATTTAATCTAACCATAATATTGATTCCTTGGTTATCGTTGTTTTTTTTAGGTAAACGGAATATTAAACGCTATTCTGCAGCGGGCGTTTTTATCGTTTTCTTTGAAATCATAAATCATTTATATGGAAATAAACGGAACTGGTGGAAGTTTTACGACAAGCAAAAATCTTTTTTTAAGGACGAACTTCCTTTCAGCATTGGCCCTTATATGCCTCTATCCATGTGGATCCTTAAGCATTCATATGGGAATTTTAAAAAAATTCGTATTACTTAATGTTATATCAGATGGTCTCTTTGCTTTTCTAATCATTGATGTTCTTAAAAAAATGAAAATCATAAGTCTAAATCGATTAAATCAACTTCAATTTTTTATTTACTTACACTATAAAGCCTATTTATTATATGGAGTGCAGTTTGTGTATGAGAAAATAAAAGGTATTTTTGGGACCATGCAGACATCCAGTTAACAGTGTCTTTATTTAGACGGAATAGGTATTGGCAAAATCAATTTGTGCACATCGCACGGTGGGTTGTTCGTTATTCGTACACATTTTTTATGGAGTTAAAGGGATCTAAATGGTTAAATCATTTACCTTTTGCTATAGTTTTATTGTGTTTACAAAATCTAAAAACACCCTGACCAGCGACACTCCTCTTTAATCAGGGAAGCGCATTTTCACCCTTTCATCCAAGTTTTTTGGTATTCACTAGCGGTTTTTCCTTCTCATGTACATATTTCCTCATTAATTAAGCAGGGTCGCATCCAATAAGGGTGCTATTAGTTACTTTTGAAGGATTTTAAACATTTTTTAAGGCTGTCTGGAAAATTTACGCTTATTTTTTTGAGGTTTATGCTTACATTTGGAAGTTTTATGCTTATGTTTTCCAGACATATGCTTAGGTTTGAGTGGTTTATGCTTATCTGTGTCTGGCCTATGCTTATAAAATCGGGGATATGCTTATCCCAGTCCTGCTTATGCTTGAAATTAAGTGTTTATGCTTATCATTTATCTGGCTGCATGTTTGCCGACAATTCATAGAGTTTGTAGCATATAGTCATTTTTCAATGCTGCTTTTTCACGGGAAAATTGATTTCAGGACAAAGCTTAATCTTACTAGATTTCCATTAAAAGACCTGAGCGTTTCGTTTTTGCTAGTGAAATGCGGCCTAGTCGGGGCTATTACATGGGTTAGCAGGATTTTCTTGCGGATTGATAGCCTCCCTTAATGAAATGTAAAACAGCTGTTATTTAATGTGGGGATTTATGGACAAACGGATAGACGGGCCTTTATCTCATCTATATTTTTCATGGTGGAATGGTAGCCCGCTTCTATACATTGGACTGCCTTTTTGAATTCGAACCCTCCGACAAAATCTGTTTGCGGCTGTATAACATAATCGGCGAATTTCAGTTCGGACTCCATCTGAAGCTTTAGGTTCAAATAAATGATTTTATGGATCAGCTTGTATGTCCCATAGGAGCTGCTAGGGATGTCTGCAATGGGAGAGATCGGATCCACTGCGATAACCCTATTTGCACCAAGAGCCCGGCAGATCCGGACAGGACAGTTGACGGTAACACCCCCATCAATTAAAGCGGCGCCCTTATGGAGGGCAGGTTTGAATAGAAATGGTATCGCAAAGCTTGCCCTTACCGCATCGGCAATGGATGCCTCTGTTTCATAGGCAAAATCACTGATGGGACTTTGGGTAAAAACGACTGGTGTTCCCTTATTTAAATCCGTTGCCACTATGCCGCAGGGGATTTGCAAGGCAGACAAGGAATCCTCATGAGTCAATGTTTGAATTAAATGTCTAAATCGATTGCCTTTTAACCAGCCTTTGAGTTTTGGCTGCAGGAATAATGCTCTTAATAAAACCGCCTTATAATCTATATCTAAATAACGGCGGCTGAGTGTCGGCACAAGTTTTTCAAGGTCACCGGGTTCATAGCCGTATGCATAAAGAGCGGCTGCCATCGCCCCGGAGCTTGTTCCGGCAATATGAGTAACCTTAATACCTGCCTCTTTTAATGCCTTCAAAACCCCCACAGCGGCACATCCTGGAATCCCTCCGCCGGCAAATGCCAATCCGGTTTCCATATTCAAACGCTCCCTTCTGATTTGCGGCAGATCAAAATAAAATGCCGGCTTTACACGTTTATCTTTGGTCTCTGCTATATTAATACCCTTAATAAACCAGACAAGTCCTTTTATGCAGCCTCAATGTACCGGGAGAGATGAAACACAGAACTCATGCCATCAGCTTGGGGTGCTGTAAATAATTCCTCTTCAAAGTTTTTTCACGAAAATAAAAAATCTTATTTATAAAATATACCCATCAAAGTTTCTAAATGACTTCCCGGTCCGAATGCTCGTATTCCAGAAAGGTCTTTTAATATGATTAACATGTAATTTCCTTATGGATAATAACGTTATGCTGCCTAATTTGTGGGTAAAAAGAGAGCAATGATAAATTTGCCGTCTTAGGAGACCATTCATGAGAACTAGGATTAGGGATAGAAGGATTTTAAATATAGCTTCGATGAGGAAGTATATATACGAAAGAAGGCGGAAACTGCCTCCGCTGACAGCCGAATCTGTGGGCCTTGGGATGTTATTGGGAGCAGTTGGGGGATTCCTTGATGCTTACACCTTTATAAGTAGAGACGGAGTATTTGCCACCTCCCAGACGGGAAACCTGGTCTTGCTTGGGATTAAGCTTGCACAGAGGCAGTGGAGCGAGGGACTTGAACATATTCCTCCAATTATTGCATTTATCCTGGGTGTCTTAACGGCTGAAGCTCTTAAACATCCTAAGATCATAAAGCTGTTTCCGTATCCGGCACGGACCGTTTTGCTTGTTGAAAGTATTGCCCTGATGATAGTGGGAACCTGGCCTCCTGAAGTACCTAACTCTACTGTGACCATTACTATTGCCTTTGCTGCCTCGGTGCAGATATCATCCTTTCGTACGCTCGTAAAATGGCCGTATAATTCTGCCATGGTAACCGGGAATCTCCGTACAGCCTCTCAGGCTGCCTACACTGCCCTTATAGGACGGGACCGCCACGCAGCATTGAAGAGCCTGGATTTTATCATCATCATTGTTTCCTTTTTAGCTGGAGCGTTCGCAGGGACATTGTCCACTCTCCGCTTTGGAACAGAGGCGATCTGGATTGCATCGGGCATTCTGATATTAGCTTTAATTATCTTACAGGCTAATCCGGAAACCTTATTGGTATACGGTAAGGATAAGAAAGATAAAAAGAAGTTTTAGGCGGCTGTTCAAGTCTCCTTTATTTCGCTTTTCGCAGGATGCGAGATTTGCTAAAGTCCACTCCAAATAGGTAGCTCGTGGTCTTTAGGGGAAACTGGAGTCGTCATTACCCAAAGCAGGTCCATATCATCCTTTTTATTTACTACACAGGCCGTCATTCTCCAGAATTCCATACGTACCATCCCTTCCGTATGGATAGCATACAGCATGCTGCATTTATAAAAAGGCTCTTTTCTAAAAAATTGTTGTTTTTTTAATAAGTTCTGTGAACAAACCCTATTGTTAAACTGGTTGATTGGAACGTAAGGTGCGAGACTCCTTGATCCAGCTGCAAGCTGAGACCCTCGAGTCATAAGCCGATCCGTCCATGGGGAGAAAAGCACTCCCCACAGCCGGCTCGTCTTATGCTTGGCTGACGCACGAAGCACAGGATGTGCGAGCCAGGCGTGGCCACAGGACGTGGCGTTCGAGCGTGGTAAGTGCGACTAAGCTTCTGTCTTCACTGTCTTTCGCCAATCAGCAAGTGTTCTTTATCGGGTCTCTGCCTGCCAATTTGTTTAGAATTTTATATCTATTGGGATTTTCACTGAGCGTTTAATATTTATATGTTGGGCAGGCACCGCTTTCCGCTTTTCTGTGCGGGAGCAGCGGGTATTGTCCAGCTCCGGACTGACACCTTCGGTCATAAGCCAATCGCCATTAAAAGGCAAAAT
>NZ_PGUY01000053.1 GCF_002863585.1 Peribacillus deserti | reverse complement strand
AAAAGCACCGTCCTCCGCTTTTCGATCAGGTGAGACCCCACAGGCGAAGCCGAGGAGGCTCAGGCGCCCGCCCCGCGAAAAGCGAGCATCCTGTAGTGGAAATCGCCCCCTGGTTCAATACCGTCAAAGTTTGCGAAAACAGCCTTATAAAGAGAACTATGGAAAAAACTCAGGAAAGTAACGCATCCTGAGTTTTTTTAATGGAGATTGCGCTGTCTGGAGTCCAGGTTGTTGCTCCAGCCTCCTTAAACAGATTGATCCTGATACTCATTAAGCTGCTTGAGCATCCCATGGAACTCATCCGGTGTACAAAATTGCTCCTCGCTAAAATTCTGTCTGATCCAGTCAATCAGCTCGACAGCTGTATTAAAAAACTCACCGCTCGTATCACTTTTCCGCACCATGTATCTGCCATTGTCTTCGTCCAGGGTTACTTCAATGGGGATGGCGCAATCAAAAGCACATAATGAAAATTCCATTTGTTTTCCTCCGTTTATTCAATGTTTTGTTTTAGGAATTCTACTCTCTCACTGAAATTATCAGTGCATCAAGAGACCGAGTTCTTTCACCTGTTTTATAATATTTCTAAAAACATCTCTTATATACAATAAATAATGAGTTAATTAAATTTTTTGAAAATTTGGTTGATTTATTTTTTTTGCATGGTATAATTTACGGATTAATATGACTATATTAGTTTAACGCATAGAAATGAATTTTTAGAAAAGAGGAGAACAAATGAACCAAACAGCTGAAAAGAATAAGTTGCTGCAAGTGGAGGACATTCTTATAGCTCACCAGAATCTTAAAGATATTGTGGCCCATACACCGCTGCAAAAGAATGACCGGCTCTCCGAAAAATACGGCTGCAATATTTTCTTGAAGCGTGAGGATCTGCAGTATGTGCGTTCATTTAAGCTCCGGGGTGCCTTTTATCATATGAAAACATTGGGAACAGATGAGATTGAAAACGGGGTGGTATGTGCCAGTGCAGGTAATCATGCGCAAGGAGTGGCCTATGCATGCCGCCATTTAGGAATTCACGGAAAAATCTTTATGCCGGCAACCACACCGCGGCAAAAAGTCAACCAGGTTATTATGTTCGGCAAGGATCATATTGAAGTGGTTCTGACGGGTGATACGTTTGATGACTCATTTGAAAAAGCGGCCCAATGTGCGAAAGAGGAAAACAGAGCATTTATCCATCCATTTGATGATGAAAAAGTAATGGCAGGGCAGGGTACAGTTGCCGTAGAAATCCTCAATGACTGCGAAGATGAGCTTCATTATGTATTCGCGGGAATCGGCGGCGGCGGTCTCATTGCAGGGGTTAGTACATATATAAAAAGCATAACACCCTTAACAAAATGTATTGGAGTGGAGCCAGAAGGGGCTGCTTCCATGAATGCGGCTTTTGAAGAGGGGAAAGCAACCGTCCTTCAGGATATTGATAAATTTGTCGACGGAGCAGCGGTAAAGTGTGTCGGTACAAAAACCTATGAAATTGCAAGACGTAACGTGGATGATATCGTTATAGTACCAGAAGGGAAAATCTGTTCCACCATTCTGGAGCTTTATAATGAACATGCCATCGTGGCGGAGCCGGCGGGTGCATTGTCGATTGCGGCGCTGGATTTATATAGAGAAGAAATTAAGGGCAAAAATATCGTTTGTGTCATCAGCGGAGGCAACAACGATATTGGCCGGATGCAGGAAATTAAAGAGAGGTCTTTGCAGTATGAAGGACTACTATACTATTTCATCGTCAATTTCCCTCAGCGTGCAGGAGCATTGCGTGAATTCCTCGATGAAGTATTGGGTCCGACAGATGATATTACAAGGTTTGAATATACCAAGAAAAATAATAAAGACAGCGGCCCGGCCCTTGTCGGAATAGAACTTAAAAAGAAAGAAGATTATGAGGGACTGATTGATCGAATGAGCTGTAAAGGTTTTCCGTATACCGAAGTGAATAAGGATAGCAATCTATTTAACTTACTGATTTAGATTGATAATTTTCACTGGTTTCGTTACAATGAAAAAGCAGGATTATTTCTGTATTTTGCGAATGCTTAAAATAAAAGTAACCTGTGTTAGTTATCATCTAAAGGGGTGTTTCCATGTTTTCAAACATTGGTGTACCAGGACTAATTCTAATTCTTGTACTGGCTTTAATCATTTTCGGCCCTAAGAAACTGCCTGAAATAGGACGTGCGTTTGGAGATACCTTAAGAGAATTCAAAAAGTCCACACGTGAACTTACAAGTGATGTAATGGATGATATAAAAGAGGATGCCAAACCTCGTAAGTAAAACAGCGTGCAGCCGGCTGGCAGATACCAGGCTGATTATTCGGAGAATGTAATAGGGTTTGGTCCCTGTTTTAAAGTATAGGAAACCAGCGGCTGGGTGCGAGATAGCGATCTTGCACCTTTTTGCAGTGTATTTTACCGGTTTAGTTTTTTGAAATCAGAAAGGCGTGACCTCGTTATGCAAGATAAAGAACAGCACCTGGTTGAACATTTAGGAGAGCTCAGAAAACGGATTATTATTGTAGCAGCTTCGTTTATATTGTTCTTTATACTGGGGTTTGTCTATGTAAAAGATATCTATAAATGGTTTGTTCGGGACTTGGATGTGAAGCTCACTGTACTTGGACCGAGTGATATTATCTGGGTATATATGTCCCTTGCGGGTGTCATTGCTGTTGCTGCGACGATTCCGATATTTGCCCTGCAGTTATGGCTTTTTGTCAGGCCTGCATTAACAGTAAAGGAAAGAAGGGTAACATTAAATTACATACCTGCTTTATTCATTCTTTTTATCCTTGGATTATCGTTTGGCTATTTTATCATCTTCCCGATTGTATTCAAGTTCTTACTCGAGCTAAGCGGTGATATGGTTGTTACCATCTTTACCGCAAGCAATTACTTTACATTTATTCTTCACATGACTATTCCTTTTGGGATCCTGTTTGAACTGCCAGTTGTTGTCATGTTCTTAACATCCCTGGGTATCATCAATCCTTTTGTACTTTCTAAGATCAGGAAATACGCATACTTTGTATTGATCATAGTAGCGATAACCATTACGCCGCCGGAAGTTACTTCCGACATACTTGTATCCATTCCCTTATTGCTGCTATATGAGCTAAGTATTTCACTATCTAAAATTGTCTATAAGAGAAGATTAAAAAAGCAGGCTGAAAATGAAGTACTATCTGCCGACGAAGGCCCTATATTATAATGTTCCATTACCGCACCTCAGGTACCTGAGGTGTTTTTTTGTGGTTCTTTTTACCTATTTATAAAAATAATCTTTCTTTTAAGCAGAATATGACATGATTAGACTTTTTCATTCGTGTATAATATACTCAAACGGTTGAAAAAGAGGATTGATATTTTGCTATTCAAAAGCCTGGAGTTCAAAAATGATATTGGACAGAAGGTAAAGATTATTGATATTCCTGTATTGGAGGAAGATAACACCTTTCATTTTATGATTTCAGCACGTTTAGAAGTATTTATCAAAACCGTTTATTATGAGAGTAAATGGACCCGAATGTATTCTTTTAGAGAATATCTGAAAAAAGAATTAAAATGGCCGGTCTACCAAAAATTATTTCAGAAAAATGAATTAAAAAATAATGCTTAAGAGGATCCGAAAGTTGGATGCTCTTTTTCTTTCGCTCTTTTCTAAAAGTTTGTAGTTTTTTAAATACGTACGTTCAGTGAACCACCCAATTGTTAGAAAGGTGATTTAAATGTAAAGTGCGAGACTCCTTGACACAACTGCAAGCTGAGACCAGAACTACATGCCATGCAGGCTGAAAGTAGTTTAATTCACATCCTGAAGAAGGTATAATAAAAGATAGTGCTTTTAATCAGGGATGTGAACAGATGCAGAAAATTAAAATAGTCACCGATTCCACGGCTGATTTAACAGAAGAATCAATCAGGAAGTATGGAATAGAGGTTGTCCCCCTTACCATCTCCATTGATGGGGAAACATTTATTGACAGAGTCGATATCACTCCATCAGAATTCATAGAAAAAATGGAAGCTTCACGTGAGCTGCCTAAGAGTTCACAGCCGCCTCCAGGTTCTTTCCTAGAGGTCTATAACCGGCTTGGAAGCGACGGCAGCCAGATTATCTCCATACATATGGCAGGCGGCTTAAGCGGTACAGTCAGATCAGCAGAAAGTGCTGCCGGTATGACAGAGGTTAAAGTTACGGTCCTGGACTCTAATTTCACCTCTAAGGGTCTTGGCTTTCAAGTCATCGAAGCCTCTAGAATGGCTGAAAAAGGGCACTCTCTAGAAGAAATACTCCACCGGCTGGAGAAAATCAAAGAAAATACAAGGCTTTTTATAATGGTTGACACCATGGAGAACCTCGTGAAAGGCGGACGGGTGGGCAAGGTAAACGCGTTCCTCGGTTCGTTATTAAATATTAAGCCGATAGCGGTACTGAAGAGCGGAGTTCTAGAACCGCTCACAAAAGCCAGAAGTCATAATCAGGTGATAAAGTACATGACTAAACTGTTTGTTGAGGACTTCAACACCTATAAAATTGCAGGGGTCGGCATCGCACATGCTGAAGGCATTGAGATAGCAGAAAAAGTTAAAGAATCGATTATGAAGAATACTGGATTCCACGATATAGAAATTGATTTTACGACACCTATTATAAGTACACATACCGGAAAAGGTGCTTTCGCATTAATCTACTATTACGAATAATAAAAAAAGGCTTTCAGGCATAAGGATATGCCGAAAGCCTTTTTTCGTTGGCAATGCACTTCATTAGTAGATTCGACACTATGACGTTGATCTACGCTGCAGGCGCGAGACTTGGCGGGAGAACGGATTATGGGAGATTTGGCAGAGTAGACTGAATATACTCCTCGACCGAACGCGGAATGCGTTAACCCCTTCGTAAAATCAAACGTTTCAAAGCTTTATTATTTAGCGCGGCAAAGGAGTGGGGGTGGGTTTTTTGAACCCTGCTTTGTACCGGTCTTCAATGATCTTACGGACCTCAATTAGTGACTTGCCTTCCTCCCTTTTCATAATGGCAGTGGATGCAGTGTCCAGACAAATCCCGCACTTTGCTGCATGATTATCCCACACAACAGAGCCGTCCGTAAGATCCTTAAAAATGAAGCACTGATACGTATCCATATGGCCGGCGGATTCTCCACAACCGCAATAGCAGGGGATGTACGAAAGAAGTTTTTTATTTTTTGCAGCATTCAAGTAGATTTTTTTAACATGTTCAGGTTGATCATCCATGAAGTGCGGTAATATGTCAGCCGAAGGAGTTTTTTCTCTAATTACATTTCTTGTATGGAAATGGCATTCTTTCTGCCCCCCATTTAAGCTGGCTGCGTGAGTTGAAGAATTATTGAAAGGAACTACCATCGTAAGGCTTAGGACTGCAATAATAAAAATTTTTTTCATTGTATGCTCCAATCTGGACTGTTTTCTTATTAGCTTTTAAAAGGCTGTTTCATTTTATGTATGCTGCCTTCTCTATAATAAAAATGAAGAATCCGTGACAATGGTTTTAACTAAAACTTTCTTCTGCTAGAATAAAACAGGAGATGCAGTAGACTTTTAAAGGGTGGACCAAATGATAAAAAAAACGTATAAGGCATTCATAATCTTAATATTAAGTCTTTTGGTGCTCGCGTCTTGCGGGCCAGAGGAAGTTCCAAATGCCAGAAACTGGCCGGTCGGCAACTTCAAGGCTGCAGATCAGGAGAACAAGCCATTCACAAAAAAAGATCTTAGAGGCAAAGTCTGGGTAGCCAACTTTATTTTCACTAATTGCACAACGGTATGTCCTCCAATGACAGCCAATATGGCAAAATTACAGCAGGAACTTAAAAAGGAAAAGCTAACAGATGTACAGCTTGTCTCATTTAGTATTGATCCAGAAATTGATTCTCCGTCAGTAATGAAAAGCTATGCTAAAAAATTTAATGCCGACCATTCAAAATGGCACTTTTTAACCGGTTATTCTCAAAGCTTTATTGAAAAGTTTTCGGCAGACAGTTTTCATTTGCTTGTGAAAAAGCCCCAGAATGAAGATCAGGTTATTCATGGAACAGAGTTTGCGCTAGTTGATGAAGAAGGCAAAGTAATTCAAATGTATAAGGGAAACACAGACTTTCCTCTAGAAGAACTCATTAAGCATATCAAAATACTTCGAAAAAATTGAACAGGCAGCTTACGCCTGTTTTTTTTGTCTAATTTTCGTAAGATCTCTTAAATTCCATTTTTGGCTCTTAAATTTTGATTTCCGCTCTTTAATTCTGATTTTCACTCTTAAATTCTGATTTTCATGACGTTCATTCAGGATATTTGCAGGGGTTTTGTGAAAAAAGGAATTGTGCACACACATTTTTATCTGGGGTTATGATCTCATCTTGCTGGTCGGACTGCGTTTTTTGCTGATTTTGATTCCCATTTCCAGTGTTCATGGAATATGATTATTGAATATAGGCCCTTCAGGTGTCTGCTTTTCATACAAGACTCAGGGTTAAGTAAGAGAGTCTATCATCCTGCATATTAGAATTACTCTTTTGAAAAGCACCGTTCTTCGCTTTTCTTGTTGTCCAGCTGCAAACTGACACCCTCGAGGCATAAGCCAATCAGTCCATGGAAAGAAAAACCCCTTTCCACGGCCAGCTCGTCTTATGCTTGGCTAACGCATAAGTGCGACTAGGCTTCTGCCTTCGCTGGCGCTCGCCAATCAGCAAGTCTTCTTTATCGGGTCTCTGCCTTCCTTTTGGTGAAAGCAATCAAAATAATATGACTGACACATTGATCAATCTAGCTTGGGAGTTCTGGAAGGCACCGCTTTCCGCTTTTCTTGTTGTCCAGCTGCAAACTGACACCTTCGGTCATAAGCCAATCGCCATCAAAAGGCAAGAGCGGCCTTTCGCTGCCGCTTTTCTTATGCCCTTCAGGTGTCTGCTTTTCAATGAAGATTGATCGGTTACAGAAGTTTTGAATATCATCCTGCTTTTCAATGTATAAGCGTATGAAAAGCACCGCTTTCCGCTTTTCCTCATGAATTTTTTTTTTCGTGTTATAATAAACATAATTTAAAGGCAGGTGAGGCTATGGTTAGGAAATTCACCTTTCTCTTTTTCTGCTTGATCCTTCTTAGTTCCTGCAATTTGAAGGAAGGGGGCTTTTTTGAGTTAAAAAAGCAGCCAAAGGAGTCGAATGATTCGCATCAAGTGATAAAAGAAGATCAGCCGGTTGGACTTTTGAATGAAGAAATAAGAATTACATCAGCAGGTGATTCGTTGACCCAGGGGGTGGGGGACAGTACCAAGTCGGGAGGGTATCTGCCTTATCTGCAAAAGGCTATTGAAGAAGATGGCATGCTCCGTCCTCGGATATATAATTTTGGCGTTAAGGGCCACCGGACAGACCAGCTGCTTAACAAGTTAGGTAAAAAGGACCTGATTAAACATATAGAAAAATCAGATGCTGTCGTTGTCACCATTGGCGGAAATGATGTAATGAAAGTATTCCGGGAAAATATTACGAACTTAAAGCTTCAGGATTTTAATAGGGAAAAAGAAGCTTATCGTGCGCGCCTCTTTCAACTATTATCAAAAATCCGATCCATTAATAATGAAGCTGACATATATCTGGTCGGGCTGTATAATCCTTTTTATAAGTGGACTTCTAATGTAAAAGAACTTAAATTAATCTTGGATGAATGGAATCAAGCAACCGAAGATTCTGCCAACCATTTTAGTAAGTGCTACTTTGTTAAAATTGAAGATATTTTTGTCTCCTCAAAAGAAAATCTTCTGTACCAGGACGATTATTTCCATCCAAACGACCGGGGTTATGAGCATATGGGCAGTAGAATATATCAAGCTTTGAATCAACACACCTTAAAGAGAATTATATTGAATTGACTTTCAAAGGGATAGGAGAGGCCATGCAGAAAAAAGATAAGTGGAAGATCTTATTTTTTGTTCTCCTGGGTTTTGTCATACTGACACTGGCAGCGCTGTTGATACTCGTAAATCTGCCGGCCAAAAATAGTAAAGAGATCAAAGAACTCAGCAGTGACGAAATTGCAGGATTTAACATTCAAACCAATAAAGAAGATTTAAATGTTTTGATCAACCGTTATTTAAATGAAGAGGGTTTTAAAGGTTCTATTAATTATGATGTTCTCCTGAAAGAGCAAGTAGAGCTTTATGGTACGCTCCCCGCTTTTGGGAATGATGTAGAACTTAAATTAACCTTCCAGCCCAAGGCATTAAAAAACGGCGATTTATTGCTTGAGCAAAAATCCATATCAGTAGGACAGATGAAGCTTCCGGTTTCATATGTATTGAATATAGTGAACAACAGGTTCAAGACTCCGGATTGGGTGGTTATCCAGCCAAACGATAAGTTAATTTATGTTTCCCTTCAAAATATGGAGCTCAAAAGCGGTCTGCAGGTTAAAGCTAAAAAATTCGATCTCAAACGTGATGACATTTCATTTAGGTTAATCGTTCCTCCAGAAAAATAAAAACCAAAAATCCAAATACAGGATTTTTGGTTTTTTTCATTTGGAAATGTTAAGTTCCTTTTAGTTGGCAGTATGTGATCTTCGTTACCAGTCAGGGACATGCAGCAGCATGGATCAAGACCTTCATAGGCTTACATGCGGGAGGTGAGTATCGTCCGCCCGCAATAAGCGACTATCTCTCGGTGCTATCAACAGACAAGTTCCATGCTTTTTTTCATGGACTAACAATTATAGCTTCCAATTCCGGCCTGCCCTTTGAGGACCCTAAAACAAGTATCGTATATGCTGTATTGGGGTTCAGCCGGACATTGGGAAGAGAAAGAACCACTGTGCTGGATCCCGCAAGCCTTACCTCCAAATCCATAGTCATAGGTGTGAGCCCGACATAATCAGTAACGTTCCTAAACTCTGCCTTGGAAAAAATAACATCTCCGTTTTTCACAGCAAGATCTACAGAAGGAGCATCTGGAGAGAAATGGGCAAATCGAACTTTTGTTTCGCTTGATGGCACAAACAAATGGTCTTCAATAGGCATTAATCTTAGATTTTTTGCCGGGCCTATTGCTGCCAGTGTGTAAAATTTCCCTGCTGCAACATTCACTTTCCTGCTGATAACAGTCGAAACCATTGTCCCTGCAGGATATATGTCAATTTGGTATCTGCCAGGCGGCAGAGATAAGTAATCACTTACATGCTTATATGTCACGTCCCTCATGGTCCGCATACCGTTCACATAGATATCTACATTGGGGCTGTCGGGTGAAGCGTGAATGATCCTGACTCTTGATGGTGCCGGGCCGGTTCTTACCCCCTGGACGGCCTTTTGCAGATTTCTTAAATGTTTACTGTAATATTGAATATGCAAATCAGGATTCGTATATTTATAATAGCTGGCTAGGAGATCATACTTAGCCGCTTTTTGAAAATAGTGTTCCGCATCTCTCTTAAGCAAAATAATCGCTCCTCTCTCTATGATGGAAGCAGGCAAGGTACCTTTCATCTACATACCATATGCAAATTTTTTTGGGCAGGTGCTTGAAAAACAGTTTCTTTTTACATGAATTGGTATATAATAAAGATGTAATATTCAAAAAACAATATTCGGAAGGCGGGATGTATTATGAAAATGTATCTGTTAACAGTACCTAAACAAAACAATTATTTTCATATGTGCAGCCCGTTGGAAAAGCTGAGAGCGGTGCCATTCAATTAATTATGTGAACAAAAGCGTGATAATCCATCGTCACATGCATTCATTAATAGGTTGAAAAGGCAACTCTAGACAGGAATAGGCATGCAGGACGTGAGGGGAGATTCCTTGTCTTGCACTGACTGACTTAGTTCTAGGAGATGTTTCGAAGCCAGACACTACTGAAATCCAGGATTAAATCTTTTTCCTGATTGAATAGTCAAACCATGGGCTGCATATAGTCCATGGTTTTTATTATGTAATCAGGAGGAAACACATTTGAATTCAATTTTAATTAGTATCCATGAGGAAGCTTTAACAGCATATGAACGAAATTATAAAAACGAATTTACAATAGGAAGAGTAATTACAGAGTATAAACATATTTATCGGGTTTTGACTGAAAACGGAGAACTGTTATGTGAACTGTCTGGCAGGTTCAGATTTAATTCTTATTCCCACGAGGATTATCCCGCTGTCGGCGATTGGGTGGTATTAACCCCAAGAAATGCTGAGGGCAAAGGAACATTGCATGCCGTACTGCCAAGAAAAAGCAAGTTTTCACGCCTAAAAGCAGGGTCTGAACCCGGCCAGCAGATCATTGCTGTAAATGTGGATTATATATTTATCGTCTTATCTCTAAATCTCGACTTTAATTTAAGAAGACTGGAAAGATACCTGATCTCTGTATGGGAAAGTGGTGCGTCTCCTATTATCATTCTGAATAAAGCCGACTTATGCGATAGCCTGGACCAAAAACTTGGGCAGCTGGAAGCTGTAACGTTCGGGGTTCCGAGTATCGTAATGAGTGCTTTACAGAAGGAAGGGCATCAGAAAATCTTTGATTACCTGGTTGAGGGGAAAACAGGTGTGTTTACAGGTTCCTCAGGAGTAGGGAAATCTACGTTGATAAACGCTCTTCTCGGTCAAGAAATACAAAAAACTGGAAGCATCCGATTTGATGACGATAAGGGAAAGCATGCGACCACACACAGAGAGCTATTTGCATTGCCGAATGGTGCTTTTATCATAGATATTCCTGGCATGAGAGAGTTCGGACTCTGGGATGCTGAAGAAGGGCTTACCGAAAGCTTTAAGGATATTGAGGAGATGGCTGGCAGCTGCTATTATAACGATTGCCAGCACAAAGAAGAGCCTGGCTGTGCCGTTCTGTCTGCGATTGATACCGGCGTTTTGGAGGAAGGCAGACTGAAAAATTTTCAAAAGCTGCAGCGGGAAAAAGAATATCTTGAACGAAAAACGAATAAAAGCCGTCAAATTGCAGAGAAAAATAAATACAAAAAACTGAATAAAGAGTTAAAAAATAACCCCTATAAGAAGCGATAGCACACAGGAGTGAAGAAATTCACTCTTTTTTGCCTTTCGGGAGGTTTTCCTGAGCATATAGGTTTACTCTAAAAATAATAGGCTATAAAATTTTAGATAAGGGAAGATTGTAAGTAAGGGATCGAATGAAAGGGCAGGTGATCGCTGTGGAAAAAGCCACTTTTGCAGGAGGCTGTTTTTGGTGTATGGTTAAGCCATTTGATGAACAGCCGGGGATCGAATCAGTTACATCGGGATATACAGGCGGACATAAGGAAAATCCATCATATAAAGAAGTTTGTTCTGAAACGACTGGACACTATGAAGCCGTACAGATCGTTTTTGATCCAGAGATATTCCCCTATGAAAAACTGCTGGAAATTTATTGGATGCAGATCGATCCGACTGATCCAGGAGGACAGTTTCATGACCGGGGCCAGTCTTACCAGACAGCCATCTTCTACCATAACGACAAGCAAAAAGAGCTGGCTGAGAAATCTAAAGAAAAACTGGCTGCAAGCGGCAGGTTTAACAAGCCGATTGCAACAAAAATCCTAGAAGCAAAAGTATTTTATCCTGCAGAAGAATATCATCAGGATTATTACAAAAAAGAACCTTTGCATTATAATGGATACAGACTCGGTTCAGGCCGGGCAGCATTTATCGAGCATCATTGGGGGGAACATAATGAACCAGAATAAAGAGGATTTAAAGAAAAGGCTGACACCCATCCAATATGAGGTGACTCAAAACAACGGAACTGAGCCTCCATTTCAAAATGAATACTGGAACCATAGAGAACAGGGGTTATATGTTGATATTGTTTCAGGGAAACCTTTGTTTTCTTCACTGGACAAGTTTGACTCATCATGCGGCTGGCCAAGCTTTACAAAGCCTGTTGAGGAGGAAGAGGTAAAAGAACATGCCGATTACAGCTACGGAATGACCCGGGTGGAAGTTCGAAGCAAAACGGCTGACTCTCATCTAGGACATGTGTTCAATGACGGACCCGGACCATCGGGCCTTCGCTATTGTATCAACTCTGCAGCGATCAGATTTATTCCCGTCAGCGAGCTCGAAAAGGAAGGGTACGGAGAATACCTGAATTTGTTTGAAAAGAAGTAAGTGGTCCTAAAAGGTAACTATTAATTCAGTCAGCGGAAGGTGATAGCATGTTTAAGAAATTATTTGGCAAAAAAGAAACGAATCAAATAAAGGAAGAAGTAGTCACGGCACCGGCAACTGGCAAAGTAGTCCCTCTAAGTCAGGTTCCAGATCCGGTTTTTGCTGAGAAAATGATGGGCGACGGGCTGGCTATTGATCCGTCTGAAGGAGTTATTGCTGCTCCTGTGGATGCGGAAGTGATCCAGGTATTTCCGACTAAGCATGCAGTAGGCTTAAAAACAGCAACAGGCGCGGAATTATTGATTCATATCGGTTTAGAAACAGTTTCCATGAACGGTGAAGGATTCGAAACACATGTTTCTGCCGGTGATAAGGTGAAAAAAGGGCAGAAGCTTGTTTCTTTTGATTTACCTTTAATCCGCGAAAAAGCAAAAAGCACGATTACTCCAATTATTGTTACAAATGGAGACTTATTTGAAGGGCTTGCTCAAACTACAGAAACGCAGGCTGTTTTAGGAGAAACAAACTTATTTACTTTAAAAGTTAAATAATGCAAATGAAAAACCAGCCCCGTTGGCTGGTTTTTTACTTTTTTGTGGTCATACCTCCAGAAAGAACAAACTTCATCGCATCTTCTGGTTTTATATCAACGACTTCTACGTCTTCCCTAGGCACTAAGAATGTAAATCCTGCTACCTGGAAGGTTTGGGGGATATATACTGCAACATGCCCATTAAGTGGTTGATAAAAAGTATCCAGATTTTCTGAAGTGATAAAACCGATACTTTTCATTTGAGTCCCTGGGAGATTGACCATAACAACCTTTGAAAAAGACTTTTTTTCTCCGAGGAAAGAATGGACTGTATCTTTGACTACCGAATAGATGGTTTTGACGATTGGGATTTTTTCTAGCAGCCGGTCGATTAGCTTAATGATTTTTCCGGTCACAAACTGAGTAGAAAGCCAGCCCAGTAAGGTAATTAAGATTAACGTAAGCATTAGGCCGATTCCAGGAATATAATCTTCCTTAAAAATAGGCCTTAAAAGATTTCCCAAAATACTGTCTAGAAAGGTAAACGACTTATAGATCACAAATCCTGCTACGAGAATGGGTACAATCGTTAATACCCCGTTAATAAAATTCTTAATGATGGTTTTCATGATTTACTCCTGTATCAATTTACAAAGTTTCCTGTTAAAAGAGAGGATACTCGGAAATATGCTGAATCGGTTTGATTTGAGGCTGCTTTTTCACCCGTAACCTCAAAGCGTATAGTGTGCGAACCTTCTGCCAAGCCATTTTTGATATACTGGATTCGTTCCCGATAAAATGGCCACCAGGTATTCATTTTTGCCGTAAACTTTCCGTCAATATACACATCCACAAAACCGCCGTCCGGTCCTCTAAGCAGTTTTACGCCAATTAAGTTTCCATTAAATTGATATTCAACAGAACTTCCTGCTTTATTACTCGTTTGAAATCCGTTCTTGTAGTAAAATCCTTTCTCTGATGTAATGTTTCGGTTCTGATGCAGCAATAAATCCTCAGATTCAGGGTTGATGGGTGTTTCCAGCTGTGCAATCGTTTTGCCGCTCTTTCGATTCTTCTCAATTAATTGATATAGGGTATCTGCATACAGCGAATAGCCTGCACCGTTTGGATGAATTTGATCTCTCGTCAGCTCCTTAATGGTTTTTCCGCTGTTCTCAAATACCGGCCTCATATCTGCATTTGATGCTTTATAGTGTGAGGATATTGTTTTAATTTTTTCAGCGAAATTATTAAACGTAAGAGAGCTTTCGGTAATTGTGATAATTTCAGCAGCCGGATATTTAGCTTTACTCTGCCGGATCAAAGACTCATATAAGATGCCGAAATCCCTCTCAGTCATATACTTTCGATCATTCTCCCCGAAGACAATAAAAATTAGCTGTACCTGGTCCAGAGTCTTTTCGTTTTGCAATTTGTAGAGGCCCTCTAAAGCAGTAGCCCCGCTTTGGACCAAATAGGTTCCCTTCATATGAACACCATGATGCTGTTTCATTTTCGTTTCAAGAAGGCTGAACCAGCGTTTATCCGGTGTTTCTGCCCCGGACCCTCGCCCGATACTGTCTCCAATGACAAGGTATGTAATGCGATCTTCTTTATTAATTTTTTGATATACAGATTCATTTTTTTCTGAACCATAGGAAGTAGTTAGAAAAAATAAACTGGTTGAAACGGCAAGCAGAGTCAACGTGACAATCAGGAATGTTGAAAAATTCTTTGTGTTCAAAATATATCCTCCATTAATTAACAAATCCACAAGACCAGAGGAGCAGATTTAAATTCTATAATAAACCTTTTAAAATAAAGTTAAAAGACAAATTTTAAACATTTATTAATGGAAGTGTAACAAATGACATATTCTGAAAAATATATAAACTGGGCGAATGCACATACACAGCCACCCGCTCTGACATATTGTAAGGATGTAAACAGAAAAAGACGAATAGGAGTGAATTACATGTATTATGGATGCGGATATGGTGGATACGGTTACGGCGGAGGCGGTTTCGCTGGCGGCTTTGCATTAATCGTTGTATTATTTATCCTATTAATTATCATTGGTGCTTCTTTCTCCGGAGGCTACTAAGCCGATAATCGGCCGTTGCCTTGAAGGAATGCAGCAATTCTAATTAAAGTGAGAAAGCATGCAGGCTGCCGTTATTATAACGGCAGCTTTTACATATATAACGGCAAGCAAATAGTAAGCTATTTACTTTTTGCTCTTCAACCTAAACTCCCTAGGGAGCAGATGGGAAATAATCGGGAAATCGGGGACCCCATTTCCCGATTATTTCCCAATAAACAATTCGCAGGTTTTTGGGTATGTGCATATGCTACATCATGATAATGGCACATTCATGTGACACAACCTGGGGGGCCTTAGTATGAAGTCAAACTTATTTAAGCCTAAACGCCATTGGAAATCGATTGAATTGTGGAAAGATGTGACTGAGGAGCAGTGGGATAATTGGCTGTGGCAGTTAACTCATACTGTTAGGAATCTAGAAGATCTGCAGAAAGTAATAAACTTAACGGATGATGAGATTGAAGGAGTTAAGATTTCGACCAAGACGATACCGCTTAATATAACTCCTTATTATGCTTCGTTAATGGATCCCGATGATCCGAGATGTCCGATTCGGATGCAGTCAGTTCCTGTGGGCAAGGAGATTCATAAGACGAAGTATGATATGGAAGATCCTTTGCATGAAGATGAAGATTCTCCAGTCCCTGGCTTGACTCATCGTTATCCGGATAGAGTCTTGTTCCTGGTGACCAATCAATGCTCCATGTATTGCCGCTATTGCACGAGGAGAAGGTTTTCCGGACAGGTCGGCATGGGAGTTCCTAAGAAGCAGCTGGATGCAGCCATCCAATATATAAAGGAGACTCCTGAAGTCCGGGACGTGCTGATTTCAGGCGGAGACGGGCTCTTGATCAATGATACAATCCTTGAGTATATTTTAAAAAATCTCCGTGACATACCACATGTGGAGATTATCCGGATCGGCACAAGGGCACCGGTCGTTTTTCCACAGAGAATTACAGAAAACCTTTGCAGCATTTTAAAAAAATATCATCCAGTATGGCTTAATACCCATTTCAATACATCTATTGAAATTACCGAAGAATCCAAAAAAGCATGTGAAATGCTGGTGAACGCAGGAGTGCCGGTGGGCAATCAATCTGTGATACTCGCTGGAATAAACGACAGCGTCCATATAATGAAGCAGCTGATGCACGACCTGGTAAAGATCAGGGTGCGTCCTTATTATATTTACCAGTGTGATTTATCTGAGGGCATCAGCCATTTCCGGGCCCCTGTTTCAAAAGGTCTGGAAATTATCGAGGGCTTGAGGGGACATACCTCTGGATACGCTGTACCTACATTCGTAGTCGATGCACCCGGAGGGGGAGGAAAGATTTCGCTTCAGCCGAATTACCTCATTTCACA
This sequence comes from Peribacillus deserti, assembly GCF_002863585.1. GTDB lineage: Bacteria > Bacillota > Bacilli > Bacillales > DSM-1321 > Paraperibacillus > Paraperibacillus deserti_A. The sequence continues at coordinate 21,726 of NZ_PGUY01000053.1, read as the reverse complement.
AAGTCCATCCAAGACGATATTAAGGAATTTTGAAGGAGTTATTACGTCTTATCCGGAACCCGAGTCGTATGTTCCTGGAAAAGCCGATTTCTTTTTTGAAAAAGTCTATGGGAACACAGAGAATCGTGACTCCACTGCAGGGATTGCGGGCATTAATAAAGATCTCCATTTTAATTTGGTGCCAAAGGGGCTTGAACGTGATAACAGAAGAAAAACATATGAGTCTAATCCTGAACACACGTCCCTGAAAGACAGACGGGAAAAAAGAGATGAACTTAAAGAAAAGAAGTTTCTTTCCCAGCAAAAGAATCTCCAGGAGACCAGTAATGATCCAGGGGAGAAGGAATGAACGCTGAGTGTGTGTGGTGTAATGAAGGCGGGGTTATTGTCATAAATGATGATGTATATTGGGAACTTCCGGATAGTTCGCGTGCCATTGAAATAACCGAAACTCCATCGTTGTTTTGCGGAGGATGCAGCGCTGTTTATTTAGAGGCGAAACTGGCTGCAGAAATAGAGAATCAATTATTTTTAATAGATCGAAAGCAGTTAGGATCCAGCATTTCCTTCAGCCAGCTTATGGCCCTGCCCAAATTGCTGAAGAAAAATTATTTTTCATTCTGATTGAATAAGAATGGCCTTTTGGTCAATAAATAAAAAGATTAAGCTCCTGCCATAAACTGGCGGGTGTTTTTTATTTTTCAAAGTGAAATAGTTCATAAAGATAGACTGTAATAACTCGTTAGTTATATGATGAAATCAGTTAATCATGCAAGGGGATCTGTAAATGAAATCTTTTTATCATTTCTTAATGAGATATAGACAGCCGAAGGATTTGGATGAAATAACCCAGTTCGCCAATTCTGCATATAAAGATCATGGTTTTCCAAAGCAGTCCAGCGATTATCATGAAATAAGCAATTATCTTGAGCTGAATGTTCATTATCTTGAAAGTATGGCTGTATTCGACCGTGCCTGGGATCTTTATGTGGAAGAAGAACGGCATTAAATGATTGGCAGCGGCAGTAGCTATATAGTAAAAGGGGGTGGAAAGAAGGGGTTATCCTTCCTTTCACCCTTTTTTGTCCAAGCCATAAGAGGGATTGCTGTCTATTTCTATGACGCACAGCTTAATAGCTGCATATAATATCCTAACTAATCAACCAAGAACTGTCTTGAGAGGATGGCTCTAATGGCTCACGAAAAAAAACCAAAATTCAAAATTGGAGATACTGTTGTCATTAATATATATGGAACTGTCGGAAAAATAACTGATTTTAAGCTTATGGATGGCGCTTATGTCTACGAAGTTAATCACAGTGAAGGACTTTATTTGGAATCCTCTCTTGAACATATATCAGACTACCAAGGAGAGATTGTGACCGAGTCCGAACAAATAGATATCGTTTATAAATATTTTTTCGGTGACTTAGTGCAGGTGGATGGCTATGGCACAGATTTGTTTAAAATTGTTGGGTTTAGGACAGAAATATGGAGATATAAAGAAAACGCCTGGGAAGACGTCATTTACGAGTTATCCAAGATCACGGATGGTGAATGGCTGGAAGCCCACGAAGATGAATTATCTCTGGTAGCAGATTATGAAACGGCAGATACGTATATTCAAAAACTTGGATTTTTATATCCTATTTCCAAAAAGACAAATAAAGTAGAATTAAATAAACCTCCTGCTGTTACAAAGAAAAGCGAGAAAGAATGGCTCGATTGGAAAAAAGAAAAAGCTTTGTTAATAGATGGACTCCTTGACTTATATAATGACTATCACTCCTTGTACCTTTCCTTCAAGGATGAAGAGTATAAAAAGGTTATGCAGCTGGTCTTAAAGAAAATCCAGTCGGTTGCAGATGAGATGTATAAAAAAACATAGAACTGCTGGGTTTGTGTAATAGAAGCTTGTATAAATTACTGGTATAAAAAACCTATACCGTCATACATCTTAAACAAGGGGGCGATTCAGATGCGTGAAATTGAAGTCTTTATTGATACGGAAGAAATCGCAGAGTTCTTTTTTCATGAGCTGGTGAAAAGAGGATTTGTACCTTCCCAGGAAGAACTAGAAGAAATCGCGGATATTACATTTGAATACCTGATTGAAAAATCCATTATTGATGAAGAAGTAGAAGAATAGCCCCGTACTATGCCAGAAAGAGAGCGGGAAACAAAAACGGCGGATTTCCGTCGTTTCTTTAATGTATAGGAAAAAATTAAATGAAAAATGAAACCAATGTAAAAGAAAGACGTAAATAAACAAAGGAGTGATAGATATGTTTAAGAAAATCCTAAAAAACCTGCTGGGCGGCGGCAAATCTCACGGCCATTTTTCATCCAGTGATAAGTGGAAACATAAACATTCCTATAAAAAAGAAATGAGTTATGGTGCTAAGCATTATAAAAAAAAGAAGCACTCCAGCCTCTTTTCCAGCTCACGCGGTTTCTTCAGCAGCTGAAAGGATAAATAAGCAAAGATGAAAATGATACAGCGGTTAAAAACTTTCGTTCCAGAAAGAATAGTGGAAAAACAGTTCATCCAGGAATTAGAGCGCATCCATAACTGGCATGTGGTCTCCGAAGCGGGTTCCGGGAGCTATGGGAAGGCGTATATCATTCTACAAAAAGAAAAGGGAAGTTCATTTGTCCTAAAGCGCTTGAGAAAAAGAAAATGGAGATCTAAGGATGCTCTTCAGGCATTTCAACTGGAGCAAAAAATCCTTCAAACACTCGACCATGCGGCTTTTCCAAGATTTTATTCGAGCGGTGAAATGTTAGGCATCCCTTATTTTATTATGGAACGAAAGTATGGCCATACACTTGAGGAAGTGCTGTTTGACAAAAATGAGGTGTATTCCGAAGAGCAAACCTTCCACCTTGCAGGCAAGCTGTTAGGCATCATTGTACATATGCACCAAAATGGAATTGTCCATAGAGACATCCGGATTCCTAACGTGCTCTTGCATCAAAATTCCATCAGCGTGATTGATTTCGGGCTTGGCAGTTTCATAGAGACAGAAGAATACGATTTAAATCTTCATCCCAAACAGAGTAAAACCTATATAAGTGATTTATATGGACTTGGACATTTTCTGTTATTCCTGTTGTATTCGAGCTACGAAGCTGATAATTCCTCTGGCTCCGGCTGGGAAGAGGAACTGACGATCAGCAAACAAGCTAAAGAAATCATAAAAAAATTATTATCAGTAAAAGAACCATATACATCAAGCGAAGAAGCGTTGGAACATGTAAAGAAACATATAAGAAATTATAGGGGGAATAAAAATGACGTTATTCAATAAAATGCTGGCGAGTATTGGAATCGGGACAGCTAATGTGGATACAAAGCTCGACAGTGACCGCTACCAGCCAGGTCAGACCGTACGGGGCCAGGTGGAAATTAAGGGGGGATCAGTTGAACAAAAAATAGAAGAAATCTATCTTACTTTACATACCACTTTCATTAAAGAACATGATGACAAAAAATACACGCATACAGCAGCACTGGAGAAATTACGCTTGAATGATCCATTTACAGTAGCTCCTGGTGAAGTACGCAGCATCCCTTTTTCACTGTTGCTTCCTAATGATACCCCCCTAACGTATGGGCGGACCAAGGTATGGATTTCTACAGGCCTGGAAATTAAGAATGCAGTAGATCCATCAGACGAGGATTATATTCAAATCCTCCCCGGAGCGCTGGTCCATTCGGCACTCCTCGCACTTACAGATCTAGGGTTTAAGCTAAGGCAGGCAGAATGCGAAGCAGTTTCCTATAAGCTGAATCACCATCTTCCATTTATTCAGGAATTTGAATTCATCCCGGTCAACGGACCTTACCGCGGAAAACTAGATGAACTTGAATTAAGTTTTCTGTCAGTATCAGAAGAGCGTGCAGAAATCCTTCTCGAAGTAGACCGGAAAGCCAAGGGGCTCGCAGGACTTTTTGCTGAAGCAATGGAAATGGATGAAACCATGGTACGCGCTTCGATTACCAAACAAGATATTCCGCAGATGAAGGATAAACTTCATCAAATCATCGGCAGATATATCTAATTAAGGAAAGACCTTTCTCGACAAAAAGGAAGGTCTTTTTTTCTGCCTCCTGTTATAAATGGCCAATAGCAATGTCTGACAAAACTAGTGCTTTTTTGATGAAGGATTCCACGTACCCTTTATGTAATAGTATAAACAGAATGAATAAAGGGGCTGAAAAATATGAAATGGCTGCAGCTGGTCACTCATAACAGAAAAAGGTACGACATAACGTTATTTCAGACACCGTTATTTGGACAGAACAAAGGCTATCGGCAGGTTTATAGATTAACACTAGGAGGTCGTTCGCACCAAGACGTAATCCAAAGAGTATTTTCTACTTTCAATGTACTGGACCGTTTACCAAAGGACTTTAAGGCAAGATATATATTCACGGGGGACATCCTATTAATCGATGAAGGAACGAGAGGGGAGTACTACTATCAGCTCCAGTCTGGAGGTTGGGTAAAAATAAATAGAGTGCAGGTTTGCTGATATTCCCGCCTTGGAGGCGGTATTTTTTTGGTATTATGCGGGTTTTCACTTCAGTCTATGTGGTATAGGTGCTACAATAGCCCATGTGCGAAAATTCCTGTGAACAGGTATTAATAAGCTGGGTTACGGCGCATAAATAGATAACTTCATCGAGATATTCTTGTTTTGGTGTGTGGAACGGCGCAATTAATTAATAGACATGTACCATTCAAATAAAATAACAAAAACAGGTATATTTTTCCTCCTGAGTTTTAAAAATAAGATGTAATCGTTTTAAAAAACCATGAAAATTATGGTATACTAAATCAGTCGTCAGACCTTTTAAATTAGGAGGAATCTCATAATGAGTATACATATTGAGGCCAAAGAAAATGAAATTGCGGAAACGGTCCTTCTTCCGGGTGACCCGCTTCGTGCTAAGTATATTGCCGAAACGTTTTTAGAAGATGCAAAGCTCTATAATAAGGTTAGAAATATGTTTGGCTATACTGGAACATATAAAGGAAAGCGTGTGTCTGTACAAGGGACAGGCATGGGGGTTCCATCCATCTCCATTTATATTAATGAGCTTATGCAAAGCTATAATGTTCAAAATCTAATACGTGTAGGAACCTGCGGTGCTATCCAAAAGGACGTAAAAGTACGTGACGTTATTCTGGCAATGACTGCTTCAACCGACTCCACGATTAACAGAACGATTTTTAACGGTACGATTGATTATGCTCCTACTGCAGATTTTGAGTTATTAAAAAATGCATATGATCTGGGAACAGAAAAAGGACTGGCCATTAAAGCGGGTAATGTCTTCACAGCAGATCTTTTTTACTCCGAAAATCCGCAGTTTGAGAAATTTGCCAAATTTAATATCTTAGCTATCGAGATGGAAACGGCCGCACTCTATACACTGGCTGCAAAATTTGGCCGGAAGGCGCTTTCAGTATTAACTGTAAGCGATCATATTATTACTGGTGAAGAAACGACAGCTGAAGAAAGACAGACTACTTTCAACGATATGATAGAAATTGCATTAGAAGCAGCAATCAAATAATTGTCCGCTCCCATGTATCCCTGTTCAATCTGCAGCAGGGATACCTTTTTTTGTTTGGCTCTTTTCTAAGAGATTGTTGTTTTTTAATAACTTCTGTGAACCAAACCCATTGTTAACCAGGTTAATTGGAACGTAAGGTGCGAGACTCCTTGATCCAGCTACAAGCTGAGACCCTCGAGTCATAAGCCAATCCGTCTATGGGGAGAAAAGCACTCCCCACAGCCGGCTCGTCTTATGCTTGTCGGGTCTCTGCCTGCCAATTTGTTTAGAATTTTATATAAATTGGTATTATCACTGAGCGTTTAATATTTATATGTTGGGCAGGCACCGCTTTCCGCTTTTCTGTGCGGGAGCAGCGGGTATGTCCAGCTCCGGACTGACACCGCGGGTCTAGCCAATCGCCATTAAAAGGCAAAATCGGCCTTTTACTGCCGCTAGTCTTATGCCAGGCTAACGCACGAAGCACAGGTTGTGCGAGCCAGGCGGGACACAGGACGTGGCGTTACGAGCGTGGTAAGGGCGACTAAGCTTCTGTCTTCGCTGTCGCTTGCCAATCAGCAAGTCTTCTTTATCAGGTGTCTGCTTTTCTTTTAGCGTCTTGCCTCTAATTAAAAAAGATCATCATTCAGCTTTTGGATGGATCTTTTCTTGGAAAGCACCGTCCTCCGCTTTTCGATCAGGTGAGACCCCGCGGGCGAAGCCGAGGAGGCTTAGGCCGCCCGCCCCGCGGAAAGCGAGCATCCTCACGTTCCAATCAACCCCTGATTAAACACACCAAAGTTTGCGAAAACAGCCTTTTGTTTAAAAAAAGATTGATCTAGGGTAAAAATGCAAGGAATATTGTAAATATTGATTAACTCGTCTCTACTAAATTGAGGTTTTCATTTTTTACATAAGTGTTAAAATGGGAATACTGCTAAGAATTACGAAAGGTGTCTTTAAAATAATGAATAGAAAATTAATCGCTCTAACTGTACTTAGTTCTATACTTCTAGGAGGCTGCCAGGCAGGAGATCTGCCTTTTGTGAAGAATGATAAAGGGGAACAGGAGAAAAATCAAAGTGAAACCGGCGGTCATTCTGACAAAAAGGCTGATAAAGAACCTGACGATTTACAGGCCAGCAGTGAAATGACGATTCCATCAAGCTCTTATAATGTAACTACAGACATAAATGGCAAGAAAGTAATTCAAAATTCCGACAATCTTCTTATCCTTGTCAACAAGGAATATGCGCTTCCCGGAGATTATGCTCCCAAGGATCTGGTCAAACCCAATGTGAATTTCTCTTTTGGAGACTCAGATGACGAAAAATCCTTTCTTAGACAAGAGGCTGCAAAGGCACTTGAGGATATGTTCCAAGCCGCAATGGGAGAAGGGATAGAATTGTTTGCCGTATCCGGATACCGATCTTATCAGCGCCAGGAGGTCCTATTCAATGCGGAAATCCAGCAGGTGGGCCGGGAAAAAGCTGAGCAGGCTGTGGCGCTTCCGGGAACAAGCGAGCATCAGACAGGGCTGAGCATGGACATATCCAGCAAGAGTGAAGATCTACTGTTGACACAATCCTTTGAATCAGTACCCGAAGGAATCTGGCTGAAGGAAAATGCCTATAAATATGGCTATATCATGCGGTATCCCAAAGGTAAAGAAGATATCACTGGATATGAATACGAACCATGGCACTACCGCTATGTAGGAAAAGAAACAGCCAAAATCCTGCACGACAAAAACTACACACTCGAAGAATACTTCAAAACAGGAAAAAAAATATAAAATTTGATACAATAAGAAAAACGTAAGCGCCTTGGCCAGACCCGGCAAGCACAAGACAAGCATTTCTTGGGAAATGGTTATCTTCCCATGGACTGATAGGCTTATGACACGAGGGAGTCAGTTTGGAGCTGGACAAGAAAAAAACGTAAGCGCCTTGGCCAGACCCGGCAAGCAGACTAGCCGATTAGTAAGTGAAGGCGAAGACGGAAGCTTAGCCGCATTATGCGCCGGAGGCTAAAGGTCAGCTCTTTTAGTGTATGGGAGCTGGGGAAATAAAGGATGAGATAAGGTAGTAGAGAATGCCGGCATTAAGCCAGCCTAACGATTGCGATACGTGCTGGCAGCAAGAATATAGGATTACTGTCCCTGAAAGTGGTGAAGGAAGTGGAAGAAGAAAGACAGCAGGAAGACCAGCAAGAACAACCCGAGCAGAAGCAAGAGAATCAATCAAGATATATTCGGATCAAAAAATTTCCTTTTTTTATGGGGATATTTTTGCTGATCTTCCTTACAGCCGGCATAACGCTGCTTGCGTTAACTTTTGGTGATGAAAAACAGGTTCAGCCAATAAGCCGGGAACGCCAAGAATTTGAAAAACTGTATTCTACCTATGATACTTTAAACAAAGACTATTATACGGATATTGATCAAGATAAAATCATTGATGGGGCCATCAAGGGCATGATTACTTCTTTGGATGATCCTTATACGGATTATATGGATGAAAAACAGGCAGAGAGCTTTCATGAGAATATTTCTTCCAGCTTTGAAGGGATTGGGGCTGAAGTCCAGCAAAAGGATAATCAAATCACGATTGTTTCTCCCATCAAAGGATCTCCAGCAGAGAGGGCCGGCCTTAAGCCCAGGGATGTAGTTCTAAGTGTGGATGGCAAAAGTCTTGAAGGAATGAGTGCCAATGAAGCTGTTCTCTTGATCAGAGGAAAAAAAGGCACCAAGGTTAATCTATCTGTCCTTCGTGAAGGAAATACCCAGCCTATCAAAGTCAGTATTACTCGGGATACTATACCCATTGAAACGGTCTATGCAAAAATGCTGAAGGACAAGATCGCCCGTATTCAAGTAACCAGCTTTTCTGAAAGGACAGGCAGTGAATTGGAAAAGTCGATGAAAGAAATGCAGGCCCAGGGTATGAAAGGTATGGTATTGGATCTCCGGCAGAATCCAGGCGGCTTATTGGATCAGGCCATGAAGATTGCCAGTCTCTTTGTGCCAAAGGATGAAGTAGTTTTCCAGGTTGAGTACCGAAATGGCAAAAAGGAAATTGCTAAATCACAGAACACAGGCGGAAAGCCGGAATTCCCGGTTGTAGTGTTAGTGGATGAAGGCAGTGCCAGCGCATCTGAGATTGTCGCAGCTGCTCTAAGTGAATCAGCTGGTATTCCTCTGGTGGGTGTTAAGACTTACGGCAAGGGCACCGTCCAGACAACCGAAGAATTCAAAGACGGTTCGAACGTCAAATTTACGATGGCTAAATGGCTGACTCCGGAGGGAAATTGGATTCACAAAAAAGGGATTAAGCCAAATGTCGAAGTGAAGCTTCCTGAGTATGCTAATCTGCCATTTATATCACCAGATAAGAAATTAAGCATTAACAACTCTTCAGAAGAAATTAAAGCGGGTGAGCAGATGCTTGCGGCGCTAGGGTATAAACCTGGAACCGTCGATGGATTCTTTGATAAAAATCTTCAAACAGCGGTTAAACAATTCCAGAAAGATGCCAAACTGCAGCAGACTGGAGCTATCGAAGGAAAAACGACTATCGCTTTGATGGATAAAATAAGAACTAAAATCCAAAACAACGACGTACAACTGAATAAAGCGGTCGAAACAGTTAAAAAGGAACTTGCAAAGTAATGCTTCTCCTATGTCCCTGTCAATGATGGCAGGGATTTTTTATTTAGGCTGGATGTATATGAGGGCTTATGTACAGGGACAAAGGTAAAGAGAAAGAGATAAGTATAAGAGATAGGGAAAAAGCAGGAAAGGGGAAAAGCATAAGACAAAGAGAATAAGATAAGCATAAGACAAAGAGAATAAGCATAAGAGCTGTTAGTTAAGCAAAACGATCAATGTTTAAGCATAAGGGCATTTACATAAGCATTGGAATTCCGAACATAAGCATAAACCACGAAAACATAAGCATAAATCTCCCAAACCCAAGCATAAAAGGCAAAAACATAAGCATAAAACCTTAAAACATAAGCGTAAGCCACTTCGGCACAATGCCCGTTTTATGAAATCCCCTCAAATTTTCTCCTATGAAGTAGATTTTTCAAAGGTTAACATTTATTTACTAAGAAATAGCAACAAAAAGCCCAAAATACTCATTTTTCTTTCAATATTTAACCTCATCCAGCATCATATCTAAAAAGCCCCTTGTCCCACCGAAAGCGCCAGCTGCCACTCCAAAGTAGCCTGTTGCCACTCAGTACCAGCTGCCACTCCAAAGAAGTCCGCTGTCCCACCAAAGCGTCCGCCGTTAATTTTCCCGCAGTCGATCCTAAGCACCAGCTGACACACCCAAAAAGCCCACTGTCCCACCCAAAGCGCCACCTGCCACTCCAAGTAGCACGTTGCAACTCAGTACCAGCCGTCCCTCCAAAGTATCCCACTGTCACACCAAAGCGTCCCTCTTCAATTTTCCCGCTGTCCATCCTAAGCACCAGCCGTTATTACCAAACAGCCTACTGCCATCCTAAAGCACCAACTGTCACACCCAAACAGCCCACGCCACACCCCAAGCACCAGCTGTCACTACCGTAACAACCCCGCTGCCACTTCAAAAAAGCCGTGAACCTGGTACAGTTTCTAATGAATCAGGCCCCGATTGTATCCGACAATCCAAATATACCACTCAATATGAAAATGCCATTCAAATATGATACTATTTAAGAATAATAACTGATAAAGGTGAATGAATAATGAGTAAAATAGATGTATTTATATTAAGTGGATTTTTAGGCAGTGGTAAAACTACACTGCTAAGCAGTGTTATTCAGCAGGAAAAAGCAGCGGGCCGGCAGATTGCGGTTCTCATGAACGAGCTTGGCAAAATGTCGCTTGATTCTTATTTGATTGAAGAGGGAATTCCTTTGAAGGAGCTATATGACGGCTGTATATGCTGCACCCTGCAGGACAAGGTGGAAGTCCAGCTTCATGACTTATTAATGGAGCCTGAATTGGATGCAATTTATATTGAAACCACTGGTGCAGCGCATCCTGTGGAGGTTCTGGATGCAATCATGTCACCCATGCTTGCAGAAAAATTAAATTATAAAGGAATTGTTACGGTAGTGGATCTTGTTCGCTGGAGCAGCAGGGATTCATTAAGCCCCCAGATCCGCCAGCTGCTGGTGGAACAGATTTATCATTCCGATTTCATCCTGCTTAATAAGATGGATCTTGTCAGTGAGCTGGAGGCCGCACAAAGGCTGTACGAAATTCAATCACTAAATTCGAAGGCTTCTATATTACTGACTACATCCCAAAGAGAAGCACTCCGCTGCACATATCGGTCATCAGCTCAAACTGCAAACACTCTTATACGAATTCACAAACGAAATCAGCCAGACAGGTTTTGAGGAATGGGTAAAAGGGCTTCCGGAGACTGTATACAGAATGAAAGGGTTTGTTCAGCTTAAGCAATACAGGAAACCGGTGCTGTTTCAATATTCCTACGGCACTCCTTTGTATCTGCCTCAGGAAATGAAAATGCCTCTTAAATTGGTAATCATCGGTGAAGGCTTGAATGCTGAAAAAATGTATAAAGATCTTCAAGAACTTGAAAAAGAAGAATGAGTTTCACGTTCATACAAATTGTTTGTATTGGATTAAAGCAGGGAATACCATCAATATACTCTATAATAGGAGGTATTTACGTATGCCCTGGAATAAAGATGACTATCCTAATTCCATGAAGAACTTGGACGAGCCTGTTAGGGAAAAGGCGATTGAAATCGCAAATGCCTTATTAGAGGAAGGCTATGAAGATGGACGTGCCATCCCAATTGCTATCGATAAGGCTAAAGAATATGTGAAAGACCATGGAGCTTCCTCTAAAAAGGAAGGGTAACGTTCAAATAAATTTGCAAAATAAGTATCCCGGCTATTGGCCGGGTTATTTTTTTGATACTATAAAGAGAATAATACCGGGTTTTTAGTGAAAGGAACGATCATGTTTGAGAAAAGATAAGATAAATGAATTAGTGGCCTATCATAGACATTTTTATAGAACCACTAGAAATGAACTACAGCAGATATATGGGAATGTGATCAATGGCAATGAATTTAGCGTGCTGCGGTTCCTTTATATTGCCGGACCTCAAAAGGCTTCCGCCATCTCACAGGATTTGAAGGTCTCAGCCAGCCACATCACTAATGTGACTGATATTCTTGTCAAAAAAGGGTATATTACAAGAAAAAGAACGGATAATGACCGCCGTATAGTGAAAATAGCTCTCACAGAAGAAGGCGGCAAGCTGTATGAAGAAATGGCTGAGAAAAGGGCAGCGTATTTTAAAGAGCTATTTGCCGTATATACGGAAGAAGAGCTTATGGCTTTTATTGATTTGTATAAAAAGATGTTATAGCAAGCAAGAACTCCTGCTGGAATATAGTACGGCCTGTCGATTGGACAGGCCGTACAACCGGTGCTATTTCATAGCGCCAAAAGCGGCAAAAGTCATTTCATCCCCGACAGTGCCGCATGTACCGCATTGAATCTTAAATTGAGGTCCATTATAACGGAAATGGTACGGACTTAGGTTTTCACTTGCAATCTCTTCTAGTATGCTTCCGGAGACAGGGTCTATTTTTACATATGAAGGAATCTGTTCAATAAGATTAAAGCGTGATCTATTTGTTTTACAATTTGGACATCTATATGGCTGTGTCATCATTTACCTCCACATTTTTCTAGTAGTATCTGTAATGGAGGTAAATATATGTATATGAAATTTAATAGTGATTGGAGAAGGATATGGAAGAATACGAAAGGAATAAGCACTTATTAGAAAGTTATTTATCACTTTGGAATAATCGTACGTATAGTGAAAGCAGCGTTCATGGGGAAGCTCATTTAATAGAATTGATCAAAAGGGAGTTATTAGATGAAAATTCTCATCCAAGAATCAGAAAATCGAAGCAGGAAAAATTCTTTCTAAGTACAGAGAGAATTATTCATTCTCCCCTGGATGACTCGATGAAAGTATCGTTAATTTCTTTATATACGGAGATATATACGAAAATTTAAGAGCAAGCCAGCGGATTTTCAATGAAATATTCTTTAAATTTTGTAATAAAAATGTAATATAGATTACATAGGACTCTTATAAAAAAATCTGTCAATAGTAGTTTAATAGTATGTATTGGTATAACACCTATAACTGTCCAATACATGATATTTTTATAAAAATGGCCAGCAATAGCCAAAGCAGCGAAAACCCTTTATATGAAAGGGTTTTTTGTATTTGTGCACATAAATGTTTGTAAAATCTACCCTCTTTACCGCCATTATAAACACATTGGAAAAGAGTGGGTCTAATATTACAAAAATCCCGTGTTATGATGATTTTGCAAGAGAGACACATAAACTTACAGCAACTAAGGGAGGAAATAATAGAATGAAAAAGAAATTCCTATTATCAATCGCAGCAGCTGCAGCTGTTACATTTTCAGGAGCAGCAACTAAACAAGCAGATGCATCTACAATTACTAATGCTAAGCCGACAGTTATGCAGTTTAATAACTATCAAGACTTTAATAACTATGTCAAATCTTATCTAGCAAAATACAATGTTAATTGCAACTTTGCTCCAGCACCAGCTAAGCAAGCGGCACCAGCACCAGCTAAGCAAGCGGCACCAGCACCAGCTAAGCAAGCGGCACCAGCACCAGCTAAGCAAGCGGCACCAGCACCAGCTAAGCAAGCGGCGCCAGCACCAGCTAAGCAAACTACTACAGCTCCAACAGCTTCTACTGGACAGTTAAGCGCTTATGAGCAAAAAGTTGTTGAATTAACAAATGCTGAACGTTCTAAGCAGGGTCTTGCTGCATTAAAAGTTGATGCAGAATTAAGCAAAGTAGCTCGTATTAAATCTCAAGATATGCATGATAAAAACTATTTTGATCATAACAGCCCAACTTACGGATCTCCGTTTGATATGATGAAGAAATTTGGCATCACTTATAAATCTGCTGGTGAAAACATTGCCCAAGGGCAGCCGACTCCAGAAGAAGTAGTAAAAGCTTGGATGAATAGCTCAGGCCACCGTGCTAACATCTTAAACAGCGGTTACACTCACATTGGTGTAGGATATGTTGCTGATAAGCACTACTGGACTCAACAATTCATTTCTAAATAAGAAAAGATCAAAAGGGGACTAAGTCTATGATATGGACTTAGTCCTTTTTTTATCCTTCTGAAACATCAATCTCGGATAACTGAAGATCCTGGCTTTTTTGGATTCTGATTTCCAGAACACCGTCTTTACATACCGCGTGAGCACCTTTTTTCTTAACTAGTGAGGGGAGTGTGATTACTTCCCTTTCCTCTTGACCAGGCAGTCCTTCTAAGTACACTTGATGTGAGGTATGGAAGATTTTCAATCCTTTTAATTGTTCTGCATCTTTAATGGGGATTCTGATAAACACATGGTCATGTGTTTCAAATACTGCTGTTGTGCTTTTGTTATTGCCCGAAGTACCCTGAGGTTTAGACATAAATCCAAATGCAGGATTTGTCTGCTGTGAGAGCATTTTCTGTGTATCCGGGATGAACTGGGAAAAAAACTTTTCTATATACGATTCCATATCATTTGGATTCATTTTGCTCAGCATATCACCTGCATTTTTATTAAATGGAAAGAGAAGATTCCATGGAGACATTTTCATTCCTCCCTCCTATATATAAATAATGCTTATATATCTTATGCGCCTGGATGCCCAATCGTTATCCTCAATCTAATTGCGTGCAGTCATCCGGCATGAAAAAAGAGCCTTCCCTAATGGAGGCTCCTGCTTTATGATTGATTTTCTAACTCAGAATATTTCCTGCGCTGGACGGACACGAGCCTGAAGGATAGTGTAGCGGCACCAGCAGCGAGTCCGGTTATTAAGCCAATCCAATAGCCGAAAGCTCCAAGTGAAGTGTATGCTGCAAATAAGTAACCTGTCGGCAGGCCGATAACCCAGTAAGAAATTAACGACATGTATAGGGTCACATTAACATCCTTGTAGCCCCGCAATGCTCCCTGAATCGGCGCTTGAAGAGCATCTGAAAGTTGGAAGAATAATGCGAAAATCAAAAAATGCGAAGTCAATCGCAGAACTTCCGGATCGTTTGTATAGAGTGAAGCAATGTGGTTTCTTAAGGCAAAAAGAACAATCCCGCATACAAATGCTAAGCTGACTGCAGTACCGATTCCAAGGTAGGCATATTGAATGGCATCTTTAATCCGTCTGGCCCCGGTCTCAAATCCCACAACTATGGTTAAGCTCATGGATATCGATAATGGAATCATATAGAGAAAAGATGCAAAATTAAGCGCGGCCTGATGAGACGCTATGATTGTTGTACTATAATTGCTCATCAACAGGGTGACAGCTGAGAAAATGCTTGTTTCAAAGAATATGGAAAAACCAATCGGTACCCCTATTTTTAATATCGAAAGCCATTCTTTGAAGGATATGGGATAAAAAACTCTAAATACCCGATATGAAGTAAAGGGTGAATTTCGATAAATAACCATAATTGCAACAATCGTAATGATCCAGTAGGTAATAGCTGAAGCATAGCCTGCCCCAACACCGCCGAGCTCGGGTAAACCAAAATTTCCAAAAATAAGCATATGGTTCAGCACCACATTAATAGGCAGTGAAAGCAATGTAATAAACATGGAAACCTTTGTCTGGCCGAGAGCATCGATATAGGCCCTCAAAGCGTTATAAACAAATAAAGGAACCATTCCAAAAGATAACGCACACAGGAAATCATGGGCAACTTCATGAACTTGATCGGTTAAGTTCATAAGATTGAGAACGGGATTTAGAATAAACGAACCGGCTAAAATCACAAAAAGCGCCATAAAAAAGGAAAGATAAACCCCTTGTGTAACCGAATAAGGTACTTCCTTATGTTTTGCTGCTCCTACCTGCTGGGCAACAATAGGTGTAATGGCAAGCAATATCCCGCTCAGCCCCGTAAAGACTGGTGTCCAAAGGGAACTTCCGATTGCTACCCCGGCAAGATCTGATGGACTGGCGTTGCCTGACATCATGGTGTCAAAAAAGGTCATGGAAAATAACCCAAGCTGCGTTAATAAAATGGGAAGTAAAATACTGACAAATTGTCTCAATTTTTCTTTTTTCGAGTATGTCTGGAACATTAGATACCTCTGTTGGAAATTTTTCTTCGTGAATGAGAAAGATTATAGCACAATTTTCAAGTCTTAACCGATAAAATGTAACTAGATGTTATTCATTATCTATTAAAGAGGGTAAATCATGAAAAGAAAAATTGTTTTTACAGGCGGAGGCTCGGCCGGTCATGTGTCAGTCAATGCAGCCTTAATTCCAGAATTCCAAAAAAACGGGTGGGAAATTTACTACATAGGGTCCCGTGATGGAATAGAGAAATCAATCATTACGGCCAATTTCCCCGAAGTACAATATCTGAGTGTCCCTGTGGGAAAATGGAGAAGGTACTTTTCCTGGAAGAATTTCAGTGATCCTGTACTGGTTATGAAAGGGTTCCTTGAAGCAAGGAGGTTCTTAAAGAAAATAAAGCCTGACTTCATTTTTTCAAAGGGAGGATTTGTATCAGTACCTGTAGTTTCTGCAGGCAGATCATTAAAAATTCCAGTAATTATTCATGAATCAGACTACACACCGGGGCTGGCAAATAAACTGGTTTTCCCCTTCTCGAAAGCGATATGCACCACCTTTAAGGAAACCGGCCAATTTTTAAAAGGCAATAAAAGCATACATGTGGGTGCTGTCCTAAGAGAAGGCATATTCCAAGGGAATGCAGGGAAGGGCCGCCAGCTTTGCGGCTTTACAAATACAAAACCGGTATTGGCGGTTATGGGAGGAAGCCTCGGCTCTTTTAAAATCAATAACCTCATTGAACAAAATCTTACAGAGCTCATTAAACATTTTAACATTATCCATTTTTGTGGAAAGGGAAATGTCAATGGAGCCTTGAGACAGGATGGCTATGCTCCTTTTGAATTTGTGAACGAAGGCTTATTTGACCTCGTGGCTGCTGCAAGTATAGTTGTTTCCCGTGCAGGGTCGAATTCTATTTTTGAATTCCTTGCTTTAAAAAAGCCAATGCTCTTAATACCGCTTAGTGCCAAGGCATCAAGAGGGGATCAGATCATTAATGCAAGAAGTTTTGAAAAAGCCGGATACTGCAGGGTTATCGAGGAAGAACAGCTGACAGATGAATTATTTCTGAAAGAACTTTCCTATCTTTCCCGGAATAGAGGACAAATCCAAAAAAGGATGTCACAGGAGAAGGAATTTAAACGAACAAACGAAATGTATGAATTGCTGGTAAATCAGATTGATCAGCAGCCAGATAATAGAGCATTGTGAGTTGAGGGAAGATGGTTTCTCAGCCAAGTCAGCCTGTAGAACGCAGGACTGGTATGCTCGCATTTTTAGCGCGAAATCTCTTTTTTTCAGCGGTGAATTCTATTTTTTTGCAAAAAAGTTATTTTTCTCTATTTTCTATCATAGTTTCATAGTAGAAAGCTGATAGGGGGAAGTAAGGATGGCATATACCTATTCAAAAGGCTGGTTTATTCAGCAATTAAAAGCACTGGGGATTTCTAAGCACCCAGTTGAAAGAAGAAAGCTGGAGCTATACAGGACACCCATATTAAGAAGTCTGTATTCAGAGCAGTCACAGAAAAAAAAGCCAGAAATAGTAAGCAAAAAAAGGCGGTATTGATGGCTGAACCATTCAATACCGCCCTTTTTCATGTATAGATTAAAATTATGCTTCAAGAAGATGCTGATCGGAATCTCCAGAATGGTTTTCCTGGCGAAGCATGTGGAACGTAAATAAATCTTTTGAAATCTCAAATAAGTCAAAGATGACTTCTGGAGTGTTTAATTTATCATATAACGGTTTACGCGTTTCATTGGCCAGCACAGCATAAGGAAGTTTTTTTGCGGCATGGACAGATCTTAGGTTTTGCTTGCGGATTCTCAGGAAAACATGTTCTACTCCTAATTCATAGAAAACCTCATTAAAGAATGCTTCTTTAGCAATCTTATTGTAGCCTTTGCCGTGGAAATCTTTCCCCAGCCAGGTGCCAAGAAAACCGGCGTTTTCTTCTATATCGAATAAGGATATGGTCCCAATCGGGGTACCCCATTCATCTGTAATTGTCCGGGAAATTAGTTCGCCGCGTTCTTCAGCTTCAATAGTTTGTTTTGTAACGAATAAGTATTCGTCATACGATTGGACTTTTTGGCGTACAAACGGGAAAACATCCGGATGGGTCATTAATTCATAAAGAGCATGGCAGTCTGTTAACTCTCTTTTTTTTAGCATTGAACTATCCCTCCGTCTTCTGAGGGCAGATTTCGCTCTATGAGCCCACCCTCGAAATTTTTCAACAAATTCAGCATTAAAAAATTTCGGGGTGGGAATCGAACCCACTAGAACCGGATGTACCGATGGCTCACCATTTGCCTTCCCTAGCGCGGCATACTAACAGACGAGCCGTTTATATGCCTTTTTAAAACCAACATGTACATGTCGGTGAATGAAAAAAAATATACCATACGAACGTATAATACTAGAAAAAAACCAAAAAGGAAATAGGAATTTTTACTATTTTTTCGTCATTTTTCGGCTTCTTTTTTATAAATGATTTTACCGTCGATCATGGTGAATAAGGGCTTGGAAAGAAAATGGAACGGATGGTGAGACCAAAGGGTAAGATCGGCATCTTTTCCTGGTTCTATACTTCCGATTTTATGTGAAAGACCCAGGTTTTTTGCAGGAAGAATCGTAATACCTTCAATTGCCTTTTGTTCAGGCAGACCTTCACGGACTGCAATGGCTGCACATATATTCAAGTATTGAATGGGAGTGTAGGGATGATCAGTTGTTATGGAAACCTCTATCCCATGTTTTGATAAAATATCGTATGTGCTCCAGCTTTTATTCTTTAACTCTACTTTAGATCTTCTAGTCAGTGTAGGTCCGACTGAAACCATTAAACCAAGCGGGGCTAATTCTTCGGCAATTAAATGCCCTTCCGTACAATGTTCGATTCTAAGATCTAAATCAAATTCTTCGGCCAGACGGACAGCTGACATAATATCATCGGCACGGTGAGCATGGATCCTTACAGGCAGTTCCCGTTTAAGGGCCATAACTAAGGGAGCTACCCTCATGGCCTCGGGATTATCACAATATTTGGCTTCATTGAACGTTTCGCGCAGCATGCCCATGATTCCCATTCTGGTAATAGAATCTTTGTTAGAATTACTATGGGTCCTTTTTGGGTTTTCTCCAAGGGCAATTTTAAGCCCGGCAGTCTCCTTAATAATCATGTTGTTAATATTCCTGCCAAACGTCTTAATTACTGAAGTGGTGCCCCCGATCACATTAGCGCTTCCCGGCATTACGTGGGCAGTTGTAATCCCGTATTTAATGGCCTCCGTAAAAGCCTGGTCCAGGGGATATACTCCATCCAAAGCTCTGATATGCGGAGTCATGGCTTCAATAGATTCATTAGCATCGTTGCCTGCCCAGCCTGTGCCTTCATCATAAAGTCCAAGGTGGGTATGGACATCAATAAAGCCTGGGAAGAGATAAGCTTTATTACAGTGGATGATGGGTATGGAAGAATCAGGGTGCTGCCTTTCTAATCCAAAGCCAACATCTTTAATCAGCCCATTTTCAATATATACATCCGCACCATGAAGCGGCGGGGAGGTCACCCCATGCACATATGCATTCTTCAATAACAGTTGATCCATATTGACGTCCTCTCCGTTCATTGTCAGTTCCGGGCCGGGAGTAAAAAATATAAAAAATATAAAAAATATAATGCTGCCTGGACGCTGCCTTAGTCATATATGCGGATTAATCGACATAAATCCGCCAGCTCTTGCAAATTGATTTAAAAAAATCATGTGTCAAAAGAAGGTAGACGTGAAATTTGTTGGAATTTTTGTTGTTTCATTTGTTGGAAATGACGGTATAAAAAGGTTAAATACTAGTAGATGAATATTTTCAGTGATTCAACTACAAAAAAGGAGTGTTTTGAATATGGTAATAAAAGCTGGAAGTTGGAGAATGCTTACTCATCAAGATAAGATGTTTATCCTAAGAGCCATCAGTGATCGATCCAAGCGAAAAAAACAAGAAGGAATGGAAAATATATGACAAGTTAAAGGTGACTGATAAGTCGAGCTTTGAAGGTTTATCGGTCATCTTTTTGCTTGAACTCACCCTGAAACGGGAGACAAAAATGACAGTAAATAATCTGACGCTATATCATCCTTATAAAGGTATGTACGTTGAAAAATCAATATTCATGAAGCGCTCCTCCAATGCTTGACTTGGTTAATAGGATACCGTCTAAAACTTCTTTTTTCCTCAGGAACTCTGCCTCCCAATATGTAAATTTTCTTCACATATAATCAGTCTTTCCAAAGTATAAATAAAAGACTAGCTTTTTTATTTAGACGGAAATAAAAGGGGCCATTTAATGAATATCCAAAACTATTATAAAAAGTCCTCAAGGATCAACTACTATACCTCCTGGGTTTCATTAGTGATAGCTGTTAGTTTTTTTGTACTGCATATATTCAACAAAATTTATGGGAATATCCTTTATATGACAGGACCTTTTATAGTGATAAGCGCAGCTGCTTATTGGCGCTTCAAATTAAACGAAAGCAGGGGTCAGGAAACCCAAAGCCGCCCTGAAGCATTCGGGCTGTTTGAAGAAAGTAACATCCTGCTTGCATTTCTGCCCGCTCCTACACTAAGAATTCTTCTTTTTGAACCTGGAGGAAATGTAATCGGAGAGATACGGGATATCAATATGAAAAGTTATTTATGGTTCATACCCTATCCATTTACAGAATTGATTCCAAGGCGCTATGGCTTATATGATCGTGAAGGTACACTCATCTCAAATTACACAGTAAAAGGGATCTTTGCTGAAAAGATGATTATCCGGAATAACGATGAAGAAATTATCGGAATATATAAGGAGGAATTATCCAAATCTGTTTTTAAGATGCAGGGCATGGTTTTTGACAGCACTCAGAACCCATGGATTCCTCTTAAAGCAGGAGCATGGCAAAATGGCTTTACATTAGAGGATTGTCAAGGGAAAAAAATTGGTTCCTTGCAGAAAGGAATCATGCCGCTGGAATGGGCAGCCAGATTTAAGGAGCCTAATACCCCGATTCTTAGATTCCATGAGCTTGCAGAGGACACGGAAAAAATGGCGGCGTTTGGAATATGTGCTTCCCTTTTCAATAGTGAGTCAAACTAAGGACAAAGCGTTCTGCTGTTCTTCTAATCAGTTTTTTTGGTATAATTCTTAAAAAAACAAGAATGAGGTAAATCATGTCGCTTTTAAATGAAATATTAACCCATAATGAACAATTTGTAGAAAACCAAGAGTACAGAAATTTCCAGACCGATAAGTTCCCAGATAAAAAACTGGTTGTTCTCAGCTGTATGGATACTCGATTGGTTGAACTGCTTCCTAAAGCACTAAATTTTAAAAATGGTGATGTAAAAGTTATTAAAAATGCTGGTGCTGTTATTGCGCATCCATTCGGGTCTATCGTCCGCTCTCTGGTTGTAGCAGTGTATGAGCTTGGAGCTGAGGAAATCTTAGTGGTGGGCCATCACGACTGCGGAATGTCTGGAATGGATCCTGATAGAACGATAAGTTCAATGAAACAAAGAGGAATTACCGAGGAAACTCTAAGCACACTTGAGCATGCAGGCATTGACCTGCACAAATGGCTCGAAGGGTTTAAAAATGTAAGTGAAACGGTAGCTCATAGTGTGTCAGTCATCCAGAACCATCCACTGATTGCTAAGGATATACCGGTTCATGGACTGGTAATTGATCCAGCTACAGGAAAGCTGGATGTTGTAGTGGACGGGTATAAATAATAAAGGCTGTTTTCGCAAACTTTGTTGCTATTGAACAAGAGGTTGATTTCCTCTCCAGGATGCTCGCGGACCTTAGGGGCGGGCGGTGAGCCTCCTCGGCTTCGCCTGCGGGGTCTCACCTGATCGAAAAGCGGAGGACGGTGCTTTTCAAGAAAAGATCCATCCAAAAGCTGA
>NZ_PGUY01000052.1 GCF_002863585.1 Peribacillus deserti | reverse complement strand
AGGAGGCTCAGCGCCCGCCCCGCGGAAAGCGAGCATCCTGTAGTGGAAATCTACCTCCTTGTTCAATAACAACATGGTTTGCGAAAACAGCCTTTATTTAAAGCAAATATCTTAAATAAATGTATAGAGTCGAAATAACGATGGACACCAGCATGAGCGGAAAGCCAATCAGTAGATATTTCATAAATGAGATATTATGTCCTTTTTTGGCCGCGAGTCCTGCTACTACAAGGTTGGCGCTCGCTCCGATCAAGGTCCCATTTCCACCCAGGCAGGCTCCCAAAGCAAGGCTCCACCATATCGGTTCTAAATTATCAATACCCATCGCGCCCATGTCCTTAATAAGCGGGATCATGGTTGCCACAAATGGGATATTATCTATGAAGGCGGAGGCAATTGCGCTTACCCAGAGGATCAGCATAGAGGCTGCAGCTACATCTCCTTTTGTGAGTTCAATCGCACCTTTTGCAATGGACTTTATGATTCCGGTATCGACAAGACCGCCGACAATGACAAACAATCCGATAAAGAAAAATAAGGTTGTCCACTCTACTCTTTCTAAAGAGCTTTCCAGATGATCTTCGCCTGTCAGCAATAACAGCAAAAACGCGCCAAAGAGGGCAATCGTGGCTGTTTCTATATGGATGAATTGATGCAGGAAGAAGCCTAAGATAGTAAGACCAATGATGAACAAACATTTTTTTAGAAGAAGCTGGTCTTTCAGTTCTTTTCGTTCATTACTCTTCATCAATTCAGCCTTTAAGCTTTCAGTGGTCTTCAGCCTTTTCCGGTATATCAAAGCAAAGATGCCAACGGTCACAAACAAGATAAAAAAGCTGATCGCTGCCAAGTTGTCAATAAAGGCCAAAAATGTAAGTTCCTTCACGGCACTCCCTATCATGATATTAGGGGGATCCCCGATCATTGTGGCTGTTCCGCCAATGTTAGAAGCCATAATCTGTGAAATCAAATAGGGCATTGGGTTAACATTCAGCTTTGACGTAATACTCAAGGTAACCGGTACAACAAGCAGGACTGTAGTCACATTATCCAGCAGAGCGGACGCTACGGCAGTGAGAATGGCAAGAGCTATCAATATCTTAACTGGATCCGCTTTTGCCAATTTGGCGGTCTTTATGGCAAGATACTTAAAAATCCCAGTTTCGGCTGTAATGGAGACGATGATCATCATACCTATTAACAGCCCTATTGTATTGAAGTCTATGTGGTGGACGGCACTCTCCTGATCCATGACTCCAAACATAATCAACAGCAGTCCGCCGATTAATGCTACGATGGTGCGGTGAATTTTTTCGGTAATGATAATTGCATATGTAATTAGAAAAATAGTGACTGCTATTAAAGCCTGGTTTTCCATAATACTGACTCCTCCAACCTCTCTATGTCTATAATTCTTTATTCTACATGGATTTGTGTCATTTGACTAAGATTTCCCATAATTGAGCCTCAAAACGTAAAAAGCCTCCCGCTGGCGGGAAGCTTATGCTGTACTACATTTCTTTCAGTTCGCGAATTTCCACAGTTGATCTTTCTTCCAAGTCTCTTGGATGAACAGTCGCTGTCCGGCCATCTTCGTTTAGTTTATCGATCCATACAGACACACCATTATACTCCACACCAATTTCAGCCGATGAAGATAGAATTTGTTTTACACGATTTGCGTCCACTTTATTCACTCCCTAAAAGTTGTCATCTTATTTTGTGAATAAAGGGGTTTTTTATACAAACTTTAGACCAGTTTGCATAGGAATTCGGAATCTACTCTTTCGTTCCCTTTTTTCTGCTTCGGTATAAATACCAGCCGATTAATATCATTAAGAGACCTGATGCATCAAAAATCAAATCATACATCAGCTGTTGTTCACCTGGTCGGACATGGTGAACCTGAAGAATATGGTGGTCGATGATTCCTTCTAAGAAGTTAAATATGCCAGCTCCGAGCAAGAATCCCCCCCAGAATTTCCTCGTATGATGCTCATTTTGCCGGGGATCACTATTCCAGAGCAGAATCCCGGATATAAAGATAATAATGGTCACAGCCAAGTGAAAATATCCATCACTCATAACTTGATGGTGCCGGTTTACCGGCATGTACATACTGTGCCATTGCAGGATTTGGTGGAATATGATTCCGTCGAGCATACCGATTATACCGACTCCGAATAAAAAGGAACCCCAGAATGATTTTTTCATTGGCCTCCTCCTACCTCAACTATGGATCATTACAAGCATTCTACCCACAACGTCGGCAAAAAAAACAGGCATGAAACATCCCGATTATAATAAAAGGCTCTTTTCTTAAAGATGGTTGTTTTTTAATGAGTTCTGTGAGGCAATCCCATTGCTAAATCAGGATGATTGGAGCGTAAGGTGCGAGACTCCTGCGGGAGCAGCGGGACAGGTGAGACCCCGCAGGCGGAGCTGAGGAGGCTCACCGCCCGCCCCGCGGAAAGCGAGCATCCTGGAGCAGAAATCCACCACCATGTTCGATAGCAACAAAGTCTACGAAAACAGCCTAATAAAAAAACTGCTGAATAAAATTCAGCAGCCTTATTTTTCAACTGTTTTTGCTTTTTGTGCGATTCGAATATTAACCAGTTCAAATATGATGCCATAAATGTAGCTGACCAAGAACATGGACCCTACCATATCCCAGATGACATGCTGTTTCACGAACAGTGTGGACAAGATAATTAAGCTGCCCATGCCCTGAATTAATATACTGTGAAGAGGATGCTTGTTTTTAATATGCAGGGAAGCAAGCATAATTACATAGGTAGTCAATACATGGATGCTCGGAAAGCAGTTAAAGGGCCTGTCATTTTCATAGATAAAGTTTACTAAATGGTAGAAAGGCACCTCAGGACTAATTTCAGGCCGATTCACTGTCGTTTGGAAGTAGAAGAAAATAATGAAGCAGATACACTCACCAATTGTAATAGTGATCAACGACTTAATATACACCTTGGTATCCTTGAAACAAAAATAAATTAAATAACCAAGTACATAGGCATACCAAATAATATAAGGAATAATAAATACAGGAATAAATGGGATATGCTGATCCAGTGCGGTTGAGATACTTGTGGCTCTTCGGGGGTTTTCATTTAACACTGTATATATAAATCCTAATGCAGGAATGATTAATAAAAGAAGCAGAAAAGGAAATTTTCGCTTTAAGGTTTCCAACGTTTTACCCTCCTTTATATCCATTTCTTACTTTGATACCCTTTTTTCTTTCTATGAAAATAGCAAATTTTTCTTTTTGAGAAATATTTCAATATATAGCTGGACTAATAGATGTTTTTTTAGGCAAATATCACAAAAAAAGACTGATAGTAACATAGTACCAAATCAGCCTTCATTTTGTGTATATAGATTGTTGAAAATAAAAAATTTTTTTAGGCATGTTTCAGTTTGCAGTACCTTCTTCATTTGCGCCAGATGTTTCGTCAGTATTTGTTCCGCCTTCTCGTTTTTTCTTAAGATCAAAATAGGCATCCAACACTTTACTGCCGATTTTCTTGTTCATCCCGTGATCATTTGATTGATACGCCCATGGCACTACCACAGACATCGCTATTTCCGGATTGTTATAGGGAGCATAGCCAATCAATGTTATATTCCAGGTTGGCGGCGGCTCTTTGCCGTACTTCTTTCGGTCTGGGCCGTCATAAAAGGCCTGAGCTGTTCCTGTTTTTCCTGCAGGGTTATAATCTTTGCCTCCAAAGGTACTGTATCCAGTACCGCCCTGCTCCTGCATTACCATGCGGAACCCCTCCTGGATCCGCTCCACCCATTCCGGTTTCATATCGAGCCGATTTAATACAACTGGTTCGACTTCACTCAGCACAGGTCCCAGTTCGCCTTTTTTCTCGGCTGGCTGCCGGATTTGTTTAACCAGATGCGGTTTAACCCGGTTCCCTCCATTAGCTATCGCTGACACATATTGAACAAGCTGAAGAGGCGTGTAGGTATCATTCTGCCCGATAGCTAAATCCAGGGCAAGACCCGGAGTGGTATCTGAATTTTTCATACCTGAGGTCTCATTAGGAAGATCAATTCCCGTTTTAACCCCGAGGCCAAATTGGGCAAATGTATTTCTCATAATCGAAAAAGTGTCCGGCTGCAGATTTAAGGTTCCGTTCGGAACATAATGAGTGCCCCCTATCTTCATGGCCGTTTTAAACATATACACGTTCGAAGACACTTTTAGGGCCTTTAAATCATTGATACTTCCGAACGTACTATAGGATTTCTTAACCTGTGTGCCTTTAAGAACGATTGGTTCATCCACTTCATAATTGCCAGGTGCTATCGCTCCTGTCTGATAGCCTGTCAATACAGTTGCACCTTTTACTACAGAACCCATGGTATAGGAGGTTGTGAAAGTCCCAAGGGCATCATCCTGGACTTTATATTCTCCGGTTTTCTTATCACGTACATACCTTTTTCCTGCGATGGCCCTGATCTCTCCGCTATAAGGATCAGCGAGGACCACATAAGCACGGTCAAGGAAAGGCGTGTCACCATATGACCTCTTGGTATTAACTAATTCATCAGATACAATTCTTTCCACTTTCTTCTGCAGATCCATATCAATCGTGAGCACGAGGTCATCGCCTCTCTGTCCCTTAGACACCGTGCTGGACTTGATGGTAGTCCCTTTATAAGTAACATTTTTAACCCGCTCTCTTTTGCCGCTCAGTACATCTTCATATTGCATCTCTAAATAACTTTTGCCTACACGTTCATTTCTGCCGTAGCCCATGGCAACAAACTTATCTGCCTCTTCTTTTGGGAGTCCTTCCTCTGTGGATGTAACAGCCCCCAGGACAGAACTCAGCGTATTTCCAAATTTATTGGTCCTGTGCCAGTCAACCGTCGTATCCACTCCGGGTAGGTCGTCTAAACTTTCACTGACGATAGCAAACTCCTTATCAGTTACATCTTTATTCTTAATAAATTGAGTGGTCAAGGCGTAGCCGCTTGTCATCTCTCTATAAATGGCCAGTACTTCTAAATCATCAGATGTTAATTCCTTAAGCTCCTTAGCTGTGATTCTATCCAATTGGAGATTGTATAGCTCCTTTTCAGACATCTCCTTTGTTTCAATAAGCCTTTTCTCTTTTTTGGTGACCTTGTTTTCCGCTCTTTCCGGGTACTTAAGAATCCAGAAATCCTTTTTCTCCCGTTCCGTAACCTTTTTCGTATCCTTCTCTATATATGCAGCAAGCTTTCTAGCGGTTTCCACCATCTTTTTGGTGGAAGTATCCTGCTGCCTTGTATACGTAATGGCCCGCTGCGGTTCATTCGCTACAATGCTCCTGCCAAAGCGATCCACGATTTCCCCTCTTGGCATAGGATTTTTGACAATAACATCCTCTGTCCGTTCCACTTCGCGTCTAAAGCTTTCACCGTAAACGATTTGTACGAAACCCAGCCTGATCACCAGGACGGAAAACAAAATAAATACAAAGAAGAAAAGAACATTAAAACGGACCGAAATATTACTCTTATTCTTCTTTTTCGTTTCCAACTCCACTTTGTCTCCCCCTCCGCTCTTCTATACTGAAATCTTACCATAAAAAATTCCATTTAAAGTAATTTTATGTATCATTTTATCGAATAAAATGGGAGCAAATGGAGATGGCTGGCTTGTATAGTTTTATTGTCCTGGAACAAGAGGGGGGGCAGGGAGCAGCTGATTCATATTCGAGCGCTCCAGGAAGGAAGGATGAATTGTCTTTAGCTTTTCAGATTCAAATTTCTTAAGGCTTAGGGTTAATACTGAGACCAAAAATAATCATCAAAAAGATAAATAGAAAGATAAATAAATGTAACGCTATACCCCATATCGCAAAAAGTCTTGAGCGATTCCGGCTGAAAATCCCAATAATGCCAAGCATTAACCCGATCTGCGGCAGCTCAATAATGAAAAAATTTGGCATCTGCTCCGTTTTTAGCAGGAGACCTGCATTCAAAAATATCAAGGCTATCAGAGCTATCAAAAAGGATAAGTAACCAGTAAACGTTTGAAGACGATTTTTCGTCTTTTTACTTTTCATCGTAAATTCCATAACTTCACTTCCCCCACTTTAATGGAACGAACTTCCTGCATCTTTTCTAGAAGCCTCAGCTCTTTCGTTGGCCCCGTTACTACTGCTCCATATATTTTAATTCCATGTTTTTTTATATAATCACTTCGTTGTTTTATGCAAAGCGTTTTTGCGCGTGCGATTTTGACAGCCGTTTCTTCATTCTTCTCTAAAAAATCTAATGCTTCTATAAACTGTTTACTATTTACCTCATCGCCATTAAAAGGCGACCAGTTATCAGGGTCTTCCTGATAGGGGTATCCAATTGGTGTTATAAGCTTTCCTTCACTGTCAATCATCTTTTCTTCCATCCCTGTATCTACTGCAACCCACACCAGCTCCGTATAATCCGGAAGCGTTTCCTCAAATTTTTCTGGATTCTGCAGGCTGGATAGCGATACATACACTTCCGAAACTGTGCCATCCGGCAGACCTTTCAGTATCCCCCAATCTGATCCGGGTAAAATACGTGCATTGGGATGAGATAAAAATTCATTCTCTTGCTTATACGGATTCTCTGGCAATGGCCTCTCTAAATAAAACTCATTTATTGGGAAGTTAGGCTGATCCAGCCCAAAGTGAATAAATTGATTACCGATTTTATACTCCGCATTACCTATCCGTTTAAATACATCGTAATGTATGTCCATAGAGAACAACCCAAATTCATTTTCAATCTTCATTTCTTCTAAACTCATATTTGGTTCTGTAATGTACAACGTTTTATCCGCAATTTCAATCAGTTTGTCACCTTCTCCGCCAATAGCATAATAAGCGTAAGTTGCTAAAGTCAGAATAGGAATGATAAGAAGCAGCAAGGCAAGACTTATCATGATATTCATTTTTGCGGCCTGGTTCTTACCAGTCTGTACAATCTTCCGTTGACTCTCCTCCGTTATAAAGAAATCTACCTCAAATTCTTTGATTGAAGAATCTACAAAATGGCTGTATTCGTCTTGTGTATATTTGCTTTCCTTACCTACATCTTTTTCCTCTTCTTGCATCTTACTCCTTCCTTTCTTTTAGGAATTCTTTTAACTTTTTCCTACCTCTCAGTAAATGACTCTTCAACGTATTAAGCTTCACATTTAAAACCGCTGCAGCCTCTTGATTGGACATACCATGTAAATCACACAAAATGACAGCATGTTTTTCAACTTCTTTCAATAAATCAATACCTGATAATAACAGCTGATACTTTTCTTTCATAAGAAGCCTGGCAAGGGGAGTGTCCATCTCCGTGGATGGTTTTCCTACCGTCTCTTCATAAAGCACCAGCCGCTTATTCTTCTCTGCCAGTCGATAAAGGCATGATAAGCCACCTTAAACAGCCACGTTTTTATGTTCTTAATCTCGTAATCTTCCATGTATAAAAAGGCTTTATAGTACGACTCCTGAACTAAATCTTCAGCTGTAAAATGGCTTTTAGAAAGGGAATATAAATAACGGTATAAATCATTCACATATAACCGGTATGCCTCATCTAGATCCAACCCGTATCCCCCTTTCTACAACATCCACGTTTTACCATATCAAAAAGTTGCAAGTTTTTGAAAATTTTTACAGATAGTTTTAGCTCGGGGTGAAGGAAAATCAGCATAAATCTCCCTTTAGAAGCATAAAGCAATAAATATAAGCATAATGTCCCCGGCATAAGCATAGAAACCATCGGCATAAGCATAAATGGTACAAACCCAAGCATAAAAGGGTGAAACTAAAGCATAAATCTTAAAAACGGAAGCATAAAACTCTAAAACTTAAGTATAAGCGGCTCGTGCCCGCTCTCTGCTCTTACTAGAAACCTAGGATACTTACTTTTTGGCACTCTTTTAAGAACTTCTAAAGGATTTTGCATTTATAATTATAAAATCCACATAAAATTACACCAAAATATGCAAAAAAAGATGCACCAACCCCCGCCGGTACACCCTTTTTAATTCATCCCCCAGCTCTCAAGCAGCATTCCGATTGCAGTTACCAAGTCTTCCTGAGGAATCCCTGCAAAGCCTAATACAATACTTGGGACAGCCTCTTCCCGCTTAATCAGGGAGTATTTTGACAAACCATATATACGGATGCTGGCTGCGGATGCCTTATCAATCAGTTCTTTTTCATTCATCCCATTATCAACGGTCAGAATAATATGAAGTCCCGCACTTTCTCCTATAATACCAATCTTCTTGTTATACGGTCTTAACAAATCAACCACTGTTTCTAATTTCCTCCGGTATATTTTCCTCATCCGGTTTAGATGTTTTTCAAAATCTCCTTCCTTCATAAATCTAGCTAATATATGCTGGTCAAAGCGGGATACACTGGAGCTGTAAAATGAAAATTCCCGCTGATACTTTTCTAGCAATTTTGGCGGAAGAACCATATAGCCAATTCTGAGCGAAGGCATCAAGGATTTTGAAAAGGTACTTAAATAAATCACTTTCTCTGCCTTATCCATACTCTGCAGGGATGGAATCGATTTTCCCGTGTAACGGAATTCGCTGTCATAATCATCCTCAATAATATAGTGAGCATTGGAACTATGAGCCCAATTGAGCAGCTGTGTCCTTCGGTTAATAGATAGGACACTTCCGTAAGGAAATTGGTGGGAAGGAGTTACATAGGCAGTGGTTGCTCCCGTTGTCTTCAGGTCTTCAACCATGATCCCTTCTTCATCCACAAGAACCGGAATTACCTCTTTATTTCTGATACTCAGAATATGTTTGGTTAATTGGTACCCTGGCTCTTCAATGGCATAAACAGATTCATCCCCTAGCAAATGGACAAGCTGAGGGAGTAAATATTCTGTACCGGATCCAATAATAATCTGTTCCGGTGAACAAACGACACCCCTGGAATGGTATAAATACGAGGAAATTTCCTGACGGAGCTCCATTTCCCCCTTAAAATTGCCCAAGGCTAAGAGGTCCATGTGTTCTTCGCTTATCATATCCTTTGCATATTTTCTCCATCTTGAAAAAGGGAAGGGAGCTGAATCAATCCGGCTTGGGTGAAAATGGAAACGCTCGCTTTCCTGTTTCCCTGTAATCACCCGTTCACTTAACTTTTGTTTATTCACATAGGCCAGATCCTCATAAGCCATCACATAATATCCCTTTCGGGGCACTGCATCCAGATAACCCTCCGCTACTAGCTGTTCATAGGCCGATTCAACTGTATTTTGGCTGATCTGGAGAAACTCCGAAAGCTTTCTTTTAGAAGGCATCTTAGTTTGATAAACAAGCCGCCCTTCCATAATTTCTTTTTTAATATATTCATATAATTGGTCATATAATGGGCTGCCGTCTGCCCGATCCAGCTGTATCGATAACATATCCATTAAAATACCTCCCGACATCTGACCCCACCATTTTATATAAAACTGGCACTTTTAATCAAGCCACACTCTTTTTATACTAATAATAATAAATTTTTAGATAATTTAGGAGGAATTGGAATGTCTCAAATCTTAACTGGAACTGATCGTGTAAAACGAGGAATGGCCCAAATGCAAAAGGGCGGAGTTATCATGGACGTAATTAATGCAGAGCAGGCAAAAATCGCAGAGGCTTCAGGAGCCGTGGCAGTTATGGCTCTTGAACGCGTTCCCTCTGATATTCGGGCAGCTGGCGGTGTAGCTAGAATGGCTGACCCTCGTATTGTGGAAGAAGTCATGAATGCAGTGACCATCCCCGTAATGGCAAAAGCACGTATCGGTCATATCGTAGAAGCCCGAGTATTAGAAGCAATGGGTGTCGATTACCTGGATGAAAGTGAAGTGTTGACTCCAGCAGACGAAGAGTTTCACCTTCAAAAAAATACATTTACTGTACCTTTTGTATGCGGATGCCGCGATTTAGGCGAGGCTGCCAGAAGAATTGGCGAAGGAGCTTCCATGCTTCGTACAAAAGGGGAGCCTGGAACCGGGAACATCGTCGAAGCTGTCCGGCATATGCGTACTGTAAATGCCGGCATACGTAAAATCGTAAACATGAGTGAAGACGAAATCATGACGGAAGCAAAAAACCTTGGTGCTCCGTACCACATATTGCTTGATATCAGACGGGAAGGCCGCCTTCCGGTAGTGAACTTTGCAGCCGGCGGTGTAGCAACACCTGCAGATGCAGCCCTAATGATGGAACTTGGAGCAGACGGTGTATTCGTAGGATCCGGAATCTTCAAATCCGACAACCCAGAAAAATTTGCACGTGCAATCGTCCAAGCCACAACACACTACCAAGACTACAAACTAATCGCCGAATTATCCAAAGAACTAGGAACAGCTATGAAAGGCATCGAAATCTCCAAACTGCAGCCGCAAGACAGGATGCAAAATCGTGGATGGTAAAAATGAAATGCGGAAGCGCCTTGCTCAGACCCGATAAGCATAAGCCGGGCAGGCCGTGGGAAGCGGTTTTTCTTCCCATGGACTGATTGGCTTATGTCTCGAGGGTCTAGGCGCTGCAGCTGGACAACCAGAAATGCGGAGAACGGTGCCTTCTAAAAAAACTGTTTAAGAGATGAAAGTTTAGCAATCTAAGTTTAATTAGCTATTTAATTGAAGGCAGCCATCCGAGTAGCATAAGACGAGCAGGCCGTGAGAAGCGCTCTTTCTTCTCATGGACTGCTTGGCTTATGACGGGAGGATGGCAGTTCGCAGCTGGACACCATAAAAGCGAAGAACGGAGCTTTTTATAAATAACCTTATTTAAAGTACTATGAATTTCCTAACCTAGTTAAAAACTACAATATAAATAAAAAGCAGACACCTGACAGGCATAAGACGAGCCGCAGCAAAAGGTCCCTCTTGCCTTAGATGACGATTGGCTTATGAACCGAAGGTGCTAGTTTGTGTTTGAAAAGAAAGGAAGAAATACTATGGCAACAATAGGGATCCTTGGATTACAGGGTGCTGTGGAAGAACATCTGAAGAGTATTGTGTCAGCCGGCCATCAAGGTACAGTCATCAAGCTCCCCCATCAGTTAGATGGGATTGATGCATTAATTATTCCTGGCGGCGAAAGCACGGCAATCCGGAAGCTTATGGATCAATTCGGCTTTGTTGAGAAGATTCAGGCATTTTCTGCCTTGAAGAAGCCCATTTTCGGGACTTGCGCCGGCATGGTTCTTCTTGCGGAGCGTGTATCCGGATCAGAAGACAGCCATCTGGGTCTCATGGATATTACGGTTCAAAGAAATGCATTCGGCCGTCAAAAAGAGAGCTTTGAGGCAGAAATTCCTGTTGAAGGTTTATTAAACCCTTTTCCTGCCGTGTTCATTCGAGCTCCCTATATTGAACAAGCGGGCAGTGAAGTGGAAGTGTTAGCGACCTGCGAGGGCAGCATCGTAATGGCCCGGCAGAATCACCTGCTCGCTTGCTCCTTTCACCCGGAGTTAACAGACGATCCTGGAGTGCTGCTTATCTTCTTAGAGATGGTAGAACAGTCCGTCAGCACTCCCCTTTAATACCACAAACAGCTGCTTCGTACGCGGCAGCTGTTTGTTATAATGAATGATAAAACCGTCCAACTAGACAAACCCCGTGTAATGATTCACATTAAATAAGCCATGAGGTGACCCATGAATATTTATCAAGCTTCCATTGAAGATTTAGAAGGTATTTCCGAACTTTTTAACCTGTATCGCATTTTTTATAGACAGCCGTCCGACCTGGATGCTGCACAGGCTTTCATAAAAGAAAGGCTTATTAATCGTGACTCGATTATTTTTGCAGCCGTTAACGATGGGACCTATGCTGGGTTCACACAGCTTTATCCTACCTTTTCCTCCGTCTCTATGAAAAGGGACCTTATCCTTAATGATTTGTATGTACATGAGGATGCCAGAAAGCTCGGTGCAGGAAGGCTGCTATTAGATGCTGCAAAGGAATATGCAATCAAGACCGGTGCAAAAGGCCTTTCTTTGCAGACGGCACATGATAACTACACAGCACAAAGACTCTATGAATCATACGGTTATCAGCAGGAAACAGAATTCATGTCTTATCATTTAAGTGTTGCAAGCGTTGAACAAGGGTAATCAGCCGAAGAAAACACCCTTTAATCCTGAAGGTGTGTTTTCCTGTTAAAGATATATTCAATTTTCCTCATAACGTCTTCAGGAATCTCTTCAAGGATTGAACTGGTATTCTCTTCGATTTGCTGGGTAGACGAAGCTCCTACCAATGCACTTGAGACATTTTTGTTTGCAAGGACCCATGAGATGGCCAGCTGCGAGAGAGTTAAGCCGAGTTCGCGTGCTACACTTTCGAACTGAGCTGCCTTCTCCAGGTTTCCTTTTGTAAATAATCGATTAAAAAACTTGTTAGTATTTGAGTTCGTGGCTCTGCTGTTTTTAGGTATCAACTTATTATATTTTCCGGTAAGGATTCCCTGTGCCAGTGGACTGAATACAATCTGAGAGATTCCATTGTTTTTTGAATAGGGGATAATTTCTGGTTCAATATCCCGTTTTATAAGGCTGTATTCACATTGATGAACGATGATCCTTCTCCATAAATGGGCATCAGCTATCTTTACAGCCTCCTCTAACTGTTCCTTGTTCCAGTTAGAGACTCCGGCGTATAATATTTTGCCTTGCATGATCAAGTTTTCAATGGTCCTCAGTGTTTCTTCAACAGGGGTCTCTGTGTCGAAACTATGACAATAGAAAATATCTATATAATCAAGTTTCATTCTAACGAGGCTGGCTTCCACCTGTGAAGTAATATGTTTCCGGGATAAACCTCTGCTGTTTGCACCATTTCCCACTGGCCAATATGCTTTCGTTGCCACAATATATTCGTTTCTTGGAAAAGATTTAAGAGCAGATGCTACAATTTGTTCAGCTCTGCCACTTTGATAGACATTTGCCGTATCAAATACATTAATCCCTAAATGAAAGGCTTTATGTATGACCCTCGCCGATTCTTCTTCGTTCAATCTTTCTCCGAATGTTAAGTAGCTGCCCAGACTAACTTCACTGACTTTTAAACCTGAATTCTCCAGTTTCCGATACCTCATTGCACCAACCTTCCATTATCAGACCTATTTCCCCGAACCTTATTATAATAAGATTTAGAGAGTTTTTTCAAAATTTTTCAATATTTGCGGATTGCCTGAACACATGCTAATGTTTTAATGGATAAACAGAATAAAGGAGGATTTACATGTTCAAGAGATTTACTGCACTAGTTGTTCTATTATCCTTTTCCCTTATAATTGCAGCATGCGGAAATGGTGGAAATAAAGAGAAAGAAGAAAAAACTGCCTGGGATCAGATTAAGAAAGACGGCAAGTTAGTCGTAGCTACTTCTGGTACCCTCTACCCTACTTCCTATCATGATGAAAAATCAAAAGAGCTTACTGGCTATGAGGTCGAACTTGTTCGTGAACTAGCTAAAAGATTGAAGCTGAAAGTAGAGTTTTCAGAGATGGCCTTTGACGGAATGCTGACATCTGTCAACAGTGGAAAAGTTGATCTTGCGGCTAACGATATTTCGATTACGGATGAACGTAAAGAAAAGTTCGAGTTTACCAAACCCTACAAATATTCTTATGGAACGGCAATGGTCCGCAAGGATGATTTATCCGGAATTAAAACACTGGATGACTTGAAAGGTAAAAAAGCTGGTGGAGAGGCTACGACAGTATTCATGGATATAGCCCGCAAGCACGGCGCAAAAGAAGTGATTTATGATAATGCTTCAAGCGATCAGTACATGAAAGATCTGGCGGCGGGCCGCACCGATGTTATTTTAAACGATTATTACCTTCAAAGATTAGCGGCAGCCTATTATAAAGATTTAAATGTCACGATCCATCCTGATATTAAATATTATCCTAATAACCAGGCGATCATCTTGAAAAAAGGCAGTACAGAGCTGGCTGAAAAGATAAATGCTGCACTTGATGAAATGAAAGAAGATGGCACTTTATCTAAATTGTCTAAGCAATATTATGAAGGTGCCGACGTATCCCAAAAACCGGATGTAGAATTTCAAGACTAAACAATAAAAGGGGAAGGAATTATGGAAAACATTCATTGGGAATACCTGTTTAATCCTGAGTTGGCCATTCAATCCCTCCCCTATATACTCGAGGGAATTGGATATACCCTGCTGATTTCTTTCGTAAGCATGGCTGCTGGATTAGTGCTTGGGTTTTTCTTAGCATTGGGGCGGACTTCTAAATCGCCTTTATTGCGCTGGCCTGCAAGAGCCTACATTTCCTTCATGAGAGGAGTACCGATTCTTGTTGTACTTTTCCTTTTATACTTTGGCTTCCCTGTCATTGGAATCGAGTTTAGTGCCGTTACTGCGGCACTACTAGGCTTCAGTCTGAATAGCGCTGCCTATATGGCAGAGATTAATCGGTCTGCTATCACCTCAATCGATAAAGGGCAATGGGAAGCTGCATCCTCTGTTGGATTATCCTATTGGCAGACATTAAGGGGCATCATCCTTCCGCAGGCAGTCCGGATAGCCGTGCCCCCGCTTGCCAATGTACTATTGGACTTAATTAAGGCATCTTCCCTGGCAGCCATGATTACGGTTCCTGAGCTTTTTCAGAAAGCAAAAATTGTCGGCGGAAGGGAATTTGACTACATGACGATGTATATTGTTGTGGCCCTTATTTATTGGGGAATCTGCACACTGGTATCTGTCCTGCAGGAATTCCTTGAGCGCAAATTCAGTATGTATGCTAAAACATAAGCAGGTCTCTGTCCGAAAAGCGGACAGAGACTTTTATTAATTTACGCTTTTGTAGGCTCGCCGTTTTACTTTCTTAACTTAAATTACTAATTAAACGTTTGTTTAAATGCCCTTCCTTAAGGGAAATTTCTTACAAAAAGAGAATTGAGGGATTTACATGGAAAAGCTCGAAGTCCAGACATTTATGTTTCAAGAAGATGGAACCATACCTAACAACCCCTCTCTGCCTGTCATTTTGTATTCACGCGCTTGTAAAGGCAAAGAACCGGATATAGAGAAAATATTTAATAAAAATAATTGGCTTAACAGCTGGACTGGCGGTGTGTTTGAATATCACCACTACCATAGCAATACTCATGAAGTTTTAGGTGTGATCAAAGGAAATGCCACACTCCAGATTGGGGGGGAATCCGGAAAAGAACTGAATGTCACAGAAGGTGATATTATCGTGCTTCCGGCTGGTACTGGCCATAGAAATATTTCAGCAAGTTCGGATTTTGAAGTTGCGGGAGCCTACCCTGACGGCATGGAGCATAATCTTAGAGTTGGAAAACAGGAAGAAATTGTATTAGCCAAAGAGGACATAAAACAGGTTCCGCTTCCAGACAAAGATCCCGTTTATGGAGTAGACGGGCCTTTACTTGAAAACTGGGTAAATAATAATCCGGAACCAGCTGCAGAAGCGATAGATATTAAGATTCGTTAATTGTTACCAAGAAAGCTTTCGGGTACGATAGTATTAAAAGTTTTCCTGGGAGGTAGCGTGTTGAAAAGTGCCAGTCCATATATTTTTATTGATAACTGCCAGCAGGTTATGAAGCATTATCAGAGCATACTTGGTGCCGAGATTAAAAATATACAGAAATCCGAAGATGGAAAATGCCTCCATGCAGAGCTTCATGTAGGTGAAAGCATTATTCACTTTTCTGATACCTTTGGCAAAACAGCTCAGGGAGACCACATTCGGATCTCTCTTGAGTGTGAGAGCGAGGAAGAAATTCGCCGTGTATATCAATTATTAAGTGCCCATGGGACCGTTACAGTGGAACTCCAGGATACATTCTGGGGAGCTGTACACGCCAACTTCATTGACCAGTTTGGCGTCGGCTGGCTTCTGAATTATCAAAAACAATAAGTGAAGAAAAGCTGCTGTACCGGGGTACAGCAGCTTTTCTATGATCTTAGTAAGCTTTCGCCCAATATACCATCTGTTCGGCCTTTTTACCGCAGCAGACACATTGCTCCGAAACCTCCTCCTGCTCAAACGGAATGCATCTGGACGTAGCACCTGTTTCTTCCTTTATTAAATCTTCGCACGCTCTATCCCCGCACCACATGGCTTTGATAAATCCCGCTTTCGTTTCTACAATCTCCTTCAATTCCTCAAGAGTCACAGCAGGCGTTGTCTTTTGTTCTCTGTGATCTATAGCCTTTTGATATAAATTCTGCTGAATATCCCGGAGTAGATCTTGTACTGTCGATTCCAGGGCGTCAGCTGCTACAATGAGTTTCTCCCCTGTGTCGCGTCTGACCAGTACCACCTGATTTTTCTCTATATCTTTTGGACCCACTTCGAGCCTTAAAGGAATCCCTTTCATTTCATACTCATTAAATTTCCAGCCTGGTTTTTTATCACTCGCATCTATATCTGCCCGCACCAACTTAGATAAGGTATTTTTCAGCTCGTAAGCATAGTCTAAGACTCCTTCCTTATGCTGGGCGATTGGGACAATCATAAGCTGGGTTGGCGCTGCATTCGGCGGGATCACTAATCCTCTGTCATCACCATGGACCATGATCATAGCCCCGATGATACGGGTGGTAAAGCCCCATGAGGTCTGGTGCACATGCTGGAGCTTCCCTTCTTTATCCGTAAACTGGATGCCAAAGGCTTCGGCAAATCCTTGTCCTAAGTGGTGGGAGGTACCGGACTGGAGAGCCTTTCCGTCATGCATTAAACTTTCAATTGTATACGTCAATTTAGCTCCTGCAAATTTCTCTTTTTCCGTTTTCTGCCCTTTCACAACAGGAATGGCCAATACTTTCTCGCATACTTCTTCATAAACATTCAGCATTCTAACGGTTTCTTCGAGTGCTTCCTCGTCCGTTGCATGGCAGGTATGACCTTCCTGCCATAAAAACTCCAGCGTTCTTAAAAACGGACGCGTTGTCTTTTCCCAGCGGACAACATTAGACCATTGATTATATAGCTTTGGTAAATCTCTATAGGAATGGATAATGTTTCGATAATGCTCTGCAAAGAGCACTTCGGAAGTAGGCCGTACACAAAGTCTTTCAGCAAGCTTTTCCTCTCCCCCATGAGTGACCCATGCCACTTCAGGAGCAAATCCTTCAATATGGTCCTTCTCCTTTTGAAGAAGACTTTCAGGGATGAATAAAGGCATATAGACATTTTCATGTCCTGTTTCTTTAAAGCGTGTATCCAGCTCTTGTTTAATGTTTTCCCATAGGGCATAGCCGTAAGGCCGGATGATCATGGAGCCTCTCACACTCGAGTAATCAATTAAATCAGCTTTTGTTACGACATCTGTATACCACTTAGCAAAATCCTCATCCATTGCCGTGACATCTTTAACAAATTCTTTTGCCATTTCCAGCACCTCTTATATGGAGTTTTTTATAATAGCTCTGTTGAATTTCTCTGTTGATTACACCCAGCGGCACTCGCTTTCCGCGGCGCGTTCGGGAACCTCCTCGGCGTTTACGACTGGGAGCTTTTTCCGAAAGCAGTTTCACACCTGTTGTTAAGATCAACATCGTGTATAGCCTTATTCATAAAAAAAGCCCTGCTATTAAAGAGGGACCAAGTCATTTGGCGGTACCACCCTCATTTAAAGCAATGCTTTACACTCTCCCATGATAACGGATGGACCCGCTTATATCTTCATTTGATATAGAACTCAAAGGCAGGTTCAAATGCCGGTCTATAGAAACCTTTTCAGCAGGCAGGTTCCCTCTCTGGATAGACGTTTACATTTTACTGATCCTTATCACTGTTTCAGCTATTTCTTGAAATTATATAAATTCCAGCCATATTATGTCAAATGAATTTTGACCTTTTTGGAAAAAAGTACTTCGCTCCAAGGAACAAGAAGCAGTTTCATCTTTGTGTAGATAAGGTAAAAGGGAGGTACATCTAAGATTTGGAGGAAAAA
The DNA here is from genome assembly GCF_002863585.1 of Peribacillus deserti. Lineage (GTDB taxonomy): Bacteria > Bacillota > Bacilli > Bacillales > DSM-1321 > Paraperibacillus > Paraperibacillus deserti_A. The sequence goes on along the minus strand of NZ_PGUY01000052.1, from coordinate 33,958 downwards.
ACATGTTAAAAAAACGAATCGTTTTTGCAGGTCTGATCAGCATAAGCCTGCTTTTGATAAAGAATCCTGCATATGCTGCAGGTCCAGAGACGAAGGAAAATAAAGTGGTTCTAATCTCGTTTGACGGAATGAGAAATGATTTAACTAAGCAATATCTAAAAGAGGATAAATTGCCTCACATCAAAAAATTAGCTGAAAATGGTGTTATGGCAAAAACCACTTCCACAATCACTCCTTCCCTAACCGCTCCCTCCCATGCAGCTATAGCAACTGGAGCCAGGCCCTCTAAAACAGGAATAGTCAGTAATCAATGGCATGAATCCAAAAAAATCCTTACCAATAAAGACGACGCCTTTCAGACGGAATCAGCAGTGCCTCCTGTATGGACTGAAGCTGAAAAACAAGGGAAAACGACTGCCACCATTGCCTTCCCTGGGGCTAATCCAAAGGATGGAAAACAAGGAGATTACTCCATTTTCTATGGCGAAACCTGGTCTCCTGCAGCCCTGGAATCATTACAGTTTAAACAAGCCGCCGATTGGAACAATTCGCCGCGCAGTTTCAGCCCTTTGAAGGAATCTTCTATACCTATTAAAGTCGAAAATGGAAAGAACCATATGATTCATATCTTAGCCGTGGACTCTACAGATGACCACAAACAAAACTATGATGACTTTATTTTATCTGAGGACAAGGAGATAGATAAAAGTGATTCTACTTCTAGAGGGAAGAAATGGGAATCACTTGCTTTAAATATAAAGGACAATAAAACCGCAGGCTTTTGGTTTAAGATCCGGTCAAAAAATGATGATCTCACGGACTCTGCCCCCATGTACCGCACCGCTGTTACCTCTGGATTAGTCCGCGGGCCCAAAGGATTTACAGATGAAATTAAAAGGAACTTTGGCTTTTTCCCTATCCAGGATGACAATCCTTCTCTTGAAAAGGGGTGGATCACCCGAAAAGAATATGAAGAGATCAGCAGCCGCTTTGTAATGTGGATTACAGATGTTTCTCTATATATTAAACAAAAGCATAACCCCGATTTAGTCATGTTCTACGCGCCACAGATTGACCATGAGCAGCATAAATATTTGCTGTCTGATCCTAGGCAGCCGGGTTATTCAGAACAAAAATCCAAAGAATATTCAAAGTACATTGAATGGTCCTATCGTCTGGCCGACCAAGTCGTAGGAAAAACGATGAAATCCCTTAAAGAAAATGATCATTTACTCATTGTATCTGACCACGGGATGGAGCCGGCTCATTCTACTCTGGAGCCTAATAAACTATTAAAGGATGCCGGCCTATTAAAGGTGGATAAACATAACCAAATAGATTACAAACACTCAAAGGCGTATTCAGTCCCGAGCAGCTCCATCGCCCATGTATATATCAATCTAAAATCCCGGGAAAAAAATGGGGTTGTCAGTCCGGAGGAATACGACTCTGTACGGGCCGAAATCATGGATACTTTTAAGCAGGCAGAAGTTAAGCGGCAGAAAAAGGGAGCTGTAGCTGCCCATGAATTAAAAGAGTTATACGCAGGCCTCCGTGTAGAAGGATTTTCAGTCAATCTAGTAAAAGAACATACCAGAAACATGTGGGATAACACATTCGGCGATAAAGTCCATCCTTTTGAAGAAATTATCAAAGTAACCCCTGACAATAAAAACTTTGGCCATCCTAATTCTGGAGATGTTGTATTGGTTGGGGCTCCTGGCTTTATAATGGGCAGTTCTACAGATTCTTTGGTAAAGCCGGCCATCGAGTTAGGTACTCATGGCGGAAATCCTTCAAGGGAGAAGCTGCGCCCTGTATTTTTTGCAGCCGGACAGGAATTTCCTAAACACAAAAAAATCGATTCTATGACAAACCTAAAAGTGGCCCCCACTATATATGAACTCTTAGAGATTAAAAAACCCTCATTTGTCGAAAAAAGGGGGTTGACAAAATATCATTATTAATTTTTACCAGTATATGAACCTGTTTATCTTAGTTCAATCGGGGTAAACAAAGCATGTAACCAAAAAAACAAATCATCTATCTGAATGGATGTTAAGGAGGACTTCAAAATGGTAAAACAAGTTGTAGGTGTATTCGATTCACAACAGGAAACGGTTGAAGCGATCAGAGGATTAACGTCACAGGGATATGATACAGACCAGATTTCAGTTATCACAAACCGAAGAGATAATGACATTCTTGAATCTCGTGCCGGAGCAACAGTCGATAATGGAATGAACTCCACTCATTCGAATCATGAAGGGGATTCTTTCTGGGATAAAGTAAAAGACTTTTTTGCAATGGATGAAACCTATGATTCAACGAGCCGTCTATCAAGCCTGAATTTATCCGCAACGGAGGAGAGCGAATATAATTCCCAGCTGGAAAACGGAAAGTATTTGCTGGTCGTAGACGGAAACGGTGATGTATCTCTTGGTACAGGAACGGACTATGATACTAGCTTAAATACAAACAGCACTGGATATGACTCTACATTAACCGGTACAGCTGCGGGTTCTTTCACAGGAACAGCTGCTAGTACGACCGATTATGATTCAACAGTAATGGGCTCAACCACAGGTGATACCAATTATGACACCACGCTGACCGGTACTGGTCGGTCAGGAGTGACTGGAAACACTGGTTTTGGAACAGGTGACCGCTTAGATGAAACCGATGAAGAACGTACATTAAGGCTTCGGGAAGAACAACTCGATGTTAGTAAGCGTGAAGTTCAAACAGGCGAAGTTGAAGTAAATAAAGAAGTATATGAAGAACGTGAAACAGTGGATGTACCTGTTAAACATGAGGAAGTATACGTTGAACGCCGTCCAGTAAATGAGGAAGGTGCATCCTTTGACAGCACGATTGATGGCAATGAAACGATTAAAGTTCCGATTGTAGAGGAACAAATTGAAGTAACCAAGAAACCAGTGGTTACAGACGAAATTGTAATTGGTAAACGTACAGTAGAAGAAACTAAACAGGTTTCTGAAACAGTCAAAAAAGAAGATGCAACTCTTGATACTACTGGGAGCACAAAGGTAGAGGGAGACCATAATTTTAACAAGTCAAATGATAGATTTTAATGAAGATTAATAAAACGCCGGCATTTGCCGGCGTTTTATTATGCTGTTTTTTGAACGGAATCTACACTTTTTTGAACCTTCTTTTTCCTGCTTGTTCCTTTATTATACTTATCCAATGTTTTTGCAGCTAATCTAGCTAAAATATTGAACATAAGCACCATCACGATCAGCACTGCAGCTGATTTAGTAGCTATTGCTGCAGCATCTGGAACGATACCCTCAGAATTCAACTTCCAAATATGCACGGCAAGTGTTTCTGCAGGCCTGAAAATATTAAAAGGGTTTACCGGACTGGAAAGGTCAGCGGCCGTATTTAACATCGGGGTTGTTAAACCTGCTGTATAAATCAGGGCCGCCGCTTCACCAAATACTCTTCCGGCAGATAGTATAACTCCGGTTATGATTTCTTGCATAGCTGTAGGCAATGAAACCTTGACTAGGGTCTGCCATTTGGTTGCCCCAAGACCGTAGCTTGCTTCTTTAACGTTTTGCGGTACAGAGGCAATGGCGGACTCACATACCCTCGTTAAACCTGGAAGATTAAGAATTGTAAGAACTAAAGCTCCCCCTATCAACGTATATCCCCAGTGGGCGAGCGTTACGAAAATCAATAAACCAAATAAGCCGACAACAATTGATGGAAGTGATGCCATAGTTTCAATACATAATCTTACGAAGTTTAGAAACCTTCCCTGCTTTGCATATTCAGCTAAGTAGATCCCTGCTCCAAGCCCAAGAGGTACCGAAATGATCAGGGAAAGAATTAGCAAATAGAAAGAGTTAAAGAGCTGAGGACCAATTCCGCCCCCAGCCATAGTATTGCTTGGACGCCCGAATAGAAAGGCTGGATCCCAAAAGCCCCAGCCTCTGGAGATGATTTCAACTACCAAATAAACAAGAAGAGCTATAACAGCAAACGCAATCGCATAAAATATTCCTGTCCAGATGTTATTAACGGTCCTGGCTGAGCTTCTCATGCTTGTGCCCCCTTTTTAGAGATGACTCTGATGATTAGAATAAATAAGAATGAAATCAGCAGTAAAATCATGGCAAGAGTCCACAAAGCATTATTCCATGCAGTTCCATTAAGCGTATTGGACATGTCCATGGAAAGAATTCCTGTTAGTGTCGATGTTGGACTGTACAGACCATCTGGAAGCTTCACTGTGTTTCCGATTACCATTTGAACCGCGAGCGCTTCACCAAAGGCTCTGGCCAATCCAAGTACTACACCTGTCATAATCCCTGTTTTCGCAGCAGGAACAACCACCCGGCTGACAGCCTGCCAGCGCGTTGAACCTAATCCATATGATGCTTCTAAATAAGCAGGAGACACTCCTCTAATCGCATCATCGGCAATACTTGCAATGGTCGGCAGAATCATAATACTAAGGACAATGACACCGGCAATTAAACTGAAGCCGACACCGCCAAAATTTTCGCGCAGCATCGGAACAAGAATCACAACACCTAAAAATCCGTAAACTACGGAAGGAATACCAACAAGAAGCTCAAGCACAGGCTTAAGAAAACGGGCTCCAAATTTTGGAGCTATATGATTATTAAAAATCGCAATCGCAATTCCTATTGGTGCACTAATAATTACTGCTCCCAAGGAAACGGCCGTCGAGCCGGCTATAAATACGAGAGCTCCATATGATTTATTATTTGGACTCCATTTATCCGAAGTTAAAAATTCCCCTAATGACAATTTACTATCCAGGAAGGACTGCATGCCTTTCTGGCAGATAAAAATAATAATTGCCAGTGTTGTTAATACGATTAAAAAACCACATATTGTGACAAGTGTTCTTCCAATATATTCGTTTTTAATATAGTTGATAGATTTTTTCCCCTTCATCTCTACACCGCCTAGCCTTTATAGTCATTCACAGCGAAGAAGACTGGCTCATCCAGGCCAGTCTTGCATTCAGTTTGGATTGTCTTACTCTAATTCGCTCATTGGGATATAACCCATTTCTTCTACCTTTGCAGCAAATTCTTCACCCGATACAAAGTTAATGAATTCTTTTGCAGCATCCTTAGGCTCACCGTTTGTTATCATGTATTCGTAAGACCAGAAAGGATATTTCTCAGCAGAAACATTTTCAATTGTTGGTTCTACATCGTTGATTTTCAATGTTTTCAGGCTGTCTTTTTTATCTCCTACGAAATAAGACATGGCAAGATAGCTGACTGATCCGGGAGTTGTGTTAATAGACTGTTCAACAGCACCGCTGGAGTCTTGAGCAGTTCCGATACTGTCATCTACTTTTACATCTTTCATAATCGTTTTCTCAAATGTTGCACGAGTACCAGAAGATGCAGGACGGTTGATTACGTTGATTTTCTCATCGTTTCCGCCAACCTCTTTCCAGTTTTTATATTTACCTGAGAAGATTCCTTGAATTTGTTCTTCTTTTAGAGATTCAACTTTAACATCCTTATTTACAACTAATGCAAAGGCAATTCCTGCAACTTTTGTATCAACAAGCTTATCAGCTTGAGTTTTATCTTCAATTTTATCAGCTGAAGGTACGTCAGAGTTACCGATATCAATAGCACCAGCTGCTACCTGGTTAACACCTGTTCCACTTCCTCCGCCTTGTACAGTTACTGAAAGGTTAGGATTTTTGCCAGTAATTTCATTGGCTGCTTCCTCTGCCAGCGGCTGTAACGCAGTTGATCCTGCTGCTGTAAGAGTTCCAGAAATTTCTTCTGTTTTAGCTCCTGATTTTTCTTTTTCTGCACCAGATTCTTTTGAATTACCGCATCCAGCTAAAGCTCCTGCCATTACTAATGCTGCCATTGTTACTTTAAATCCTTTTACCATTTCATTGCCCCCTATTTTTATATAAGTTTTTTGAAATCTAGGTCATGTACTCTCTCTTGAGTACATTTTCATTATAAAAAGAGAATGTTGTCCTGGTATGAAGGGAAGTTTAATATATTGTAAATTTGTACAAGAATAGGTTTTCACATAGGTTTTTCAGATCCAAAGCTATTTAAATCAATATTTCACAGGGGTTTTTAGCATTTGCCAGTCAGAAGTATAAAACTCTGGTTCACTTTCGCATTTACAATTTCTTTACAAATGAACTGTTTTTGCCTAGAAACGTAGAAAATCCAAACTACAGGGGAGTAAAAATTTTTATGAAATTCATATTACATTTCAACAATATTTCCTGAGAAATACAAAAAAGGAACAAAAAAAAGCCCTATTCGACACAGGGCTCGGGTTCTTATTTTAATCTGCTTTTATTAAATACGAGGTGTTTCTGAGCTTACTCATTGAATCGGCACCAATCCCAAACATGACAATCTTACATTCTAGTTCTATTCGCTCAAAGAGACTGATAAGGGAATCAGCAGATTCTACCGCAGACTTGAGAATCGACCGGCCAAATCCTGCTAAATTAGCGCCCAGCGCAATAGCTTTTGCGGCTTCCACTCCATTTTTAATACCTCCGCTTGCGAGGAGCATGCCTTTATACCCGTGTGCTCGTGCACTTACTATGCAATCAGCAGTAGGAATTCCCCAGTCCATAAAAGATTCTGCAGCTTTTATTTTAAGCGGGTCCTGCGAACGAAGCTTTTCCACCTGACTCCATGAAGTTCCGCCAGAACCAGCAGTGTCAATAAATGATACACCTATCTCAGATAATTTCTTAGCTGCTGCTCCATGAATTCCCCATCCAACTTCTTTTACTCCTACAGGCACGTTCAACTGGGAACAGAGCGATTCAATTTTCTTTAGTAATCCTTTAAAATTGGTATCTCCACCTGGCTGAAATACCTCTTGAAGGCTGTTTAAATGAAGAACCAATGCATCAGCCTCTATCAAATCTATAACTTTTCTACAGTCATCGACTGTAAAACCGTAGTTGAGCTGGACAGCTCCAAGATTTGCGAACAATGGAATATCAGGAGCATATTGTCTAACCTGAAACGTATAAGCATGCTCAGGGCTTTCTAGTGCAGCTCTCGTAGAGCCCAGCCCCATCGACCAGCCTCTAGCTTGTGCAGCAAGTGCCAGGTTTTTGTTTATCTCCATCGCCTGCTTTGTACCGCCAGTCATCGAGCTTATTACAAATGGAGTTCTAACCACTTTACCTAAAAAATCAGAAGATAAATTAATATCTTTAAAATCCAGCTCTGGCAGGGCCTGGTGTATAAACCGGTATTTTTCAAGGCCCGTTGTAATGTTTTTGCCGGAAACGTCTTCTTCCAAGCTAATCCTTATATGCTCATCTTTTCTATCGCTAATGGAATTATGTTGATTCACAAGAAAACAGCCCCTTTTACGCAAGGATACAATAGGAGTTCGAACTTCCACACTTATCCTTTAGTTTCCCTTTTACCTTCGGCTGCATACGGCCAGCCACTGATATTTTGCTATCATGCCGCTGCTTTTTTTGTTCCAAATTTTCCTCTGAAGACCGCACTTCAGCCTAGACGTCATGAAAAAAGCTCTTTTCTTGTGTATGAAAAGAGCTTTGCCATGATATCATTCCTTTAAAGATTAACCTAAAGTACCAATATAGTCCAGCTTCTCCACTTCTTCTGAGTCAACGGCCCCGTCGAGAATTTTCCGGATATCCTGCAGGGAGTCTTGAACACTGACTGTCACACCCTTTTTCAAAGTGAAAGGTTCTGCTACATAAAAGGGCTGAGTTAAATAGGCCTCAAGTCTTTCTCCCCTTTTGTAGGTCTGCATTTCAGCGGCCGGAAGTTTTTCTACACCGCGTGCACTGACAAGGGAACGAAGCTCTCGATATCTGCGCAGCAGCTTTTGTGCCCGCTGCTGTATAGACAGATGATTTTGATCAAGATGGGCTCCTTCAAGTACTGACGAAGTCGAATATAGAGGATTTACAGCGGGATACTTCTGCCTCGCCGATAAATCGGCATCAAAATGCCATAATGTTTCCAGTGGCCCAAAAGGCAGATCTTCATCTACGGCTTCACCTTTTAAATCTACAAGAAAGGTTGTGATCCGGTCCAGCCCATTCTCCTGCAGCTGCTCCTGAAGTTTTAGTATGTCACCTGAGATTACATGGGACCGATCTGCAGCAAAGGCAATATCAACTCCTGAACCGAGTTCAGACATCTTATCGTAAGCATCCTTAATGGAATTCACTGCGATATCGACTTCCTCCAGTAAATCATATAGTTCCTGAGGGTTTCCTTCAGGCTGCAGGAGAACAATCGTGAACCCTTTTTGTTTCAGCCTGTTAAATATTTCTGCCAATACTACTAATTGGCCCATACCCGGCCTTGCTATCAGTCCGACAGTTCCTCCTGCTGCAAGCGGTGCAAAGACATCCAGGGTTTTTATACCTGTCTCAATCATATCTACTTTTTCCGCTCTGATAATTAATTCATCAAGGCTGCATTCAGCAAGGTCAGCTAAAGCCACCAATGTTCTGACCTCGGAACGTCCGACAGGGATCTTGCCAGTGCAGAGATTAGACACCGTTGCCGGGCGCAGTCCGACGGATTTTGCTGCAGTGGTTAAATTAGGTACCTTCCTTCTTAGCAAAGCTACATTTAATTTTAAGTTTTCCATATCCGGCCTCCTTGTTTTTTCTTAGAGTAATTCATTATCTCAACATATTCAAGTTGACATTACTTTTTAGAGTAATAAATTTTACACAAAAAACTGTCCATCAACGGGGACGGACAGCATAGACGTTCTTATTCGATTCCTTTTTGAGCTTCTTCCACCATTTCTGCAACGGATACAAGCCCGCCGCCTGAAAGGTACCAATACCCAGGGTCAAGATATACAATTTTATCATTTGTATAAGCCTTCGTTTTCTTAACCAGCTGGTTTTCTATTACTTTCTTTGCATTGTTGCCTTCACCAACAGCGGCATCTCGATCTATTACATATAAGATATCCGGGTTTGTTTCCGCAATGAATTCCATGGAAATGTTTTGCCCGTGAGTTGGGTCCGCATCAATCTTATCAGCCGCTGACTGGATGCCGAGGACATCATGTATCAGGCCAAAGCGAGAATTTGGTCCAAAAGCAGTTACTTTTCCGCCTGCTGTTAATGTGATAAGAGCCTTCGCATTATTTCCTTCAGCCTTTTTCTTAATATCATCTATTGAACTTTCAATATCAGCAAGTTCCTTTTCAGCTTGTTCTTCTTTTCCAAAGATTTTTGCCAGTGTGTTAACATTACCTTCAAACGACTCCATAAACTTCTTGTTATCGATTCCCATAAAAATAGTAGGAGCTATTTCTTCAAATTTATCGTAAAGATCTTGCTGTCTGCCTGAAATGATAATTAAATCCGGCTTGATTTCATTAATTGCTTCAAAGTCTGGTTCCTTTAAGCTGCCAATATTTTTATACTTTTCACCCTTATATTTTTCAAGGTAATCAGGCAGGTTCTGCTGAGGCACCCCGGCAATAGAGTCTTCCATGCCAAGTTTATCTAGAGTATCCAGCATTCCTAAGTCCATTGTGACAACTTTCTTAGGATTTTTCATAACTTTTGTTTCACCTAATTGATGATTTACAACAATCTCTTCCGAATCCTTGCCTTTTCCCGATCCTGATGTTTTTTCCTGGCTGCCGCACGCAGCGGTAAAAACCATGATAATAGAAATTATCACTAATAAAGATAACTTTTGTTTCATGTGGAACACTCCTTTTTATAACCTTTTCTATTAAGCGTAATACATACAAATCTTGTTATTATTAATATTTTGTATCGTTATATCCATTTCGTAAATTCCACGTAAAACCGCTGAGTCAATGATATGTTCAGCAGCACCATCTTCTACGATTCTCCCATCCTTTAAGGCAACTATGTAATCTGAATAGCAGGAAGCAAAATTGATATCATGAATAACAATGACCACTGTTTTCCCTAATTCATCAGTAAGCCTGCGAAGTACCTTCATAATTTGTACAGAATGTTTCATATCAAGATTATTAAGAGGTTCATCGAGCAGGATGTATTCCGTATTCTGGGCAATGACCATCGCTATATAGGCTCTCTGCTGCTGGCCGCCGCTTAGCTGGTCAAGGTATTTATGTTGAATATCTGTAAGCTCCATGTAAGATATGGCTTCAACTACGAATTTCCAATCTTCCTTTGTCAGCCTTCCCTGGGAAGAAGGAAACCGGCCGAACGAAACTAATTCTCTGACTGTCAGTTTAATGGAGATATGGTTCGACTGTTTGAGTATGGAGATTTTCTTTGCAAGTTCACTGCTCTTACAATTAGAAAGCTTTTGATCGTCGATATAAATGTCACCGCTGTCGACTTTCATCAGCCGGCTTATCATGGAAAGCAGGGTGCTCTTGCCCGCACCGTTAGGTCCGATAAATGAAGTTATTTTGCCTTTTGCGATGTCCAGCGAGACATTGTCGACTACACTTTTATTTCCAAATTGCTTCGTAACATTCTTGACCTGTATCATGCTTTACTCTCCTTTAACAATAAGTATATGAAGTACACTCCGCCTATAAAGTTGATAATTACGCTTAACGTTGTAGAGAAGGTAAAAACTCTTTCTACAATAAGAACTCCACCGACTAAAGCGATAACGCTAAGAAGTGCAGAACTGGCGAACAAAGTAATATGTTTATAGGTGTTGATATACTGATAGGCAACATTTGCAACAAGCAGCCCTAGGAACGTAATCGGGCCCACCAATGCAGTAGATATAGAGATTAACACAGCGACTACTATGAGCAGCCTCTTAACTACATGGTCATAGCTGACTCCCAGGTTAATGGCCTGCTCTCTGCCAAGCGCCAGAACGTCTAGATACCTGACAAACCTTGATAAATACCAGCCTAGCATCAGGAGAAGGACAATGGACAGCGTAAGAAGATCTGTATGAATATTATTGAAACTCGCGAACATGCGGTCTTGTATGACTAAAAACTCATTCGGATCAATAATTACCTGCATAAAGGAAGAGAAGCTTTGAAATAATGTTCCCAGAACCAGCCCAACCAGCAGCAGAAAGTAAATGTTCTGACCCTCTTTTTTAAATAAAAACCTATATAACAAACCTGCAAATAAAACCATGATCCCTACACATAGAAGAAAATTTATATTCTTGTTCATGACAACGGCACTTGTTGATCCAAACGCAAAAATCAAAAAGGTTTGAATGAGCATATACAGAGAATCGAGGCCAATGATACTTGGTGTAAGGATACGGTTATTAGTAATGGTCTGAAATATGATGGTTGAAACAGCAATGGATATACCAGTTAAGATAATGGCGATTAACTTAATTGTTCTCTTCGGTACAACATATTCCCAATAGTTTCCCATATCGGTAAATAAGAAGATTAATATAAGGATGATTGAAACGGCTGATAGAATTCCTAATTTGACTTTATGCATAAGCCCTGCTCCTCATCAATATATACAGAAAGATTCCACTGCCTATGACTCCCACGGTCAAACCGATCGGTATTTCATACGGATATATGAGGATCCGGCCAATGATGTCGCAGGCGAGCAGGAATACTGCTCCTAATAGCGCTGTATCGAGCAGGTTTTTCTTCAAATTATCGCCATTATAGAGGGAAACAATATTTGGAACAATTAAACCTAAAAATGGTATAGCACCTACCGTTAAAATGACAGATGTAGTAGATAAGGCTACGATTATCAGGCCTATGTTCACAATTAACCTATAATTGAGGCCTACATTTATCGAGAAATCCTCACCCATTCCTGCAAGGGTGAATTTATTAGCAAAGAGATAGGCTATGAATACAAGCGGTACACTTATATAGATCATTTCGTACCTTCCTGCCATGACCATGGAAAAATCACCGTGGAGCCATGCAGAAATACTCTGGATCAAGTCGTATTTATAAGCAAAAAAAGTAGTCATTGAGGAGATGATACTTCCCAGCATCAATCCAACAAGCGGGATGAATATGGCATCTTTGAACTTGATCCGGTCGAGGATCTTCATGAATAGAAAGGTGCCAGCTAGTGCAAACAATGAGGCAATAATCATTTTCTGCATCATCGTAGCAGAAGAAAAAATAATCATGGAAACCAATATTCCTAATCGTGCAGAATCCATAGTGCCGGCAGTCGTAGGTGAGACAAACTTGTTCCGGCTGAGCTGCTGCATGATTAAACCACATATGCTCATGCTGATTCCAGCCAAAAGGATGGAAACAAGGCGCGGCACCCTGCTGATCGTCAAAATCTCTCGCTCTTCCCCGTTTAAGTGGAAAAGATCCAGCGGGCTAACATCCTTTACTCCAATAAACAAAGAGGTAACCGAAAGAATTATTAATACTAGAAGCAATAGAACTTTTCTCATAAACCAACCCGCTTTTCATGCTAACCATCGGCCGCTATTTATTGATTTGAGAATGATAAACATTCTCAATGAAACTTAAAAAAAAACACATCATTCATTTTTACATAACATAAGCTTAAGCTTGCTTAATCGCAAATGAAATTCATTCTCATTCAAGCTCAGTTTTTATTATCTAATAGTACGGCCGGCTTTGTCAATCATCATTCAGAATTTTATGGAATTTTACTCATTTATAGCTGGTCCTTCATTTAACTTAAAGGAATAATAGCTCCCTATTATTCCTTTGCGTGATAAGGTAAATCCACGATGAAAATTGTACCTTCTCCTTCCTTTGAGAAAAGCTCAGCGTGTCCATTAAGCCTATTTAGGCTTTGGGTGAGATGAAATAGACCAAGCCCTCTGTCTGCCCCTTTCGTTGAAAAACCTTTTTTGAATATTTGCTGCTGAAGCTCTTTAGGAATTCCTTCACCTGTATCATGGACTTCCAAAGAGAGATGTTGATTAAAATAATCGAATCGTATCATGATTCGTTTCGTTTTCGACTTCTCAACGGCTGCAATAGCGTTATTAATTAAGTTCCCAAGGATTACAACAAGCTCATGAATTACGCTTGGATCGCGTGATTCGGGTATCTCTCCATCTCCATCCACCACGAATTCAACTTTATTCTCCCTTGCATAACTGAGCTTTCCTAATAAAAAGCCAGCTAAGACCGGATCCTTTATACGCTGCGCGATAAAGCCTGATTCCGTTTGATGATGTTCAACCATTTTACTAATATAACTAGAAACACTTTGATAATTTTGCATAGAAATGAGACCGGATATTACGTGAAGCTTGTTCATAAATTCATGCGACTGAGAGCGCAAAGCATCCGCATACAGCTTCACCCCGGTCAATTGTTCTGCCAGCTCCTTTAACTCAGTTCTATCCCTAAAGGTCGCGATGGCTCCAACTACCTGTTCTTTTACAAGAATAGGCACTAAGTTGGTGACAATAGCCAGACCGTTTACATTTTGTTCAAGGTCGTGTTTTGGCCGCCCTGAATTTAAAATATTGGAAAGTCCTAAATCCGGCATAAATGTATCTATCTTTCTGCCAATAAGATCACCAGAAATGCCAGCTGATTGCAGAAGCCTGTTCCCTTCCTTGTTAACCAGCTTTATCCTGCCTTCAGCATCCACTGCAATAATTCCCTCTTTAGCCGATTGCAGCATTGCAATACGTTCTTCAAGCAGTCCAGCAATCTCCTCTGGTTCTAAACCAAATAGTATGGACTTAATTTTTCTTGCTAAAAGAACTGCCCCGAGTATACCTGCAGCTACGCCGAAAATCATTCCCGCATAAATGACCTGCCTGCCTTTTGAGACCGCATCATTTACTTCTTCCAGCATAATACCTACTGCTACAGCTCCAATCTGTCTATGATGATCATCATAGACAGGAGCAAAAGCTCTCAGTGATGTTCCCAGTGTACCTTTCGCAACGGAAATATACTCTCTGCCCCTTAAAACCGTTCCTTCATCACCACCTCTAAATCTTTTCCCTATTAATTCAGAATGAGGATGAGACTTTCGAATGCCCTTCATATCCATAACAACAATAAATTCAACCCCAGCTGCAGCCTGAACCTCACGGGTGTAGGCTTGGACATCCGTTTCGCTGCTCTTATTCGGCTGAAGTGATTCGATAACCTGAGATGAACGAGAAACGATCCGCGCAATATCGGCAGCTTTTTCGGCTTTAAGATTCTTCGTATCCTCCGCGACTCTTTTTATTACCATCGCTTCCGTAATAACGAGGGATATGATAACGACCGTACATACGAGGAGAGTTATGGTAGTCTGCAATGAATAATTGATCACCTTCCGCCCTGTTAGTTTTTTCATTAAGTTCCCCACTTTACAAGCCATATCGATTGACCGGGCGTCCTACTCCGCCATATTGTACAGTTATGTTTACTTTTCCTGTTTTCTCAAGATGATCAAGATACCGCCTTGCGGTAACACGGGCAATCCCAATACTTTCGGCAACTTCCTCGGCAGATACGGGAGACTTTTCACTTGAAATATAATCGATAATTTTATTTAAGGTATGGCGATGCAGTCCTTTTGGCAAATCTTCAGTGTTTACGTCTTCACTGTAGTTGAGAAGCTGATCCAGCTCATGCTGCTGGACTGAATTTTTTTCTTCCATTTTAAGACGGAAAGAATAGTACTGTTCAAGCGCTCTTTTTATCCTCTCAAATGTAAACGGTTTTAAAATATAATCCACTGCGCCGTACTGCAGGACTTTATGAATGGTTTCCATATCGCTTGCAGCTGTGATTGCCATTACATCAACAGACAGACCATCCAGCCGAAACTGCTTTATTGTTTCAAAACCGTCCAGCTTCGGCATAAAAATATCGATTATGACGAGGTCCGGTTTTAATTTGCTGACTAATTGCAGCCCTTCCTCCCCATTACTGGCATGTCCAATTACTTGGTAGCCCTCGACTTTTTCGATATATTGCCTGTTAATCTCCCGTACCATTGGATCATCCTCTATCAATAATACCTTTATCACGTTCATTTTTATTTTCACCTGCTTTTTCAAGCTATTTATTCCATTATGAATCTCTTAAACTATGAGTACAAATACTTTGAAGAATATTTCTGATACCAAAAAGAACAAAAAGAACTATATGACCAAAAACTTAAACTACACCATCTTTTCTTATAAGATAAATGAAAGCGTTACCAAACTGAGAGAGGTGAAGGATTGTTGAAACTTAATTTTAGAAACTTAACCGTGCAGGTTATTACCGGTATAGTCTTAGGTATTATTATTGGATTTATTTTTCCCAAGTTCGGTACCGACCTTAAAATTTTGGCTGATATTTTTATAAAACTGATAAAGCTCGTAATTGCCCCGATTGTATTCCTTACGATTGTTATTGGAATTGGCAATATGGGAGACTTAAAGAAAGTCGGCCGCATTGGAGGAAAAACTCTCCTTTATTTTGAAATTATTTCAACACTCGCACTTGTAATTGGTTTAGTTGTAGTGAATGTTCTAAAACCAGGTAACGGATTCAATACAAACTCCGTACAAGGCGGAGATATCTCCGAGTTTACTGAACAGGCAAAAGAGACCAGCCACGGTGCCATTGAGTTTATTATGGGTATAATTCCAGATAACTTCTTGGGAGCAATGGCGAAAGGCGAACTATTGCCGATTCTATTTATTGCCGTGCTGTTCGGAATAGCTGCTGCCGGTTTGGGCAGCAAAGCAAAGCCTGTTATATCTTTATTTGAACAAATTGCCGAGATCTTCTTTGGCATCGTAAATATAGTCATGAAATTTTCTCCTGTCGCTGCGATGGGAGCGATGGCCTATACAATTGGCAACTTCGGAATCGGCTCCCTTTTTTCTTTAGGTAAATTAATGGCCAGCGTATATTTGACCATGTTTTTATTTATCGTAGTCATTTTGGGACTCGTGGCAAAATTATATAAATTCAATATCTTCAAGTTCATAGGTTATATCAAGGAAGAAATTTTGCTGGTCCTTGGGACATCTTCATCTGAAAGTGCTTTGCCGCGGATGATGGAGAAGCTCGAGAAATACGGGTGCTCTAAATCGGTCGTAGGTCTTGTCATCCCGACCGGCTACTCCTTCAATCTGGATGGCACCGCCATTTATTTGTCCATGGCTGCCATTTTCATCGCCCAGGCCTTTGGGATCGACCTGAGTATCTGGCAGGAGATTACCCTTCTTGGAATTTTAATGCTCACATCAAAAGGCGCTGCCGGTGTGACAGGTTCGGGTTTTATTACACTTGCCGCGACACTTGCCGCTTTCCCCATGATTCCTGTAGAAGGCATTGCCCTGCTTCTCGGCGTGGACCGCTTCATGTCAGAAGCACGTGCCATTACCAACCTTATTGGCAATGGTGTAGCTACAGTGGTTGTGTCAAAAATGGAAAACGAGTTTCATCCTGAAGAGAAACTTAATATCCCGCCTCCTGTCGACAACGGCAGGGATAAAGTTTCTGTATGAGATTTGAGGAGCTAAAACATCAGGTTTTAGCTCTCTTTTTTATCGGGGAGCCAGCAAGGTAAACATACCCTGAGCGATTTTCTTTATGCTACACTAATACAAAAGGATTTTACTGTTAACAAAGGGGAGAAAATACATGACTTACTCAATTGCTGGCTTTGATCCAAAGGAAAAAGAATGGGGTATTGCCGTACAATCCAAATTTCTAGGAGTCGGTGCAGTTGTACCGTGGGCAAAAGCAGGTGTGGGTGCAGTAGCTACCCAATCATATGCGAATACAGCCTATGGTCCCCTGGCACTCGCGGCTATGGAAAATGGGATATCGGCTGAAGAAGCTTTGAATGATCTGATAAGTCATGATCCTGACAGAGAAATGCGGCAGGTTGGGCTGATCGATGCAAAGGGAAATCCTGCAACATACACAGGCAGCCAATGCTATGATTGGGCCGGAGGTATAACTGGACCACACTTTGCTGCACAGGGAAATATACTTGTAGATGAAAAAACCGTACAGGCTATGGCCGACAGCTTCTTAAATTCTGAAGGGCCGCTGGCGGAACGTCTATTGCATGCCCTACATGCAGGGCAGGAGGCAGGCGGAGACAGCAGAGGCCAGCAATCAGCCGCAATCCTTGTTGTAAAAGAACAAGGAGGATATGGCGGATATAATGACCGCTTTGTTGATTTAAGAGTGGAAGATCATCCCGAACCCATAACTGAACTCATCCGAATCTACAACCTTCATCAGCTATATTTTGCCCCATCTAAAGCAGAAAATATTATGAATATTGAAGGAGAAATCAAAACGGAACTTACACAGCACCTCAAGCGCTTAAACTACATAAAAGAAGACGCGGTAAATGACGAACAACTACAAAAAGCTTTCACTGCCTACCTGCATACCGAAAACTTCGAAGGCCGTGAACAGCCGGAAGGCAAGCTTGACATGGAAGTCTTAGCTTTTATGAGAAAGAGCTGATGGGGACTGTCCCCCATTTCCCAAATTATTTCCCAAGGAGATCGCCTTCTTGGTTTTTTTTCGTGGACATTGTTCATTTCAGTTATAAAATAGTTTAAGGAAGATTGGGATAAAAAATACAGGCGAAGAATCGGCTTCATTAAAATCGTATTTCCCGATCTTAAGATAGACTGTTTTATGGACTGGACTGAGCAGTATCCTCAGACTATGCATAATGATGATACTTCAAACTTCTAGACACATAAAATTGCGTTTAGACACATTAACCATCTTATTTACCCTCCAAGTCTGCCCGATGAATGCCTAACATCCATGGGTCTATCCTTAGAAAAACATCAATATTTCAAAATGACAAAAAGTTCCTGAAAAATGAAATGCATGTTCTTCCGAAATAGAGGCAGATTATCTATTAAGGAGGTGAAAACACATGGCAAATCGCAGTGGTTCAAACCGTCAAAAGTTAGTTCCAGGTGCTCAACAAGCAATCGACCAAATGAAGTATGAAATCGCTCAAGAATTTGGCGTACAGCTTGGAGCAGAAACAGTATCTCGTGCAAACGGATCTGTTGGTGGAGAAATTACAAAACGTCTAGTTGCTACAGCACAATCTCAATTAGTAGGTCAATTCGGCGGAAACACTTTAGCTTAATAATTAAATAAAATGGATGAAGGCTGCCTGTTTCCCCAGGCAGCCTTCTTAGTGTATCCTATTTCAATACTCTACATTCATCAAGCAAATCAAGAAATTCTCTCTCAGCCATTGACTCTAACCGCAAATCAAACGCATGGAAGGCCATCCTCTTCGTTATGTCATTGGGGACAATCACACACAAAAGACCTGCAGCTTTTGCAGCTCTGGTGCCATTTGGGGAATCCTCAAATGCAATGGCTTCCTGCGGTGCAACTCCAAGGCATTTACAGGCTTCAAGATAAAGTTCAGGATCCGGTTTCACATTTTTCACGTCATCTGCCGTCCGTATACAATCAAAAAATGGATATAAGTCAAACTTCTTCAGGAAACCATTCACCCATTTTCGTGTTGAACTGGAAGCAAGACCAATCTTGAGGCCCTGGTTTCTTGCAGCCTCCAGGTAAGCCGCTACTCCTGGCCGGATGGTTCTGCCTTCCATAAGCACTTCATGCTTATTCTTGCCCCACTGGTGCAGTGCGGCACGATCAATAGGTCTGTTCACAGATGTCTCTAAATAATCATACAGCTCATCATCACCTGTCCCCACACATCGTTCCCACACCTCCAATGGAAGTTCATGGCCATGCTCCTTGAAAAGCTCTGCCATCACCTCAAACCATACGGATTCGGTATCAATAATTAAACCGTCAAAGTCGAAAACAACCGCTTTTATCATTTTGTTCCTCCATTGATCTTATAAATATCCTTTTATCCTCATCGTTGCTTCTCTATTTGTCGCCCCTCTATCATCTGTTAATTGATTCCCTTTGTCTACTATTTGTGAGGAGTACTTAATCCTGTCGTAAAAAGAGTATTAATTCCATCCTTTTTATAATTAATAATTGTCAAATTGTATAACTACAGCTATCACATTCCGTTTTCAGGATAACTAATTTTGTCGTTAAACTGCTGTCTTCTGAATACCGTAATTCGTCGCTACCAATCCCTTAGTAATTCTTCAGTGGATTGTCTGTGTAAAGTGAATGCCACAATCCTGACCATCGCGGGGATTCCGATGGAAGCAGGCATTACTGCTGGTGGCCGTACTGGATTAACCAGCATCGTTACAGGCGTGATGCTGCTTGCGTCATTCTTATTTATCCCAGTCATCAAAGTGGTTCCGCCCAGCGCGGTTCCCCTATTTTGATTTTAATCGGAGTGCTGATGCTGCAAAACATCGCCCATCTTTCAAAGGATGATTTATCAGAAAGCTTTCCAGCACTTCTGATCATTGTCCTCATTCCGTTAACCTACAGCATTGCGGACGGAATGGCCGTCGGATTTATCTTATACCCGCTGTTAAAACTCCTGATGGGCAAAGGCAAAGAAATCCATCCGGCTCTTTATGTGGTTGCCCTGTTGTTTATCAGCAATATTGTTTTGCAAAACGTGCTCTAATAGCTGAAAAAAGACCAGGATAACAAATTTCTGTTTGCTCCATCCTGGTCTTTTTTTCTTAGATTTATTTATTCTTCATTCATAACTTTTAATCTCTTACCTTATTTTCAACCCTCTATTACTTACGAAATATTTATACATAAATATGTATCTTAATGCTTTCTAACAGACTAGCAATATGCTAAAATATGTTTCGTATTCAGAAAATTTAGATAAATTAGGAGGAATGGTAAATGAACAAGAAGGGTCTTTCGGTTTTTCTTACCTTTTTACTGAGCTTTTCTTTGCTTCTGCCGGTAGTGCCGCTTGAGGCGGCTGCAGCCGCGGTAACAAAAGCACCTGTGAAGGTGTCGGAAACAGGCGTTTTAAATGTCAGCAACAGCAAAATCTCTATGACAGAGGCCCGTGATATCGAGGTGACCTTTGATCTTGGGTATGCTCCCGATTTGAGTAAGCTGCAATGGACATTCGGGAACAAGCCGCTCGGCGAGTGGAAGAAATGGAATGCGGATGCAAAAGCCTATACAGGAGAATCATACATAACCTTTAAAGAAACTCCTGCATTTGTAAACAATACGACCCAAATCAAAGCAACCCTTCATTTTGATTTGCTTTATGGTACGAACGATGTTTCACCCCGCAACCTGCGCGTTCTGTATCCGGCATTGATAGGAAATTATGACCTTGCAGTAAAAGCTGCAGATACAAATAAAGAGGCCAAGACTGCATTAAAACTAAACGTTTACGATGAATACTTGCGCTGGGATGAAATCAAACCGGCACTTAACCAAATCCATAAAGATGCGAAAAAAGGGCGATATGTATCATACGAACCGCTCGGGGCTTCTGTAGAAGGCCGTCCGATGCATTTTGTGGTTGTTGCCAAAAATAAAGCTGCCGTGGACACTTACTTAAAGGAACAGGCTCAGCAAAAAGTCAGCAACCCGCTTGAAATGAAGAAAAAGCTGGCAAGCGGCAAACTAAAAGATTTCAAGGTTCCTGTTTGGATCAATAACATCCATCCCGATGAATCACCGGGTGTCGATGCGATTGTTGATCTATACCGCACCATTGCAACAAAAGATTCCGCTACCTATAAAACAACAGACGAACAAGGCCGCGAAAAGACGGTTACCTTGAATGTGGATAAAGCGCTTGATAATGTCATCCTGCTTTTTAATTTTACACAAAATCCGGATGGACGTTTTTACAATACACGCCGGAACGCCAATGATTTCGACCTGAACCGGGACAATACATACCAGACTCAGATAGAAACTCAAACCCTGGCAAAAGGCCTCGCAAAGTGGAATCCAATCTCGTTAATTGATTTCCACGGGTTTTATAAGGAATTCGTGATTGAACCTTGTACACCACCACACAATCCAAACTATGAGTATGATTTGTTAATGGATGGAATGATTGCCAATGCAAACGAAATGGGAAAAGCCGGAATAGCCAACACAAAGTATGACAGCTATCTGATTCCGCTGCAGGATTGGCCAAACAAATTTGATGACGCTACACCTTCCTATACATCTACGTTTGCGATGTTCCATGGGACGATGGGCCATACGGTAGAAATTCCAGATTTGAATGCTGAGTCATACAAAGCATTGATTCATACTGGGTTGGCTGCCGTAAAGTATGCCTCAGACAACAAAGTGACGCTTTTCCGCAACCAGCTGGAAGTCTATGCACGCGGAGTGCTCAATGAAGATGACCGGGCAGTTGATGAGTGGATGGTAAATCCATCGGGGGAAAGTATAGGCCGTCCGCGCGGGAACAACGCGAACTTTTTCCCTGAATACTATGTCATCCCTGCAATAAAAGACTTACAGAAAAACGTTTACGAAGCCCACAAAATGGTAGAATACATGCTTCGCAATGGCATTAAAGTAGAACAATTGAAAACAGCAGCAAAGGTTGGTAAAGTGACCTATCCAGCTGGCACCTATGTCGTCAATATGCATCAGGGCTACCGCGGCTTTGCAAACGCCCTTCTATTTAAAGGGGAGGACCTTTCAGCATGGGAAGAGATGTACTCGGAAACTGTCAATAACTTCCCTGACCTGCGCGGATTCACTTCCTCAGAAATCCGTGTGGCGAATGCTTTTGCCGGAAAAACAACGCCAGTGAATAAAATAACTGTGCCAAAAACCGTTGTGGCTGGCAAATCAGAATACTATGTCATTAAAAACAGCAGCAACGAAGCAGTTAAAGCAGTGAATAACCTCCTAAACCGCAACGCAGTTGTTGAACAAGCAACTACCAGCGGAAAAGGGTACAGCGTCGGGGATTTCATTGTGAAAAAGAACGTTCTCGCGCTCGTACAAAATAAATACTACCTCGATGTTACCGGCTATGACCTTAAGGGAAAAACAAAAAAACTGGTGAAAACAAAAGTCTTTAACACAGGAAGCGGCCAGACAAAGTTTGTCTTGAATTCTCTTGGCTTTACCCTGGTGAATGATGCAGAAAGCGCAGATGTTATTGTCGATGATGCAGGAACTGCCGATAAAGCAGTAATCGCCAAAGGGAAAGACTATATCGGCATTGGCTACTCGGCATTGAACTTTGTGAAAAAATCCGAATTGCTGCCTGGCTTTAATTTTGCAACAACTACAGGCTCCCGTGCTTCCCATGAAGGCTTGCTCTGGTCAGATGTGGCAGCAAACACTCTGCTCACCTCCGGCTACAGCAAACAAGAGAAACTTTATATTGCAACAGGTTCCTATATCAGTTCAGTTCCTGCGGGTGCTACGGTTCTTGCCAAAGTGAGCACATACCCAGGGTACTTCGTCTCCGGCTGGTGGCCAAAACACGAAGCACTGAAGGGCCAGACCATTGCCATTACAAAAGGCAATATCACGTTATTTGCAAACGACCTAACAAACAAAGCACATCCAAGCTACAGCTTCCGTTTCCTATCCAATAGTATTTTTGCAAGTAAATAAGATTGCTAGAATCCGGGAGTTCCAAGGGAAGCATTACGATTCGAAAAAGGCAGCAATTATGCTGCCTTTTATCATTGTATGCACAGAGGCACACAGATCGTTTTCTTCATTCCTATTATCTCTGTTTTATCCGTTTCTTTAAGAGTCGCGATGATTGATTTCATCCTCAATTATGTGATAACAGAACCAGTAATTAGCCAACCTATACGAACAATCTCAATCCGCCTCATGGTTTCCACAATTTAATATCGCAAGTGGGTCCCGGGCTTTGCGAAGTACTTCTAAATCAATAAATCACATCAAAAGGCTCCATTTTACGAAGCTCTTTATAATCACTTTCTAATGCATTCCCGTGAAGGATATTAGGATTATCAATATCATGAATTAGCATATCGGTCACACACAGCATATGCGGCAAGGATTTCTTTTCAATACCATACACAGACTTGCTATAGATTCCTCTATTTTTAAGAGAGTTACCAACTTGTTTATTCAGTGCATTTAAAGTAGATGTTAAAAAGCCCCCTGTACCACAGGCGTTTTTAAAAAGGTCCTCCTTAATGAGTGAAACAAACTCTTCATCTACATTAGGCCTAGTATCTAAGTACCTTGCTTCATACATCTACTCTATATTTGATATACATATATCTGGCATTCCTCATTGCGTTACAATTCCCCAATCAATTCCCTCTTCCAGAAAGAACCTCCTTCCATTTTCAAATAACTCTAAAGTTCGTTTAGTTAAATTTTGAGGCAGGCTTCACTGTTCGAACTATATTAATTAATCCTACAAAGAAAAAAAATCCCCCAGGGATTTCCCTGGGGGTGACATTAATATAAATTTTTAATGAGTTCTCTTATTCCACAGTAACCGATTTAGCGAGATTTCTTGGCTTATCTACATCACAGTCACGATGAAGGGCTGCATAATAAGCAATAAGCTGCATTGGCACTACAGAGACAAGAGGAGTTAATAATTCATGAACAGCTGGAATGACGAAGCGGTCTTCTTCCATATCCAGTCCTTTCATGGAAATAATGCATGGATTCGCCCCGCGTGCTGATACTTCTTTTACGTTGCCGCGGATGCTCAAGTTTACATTTTCCTGTGTAGCAAGTGCTATTACAGGAGTGCCCTCTTCAATCAGGGCGATCGTTCCGTGCTTCAATTCACCGCCGGCAAATCCTTCAGCCTGGATATAGGAGATCTCTTTTAGCTTAAGAGCTCCTTCAAGTCCTACATAGTAATCCAAGCCGCGGCCGATAAAGAAGCAGTTGCGTGTGAATGAAAGATACTCGCGGGCTATGAAATCAAATTCTTCCTTAGAATCACAAAGGACTTCCATCGCATTCGCTACAATACCAAGCTCCTTCACAAGATTGAGGTTATCTGCTCTGCCGCGTGTCTTTGCAACAACGTCCGCTAAGATTGATAATACTGCAATCTGTGCTGTATATGCTTTGGTGGAAGCTACCGCAATTTCCGGCCCTGCATGAAGCAGAAGAGTGTAGTCCGCCTCACGGGATAATGTAGAACCAGGAACATTCGTGATTGTCAGCGCCTTATGGCCAAGCTCTTTAACTGCTACAAGAACAGCACGGCTGTCTGCCGTTTCTCCGCTTTGAGAGATAAAGATGAACAACGGTTTTTCAGGAAGAAGCGGCATGTTATAGCCAAATTCAGAAGCTACATGAACCTCTACAGGAATCCCTGCCATTCTTTCGATCAGCTGCTTGCCGACAAGTCCTGCATGGTAGCTGGTACCGCAGGCAACAATGTAAATACGGTCTGAAGATTTAACAGCATCAACGATTTCTTGATCGATGGTCAGATTTCCTTCTTCATCTTGATACTTCTGAATAATTTTTCTGATGACTAAAGGCTGTTCATCTGTCTCTTTCAGCATGTAGTGCGGATATGTTCCTTTTTCAATATCGCTCGCATCAAGCTCGGCTGTGTAAGGCTTGCGTTCCACTACTGTTCCCTCAAGAGTTTTAATCGTTACCTGCTCTTTCGTAACAATAACCATTTCCTTATCCATAAGCTCAACATATTGATCGGTCACTTGCAGCATCGCCATTGCATCACTAGCCACGACATTAAAGTCTGTTCCTACACCTACTAACAGCGGACTTTTGTTTTTCGCAACAAAAATCGTGTCAGAAACCTTTTCATCTAAAAGCGCAAGAGCGTAAGAACCTTTTAATAAAGTAAGAGTCTGGCGGAATGCCTCTTCCGTCTCCATTCCCTCATTGGCAAATTTCTCAATTAGCTGAACGATTACTTCTGTGTCCGTTTCACTGATGAACTCTGTGCCTTCTAGATATTCACGTTTTAGAATGGAATAGTTCTCAATTACACCGTTATGAACCAATGTAAAACGGCCAGAAGTACTCTGATGCGGGTGCGCATTCACCTGGCTTGGAACGCCGTGGGTTGCCCATCTAGTATGGCCTATGCCTGTATGAGCTGAAACTGATTCATCAACAATTGCACGCAGGTCGGCAATGCGGCCTTTTTCTTTAAACACGTGAATTTGTTCATTTCCTCTAACAGCAATACCCGCAGAGTCATAGCCTCTATATTCAAGCTTTTCTAATCCTTTTAAAAGGATTTCTTTTGAATCCTGATTTCCAATATATCCAACAATTCCGCACATTATAAATTTCCTCCTTAGAGTAAGGAGGCAAGATGACCGGGGGCCTGTCTTGCCCCCTTATCTCTGAATCTTATATTTTTAGCTGTACAGCTCTTCCCCCTTTGTTCAAAGAGTTACCCCTTTGTTTTAAGAGAAAAATTGCGGTTGTGTACAGGCAACCGGGAGGTACCCGCCGAAAAATCGATAATCCTCCACCTCGTCAACTAAGCCTTGTCGTCCCGCTTAGTCCTGGCGCTTTTGGTTGATGCTCTTCACGATCCACCTTTCTAGTCTTTTCTGATTTTACGCTTTAAGCGAAAAACATGATAATCATATCCTAATATTGAACTCTCGTCAATCATTTTTCGTACTCACTTGATAACACTCATGGTCTTTACCCTTATAAAACAGCTTAAAAACCTGGCTCACTCTATAAAAATATGCATAAGAGGAAGAGAGCGTTCCTCTTATGCATATATTAAACACCTTATTTTACAGACCCATTTCCGCTTGGACTACTTCTGCAATTCTTTGAACATAATCATTGCACTGCTCTTCTGTAGGAGCTTCTGCCATAACACGGACTAATGGCTCTGTACCTGAAGGGCGTACGAGGATACGTCCATCGCCGTTCATTTCTCGTTCAACCTGCTGAATGATTTCTTGAACCTTTGGATTAGCTGTAACTCCATGTTTATCTGTCACTTTTATATTAACCAGCTTTTGTGGAAACTTCACCATTTCACCAGCTAACTCTGAAAGTGATTTCTTTGTAGCTTTCATGATATTGACAAGCTGTACCCCTGAAAGAAGCCCATCCCCAGTGGCATTGAAGTCAAGAAATATAATGTGGCCGGACTGTTCGCCGCCAAGATTATAGCCGCCCCTTTTCATTTCTTCAACAACATAACGGTCACCTACTGCGGTTTGTGCACTTTGAATGCCATTTTCCTGAAGACCTTTGTAAAAACCAAGGTTGCTCATAACCGTAGAAACGACAGTTGAGTGCTTAAGCCGCCCCTGCTCATTCAGGTATTTCGCACAGATATACATGATCTGGTCGCCATCAACGATGTTTCCATTTTCATCGATAGCTATTAATCGGTCTCCATCTCCATCAAAGGCAAGCCCCACATCTGCTCCTTTTTCTTTTAGGAATGCAGACAATGCCTCAGGATGTGTAGAACCGACACCCTCATTAATATTCAATCCGTCAGGAGAAGCTCCCATAGTCGATATGTCAGCTTCCAGATCAGCAAATAAATGCGCAGCAAGCGAAGATGTCGCGCCGTGAGCACAGTCCAGAGCCACATGAATGTTTGAGAAGTCCTCGTCAACTGTCTGCTTTAAGTATTGAATATATTTTTGGCAGCCTTCAAAGTAATCATTAACGGTACCAAGATCTGCTCCAACCGGGCGGGGCAGATGGTCAGTATCCATATCCATCAGACTTTCAATTTCATTTTCCTGCTCATCGGAAAGCTTAAAACCATCTGGTCCGAAAAACTTAATGCCGTTATCCGCTACAGGGTTATGTGAAGCTGAAATCATGACTCCCGCCTGTGCACCCTGTGCTTTTGTCAGGTAAGATACTCCCGGAGTAGAAATAACTCCTAATCTCATTACCTCTGCACCTATTGACAGCAAACCAGCTATCAGAGCACTTTCAAGCATTTCACCAGAAATACGAGTATCCCGGCCGATTAAAACCTTTGGACGGCTAGTGTCCTTTGTTAGAACATACCCGCCGAATCGGCCAAGCTTAAACGCAAGCTCCGGAGTTAATTCTGTATTTGCTACCCCGCGGACTCCGTCTGTGCCAAAATATTTACCCATTGCATATCGCTCCCTTTTTATATGTTTCAAACGATTCATTTCTCATTCTGCTTCCTTCTTAACCAGATCAACTGCCGCTTTTTCGTATGGAGTTTTCCATGAAAGATCATCAGGCAGATTTGTAAGTACTGCCGTTTCGCTGCGTCCCTCTGGAAGCTTGCTTGCATCTATGGAAAGCTGGATATCCGACTCCGTTAATGCCTTAATTTTTTCAGGCGGACCGGTTACAGTAATATTCAGAGACCCGTTAGAAGGAGTAACAAACGTTAAGTCGTAGTCTTCTGGCAGGCCTGCAGGAATAATTTCAATATTGCTGAACGTTTTTGAAATTTGTTCCGCCGCTGCTTCTTGCTCTTCCTTTTCGTCTTTGAGTTCTTCTTTTTGTTTCCCGGCTTTTACCGAGACACTCACTTTTTCGTCGGAAGCCCTGTATATACCCTCCGGCAGCTGGATATTATGCTCAAAATTGGTGGAGCTGTCAATATTGTTTACATTGACGGGCACCCTGATATTTTGTATTTTATTTAATTCAGACTCCTTACCATAAAGAATGATTTCCCGCGGATTAATGTTAATCGACTGTATGTCAACCCCATCCTGTAGTTTTCCTGTCTGATAAGGAATTACGGAAACCTTCTTAGAAGGAAGCTGGATCGGGATCCTTACATCAACCGACGAAGGTTCGATCGATACATCTAGATTATTAAGGTTTTTATCTAACGCCCTTACTTTAGCTCTTCTTTCCACGGTTTCGTTTACGCCTTGTTCCAGTTCAATTGAAGCCCTCACAATCGAAATTTGCTCCATGATATCCTTCGCTCCAGTGATCCTGACTCGTTCGGGATCAGCAGTCGGGACACCTGCAGTATATCCATCCTCCAAAAGATTTTCGTTATATTGCGGAAGAACGGAATATTCCTTTGTGATTTTTTCCTGAACTGTCACAGTTGCCTGATTAGGCTTTACGACTGCAGTAAGCTTATCCGAAAGATTCTCAACCTGGATCGGGACCTTTTGCTCGCCGATCACAGCATCCGCAAGATCGACACTGACTTTAAAGTCTCTTTGATTCTTTGCCGACAGAACGATGCTCTTGGGACCTTTCAAGGTTACATCTACTTTTTCAGGCACACCTTTTACTACTAAATTTTCACTGTCGTAATATACATCCACCTCAACACCTTCTACCGTCTCTGTTGAAGTTTTAGAAGTAGTAGAAAAACCCGAGGATCCTTTCTTTGCATCAGGTTGAAAATTAATGGATACAAACAGAAGAGCGGCCAATGAAAAAGCAATAATTTTTATGAACCATGGTGTTTTCATTAACCTATCCATTTTTCTTCACCCTCCAATTCCAAAGGGTTGGAGATACAGCCCTATTTTTATCAATTAATTCTACATTTAACATATCCTTAAGTGCATCTTGATTTAGGTTTCGGTAAAGCTCTCCATTTTTAGTTAAAGAAATACTGCCTGTCTCCTCAGACACGATGATTGTGATACTGTCTGTCACTTCTGAAACTCCCAATGCAGCCCTATGTCTTGTCCCAAGCTCCTTTGATATAAAAGGGCTCTCGGAAAGAGGAAGATAGCATGCAGCCGCTGCAACCTGGCTGCCCTGGATTATGACTGCTCCATCATGAAGAGGAGTATTAGGAATAAAGATATTAATCAAAAGCTCAGACGATATGGCGGAGTGCAAAGGAATACCCGTTTCAATATAGTCACTCATGCCTGTTTCTCTCTCTACTGAGATTAAAGCACCAATACGCCTCTTTGCCATGTAATTTGTGGCCTTGATAATAGATTCGACAAGGCGCTCCTGGCCTTCTTCTTCTATCTGCCCGCTGGCCCTGGAAAAGATCTTTCCCCTCCCCAGCTGTTCAAGCGCCCTTCTGAGTTCAGGCTGAAAAATAATGATGATCGCCAGGAAACCCCAGGTCATAGCTTGTTCCATTAACCAGCCGAGTGTATTCAGGCCAAGGAAATTACTTAAGCTCTGAACAATCACTATAACAAAGATCCCTTTAAGAAGCTGTACAGCTTTAGTACCTCTAATCACCATGAGAAGTTTGTAAATAACAAACCACACAAGCAAAATATCAATGAAATTTATAAAATAATCATAGAAGGTAAAGTGGGATAAAGACATGTTACTTTCCTCCAGTCATTTAATCCGACAAGGACTCCCTTTCACTTATCGAACATATATCTAACTGTATGTCATCAAAAGCCTGCACTAAGTATGGCAACCTGAGATTTAACACAATACTTGAAATTATACCATGAAAACAAATGTTTTTCTCTAAATAACCCCTTGATAATCCTGCGTGTTACTAGAAAATTATGTATGAAAGGCCATCCCGTATAGGATGGCCCTTATTTTCCGTTATTAGTAGTCAAAAAATTAGAAACACCCTGTACACCTGTTTTAATTTTGTACCATAACCACTCAAAAGCCTGATCAATTTCTTTGATTTCACCCGTTACACTTCCAGCTGATGCCAGGTACCGGTTTCCATTAATCACCGTGACATCCCCCTGCACTTTCCCCTCAATCTTGATGTCTCCATTTCTAACCAGTATATCACCCTTTACCGTTTTGCCCTCAGGCACGATCACTGTATGATTTTGCACGACCAGATTCGACTGTCGGTTAACTGAAAAATCGTTTCCCTGATTCCAGGAAGTTAATATAGCCCCCGAGATCAAAACAATGAAAAGGGCTGCAGCTGATAAAACGGGATGCCCCATCATCCATCCCTTAATCCTTTTTTTCTTCTTGT
Organism: Peribacillus deserti; assembly: GCF_002863585.1. GTDB lineage: Bacteria > Bacillota > Bacilli > Bacillales > DSM-1321 > Paraperibacillus > Paraperibacillus deserti_A. The sequence continues at coordinate 4,209 of NZ_PGUY01000052.1, read as the reverse complement.
CTTCCTGAGGGAGGCTTGCCATGACCCTATGGGTAAAGTCAGAAGACACCTTTAGATCCAGCGGTACTTTTACAAATGAAACAGCCTTCTTTAGCTCATATAAGTAATTACGGCAATCCTCACATGATGCAAGATGCTCCTTTAATAACCGTTCCTTCTCGGAGCTGATCTCTTCATCCAGGTAATCATGCATATAGTCAATTATTTCTTCCGGGCATGCCATGGAATTCACCTTCCCTTATAAATGACGAAGCTGAAGCCTTAAAGCTTCTCGTCCCCTATGAATTCTAGTTTTTACTGTATTTACTGGAAGATCCAGTGTATCGCTGATTTCCTTGAGCGATAGATCCTCAATATACTTCAAAATGATGACGGAGCGGTACTTTTCTGGAAGCTTCGATATTTCGTTCTGAATGGTGTCCTGCATCTCCATACTTTCCACTTCATCTTCCGGGCTTTCTGTATCTGAAGCAATTTGGGAATACATGTCTAACCCATCCGTTCCAGCGATTTCAGCATCCAGATAATAATCAGGCTTCTTTTTTCTCATTCTATCTATGCATAAGTTCGTGGCAATTCTGTAAATCCAAGTAGAGAATTTCATATTTAAGTTGAAGCTTTTAATATTAACATAGGCCTTTACAAAAGCCTCTTGGGCTAAATCCTCCGCTTCATGCCTATTCCCAATCATTCGGTAGCATAAATAAAAGACTTTTTCCTTATACTCCTCTACAATATAGCTGTAAGCATTTTGATTGCCCTTTAATACCTGCTTAATTTTCTCTTTAATGAGCACTTCCATTGTTTATATTACCCCCGCTATGCGGCTATACGATTTCTACGAATCGCAAGCTGAAAGGTTTCAAAAATTTATATGTTTATTTTAACAAAGATTTACAATATATGGTTTATTATATCTAAAAACCGGGAACAAATTAGAAGATGCTAAAGGGGAAGGTTGGTTATTACGATGACGATCGAAATGAAAGAGCTGTTAAATGATATTGAAAAATGCCGTGCGAGAATGGTGAATTTAGCTTCCCGCGCCTCTATGATAGATCATAACGTAGTTGAAGCAAGTACACAATTAGATACTCTCATACATAAATATATATTGATGACAAGAAAACAGTAACCCATTTGGGTTACTGTTCTTTTTTTATTATATCAAAGATGTGTCTTTTATTTGTGGAGGAAATCACAGTAAAATGGTGAGCTTTACCTATATCCAGCTGCAAGTCTTTAGATCCTCGAGTCATAAGCCAACCTTCTATGGAAAGAAAATCGCTTCCCGTTTCCTTCTCGTCTTATGCTTGTCTGACGCATAAGTGCGACTAAGCTTCTGTCTTCGCTAGCGCTCGCCAATCAGCAAGTCTTCTTTATCGGATCTCTGCCTCCTATAAAATATCTATTCATAATCCTATCGAAAAATCATAGGGTTCTGAATCAGCTTGAAGGGGCACCGCTTTCCTCTTTTCACTATGCTAATTTTTCACCAAATAATGATCCCATTAATGCAACTGCTACTTTTGCCGTTCTATTGCGTTCATCTAAGATTGGATTTACTTCTACGAATTCAGCTGAAGTGATAAGCTCAGATTCAGCAAGCATTTCCATGGCAAGATGGCTTTCCCTGTAAGAAATTCCACCCATGACTGGTGTACCGACGCCTGGTGCATCTATCGGATCCAGTCCGTCCAGATCTAGTGATAAGTGCACACCATCTGTTTTTTCTTTTAAATAGTCTATTGCTTCTTCCATGACCCTGGCCATTCCTAGTCGATCAATTTCATGCATGGTATATACTTTAATGCCCTGCTCTTTAATTAATTCCTTTTCACCATCATCTAAGGCTCTTGCTCCGATTACCACTACATTCTCTGGCTTAATCTTAGGGCTATAACCATGCAGATTAGTGAGGACCGGGTTTCCAAAACCCAGACTGGCTGCAAGTGGCGTACCATGAATATTACCCGAAGGAGACGTTTCTTCTGTATTTAAATCTCCATGGGCATCATACCAAATAACCCCTAAGTTTTTATAATGCTTGGCTACGCCGGCGAGCGTACCGATAGCGATACTGTGGTCTCCGCCAAGCACTAAAGGAAAATCCCCATTTTCCAAGATATTATCGACCTTTTCAGCCAGCTTTTCATTACCTTCTGCTACAAGCTTCAGGTTCTTTAGTCTCTCATTGGGATTATGCAGACGTTCTGCCCGCCCAATTATAATGTCCCCATTATCTTCCACATCATATTTCAAATGCTCTAAACGTTCGATTACACCCGCATAGCGTATGGCGCTCGGCCCCATGTCAACCCCGCGGCGAGTCTGCCCAAGGTCCATCGGCACCCCAACCAATGATATCTTTTTCATATAGTTTCCTCCTCTACCCCTCTAATCTCTATTCTCTATTTATTTTATAAGTAAAAAAGGAATGACTCAACTCGACAAAAAAATGTATAAGTATGCGTTTTCATATAGCAGTATCATTTAGCTGTTATAAATAAAATTCACGGGAAATAGTAATGTTAACGGGGACGTCATATTAGATTAGATTGTAGTTCAAGCTATTTGTTTATAGATTTTTTTAAGGGCCTGGTCAAGTGCACCCGATCAGCATAAGTTCCATTACCTAAGCATATTCACAAAATGATAAGCATAAGAGCTTAATGATCAGCGTAGCAGTGACAAAGATAAGCATAATCTTCTACAACTTAAGCATAAAGTAGCCCAACTTAAGCATAATACTTCGAAACATAAGCATATATTCCTTAAACCCAAGCATAAACTTCCTGGATGAAATCAAAAAATGTCAAAAGCTGATTTTGAAGCTAAAAATGTTAAGTTTTAAGCATAACCGATGATAACATTTCAATAAAATAACGTAATCCTTTAAAATAAAGAAATCACAGCCTCAAATTAATTAGTTCATTCTCCCTACGGTACTTGTACCAAAAAGTCTTCTCAACAAAAAAAACCTTAAATCTTAATAGATTTAAGGATAAATGGTGTATGTAGTAAAAAGTTAGATGGTGGAGCCTAGCGGGATCGAACCGCTGACCTCCTGCGTGCAAGGCAGGCGCTCTCCCAGCTGAGCTAAGGCCCCTTAATAACGAAATTAGAGTGGAGCGGAAGACGGGATTCGAACCCGCGACCCCAACCTTGGCAAGGTTGTATTCTACCACTGAACTACTTCCGCCAAATATATATGATGAGCCATGAAGGATTCGAACCTTCGACCCTCTGATTAAAAGTCAGATGCTCTACCGGCTGAGCTAATGGCTCATATGGCTGGGCTAGCTGGATTCGAACCAACGCATGACGGAGTCAAAGTCCGTTGCCTTACCGCTTGGCTATAGCCCATTAAATAATAAGGGTTAACTTCCTCAATTAGCCTGCGCTAATGAAATAGTTAACTGCATCTTGACATTATTATATTCCCCTATATTTCAGGATTATATAACAAGTCTTTATTAAAAAAATGGTGGAGGGGGACGGATTCGAACCGCCGAACCCTGAGGGAGCGGATTTACAGTCCGCCGCGTTTAGCCACTTCGCTACCCCTCCGAAAGAAGTAATTATGGTGGAGGATGACGGGATCGAACCGCCGACCCTCTGCTTGTAAGGCAGATGCTCTCCCAGCTGAGCTAATCCTCCAATTTATATATGGTGACCCCTACGGGATTCGAACCCGTGTTACCGCCGTGAAAGGGCGGTGTCTTAACCGCTTGACCAAGGGGCCGATAACTTGTACAAAATAAAAAGCTCCCAACCGGACTCGAACCGGTGACCTCTTCCTTACCATGGAAGTGCTCTACCTGCTGAGCTATGGAAGCATGGCTCCGCAGGTAGGACTCGAACCTACGACCGTTCGGTTAACAGCCGAATGCTCTACCACTGAGCTACTGCGGAATAATATGGTAAACTTCCTAACTTATTAAAAAGCCAGCCTGGCAGCGTCCTACTCTCACAGGGGGAGAGCCCCCAACTACCATCGGCGCTGAAGAGCTTAACTTCCGTGTTCGGGATGGGAACGGGTGTGGCCTCTTCGCCATAACTACCAGACAAGTTTTTTCATCAATCGACATTAACTATTATAACATCATTTGATATATTTTTTCAAGAGTTTTTTCATCTTTTTTAAAAGAACATCGTTCTTTCAAAACTAGATAACAGAAGGCTGATTTGTGTCTCGAGTATAAATCA
>NZ_PGUY01000051.1 GCF_002863585.1 Peribacillus deserti | reverse complement strand
TAATCAATAGGGTAGGATCACATAACTATTAAAAAACAACAATCTTTTAGAAAAGAGCCTTATTTTTTAATATAAGAGTAAAAAGGCTGCCTGAGGGCGGTCTTTTTGTTTTGTAATCCTGCGTTTCCTTATGGCTTGAAACTTTATTCTTATAAGATACATTCTTTTCCGTTAAAAGCATATCCCATAACGGAAATTATTTGTGATGAGTTGAAAGCGTTTTCAAATTAAACTTTAATTAGTAAGAAAATTTAAATAATTGTTAAAAAGGGAGGGGAATGGGTGAATATTTTATTATGCTGTGCAGCAGGAATGTCGACAAGCTTACTGGTTACAAAAATGGAAAAAGCAGCCGCAGATGAGGGGGTATCCTGCAAAATCTGGGCCGTTCCAGGGGATGCGGTAAAAAATCACATTGATGAGGCCCATGTGCTGTTAGTAGGCCCGCAGGTACGGTATTTGCTCCCTCAGTTGAAAAAGATCGGGAATGAAAAAGGGATACCTGTTGATGTGATCAATACCGTTCATTATGGAACATGCAACGGGGCTGAAGTTCTTAAATTTGCAAGGCAGTTAATAGGAAAATAGGGGAGTGACAGTATGAGCAGATTAAATGACATTTTAGAAAACAAGGTCATGCCAGTTGCTGGTCGTGTTGCAGGCCAGCGCCATTTACAGGCTTTACGTGACGGTATTATTTTAACGATGCCGCTGATCATTGTAGGATCATTGTTCCTGATACTCGGTTTTCTTCCAATTCCAGGTTATGAAGAATTTATGGCTAGAACATTTGGTGATGCATGGCTGACGAAGCTTATGTATCCGGTGGGTGCCACCTTCGACATTATGGCCCTGATTGCAGCATTTGGAATTGCTTACCGCCTTGCTGAAAAATATAACGTGGATGCTTTATCGGCAGGTGCAATCTCTGTGGCGGCCTTTTTGCTGGCAACTCCGTACCAGGTTCCATTTACTCCAGAAGGGGCAACAGAAGCCGTTTTAGTCGGCGGAGCCATTCCTTCCGCTTTAATGGGAAGTAAAGGATTATTCGTGGCTATGCTTATCGCTATGATTTCCACAGAAATTTACCGGTTTATTATCCAAAAAAATATTATTATCAGGATGCCTGATGGTGTACCGCCGGCAGTTGCTAAATCGTTTGTGGCCCTGATCCCTGGCTTTATTGTTATCGCACTTATATGGGTTTTACGTTTAATAGTTGAAAATACAAGCTTTGAAAGCTTACACAATATTGTGGGGGAAGTGTTAGGAAAGCCGCTGGGCGTTCTGGGCGGAAGCCTAATTGGAACCCTGGTAGCTGTATTCCTGATTCAGCTTCTGTGGTCCTGCGGGCTGCATGGAGCGTCAATCGTTGGCGGAGTAATGGGTCCAATCTGGCTTTCATCCATGGATGAAAACCGTGTTGCTTTTCAGGCCGGCGATTCCCTGCCGAATATCTTTACACAGCAGTTCATTGATATCTTCATTTATGTTGGAGGAAGCGGAGCGACATTAGCTTTGGTATTAGCGATGCTTCTAAGGTCACGAAGCCAGCAGATGAAACAGCTGGGCAGACTGGCATTCGGCCCTGGTTTATTCAACATCAATGAACCGGTAACGTTTGGGATGCCGATTGTCATGAATCCATTGATGATTGTCCCTTTCGTATTGACACCGATGGTTATGGTTATCACAACGTATATCGCTATGAGTACAGGACTTGTAGCCCGACCGGCTGGAATTGCTGTCCCATGGACCATGCCGCCGATCATAGGCGGCTACCTGGCAACAGGCGGAAAGCTTTCAGGTGCGCTGCTGCAATTAGTTAACTTTGTTATAGCATTTGGTATCTACTATCCATTCTTTAGAATATGGGATAAGCAGAAATACTCAGAAGAGCAGGGAGCTATCGAAATTACATCTGCTAAAAAACTGCAGGCCTAGGAGAGGTTAAATGGTGAAATTGATTATTAACGCCGATGATTTTGGATACTCCAATGGTGTCAATCTTGGAATCATCGAAGCTTTTCAAAAAGGAATTGTAACATCAGCTACTTTGATGGCCAATATGCCGGGAGCTGCCCACGCCGCAGCTCTTGCGGCTCAAAATCCAGGACTGGGTGTTGGTATTCACCTTGTGCTGGACTGCGGGTACCCGGTTAACAGCAGCGTGCACTCTCTTGTGGACGATACAGGGAAATTTCACAAAACTGATGTCGTTTTGAGCGGTGGTGACATCAAAGATATAGAAAAGGAATTAACCAGCCAGATTGAAAGATTTCTGTCGTTCGGCCTTGTTCCAACGCACATTGACAGCCACCACCATGTCCATGGGCATGAACGGGTATTCCCAATTGTTAAAGATCTGGCAATTAAATATGATATCCCTATTAGGCCGGCTTCAGAAGAATTATTAAAAGCCGAAGATTCTTTGAAATCCGTAGACTACTTTAATCCTGAATTTTACGGTGAGAGCCTGTCAAACCAAACGATTATAGATGTGATCAATAAATGCAAGGATTATGAAACGGCTGAAATTATGACACACCCTGCGTATCTTGATGAAGCGATTCTTTCTGGAAGCTCATATGCACTCCCAAGAGTGAGGGAACTATCTATCCTGACTGCTCAAGAGGTTCGTGATTTCATCTCAGAACAAGGAATTGAACTGGCAACCTATAAGCAAATAGCCGGTCAATCTTACGTATAAAGGAGAGTAAAGGATGGAAGAACAAGAGGGAATCATCTTTCAGATCATCCTTCATGGAGGAAATGGGAGAAGTTCGGCCATGGAGGCCATTGCTGCTGCTAAACAAGGGAAATTTACTGAAGCAAGAGAAAAACTAAAAGAAGCGGGTGAAGCTTTAAATGAAGCACACCGCTTTCAAACTACACTCATCCAAAATGAAGTACGCGGCCAAAAATATGAGATGTCGCTATTAATGGTCCATGCCCAGGATCATTTGATGAATGCCCTGACAGTCAAGGATCTTGCTGGTGAAGTAGTAGATTTATATGAACATTTATAAATAGAATACTATTAAGCTGGAAACTGACATCCAAAGGGTCAAAAGCCAACGGTTCACGGGATACATTTACCCGCGGCCTAAGCGGCGTACCCTTGCAGGATGTCTGCTTCTTTTATAGCGCAATACGGCTTTCATTCCCCCCTCTTCTTTCCGGATTTCGGTCTATCTTGTATTACGATTTTCCTTAATATTAGGAAAAGGGATGAATGGTTATGAAAGCGCTCTTATAATAGAATGAACGTATAGCCATCCTGGATAAAATTCTTGAAAAAAAACGAACAATAATTTAGGAGGAAAAGTTGATGAATATACTTTTATGCTGTGCTGCGGGAATGTCTACTAGTTTATTAGTTACGAAGATGGAAGCTGCGGCTGCTGAACAGGGAATTGAATGCAAGATCTGGGCGGAGGGTGCCAGTGCGATTAATGATCATATTGATTCAGCGGATGTACTGTTACTCGGGCCTCAGGTTCGGTATTTGCTGCCTCAGATGAAGAAGCTGGGAGAAGCCCGCAACATCCCTGTAGATTCGATTAATATGGTTCATTACGGAACCTGCAATGGGGCTGAAGTTTTAAAAGCAGCTTTAAATCTGGCCGCTACCCGAGTGTAAAGTTCTTACTTTACACCTACATAGACCATCAAAAATGATATCTAAGAAACTGGGGAGGCTTATTATATGAAAGACATGGAATCTGTCATTTTTCAGATTATCCTTCACGGAGGCAATGGAAGAAGCTTAGCCATGGAAGCCATTCATGCCGCAAAACAGGGCAGTTTTGAAGAAGCAAAAAGTAAATTACAAGAGGCATCAGGCGCTCTAAATGAAGCGCACAAATTTCAGACAGCACTCATACAGGATGAAATCAGAGGCGAAAAAACGGAAATGTCTCTATTGATGGTCCACGCACAGGATCATTTAATGAATGCCATGACATTAAAAGATTTGGCAGCTGAATTGGTGGAAGTGTATGAAAATATGAAATCCTTGAGAGGTGTGAGTTCATGACTAAAGGAATTAAAATAGCAACAATTGGCGGGGGATCCAGCTATACGCCGGAATTAGTCGAAGGCTTTATTAAAAGATACTCTGAGCTTCCGGTAAGGGAATTATGGCTTGTGGATGTAGAAGCCGGGAGGGAAAAGCTTGAGATCGTCGGACAGCTGGCCAAACGGATGATTGAGAAATCGGGTCTTCCTATCGAGGTTCATTTAACACTCGACCGTAAAGCTGCATTAAAGGATGCAGATTTCGTGACGACTCAATTCAGAGTAGGCCTTTTGGATGCCCGTGCCAAGGATGAACGAATTCCAATGAAGTATGGTGTTCTCGGCCAGGAAACAAATGGACCAGGAGGACTTTTCAAAGGACTTCGTACGATTCCGGTTATTCTGGATATATGCCATGATATGGAAGAGCTTTGTCCCAATGCCTGGCTGATTAACTTTACAAACCCTGCAGGAATGGTAACAGAAGCTGTTCTTCGTTATTCCAATATCAATAAAGTAGTAGGTTTGTGTAATGTCCCGATTGGAATGGAAATGGGAATAGCAAAGCTCCTGGATGTTGAGCATTCCAGAGTACGCATTGATTTTGCTGGTTTAAACCATATGGTGTATGGACTTGATGTGTATGTCGACGGTGTGAGTGTCAAAGATGAGGTAATTAATCTACTGACGGATCCTAATAACAGCAGCTTCGTCAAAAACATTCAAGGTCAAGGCTGGGAGCCTTCCTTCATAAAAGCATTGGACGTACTGACCTGCCCTTACCATATGTATTATTATAAAACACGTGAAATGCTTGAAAAGGACCTTAAGAATTTCGAAAATGGCGAAACTCGTGCTGAGGTAGTGCAGAAGCTGGAAAAAGACTTATTCGAACTCTACAAAGATCCTAATCTAGACATTAAGCCGCCTCAATTGGAAAAAAGAGGAGGAGCCTATTATTCGGATGCAGCTGTGCGTCTGATTACGTCCATCTATAATGATAAACGTGATATCCAGCCGGTAAATACTAGGAATAATGGGGCGATTGCAAGTCTCCCGGATGATTCTGCAGTTGAAGTAAGCTGTGTAATCACTAAAGAGGGCCCTAAGCCAATTTCTGTAGGCGACCTTCCTGTAGCTGTCCGTGGATTGGTCCAGCAGATTAAGTCTTTTGAACGTGTTGCGGCAGAAGCAGCTGTTACAGGCGATTATGACAAAGCGGTATTGGCTCTTACCATAAATCCTCTTGTAGCATCTGATAAATTAGCCAAGCAAATCGTAGATGAAATGCTAGAAGCTCATAAAGAGCATCTCCCTCAGTTTTTTAAAGTGGTTGAAGCGTAAGTGTTAATCAAGTGGTTCTGGAATGCTTTAAGCACCAGAACCACTTTTTGTTTAGGAGAGGCTTCTTGGTGAGCATGAAATAAAGCAGGCATCATATTGTTTAAATAGGATGTGAAACTAGAGTACTGCAGAGTTTTGTAAAAGGCTCTTTTCTAAAAGATTGTTGTTTTTTACTAAGTTTGTGAATCTATTCTATTGTTAAACAGGTTGATTGGAATGTAAGGTGCGAGACTCCTGCGGGAGTAGCGGGAGGAGGTGAGACCCCAAAGGCGAAGCCGAGGAGGCTCAGCGCCCGCCCCGCGGAAAGCGAACATCCTGTAGTGGAAATCAACCCCCTTGTACAATAACAACAAAGTTTACGAAAACAGCCTTGTAAAAAAGGCGAAGAGAAAGAAGAAAGTTTCATGATGGAGGAGGATAAGGTTGGTAAAAAAAATTCCGATATATGCGTCCGGCATATTAATTGCCTGCCTGGGGGTAGCGTTGATTATCAATTCAACAGTTGGAGCAGGACCATGGGATATATTATTTGTCACCCTGACGGTAAAATTTGGGCTGACAATGGGATCATGGGTGATGATATGGCAGGCAGGATTTTTGATATTTAATGCCATTATCCTTAAAAAACGGCCTGAAATAGAATCCTTTATAACCGTGCTGCTGTGGGGAGTTACGGTTGATTTTTGGATGTTTATTGTGGTTAAAGGCACAGATTTTACTGCATCGCCTCTTGTGATTAAGTGGTGCGTGTTTTTGATTGGGGTCACCCTTATCGGCTTTGGAGTGGGAATCTATTTATCAACCAATCTGCCAAGAATGCCATACGATGGCACCATGGTGGCGATCAGCCAGAGATATAAACTCAGTCTGAGGGTATCACGTCTGATTCTGGAAGGAACAGCAGTTATTTTAGGATTCTTGCTTGGCGGTACCATGGGAATAGGAACGGTTGTGATTGTGCTGGCTATCGGAAGCATCATACAATTCTTTAATAAAATGGCCAATCGGATTATAGACAGCAAGCTTATGTTCCGGGCTTGAGTCTGGTTGTGTTTCATTCCAATCGTTTAACAGTTTTGCGACGTATCCATCTAATCTATCGTTAAAGTTGGCTGAGATTAAATGCAGAATCATTCTGAAGAAATCCCTGGCAGAGTAGGAGGTCATGCAGGTTACCTCACCTTATTAACTTTTGTGGTGTGACAGCGGCTTATGCAAGGCCCCACAGCGGCATGCTGACGATGAAGCGGGACCATAGTGTGATGTCAGGGCTGTCGACAAAGTTTTGGCCGCCTTTTCTAAGGCTATGCATTAAAGAAAAGCACTGGTATTTAACAGAGGATGCAGCTCGGCAATCAGCATATACATAAGAAGAAAAGCATAAAGGCAGGTTGATAAGCATAAGACACCATTTTTGAGCATTGAATCAAGAGAGATAAGCATAAGCGTTGGAAACATAAGCATAAAACTTAAAAACAAAAGCGTAAACCTTCTGAACATAAGCATATAATTCATAAAGGTAATCATAAAAGCACCTGCATCTTTCTGGTACCTATGTATATTGTGAAAATATCTTATGAAACGAACAGATTTTAAGACCTGAGAGCTAAAATTATAAAAAAGTTAAATAAATGTATCATTTTGTCCTAAAATTAATGGTATTTTCAATTAAAAATGGCCCACAATTTTCCTTATGCTAATAAAATCCTCTATTACTAAAACGACCGATTCTTAGCTGACTAGTTTGATTGTTATGATCCGTGAATCTTGCAGCGGCTCTCGTTTTTTAGAAAGATAGAATGAATATCCCCGCAAGCGGCGGCACAATTGAGTGCTGTTCTTTTGTTTTTACAATAAAAGTAAAACTATGGATAGACTTGGATGTAAAAATGGATTAATCTAGAAGAGATTTTATGTTAAACACATCAGGAGGTACTCAGTGAAGAAGATATTTTATAAAGGAATTCTATGTGCGTTGATTGGTATAACAGGACTGGCAGCGGGAGAAAAAGGTACGGCCCCAACTGTATCCGCTGCAGCTCAAAATCTAGCTCATACCATTACCTTTAGTAATAAAGTTCAGGTTAAGACCTTGTTTTATCCTTATAGAGATCCAGCAAATGTAAGTGCCGATGCGGCTAAGGGATTGCAGGGAATAACTGTAGATCCCAGCAGCAATATGTATTTAACGTATGCCACTGGGGATAAAACCCGGTACGGCTATATCTATAAATATAACAGTAAGGGAGTTTTACTAAAAACTAGTAAACTGCTGACACTCGGCCACGGACAGGCCATTTCCTATAAAGATGGGTATCTGTATCAATTGGCTGATGTTAAAGGGCAAGCCAGTTATACCCTGCAAAAAATTAATCCGAATACCCTGACGGTAGTGAGGACCTGGACTGTTCCTTCCATCATCCATCCTAATGTGATGGGAATGCTGAACAGCACTACAGCGATCGGGATTTCAAAAGTGGGCGATGGGTATGATATCAACAAAATTCATTTGGGAAGCGGAAGGGACGCAACCAGGGATTGGCGTGAAAAGATTCATATCAAAGGCCAGATCGGGAAAACTCCTAAAAAAGAAATCCAAGGGTTTGCTATAGGGAATGGTAAGTATTATCTGCTTTCCAATGGGGAGTATATGACATGTAATATGGATGGGACTAGTATTAAAAAAGTTTCATTAAATACTACCAGGGAACCAGAAGGAATTGCGGTAAATAAGTATGGGAAGATATTGATTTCATTAAATAAATTGAATGAAGTGTTTATACAAAAGTAGATATAAACCATTAATAAGCAAACAATTGCTGGTTTTAAAGCCATTGTTTTTATTGGCTTTAATGAGTGGTTATCGGAATGAAATAAAGGGGAGCATCTCAAATGTTGCGCCAGCTCAAGTTCCTGGTGTCATTACAGTTTCATCTTCCAACGAATGGTCTACTGACAAAATCGCCTTTTATTCAAACTATGGGAATGCGATTGATGTCGCGGGACCTGGCGGAGATAACGGTCCACTCTATGACAGCTTATACCGTCAAGACCCAGCGGGAAATTATCTGGATAAACGTGATTTCACTTATCGCACACTATCTACCTATCCTAGTTATCCTGTAGGCGGTGGAAATGCTACCACACAATTCTCAGACGGCAACTGGCACGGATACTCTTATTTACACGGAACATTCATGGCAGCGCCAAAAGTAGCTGGCGTGGCCGGAGTCATTAAAGCAGCCCATCCTGAATACTCTCCTGCACAAGTTGCCGATGCAATCAGAAAAAGCGCTAAGGACTTGGGTAAACCAGGGACGGATCCACTATATGGAGCCGGGGAAGCGAATATCTTTAATTTCTTAGAGGCGGATAAATAAATTGTTTGAGCTTCACTCCTATCCCAGAGTGAAGCTCTTTTTAATTTTATATACAGCCTATTACTCATTCTAGTATTTTTTTTAAATATTATCTGTCGACCCGTAAAATAGGCATCTAGTATCCCTGCCCATAAAGCCTTCAGCTCCGCTTCTGTTCTGATTTTTTTCAGCGATTCTCCTGCTAATAGGCATATATAACAAGCGTTTTTTCGTTTGTTGAATAATTTGCCTATAGGTGCTAAACCATTTGTGTATCTAAATGAGATATAGATAATCCTGTGAAAGCATTCAGGATGGGGAAGGGAAGTGTGCAGATAGAATGATAACGTATGAGACATGGGCTGATGGGGCTTCCCGGGAACTGGAGGGAAAGGATTATTTCGATGTTCTTAAATGGGCATATAACCAGTATGGAGATGAAATTGTTTATGCCTGCAGCTTTGGAGCAGAAGGCATTGTGTTAATCGATCTCATTTCAAAAGTTAACAAGAATGCAAGAGTGATATTCCTCGATACTGAGCTTCATTTTCAAGAAACGTATGACCTGATTGATAAGATGAAAGCCAAGTATCCTCTATTAACCATTGACCTCGTTAAACCTAAACTTTCTCTGGAACAACAGGAAGAACGGCATGGAAAAGAATTATGGAAGCATAATTCGAACCAATGCTGTCATATGAGAAAAATAGAGCCCCTTGCTGAACAGCTTTCTGGAATGAAAGCCTGGATTTCTGGCCTCCGGAGAGAACAATCTCTTACACGTAAACATGTAGAGTATATCAACAAAGATGAAAAGTTTAAGCTTATTAAAATATGTCCCTTGATTCATTGGACTTGGGATGATGTTTGGACATATATCAAGCTTAATCAACTCCCGTACAATGAACTCCACGATCAGAATTATCCGAGCATCGGCTGCCGTATGTGTACTGTTCCAGTGACAGACGGCTCAAATTCACGCGGCGGCCGCTGGATGAATAGTGAAAAAACGGAATGCGGACTGCATACATCTAATTAGGAAAATCGTCACAAGCAGCAGGTGAAGTATGTGATGGGGCAAAACATTAAGCCCATGATTAAAGTCAATAATTTTAGGGGTGCAGGACATCATGGATAATCACATAATTTGGCATAAATCGGCCATTACCAGAGAAGACAGACATCATTTAAATGGGCATAAAAGCGGAGTGCTCTGGTTTACAGGACTTTCTGGATCTGGGAAATCTACTCTTGCAAATGCAGTGGATGCCCAGCTCTATGAATTAGGGGTAAGAAGCTATGTACTTGATGGAGATAATATCCGGCACGGTCTGAATAAAGGACTGGGATTTGGCATCGAGGACCGGATAGAAAATATCAGGCGGATAGGCGAAGTAGCCAAACTTTTTGCGGATAGCGGCCAGATTGTGAGTACGGCTTTTATTTCTCCGTTTCGGGAGGACAGGGAGCAGGCAAGAAGTTTGTTCCCGAGCGGCGAGTTTATCGAGATATTCGTGGATTGTCCGCTGGCTGTATGTGAAAAAAGAGATCCAAAAGGTCTATACCGGAAAGCGCGGCGTGGAGAAATACGCGATTTTACCGGAATCGATTCACCATATGAAGCCCCATTAAATCCAGAATTAATTATCGAAACGTACCGGCATTCAATTTTTAAAGCAGCAGATATTGTAGTTTCTTATTTAAGGAATCAAAAGTTTATCCCTTAAGAACGTTGATGTTTCAACGTTCTTTCTTTAGTTACAATAGTAAATGAATACGGAGTACAAGGCGTTTGCTATGAAAGATTAAGACTAAATATTAAATCAGGAACAGAAGGTTTCCATGAAGGGTAGGACACTGATATTAGTAAAAGAGGGAAAGTAAGGAAAAATAATATTGAAGTATAAGAATATTCTGATATTTCAAAAAAATAAGCAAATAGGCATCCGTCCAAATACACCCAAATACTTACATAAAAGGATTTTATAGGACTTGCGTGGCATTTACTGGTCAGACTGACATGATATAGTCTTAAAGTACATTGTAAACGCTGCCACTCTCTAGTTATAAAGGTACATTTACAATTCACTTACATATCTAAAGGAGGATGTATGAAAAAGAAAGCTCTCATTATTTCTTCAGTTTGTTCTGTTTTTTTAGGAAGTACGGCGGCATTTGCTGATGGGGATGCTATAGAAGCACCTTCAATTGAAAAGGCTGAAAAGAAATTTTCTGCGGGCTCACCTCCTCATCCAATTTTTTCCTGGAATTCACCTATTATGCCTGTATCAGGTGTTCTCCACCCGGGTTCTGCCCGTGGAGCCGGCATGGTGGAAGCTCCGCTTAGGGAAATTGACCAAGTGATGGATAAGGCCATCGCGGATAAGGTAATGCCAGGAGCCGTAGCGTTTGTTGCCAGGGGAGGACATATCGTAAAAAACAAAGCATATGGCCATTCGTTTCGATACACGGACGGCTCTTTTACGGAAACGCCAAACCCTATACAAATGCAGGAAAATACGATTTTCGACCTGGCTTCTGTCAGCAAAATCTTCACATCCACTGCCTTCATGATCCTGCATGAACAAGGGCTGGTTAAGCTGGATGATCCGGTTATGAAGTATATTCCTGAGTTTGCTCAAAACGGGAAAGAGAAGGTCACAGTGAGACAGCTTTTAACACATACTTCCGGCTTTGTATCCTGGATCCCTCTATACAGCAAAGGAAGCTCAAGGGATGAAAGAATGCAGTTAGTATTCAAACAGCCGCTGTCAAATCAGCCTGGCACCAAGTACACTTACAGCGATTTAAACATGATTACGCTAGGCGCCATCATCGAAAGACTTTCTGGTATGAGACAGGATGAATTTGTTAAAAAATACATTACAGATCCTCTCGGGATGGAGGATACCATGTATAACCCTCCTGCATCCCTGAAAAATAGGATTGCCGCTACGGAGTTCCAGAAAGTGCCTGATAGAGGCCTCGTATGGGGACAGGTCCATGATGAAAATGCATGGTCCCTTGATGGTGTAGCAGGCCATGCCGGAGTATTTTCTACAGCTTCTGATCTCGCAAAACTCGCTCATATCTTCTTAAATGAAGGCAGATACGGCGGAAAAAGAATCCTTAAATCAGGAACGGTAAAACTTCTGCTTGAAAACCAAAACCAGGCATTTCCCGGAAATGACCACGGGCTGGGCTGGGAACTAGGTCAAGGCTGGTATATGGATGCATTGTCTGACAGCGGTTCATTTGGACATACTGGCTATACCGGGACATCCATAGTAGTAAATCCTAAACTTAAAACGATTGCGATACTCCTGACGAACAGAGTACACCCAACCAGAACCACTGTTTCAACGAATCAGACAAGGAGATTATTTGCAAGGCAGGTAGCCGATTCCATTCCAGTAGCCATACCGGGTAAAAAATCTGCATGGTTCGCAGGATATGGAGATAAACAGACCAAAGTCATGGAAGCAGATCTGACGCTCTCCGAAGATGCTTTATTAACTTATAACAACTGGTACAGTCTGGAGACAAATGCCGATTACGGCCGCGTAGAAATATTGAAAGATGGCAGCTGGCAGAAAATTGCCGAGTATACAGGCGGCGCGGGAAGCTGG
Organism: Peribacillus deserti; assembly: GCF_002863585.1. Lineage (GTDB taxonomy): Bacteria > Bacillota > Bacilli > Bacillales > DSM-1321 > Paraperibacillus > Paraperibacillus deserti_A. The sequence continues at coordinate 69,412 of NZ_PGUY01000051.1, read as the reverse complement.
GATTCACAGGAACTTCTTATACCTAAGGAAGCTGAAAAAATTCGCTTTTCATATACAACAGACGGCTCCGTAAATGGCCGCGGCTGGTATGTTCAGGATGCAGAATTGAATCATAAAAGACTCGACTTTTCCACCAATCAGTGGGAATTAAGAGATTATTAAGTTAACAATTTTAGGAGGTATAGCATGAATAAACAAATGAAGAAAAAGCTGGCAACGGCTCTAGCTGCAGGGTTACTCGTCACACAGTTTCCTATGCTTGGAGGAAAAGCTTCAGCTGCTGAAACACAATCCTCTGCAACAAACTTAATCATTGATCAGAATATACCAGAAATAAATAAGCAGTTTAAGGATAACAAGATCGACTTGAATGCTCTGCACATTTATCGGGATGGCCACTTCATGCAGACATCTAAGAATCTAAAATGGAGGTCTTCCAATAAAAATGTCGCGACTGTGGATGCAGATGGAGTCGTAACCCTTCTAGGACACAACGGGAAAACCTTTATAACAGTATCTGACGGTAAAGACAGCGACCGGCTATCCATTCAATATAAAGGAAACGCTGATGTGAAGATTAAAGTGGAAAAAGCAGCGGGTAAGCAGTACGATGTGATCGATAACGCCATTTCCCATATGTCAGTGGAAGAGAAAGTCGGCCAGATGCTGATGCCTGACTACAGAAAATGGAATGGGACAAACGTAACGGAAATGCTGCCGGAAATTGCTCAGCAGGTAAAGGACTATCACTTGGGCGGCGTAATCTTATTTGCTGAAAATGTGGTAGCTACCGAGCAGACCGCAAAGCTAGTGAACGCTTATCAGGAAGCTTCTGAAAAATACGGTCTATTAATGACGATTGACCAGGAAGGCGGAATCGTAACCCGACTTCAGTCTGGCACCCATATGCCGGGGAATATGGCTCTTGGTGCAACACGTTCTGAAGAAATTTCTGAAAAAGTAGGCAAAGCCATCGGCGAAGAGTTGAATTCCCTAGGTATCAACATGAACCTTGCACCTGTACTGGATACCAATAATAACCCGGATAATCCGGTCATCGGCGTCCGTTCCTTTGGGGAAGACCCTGAACTTGTCGCAAAATTGGGCAATGCCTACATTAAAGGCATGCAGAACAGCGGAATTGCGGCTACTGCCAAACATTTCCCGGGACATGGTGATACAGCAGTGGATTCTCACTTGGGACTGCCGGAAGTCCCACATGATATTGACCGCCTGAAAAAAGTTGAGCTATATCCATTCCAGAAGGCCATGGATGCTGGGATCGATGCAATCATGACAGCTCATGTAACTTTCCCGAAGATCGACGATTCTAAGGCGATCTCGAAAAAGGATGGAACCGAAATTTCAGTTCCAGCAACTCTATCCCACAAAGTGTTAACCGGGCTGATGCGGGAAGAAATGGGTTATAAGGGAGTTATCATTACTGATGCCATGAACATGCAGGCCATCAGCGATCATTTCGGTGCTGTTGATGCAGCAATCCGAGCTGTAAAAGCGGGAACTGACATTGTATTAATGCCAGTTGGACTCAAAGCAGTAGCGGAAGGACTCTATGATGCAGTAGAATCTGGAGAAATTCCTGAGCAGCGGATTGAACAATCAGTAGAGCGCCTGTTAACTCTTAAATTAAACAGAGGCATTGTCAAGTCAGAAACAGAAAAAAGCATTGATGAAAAAGTACAAAATGCCCTTGCGGTGGTTGGATCCCCTGAACATAAACAAGTCGAAAAAGAAGCAGCCGAAAAATCCATTACACTTGTAAAAAATAATGGCGTGCTGCCTTTGAAAGCGGCTAAGGAAGATAAAATTGCTGTCATTTCAAACTTATATAATGCGGACCTTTTGGCTGCTGTGAAAAAGCATCATGAAAATGTAACGGCTATTTCAGCTTCGAAACCGTTGACCGCTACTCAGCTGGCCCAGATTCAGGATGCAAAGTATATTATCCTTGGTACTTCAACATCAACGGTTTCTGGAAGATCTCCAATCAGCGATCTTATGAAGCTTGCAAATCAGCTCATTAGCCTGGATACGCCGGTCATTAGTCTAGGTATCAGAAATCCTTATGACATTATGGCCTACCCGAATACAGATGCATACTTAGTGCAATACGGTTTCAGGCCAGCAAGCTTTGAAGCGTCTGTAAATACAATAATCGGCCAGATTAATCCATCAGGAAAACTTCCAGTAACCATCTACAATGGTACCGGCGGTGTATTATACGGTTTTGGGCACGGCTTAAACTACTAATAGAAAAGAAAAGGGAGAGGATTTTTAGTGAAAAAATGGCTAGCCAGCATTATAACACTTCTGCTCATGTTCTCAGTCTTTACTGCCGCAATAGCTGATAATGACCATAAGTATGATAAAAATAAAAAACACTCCAAGTTCCGCCTTGGAGTGGATGTTCTTCTCCAGGATAAGATCAGCCTCCTGAAAGGCAAGAGGGTCGGCTTGATTACAAATCCAACTGGGGTAGATCAGCAGGTTAACAGTATTGTAGATTTACTTTCCAATCATAAGGATGTCAACTTAACGGCTTTATATGGCCCTGAACATGGGGTACGCGGCAGCGCGCAGGCAGGCCAATATGTTGAATACTATACAGATCCAAAGACCGGGCTTCCTGTATACAGCTTATATGGAAAAACTAAAAAACCGACTCCTGAAATGCTTGAAAATGTAGATGTTCTCCTATTTGACATACAGGATGTGGGTACCCGGTTTTACACGTACATTTATACAATGGCTTTAGCCATGGAAGCGGCAAAAGAAAATAATAAGGAAATCATTGTACTGGATCGTCCGAATCCGTTAGGCGGCGAAAAAGTAGAAGGCCCTGTATTGGAAGATAAATATTCTTCCTTCGTTGGAGAATATGAGATTCCTGTAAGACATGGAATGACTGTAGGCGAACTGGCTTTGTTATTCAACAAAGAATTTAACATCGGCGCGGACCTTACCGTTGTAAAGATGGAAGGCTGGAAGCGGGATATGTATTATGACAACACTCCGCTTGAGTGGGTCCTTCCTTCTCCAAACATGCCGACACTTGAAACAGCGGTGGTCTATCCAGGCGCAGCGCTGATCGAAGGGACAAATGTTTCGGAAGGAAGAGGTACAACCAAACCATTTGAATTAATCGGGGCTCCGTTCATCAATGGCGACGACTTGGCTGCGAAATTGAATTCTTTAGATATGCCAGGAGTTCAATTCAGATCAGCATCCTTTATCCCGACTTTCTCTAAACATGTGAATGTTCTGTCGCACGGGGTACAGATTCATGTGACAAACAGAGAATACTACCAGCCATTCGAAACAGGACTGCAAATCGTCAAAGCAATCCACGATATGTATCCGGGCCAGTTTGCTTTCAGGACCCCTGCATCTAATGGAATCTCATTCTTCGATAATCTCGTAGGAAACGGTTCAATCAGGCAGGGAATTGAAGAAGGCAAAACCGTAGAACAAATGAAAGCCGAATGGCAGAATGGTTTAGACGATTTCAAGAAAGTAAGGAAAAACTATCTTCTGTATAAGTAAAAGAGAGGGCGGCTCCTGCAATGGGCCGCTTTTTTTAGACATCATTTCGACTCTTGACTGAGTAAGGAAAGTCCTTAATAGCCAGGATGAAGCCCATTTTCTTTCGTAATTCAGGAAGATTCGTCCTTCACAGGGATGATGAAGTCCAATTCGATTCTTAACTGAGTAAGAAAAGTCCTTCATAGGCCGGATGAAGCCCATTTTCTTTCGTAATTTAGTAAGATTCGTCCTTCATAGGGTTGATGAACTCCATTTCGACTCTTACCTGAGTAAGAAAAGTCTTTCATAGCCCGGATGAAGCCCATTTTCTCTCGTAATTTAGGATGATTCGTCCTTAATAGGTTCATAAAGTCCAAGTCGAATCCTGACTGGGTAAGTATGGTCCGTCAATGGCTTGATGAATGCATTGTTTTACTTTTGTATTGGAGAATGTATTTGGTTAAGCGCCTTTTCATTGCAGATCCTATTAATAGAAAATACAATAGATTTGAACAGTGGGAAAAATAACATGGGAAAAACTTTGTACATAATAGGAGGGAGAAAAATGAAACGGTTATTAGATTGTACTGCATCCGATTTTCAACAGATGTCTGGAGGGGATCTGAAGCAATCGATTCTTGCTTCTGAAGGAAGGGTCATGATTTCGGAAGTGATTGGAACGGTAAACCCGTATTATCCGGCAGTTACCAATGCAGAAATGGCAGCAGCTTTCGGGGCTGATATGATTCTACTGAATTTATTTGATGTGAATAATCCAATTGTGCAGGGTTTGGATGTTGAACCGGACACGATGGTTCAAACTTTAAAAAAACTGACAGGGCGTCCAATCGGGCTGAATTTGGAGCCAATCGATGAAAAGGCGGAGAGACTGGAGCAGCTGGACACTTTGCCGGAAGGACGGACAGCATCTGCGGCATCCCTTAAGAGGGCGAAGGAATTGGGGTTTGATTTTGTCTGCTTAACGGGTAATCCTAAGACAGGCGTTTCTAATACTGAAATTCGCAATGCCATTGAAAGGGCTAGGGATGTTTTGGGAAAAGAAGGATTAATTATTGCTGGAAAAATGCACGGAGCTGGTGTAGCGGGAGAAACAGGCGGCAGCATCATCAACTCTGAAGTGCTCAGTTCTTTTGTAGAAGCAGGTGCTGATATAATTCTCCTCCCTTCTCCAGGAACAGTTCCCGGCTTTACAGTAGAAAAGACGGCACAATTGGTAGACGAAGTGCATGCAAAAGGAGCTTTGGTTCTCCTTACTACTGGTACAAGCCAGGAAGGTGCCGATGTAGATACAATTAAACAAATTGCTCTCAACAGCAAAATGGCTGGTGCAGATCTTTATCATATCGGAGACGCTGGCGCATCAGGCATGGCCATTCCGGAAAACATTATGGCTTATTCCATTGCTATTCGTGGGAAGAGGCATACCTATGTGCGTATGGCCTCTTCAGCTAACCGTTAAGAATTGTATGAGCAGGATATGATGAGTTCAATCTGTACCTGTGTTACTATAAGGGAACGAAAAAAAATGAGGTGACTTGCATGAAAATCGAAGTCTGGTCAGATTTTGTCTGCCCATTTTGTTATATTGGGAAGCGCAGGCTGGAAGAAGCATTAGCTCAATTTCCAAATAGAGATTCAGTTGAGCTTGAATTCAAAAGCTTTGAGCTGGATCCGAATGCTGAAAAATTTTCCGGAAAAAATATTCATGAGGCTCTAGCAGAGAAGTACGGAATGACTATCGAACAAGCGCGGAATGCCAATGCTGGTGTCGGGCAGCAGGCAGCAACTGTAGGGCTCTCTTTCAATTTTGAAGATATGAAGCCAACGAATACATTTGATGCACACCGGCTTGCTAAATTTGCCAAAACTCAGGGGAAAGAAGCACTTATCACAGAAGAACTTCTTCATGCGTATTTTACTGATTCTAAGGACCTTGGCAATCTTGAAGTTCTGGCTGATCTTGGCTCTCAAGCAGGCTTAGACAGGCAGGAAGCGATGCAGGTTCTGGAAGACAAAAATGCATACTCGAATGACGTCCGCATTGATGAGGCCATTGCCCAGCAATATGGAGTGACAGGAGTGCCATTCTTTGTAATCAACCAAAAATACGCAATTTCCGGTGCCCAGCCGAAAGAAACGTTTGTTAATGCTATTCAAAAAGTATGGCTCGAAGAAAACCCTGCACCTAAATTACAGGATTTATCAGGAAATTCCGCTTTAGACGCAAGCTGTTCTGATGGATCATGTGCGGTGCCGAATGATAAAGAATAAGTAAGGGGAGAGCATTTTGCTCTCTTTTTTTGTTCTGGAAAAGGTTATTTGCAGGATTTTGGAGATATATGCAGGATTATTTGAAATTTTGCAGGATTTTCAAAATATATGCTGAATTTTCAAAATATATGCTGGATTCCCGCCTTTAAGCAACTCCGGTGATAAGATGGGGGCACTAGTAAAAGTAATGAACATCATTTTCGCTGTAGTAATGCAAATAGGGGTCTTCATTCATAAAGCTCATTACCGATTCCAGGCCCTGCTTATATAAATGCATGTCTTTTTTTATGGATAAGTAGGGTATAATACACGAGGATGAATAGGAAAAATACAAAATAGCAATGAGGGTACATGATGAATAAAACGGGGTTTAACGAATTTAATCTAAGTGAGGATATAGTCAAGGCACTGGACCATCTGAATTACGAGAATCCAACAGAGGTTCAGAGTAGAGTAATTCCTGTGGCACTTGAAGACCAGGATCTTGTGGTCAAGTCTCAGACCGGAAGCGGTAAAACCGCATCCTTCGGTATTCCCATCTGTGAAAATGTGCAGTGGGAAGAAAACAAGCCGCAGGCACTGGTGCTGACACCTACACGGGAGCTGGCAGCACAGGTCAGGGAAGATATTACGAATATAGGCCGATTTAAAAGAATTAAAGCTGCAGCCGTATATGGAAAATCTCCGTTTGAAAGACAGAAGCTTGAGTTAAAGCAAAAGACACATGTTGTGGTCGGGACACCGGGGAGGGTACTCGATCATATTCAGAAAGGTACACTTGCTTTGGAACAGATTAAGTATCTTGTTATAGATGAAGCAGACGAAATGCTTAATATGGGCTTCATTGATCAGGTAGAAGCCATTATTCAGGAACTGCCCGCTAAGAGAGTGACCATGCTCTTTTCAGCAACCCTTCCTGAAGATGTAGAGAACTTAAGCCGCAAGTATATGCAGGCTCCGGTTCAGATTGAAATAAAAGCAAGCGGCCTTACTACGGATAAAATTGAACATTCGATCATTGAAGTAAAAGAGGAAGATAAGTTTTCTCTGCTAAAGAATGTAACAATTGTTGAAAATCCAGACAGCTGTATCATTTTCTGCCGCACACAGGAGAATGTCGATCAGGTTTATTTGGAGCTCGAATCTGCCCATTATCCGGCTGATAAAATCCATGGCGGGATGATACAGGAGGATCGATTCGCGGTAATGGATGATTTCAAACGCGGATTATTCCGTTATCTGGTTGCTACAGATGTAGCGGCAAGGGGGATCGATGTGGAAAATATCTCACACGTGATCAATTATGATCTCCCTATGGAAAAAGAAAGCTACGTGCATCGGACAGGGAGAACAGGGAGGGCTGGCAAAGCAGGGAAAGCCATCACATTTATTACTCCGTATGAACAAAAATACCTTTCGGAGATAGAAGATTATATTGGCTTCCAAATAGAAAAAACAGATCCTCCATCAAAAGAGGAAGTCAATCAGGCGAAGACTGCGTTTGAAGATAAAATACACTCCAGGCCCGAAGTTAAACGAGACAAGAGTGAAGCATTAAATAAAGAAATCATGAAGCTGTATTTTAATGGAGGTAAGAAAAAGAAACTCCGCGCTGTCGATTTTGTCGGTACAATTGCCAAAATCCCAGGAGTCACCGCAGATGATATCGGGATCATTACAATTCAAGATAATGTTACATATATAGATATCCTGAATGGAAAAGGCCAAACCGTACTGCAGGCAATGAAGAACACAACGGTAAAAGGAAAACAGCTGAAAGTGCACAAGGCCAAAAAATAAGGTGTGAAGGTGGAGCCCGGAAACGGGGGACCGAAAACGGGGGACTGTCCCCAATTTCCCGGAGGATGATCCCATACGCTGCATGGGTAGGAAGGGGCCAGTTTTTATTTCCTAAAGAAGCCCTGGCCTTTATAGAGGCACTCGGGCTTTTTTATATGTTTAATTCTAATTCCCGCATGATTGCCATTGCTCTATGAACTAGTAACCCGAAGACTGTTTTTGATATCAGATGGTTTTTGGGGGAAAGCTAACATGGAGGTGAGTAAGATGATGCGGAATGAAAAAAGACCAATTTCCTATCAGCAGACGCTGGGAACTAAAAGTGAGCGGGCACAGCTTCCAAAAGGTTATGATATATCTGCCTTCGACGAAGACAACCCCGAAAACCCGACAAGAGATCTGAATGATGATTCAAAACAGTAGTGGGTAAAGCCTGACAACTCTTTTATAGAGTTGTCTTTTTTTTGAAATAAATCCTGTAACCGTTATGGGTATAATACGTAAAGGGCCATCCCGTAAACAAAAAAACCTTTAGTATCGTAAAATACCTCGTTAATTCCTTCCAAAAATTTTTCTCGCCCTTAACCGTACTATTACTCTATAAAAAATACTGGAAGCGAAGCCGGGAGTATTGGTGACCACTTTTACCGAATAAACACTTTTAAGGCAGTATTGACCAATAGTAGTCACATGGTAAACTAATAAAGGAGAGAAATTCTGGAAAATTGGAGGGAGAGCATTGTTTCAACTATACATAGATAAAGACGTTTCTTTGCGTATATTTATTGATAAAGATGCAGAAGAGTTTTACCAACTAACGATGGATTCTAAAAATTACTTGAGAGAGTGGCTCGGATGGGTGGATTTTACACAAAAGGTTGAGGACACAGCAGCATTTATTGCAGGAACGCATAAAGGCGTGGCTGAAACAGGGGGACATCCAAAGTCTGCAGCTATTATATATAGAGGAGCGATAGCAGGTACAATCGGATTCAATGAAATAAATAAGAGCCATAAGTTCGGTATCGTTGGCTACTGGCTTGGAGAAGGATTTCAGGGTAAAGGAATCATGACGAAAGCATGCAGAGCATTCGTGGATTACGGTTTCCAGACCATGGGACTAAATCGGATTGAAATTAGAGCTGCAGAGGGCAATATGAAAAGCAGGGCCATCCCGGAAAGGTTAGGTTTTACGGAAGAGGGGAAAATCAGGCAGGCTGAATGGCTGTATGATCATTATGTAGACCATATCGTATATGGCATGCTTTCTGATGAATGGAATAAATAAATAGAAAAAAGGTATCCGGGCAATTTCCGGATACCTTTCTTAATTGAGAATAAATTTAGTTATTGAGAATGAAGTTATATACTATACGTTCTGCTCGATAGCAATCCCAAGGCCTTCTGCGATACGAGCACCATATTCAGCGTCTGCTTTTAAGAAGTGATGAATTTGTCTGATTTTAATCTCTTCCAATGCTACTGGCTTCATTGCGTTTACAATGTTATTCACAAGGCGGGCGCGCTCTTCTTCGCTCAATAAGCGGTATAGGTCACCAGCTTGAGTGTAATGGTCATTGTGATCATAGGCAACGCTGTCAGCAACACCTGATACTGCAAATGGAGCTGGTTTGTTCTCTGGTGTTTCAGTTGGGCCTCCAAAGCTGTTCGGTTCATAATATACGGAACCTCCGCCATTATTATCGAATCTCATCTGGCCATCGCGTTGATAATTATTAACTTCTGCTTTCGGACGGTTGATTGGAAGTGCGTTATGGTTCGCACCAACACGATAGCGGTGAGCATCCGAGTATGCAAACAAGCGGCCTTGAAGCATTTTGTCAGGAGACACATCAACTCCAGGAACCAAAGTGCCAGGTGAGAATGTTGCCTGCTCTACTTCAGCAAAGTAGTTTTCAGGGTTTCTGTCGAGTACCATACGGCCAGCCTCAATTAACGGGTAATCTTTCTGAGACCATACTTTTGTTACATCAAATGGATCAAAACGATACGTATCCGCGTCTTCTAATGGCATGATTTGAACATAAAGCTTCCAGGCAGGGAAGTCTCCAGCTTCAATCGCATTGAAAAGGTCTTCTGTATGATAGTCAGGATTTTCGCCGGCAATCTGTGCAGCTAGATCTACATCAAGGTTCTTGACGCCTTGTTCGGTTTTGAAATGATATTTAACCCAGGCGCCTTCACCTTGTTCATTCACCCATTTGAAGGTATGGCTGCCGAATCCGTGCATATGACGGAGGGTAGCAGGAATACCGCGGTCAGACATCAGGATTGTTACCTGATGAAGGGACTCAGGAGAATGGGACCAGAAATCCCAAACAGCAGTTGGATTTTTAAGATGTGTTCTTGGATCCCTTTTTTGCGTATGTATGAAATCCGGGAATTTGATAGCATCACGAATAAAGAATACAGGTGTATTATTCCCGACTATATCGTAATTGCCGTCTTCCGTGTAAAACTTCACTGCGAAGCCGCGAGGATCACGAACGGTATCGGCTGAACCCAGCTCGCCGGCTACTGTAGAAAAACGGATGAACATAGGTGTACGCTTGCCAACTCCGTTGAAAACCTTTGCCTTTGTATATGTAGAAAGATCCTGTGTTACTTCAAAATAACCGTGTGCTCCAGCGCCTTTCGCATGAACTACACGTTCTGGTACACGTTCTCTATTAAAATGCGCCAGCTTCTCTAGAAGATGAACATCTTGTATTAATGTAGGACCTCTTTGGCCCGCAGTCTGTGAGTTTTGATTGTCGCCGACTGGAGCACCCCAGCTGGTTGTAAGTCTATTATTTATACTCAAATAAATTCCCCACCTTCTTAAAATTATTTTATTGCGATAATTAAATGATAACATCTTTTATTTAAAAATCAATACTTATTTATAATAATTATAAATAAAATTTCAATCTGAAATTCAAAGGGTGGGTTCACTAATAAATTCTAGTCTTCCCCGCATTTTTCCTGCCGTGAATTTTCAAAGTATGAAAAAGCTCAGGTGGAATGAGTCGAGCTTCTTCCTGATTCAATGTATAATAAAAATGAAAGAAATCTTAATTAAGAACAAAAAGCAGTCTTTTTGAGGAGAGAGAAACGATGCGATTAAAAGGAAAGAAAATTATCAGTCTTGTTCATCACGAATTTGAGGACCTTGAATTGTGGTATCCCATTTTAAGGCTCAAGGAAGAAGGAGCCATTGTTCATCTTGCCGGGGAAAAAGCGAATGAAACTTATATAGGTAAATACGGAGTACCAGCAGTTTCTGACTATGCTTATGGTGACATTTCCGCTGCAGAGTATGATGCAATCCTGGTACCTGGCGGCTGGGCTCCTGATAAAATCAGGCGTTTTCCTGAAGTGATTGCCCTAATCCAGGAAATGGAGGACAGCCAGAAACCGATTGGGCAGATTTGCCATGCGGGATGGGTGTTAATATCAGCAAAAATATTACAGGGTAGAAAAGTGACAAGCACTCCCGGTATTAAAGACGACATGGAAAATGCCGGTGCAGAATGGATAGATGCACCAGTCGTTACAGATGGCCACCTTGTTTCTAGCCGTCGTCCGCCGGATCTTCCGGATTATATGAGGGAGTTTATAAAAGTGCTGGAGACAAAGTAGAACCAAACTGGTCCCTCCTTATAGGGATCAGTTTTTTTATTTTCCAATCTAATGAATATATGTTATAGTATGAACTGGTTTAAAAATAATCCGACTAAGTTTATAAGAATAGGAGTGAATATATTGGCGCAGCCTTCATTTAATACATCTGTCGTACCAAACAAGCAATCTACGACTATAGTTGCCGATTTAAATCCTGTACAAAAGCCCTTGGTTATCATCGGCGCACTTGCAGCCCTTTTATTATTTATAGTGATTGTTAATGTCACAAACATAACACAGGGTATCCTGTTCATCATAGGTTTGGCGCTTGGTGCCACCCTTTTACATGCCAGATTCGGGTTTACCTCTGCATTCCGCAGACTAATGTCTGTGGGAAATGTGCAGGGACTGCAGGCACATATGCTTATGCTTGCCATAGCATCCACGCTGTTTGCGATCATTTTAAGCACCGGTTTCAGCTTTACCGGTATAACTCCAAAGGGATATGTGTCACCAGTTGGAGTGAGTGTATTGTTCGGTGCCTTTATCTTCGGAATCGGCATGCAGCTGGGTAACGGCTGTGCGTCTGGAACGTTATATTCAGTTGGCGGCGGTTCGTCGTCCATGATTCTAACTCTCATTTCCTTTATTGCCGGATCTGTTCTGGGAGCTTATCACTTTAAATTCTGGATGGAAGACACTCCTTCACTTCCGCCAATTTCACTTGCTGAATCTACCGGTCTAGGCTATTTTGGTGCATGGGCCGTGCAAATGGTGGCATTTGCCCTTATCTATTGGATAACAGTTATGATTGCGAAAAAGAAAAACCCTCCAATGATGAAGCCGCTGCCGACCACGACAGGGTGGAAGAAGATATTACGCGGTTCATGGCCTCTTTTTGCAGCAGCAATCGTTTTAGCACTGCTTAACGCTCTAACTCTGACAATCCGGGGAAATCCTTGGGGAATCACATCAGCTTTTGCCCTCTGGGGAGGAAAAGCACTTATGGCAGCCGGCGTAGATGTTTCAAGCTGGAGTTATTTTACAGGTCCAAACGGGGCAGCATTAACAAATACGGTATTTGCTGATTCTACAAGTGTAATGAATTTTGGTATTATGCTGGGTGCATTTATTTCAGCCGCTTCTCAGGGTACATTCAAACCCGGCAAAATAAAGCCCGGTGTAGCAGGAGCAGCGATTGTAGGCGGATTATTGATGGGTTATGGAGCCCGCCTGGCATTTGGCTGTAACATCGGTGCTTATTTTGGCGGTATTGCATCATTCAGTCTTCATGGCTGGGTTTGGATGATTATGGCCATGCTTGGTACTTTCCTTGCCTTATTTATCCGCCCGCTATTCGGACTGAAAAATCCAAAGCCGACAGATTCAATCTGTTAGATAGATTCTAACACTGATATACAAATGGATCTCTTCTATTAACTAAGGTTTAATAGAGAATGCGTATGCCCGGTAAATGACGCCACTAATAAGAGGTGTCATTTACCGGGCTTTTTTATTCTCGTCAGAAGAATATATTGGTTTAGCACCCTTTGGTGAAGTGCATCAGCCCCGGAGGGAAATTAAAGAGCTTTTCCTTCTTTTATTTCATATACTGTTCGCTTATAAAAATGCTGCAACTTAAATGTTAGGGGTTTACAAAAATAAAGGCTGTTTTCGTAAACTTTGTTGCTATGGAACATGGTGGTTGATTTCCGCTCCAGGATGCTCGCGGACCTTAGGGGCGGGCAGTGAGCCTCCTCAGCTCCGCCTGCGGGGTCTCACCTGTCCCGAGGAGTCACGCACCTTACGCTCCAATTAACCTGATTTAACAATGGGATTGCCTCACAGAACTCATTAAAAAACAACTTTTTTTAAGAAAAGAGCAAAAATAAAAAACCATAGCTCCCGTTTAAAGAGCTATGGTTTTAAAGTTATATATTTTCCTAATATGTCAGTCCAACTCCATATGGATAAAGTCCATCTATCGTAACCGGCAGTTTTCCGCCAGGCTGCTTGCCAAAGATGACTTCAACAGCGGCATTCCAGGAAGTTGGTACAGGTGAACCCCATCTTTCAACGGCGTAGGAGGCAATGTAAGCGCCAGCTTCAGGATAGCTCTGAATATCGTAAGGCAGCCCCAGGGAGACTGCGACTACAGGTTTTCCACTCTGCTGTAAGGCTTTGACCAGTTTTGCCTGTCCAGCTGGCAGTCCGCTTGCTGAAAAGGTAGGAACAATGATTCGATCTGCTCCAGCTGCAAGCTGAAGTGCCTGGTTTATTTCAGCATCTGTGGAATCTGTTGCTGTTACGAAGCTAGTTACAGAACCAGCAGAGTTATAGTCAGCAGCTTTGGCGATGTCTTCAATATATGAAGAGGAACCGTAAATTTTCGGACCCACCACAAGAGTCGTTTTATTGTCTTCTGCATTAAATGGCAGCACATTGTTGTTTTTTAGGAGAGTAATAGATTTTCTTGCCACTTCAGTAGCAGTCTGTTTGTAAGCAGCGGTATTAACGATTTTTGCTGCTTTATCAGGATTGGTATAGCGATCTTTGTACAGCTTATATTTAAAAAGCTTCGCGTCCAGTATACGCTTTAGTGACTCGTCCACTCGTTTTTCAGAGAGTTCTCCAGACTTAAGAGCCTGAGTTAAGGCATTGAATGTATCAAGCTGTTCGGGTAAGGTGCCCGTTGCCATGACGATATCTGCTCCGGCATTTACAGCCATAACAGCTGCATGGCCTGCTCCCCATTTCTCAGAAATGGCATGCATGCTCATCGCGTCTGTAACGATTAATCCTTTAAAGCCCATTTCTTCACGAAGGAGTCCAGTAAGGACCTTTTTTTGATAAAGTTGCAGGAAGCTCAGGATCAATAGCATTGATAATAACATGGGCTGTCATAATGGAATCTACCCCGGCAGCGATGGCTGCTTTAAATGGAGGAAGGTGAACATCCTCAAGAGTCTTGCGGTCATAGGTAACAGCGGCAAGCCCGAGGTGGGAATCAACGCTTGTATCTCCATGACCCGGGAAGTGCTTGGCCGTAGCAATGACTCCATTCTTTTGATATCCCTTAATTTGCGCCACGGTCATTTGGGTGACCAGATCGGTATTTTCCCCGAAGGAGCGGACGCCGATGACAGGGTTTGCTGGATTGGTGTTCACATCTGCCAAAGGCGAGTAATTCCAGTTAAAACCGGTTGCTCTGGATTCTATTGCCGTAATCTTTGCAACCTGTTCGGCGGCTTTCAGGTCTCTGGTGGCACCGATACCCATCTGCCTTGGAAAAATCGTGCCGTCGGTCACATGCTGGGCTGTACCGTACTCAAGGTCGGCAGACACGAATAAGGGAAGGTTCGGTTTGGCAGCGGCTGCCCATTTTTGCAGCTGGTTATTGTATGCGGCCGTCTTCTTGGCATCTCTCTCGCCATATACGATAACAGATCCAGCCTTGTACTTTTGGATCAGTTCGCGTGTTTGTTCATTTGGCATGGCATTTGAATTATCATGGGTAGATGGCATGACAAGCTGTCCAATTTTTTCTTCATCAGACAGTTTAGAGATCATTTTGTTTAAAACGATGTTTTTCATTTTATCTGAGTTGTTGTATCGCTGGTGGTCATCTTTAGAAGAATGGGCGTTGGCGGCAGCAGGGAGCAGGAGTGTGGATGCTAACACGATAGAACTTACAACAGCTTGTAATTTTTTCATAACTTCCTCCTTTTAATTTCTCTGTCAGGTGAAATGGGATGGACTTATCCTCCTTTACTTTTTATGTATTCGCTTTCACCGTCAGATTAGCATCCCCTTAGAGACTGCGTCAAAGCATAACATGAGCACTGGTTAAAATTGGTTCTTACGGCATATTCCCTCAAAATATTTATAGTCTTAAAGAAATAGCTGTAGGGGACTAAGTGGACTGATACTCGTATCATACAGAATATCTATTTGATCGCCCCTTTGTTTAATAACGAGGCATGAACAATTGGAATGTCTATGCTGTTTGAGAAAGAACTGGCGGAAGCTTAGAAATATAAAAATATTTTGTAAGAGGGTAACTTCTTCAATAAATTGGGTAATAATGCTATAAAAAGCGAAGAGAGTTGATCCCCTTGAAATTAAAATTAACTTCAATAAAACTGGGTGGACTTCTGTATACGAACAAGAAAGAAAAAGATAAATGGGATAAGGTATTCAATAATTATTTCACTTATCAAGGCGGATATAAAAAGAATGAGAAAACATCTTCCATATAACTGAAAAATGAATAAATTATGATAATAAGCAGCGGACTCCCCGCTGTTTCTTTTATTTACTTCATTTTTATATAGCACTTTAAAGAAAAATAAATGACTATACAAAGTATATATGGTTCTTTTACTCTAACTCGTATAAGGGGGATAAAGGATGAAAAACAGAAATGAAAACATGGATTCTGAGCGTGCCAAACGTATCGCAATGGGTGATCAGTCCACAAGCCAATTTAATTGGTACTATGAAGATCACATAACAAGCATCGTCAGGAGAGCCGAACGGGAAGGACAGTTTGATTTGATAAAAGGAAAAGATCTTGTCCTAGACCCAGATATGGCATATAACCCAGATAAGCAATTCAATAAGGTTTTGAAAGATAATGGGATCCTTCCCAGATGGGTAGAGCTTAGCAGGGAAATCGATCATTTAAAGCAAGAACTGCGGATGTTTGATGACAGATATAATATTGAGCGCTCAGTCAAGATGATCAATAAAAAAGTTATGGATTACAACTTGGGCTGCCCGAGTACAGCCCAGAAGAGCGGCATCCGGCTTGAGGATTATTTAAGAGACAAAGGATTATAGATAGAAAACACACACCACTGTTCACTAAAAAGGGCAGTGTGTTTTTTTATGCAAAGAATGTTTAATTTAGGATGATATGGGTAAAGGAGGGAATATCTTTTTATGTTAAAAAGGGCAGTCCACTTACCCTTACCGCAAAACCTCGTCTTCCTTATATCAACGATTGATTGCTTCTTCAAAATATTAGACTATTGTTCTATTCAGCAGTTTAGCAGATAGGTAATTAGCACGATTGTTCAATCGATAAGTATGCATTAATATAAATAAATATTAATATTTATACATATTATCGGGAGGAATAAACTTGAAGAAAAAAGCACTCACTGCTGGTATCCTAGCTGCCAGCCTGCTCACGGCCGTTCCTGGGACAAGCTCCTATGCCGATTCAGCAAAATGGACAAATGTAAATGTATACGAAGAACAGGACGGTTCCAAGTTCAATAGTGAAAACTATGACTTTATGAAATTTTCAAAAGTTGGATCAAAGCTTCAGGAGATTGCTAAACAATCCAATCGTGTTAAGGTAGAAATTAAAGGGAAGTCTGCAGATGGGAACCCTCTTTATGTAGTAACCATTGCTGATCCGAAGGCGCAAGGAAAATTCGGTAAGAACAAGGCTTTAAGAAAACAAATGTTTAAAAACCCTCAAAAGGCTCAGGATTGGATTAAACAAAATCCTGATTTCAAGGTTCCTGTTATGATAAACGGATCGATTCATGGGACTGAATTTGTTGGAACGGATGCGGTATTGCAGCTTATCGAACGTTTTGCAACTAAAAATGATACTGAAACTGCCAAGATACTAGACAGCAGCATCTTGATCTTTAATGTTGTGCAGAACCCTGACGGCAGAATCAATGCAACTCGCTTTAACGGGGAAGGCATCGATTTAAACCGTGATTTTATCACACAGTCACAGCCTGAAACACAGGAAACCGTAGCTTTGATAAAAGAATGGAATCCAATGGTATTTTTAGATACCCATGGGTATGTGAAGAATTATGCGCCAAATAAGCAGGGGCTTATCGAGCCTTGTACACCGCCGCATAACCCTAATTACGAATATGACCTGTATAATAAATGGGCTAATGGCCAGGCACGTGCTATGGAAAGCGAAATCCTTAAAAATAAAGGAGAATATAAAGGCAGCCTTTATCAAAGCATGGAAGGCGCGTACATTCCACAGCGCGATGATTCAGCTGGATGGGATGACTATCCGCCGATTTTCACTCCGATGTACGCTATGTATCATGGCGCTTACGGACATACATTGGAAGCACCTACGAATGATTTAGATGGCGTCCGCTGGCAGTATGATGCGATTATGGGAGCCTTGAAATACTCTGTAGAACACAAGCAGGATATGATTACTGATCAAATTGAAGTCTTTAAGCGCGGCATAAATTTTGATCATCCATTCCACGAGGATGGTTTCTTCCCGCATGCGTATGTACTTCCGGTGAATGAAGAAGATCCGACCGTAACTGAAAAAGCGGTGAATCATCTGTTAAAGAATGATATTGAAGTGATAAAGGCCTCAAAAGCATTTACAGCTGAAGGAAAAACGTATCCAGCGGGAACATATATTGTTCAAATGAACCAGGCAAAAGCGGGTCTTGCTAATACGATGCTTTGGGATGGGGAAGACATCACCAATGACACACCTGCGATGTATGACATTTCAGCGTGGAGCCTGCCAGAATTATGGGGCTTTGAAGCGGTTCCAGTAAAAACCGAAGTAGAAGTAAAGGGGCAGGCAGCAAAAGAAGCGGATTCTTCTGGTTCACTAGCAGGAAATGGTCCGTTCCTGATTCCAAACTCTTCAGTCAAAGCAGTCGAACTTGCAAACAGCCTTCTGCAGAAGGGGATTACGGTAAAGCGCGACACCCAAGGGAACTTCTATGCCCAAGGCCCTGTCAAAGCGATTGAAGCAGAAGTGAAAAAGTCAGGTCTAAACATAGAAACATCGTCTATACCTGCTGATGCGGCTGCACTTACAAAACTAAAAGTGGCTATTCTAAAGGATGGCGGCATGGGTAAACAGCAGTCACATTCAGGAACAAAGCTCGCTTTAAGACGCCTTGGCTTTGAGGTTACAGAAGTTACTCCGGTAGAGGTTTCACAAAAAGGCCTTAATGATTATGATGTTTTTGTTTACAGTGGTACTGAAAGCTTAATTTCTACTAATTTAAGCGCTGCAAATAAGGAATTCGGTTTCCAGGATGCTTCTCAATACACAGCCTTTCAAGCAAATCTCGATAGCTTTGTAGATCAAGGAGGAAAGTATATTGCAATCGGTACGGGTGCATCACGTGCAACGAAAACACTTGGTCTCACCGATGATGATATTTCTTTCGGCGGGTCCAACAGCAACGGAATCGTCCAAGTTGATTACACTGGAGAAGGTGTAACGGCCGGCTACAAAGCGGATGATATCGGCTTCGTTTACCGTCCGGCATGGTACAGCGGTGAAGGTGCCGCCAATGATAAAGTGCTCGCTACTTACAATGATTCAGCAGACTTCTTCCTGGCCGGCCACTGGAAGAATAACAGCAGTGCACAAGGCCAGCCTGTCATTGTTCAGGAAAAAGATAAAGACGTAACACTGATCGGTCTGGAACCTGGATTCCGTGATCATACCGATTACCTATTCAGACTATTATCAAACGCAATCTATCAACAATAAGACTAAAGGAACCCCCTTTCTCTAATCAGAGAGGGGGTTTTTATCTGGACAAAAGCTCAGCTGGCGTGTGTTCGGCTGCTTTACCCATCTGGGAAATAATCCGGGAAATGGGGGACAGTCCCCATGTCAGGGCAGCATGTATATGGTGTTGTATGGCGGTTTTTCGAGTTTGGATGTACGCAGTCTTCCTTCTTGTACGAGTTCTCCCAGTCCTTTTTCGATTTCGGAGAGTGATCTTTCCAGGAGATCGGCAACTTTGACGGTAGAAATGCTCATGTATTTTGGTTTTTTGGATGAGGAAATGATCATTGATTCAATTAGCTGAAAGAGTATTTCTTTTTCCATAGCTGGGGTTCCCTGCCTTCTTGTTAGTTTCATTATATTAATGGGAGATTTTATCCAAATCAGCCCGCTCGTAATCTCCTCCTATAAATTTGCCAATAAAGAGGGAATTAATACAAAAGGAATAGTAAATAATTTAAAAGGCAGTTAAGGTTTTTTATTTTATTCATTCCTTTTTTGGGAATACTAGGGTAAATCAGCAGCAATTAGCTGTGTTTGGCAATAAATTTGTGAGCCAATCGCTAGCAAGATAGGAGGAGATTCTATGTCTGATCATTCTTTTTCCATCCGTATTAATGAAAAAGAATTTACAGTTCAGCCTGGACAAACGATTTTACAAGTCGCCCAGAGCCATGACCTGTATATTCCAAGTATTTGTTACCACCCGAATCTTGGCACCATTCAAACCTGTGACACATGTTTTGTACAGTCAGGGGGAGAATTGGTCCGTGCATGTGCGACGAAGGCAGCTCCGGGTATGACAGTGGATACACTGTCAAAGCCGGTGAAGGATGCCCAGTATGAAGCGATGTCGCGGATCCTCGAAAATCATGAACTCTATTGTACGGTGTGTGATAACAACAACGGAAATTGTACTGTACATAATACCGCAGAATATCTAGAAATTGAGCATCAAAAATATGAATTTAGAGAAAAACCTTATCCGCCGGATAATTCACATCCATTCTATAGGTATGAACCGGACCAGTGTATATTGTGCGGCCGGTGCGTAGAGGCCTGCCAGGATTTACAGGTCAATGAAACCTTAACGATTGATTGGGACAGAGAGAGACCGAGAGTCATCTGGGATAATGACGTTCCAATCGATGAATCCTCATGTGTTTCATGCGGACACTGTGTAAACGTATGTCCGTGTAATGCGCTAATGGAAAAATCAATGCTTGGCGAGGCGGGCTTCCTAACAAAGCTTCCGCCGCCAATTCTAGAGCCGATGGTTGATCTGATTAAAGAAGTCGAACCAGGCTATAAAGAAATATTTGCAATATCAGAAGTGGAAGCAGCTATGAGAAAAGCGCGTATTGAGCGGACAAAGACCGTCTGCACGTATTGCGGCGTGGGATGCAGCTTTGAAGTCTGGACCAAGGACCGTCAAATTTTAAAAATTGAGCCGACGCATGAAGCACCGGTCAACGGTATATCCACTTGTGTGAAAGGAAAATGGGGCTGGGACTTCGTTAACAGCGATCAGCGGCTTACAAAGCCTTTAATCCGTAAAAATGGCGCATTTGAAGAGG
This sequence comes from Peribacillus deserti, assembly GCF_002863585.1. Lineage (GTDB taxonomy): Bacteria > Bacillota > Bacilli > Bacillales > DSM-1321 > Paraperibacillus > Paraperibacillus deserti_A. The sequence goes on along the minus strand of NZ_PGUY01000051.1, from coordinate 49,027 downwards.
CAACCTGGGATGAAGCGTTAGATCTCATTGCAAGCAAGCTTACGGAAATCAAGGAAGAGCATGGACCTGAGTCCATTGGGGTGATCGCTTCTTCCAAGTGTTCCAATGAAGAAAACTTCCTGGCGCAAAAATTTGCACGTGCTGTTATCGGAACAAACAATATTGACAACTGCTCTAGATACTGCCAATCACCGGCTACAGCAGGGCTGTTAAGAACAGTAGGACTTGGAGGTGACTCTGGCACCATGCAGGATATCGAAACGTCTGACTTGGTTTTTGTAATTGGAGCAAATCCAGCAGAATCTCATCCTGTTCTAGCAACGCGTGTTAAACGGGCTCACAAACTGTTTGGACAAAAATTAATTGTAGCTGATATCAGGGAACATGAGCTGGCTCAGCGTGCAGATTTCCTTATGCATCCAAAACCGAGCACAGATTTAATCTGGATATCCGCTGTAACAAAGTACATCATTGACCAAGATTGGCATGATAAAGAGTTTTTAGCCAAACGAGTAAGTAACGTAGATGGTTATATCAAAACACTTGATAAATTCACATTAGAGTACGCTGAAGAAATGACAGGACTATCGAAGGAAGACTTAATTAAAGCAGCCACTATGATTCATGAAGCGAATTCGGTCTGTATTCTCTGGGCTATGGGAATAACCCAGCACTCCGGAGCTACTGATGCAAGTACAGCCATTTCAAATTTATTATTGATTACAGGAAATTATGGCCGTCCTGGAACAGGTGCTTATCCGCTGAGAGGACATAACAATGTACAGGGTGCCTGCGATTTCGGAACCATGCCTTCCTGGTTCCCTGGATATGAACCTGTCGGGAATTCAGAGATCAGGGAAAAGTATGAAAAAGCATGGGGAGTTGAAATTCCAAAGGACCCTGGAATGGACAACCATCACATGGTTGAGGCAATTCACAAAGGAACCTTAAAGTCACTGTATCTGTTCGGAGAAGAAATGGGACTTGTAGACGCCAACTCCAATCATGTACAGAGCTGTTTCGAAAAACTGGACTTTTTCGTGGTTCAGGATATTTTCTTCTCGAAAACGGCGCAATTTGCTGATGTCGTGCTGCCAGCTGCACCTTCTCTTGAGAAAGACGGCACATTTGTTAATACAGAAAGAAGGATCCAAAGATTTTATAAGGTATTCGATCCGCTTGGAGATTCAAAGCCGGATTGGCAGATTTTTCAGGAAGTGGCCAACCGGATGGGCGCTGGCTGGAACTATTCACATCCTAGTGAAATTATGGATGAGGCAGCGAGTCTTGCCGTCATTTTTGAGGGTGTCAGCTATGACCGTCTGGAGGGCTTTAACAGCCAGGTATGGCCGGTACACAAGGATGGTACGGATTCACCTCTTTTATATCAAGAGAAGTTTGCCTTTCCTGATGGAAAAGCACGGCTGTTCGCTGTTGATTGGACGCCTCCGTATGAAGCAGGTGAAGAATATGATATCCATCTAAATAATGGACGTCTGCTTGAACACTTCCATGAAGGCAATATGACATACCGGTCAGAAGGACTAACACACAAAGTGCCTGGCATCTGGCTGGAGGTTTCACACGAATTAGCGGAGGAGCGCAATCTCACGGATGGTACATTAGTGAAATTAACTTCACCATATGGCGAAGTTAAAGTACGAACGCTTGTTACCGACAGGGTAAAGGGCAAGGAAGTGTACCTGCCGATGAACAGCTTTGCGGATGATGAAGCGGTCAACTATTTAACAAGCAGCTATCATGACTTGGTTACACACACGCCGGCTTATAAAGAAATCAACGTTAAAATGGAGATTTTGGAAGCAACAGGCGAACCGCCATTGCCTAAGCACAACCACCGCTTCGGAAATAGAATGCCTCAGATCAGTGTACGTGTTGAAGATAAGTGGCAGCGTCCAGACTTCCAAGCAATCGAAGACTTATTTGGAAATGGAGGGGATACGTATGGCGAAAGCAATCAGGCAAATTAATAAACAGGTCCCTAACCCCATAGAAGAACAAGCGCAGGCCGTTGGGGAGATTTTAACAGCCCTGGCAGATAACAAAAAAGGAATCCTTTCTGCACTTGCGATAATAAAGAACCTGGAGGAAATCGGGATACTCGATGCTCTCCACGCCATTCTAGAAAATCGTACCGACGTAGGTGTCATAGCCATGCAGCAGATCAATCAGCCAGGCATGCATAACACCATAAAAAATGCGATCTACCTGTTCAATTTCATGGGTACATTAAAGCCGGACCAGCTGCAGTCCATGCTCGGCGGTGTAACGCAGGGCCTTAACCGAATGGGAGAAAGCATCAAGAACCAGGAACAGCACGGCTTATGGAAGCTGGGAAAAAGCATGAGAGATCCAGAAATTAAAACGGCCATGACAAGCATGGTAGAATTCCTGCATGGGATGGGTGAATCATTTACCCAGCATCCTTCACAGGAACTTCATTAAAGGAGGAAAAGGGAAATGGAACAGCAAGATGTGATTAAAATTCATGGACCGCTTTCTCAAAAGGATACGGATGAAATCGTACGATCATTAAATGGGGTGTGGGGCGTTCTCAAGGCTGATGTGAATCAAGAAAGCGGAGAAGCCCGAATCGGCTACGATAAAAACGCCGCTTCCATCCAGGACTTTCAACAGGCCATAAGGGACTCAGGATACGACATAGAGACCGATAACCAGAACTTACCTGGGAAATAAGGGAGGAAGAATTATGCAGATTTGTGAATTATGCGGCAGCCGGCAGGAATTAGAAACTGAAGAAACGGAATCAGAAAGAACCAGAATCCTTCACGTCTGTGAAAACTGCCAGAACGACAGAAGCTTTAACTACTTTGAACTTTAATTTGTATATAAAAAGGGAATCCCGAGTGAGGGATTCCCTTTTTGATTGGGGAGAAGGTTTTATCATTCATGATGATCCTGATTTGTACTCAGTTATAGTGGGCATAAAAACTTGTAATATCCACAAAAAATAAAATTGTCACGTGAGGCTGTTTAAGTATATAAAAACGGATTGGAGCCGCTTATATTCTAGGTATGGCTGGCTTTCCATTAAAAAAGTGGTTTTATAACTTGTTTTTTGTAAGAACAATGAGCCTAGAGTGCTCAACTTTTTAATTAACGAAAGAATTTTTTACCTATCGTATGCAAAATACTGAAGGTTGCTCTATCAATTATAAAAGGGTGATATAGTCGACACTATATCACCCCTTTACATGTATGTTTTTACTTGGCCAGGTATTCACAGCCACATATAACAGCGAATCAGCCACATAAATTTCTCTTTTAACCACAAAAAATGCCTGTTAAGCCACATAAAACTGTATCGGAGGCACATAAACACAGGATTTTGATGGCTGGCAGTTAACTTTAACTAGTGTCTTAAAGGTTTATGCTTATGTTTTTTCCATTTATGCTTAGGTTTTTCCACTTTATGCTTCTGTCCACGGCAAAAATGATTATGTAACTGTGGATATGCTTATCTAAATTCTCTTATGCTGATTTTTAATCCAGGTATACTAAAAAGTCGAGACGACACACAGAAGTCCAACTTCCGTGATACCAGCTCTTCCAACCTACTGAGCATCCTTATACAGGACATCCTCCGCAAGCGACCGGAACAGCTCCCCAACCACAGAATCTTCGTCGTATACAGAAGAGCCGGTTGTTTCTTCAGGCCTGGCAAATGGGACTCTTGCGAGGACGTCCGTCTGCAGCCTCTCGGCTAGGCGTTCGCCGCCGCCTCTTCCGAAAAGATAGTTCCGGGAGCCATCACTTTCTTCATAATAGGCCATATTTTCAATAACGCCCAATATGTCATGTTTTGTATGCTTTGCCATGACGCCTGCTCTTGATGCAACATGGGAAGCGACATTATGGGGAGTGGTCACGATCACTTCTTTTGCCTGTGGAATCATGGCTGCCACATCGATGGCTACATCGCCTGTGCCAGGCGGGAGGTCCAGCAGCAGATAGTCCAATTCACCCCAATGTGTGTTGGCGAGGAAGTTCTGGATCCATTTATTCAGCATCGGTCCCCTCCACATTACTGGGCTGTTATCGTCGGCAAAAAAGCCCATGCTCATGACTTTTACATTATGGCTGACAACGGGGATTGCGGTTTTTTCAATCATGGTAGGCTTATCAGCGATCTGCATCATGGATGGAATGCTGAATCCATAGATATCCGCATCCAGAATGCCGACTTTTTTCCCCATGCGTGCAAGGGCGGCAGCCAGGTTAATCGTAACTGTGGATTTTCCAACACCGCCTTTTCCGCTCGTTACCGCAATAAAGCGTACTCCGGAATCCGGCCGGAGTAAAGCAGGCATACCGGTTTCTGTTGTGGAATTCTTTTTCAAGTACTGTGTTAATGCAGCCCTTTCTTCAGGTGTCATAGCTCCAAAGACGATATCCACGCTTAAAGCCCCTATTTCCCGCAGAGCATGTTCTACATCTGCTTTAATTTTAGCCTTTAACGGGCAGCCCTGGATGGTAAGGACCACCTCTAGCTGAATATGACGCCCATCAATTCTAATATTCCTGATCATATTTAACTCTACAAGGCTTTTATGTAGCTCAGGGTCCTGCACATCACGCAAAGCATGCATTACTTGTTCCACTGTCAGCATTTTTCAACATCCTCTTATCTTTTTATCCTCAGTATGGTCAGGTTTTATAAAAAAAAGACTTAAAAGATCCAGGATCCTTTAAGTCCTATAAATAAAGCATATCTTCCTGTCTGTTTATATTCACAAACACCTCAGCGTCTGCAGAAAACGAAACCTGAAGTACGTTAATTTCATTTAGAAATACGCGTATTTTCCTAATATCCTGATCCAGTAGTTTCTTCATTTTAGGCAGGCTTCTCTGATGATAAAGAGCGAGCAGGGGGTGTACTTTATCTGATTGAATGGGAACAATGGCATCATAGCTGCTCCCTTGTGCCAGGCTTATCATCTTCTTAACAAATTCAGAAGTGACAAAGGGTATATCGCAGGACAAAATAAAGTACCATTCTGCATCAACCTTCGTCATGGCATGGTGCATGGCAAACAATGGACCCTGGTGGCTTTCAGATTTTTGTTCAATGATAAACTCTACTTCGTCGTCCCGTTTAAAATGGGGGAGCAGCCCTTGATTGGTAGCGATGATAATGGGTGACAGGGAATTTGCCTTAAAAGCCTCCACACTATATTCATAAAAACATTTCTCTTTATACGTTTCAAACATCTTAGGCTTTCCAAAACGTGATGACTGGCCGCCTGCCAGTACTATGCCTGCTATGGTCATTATTTTCAAATCCTCCGCACAGAGTATTTTCTTTATATACCCAGTTCCTTATTATATTATCCACTCATCTATGGTGACTTACACATCTAAAAAATGCTTAAGCTGCGTTTTTCCAAGGGTATAGTACTCTTCCATGATTTCTTCCGGCACCATATTTCCCCCGGTAGCCCAAGAAATATGAACAGCGTTATCCATTTTGTCTCTGAGTCCCTTTTCCAGGATATAATCCTGGCCTGCTTGGCTGCATAATTGGATAGGACCATAAAGCCCCGCTGCAGCAGAAGGCTCCACACGGATTTTCTCAGAATCCGCCAACAGGCTTAAGAGCATATACAGCATAGAATCATCAATCGTATATACTCCGCTTAATAGTTGTTCAAGTGTTTTCCCCACAAAACCGGAAGGACGCCCAACGGCAAGTCCGTCCGCAGCTGTCAGGTTATCAATCCCAAAATCCTGGACAGATACTTGGTCATGGAGCTCTGTGAGAAGTCCCAATAGCATGCAGGGTGAATGTGTCGGTTCAGCGAAAAAGCAATGAACAGCATCTTTAAAAATCAGTTTCAGCCCGTAAGCTACACCGCCTGGGCCTCCGCCAACACCGCAGGGCAGATAAACAAAAAGCGGATGCTCTTGATCGATCTTGATCTTCTTTTGATCCAGCTGCTTTTTAAACCGGGAGGCAGCGACCGCATATCCTAAAAACAAGTTCGTAGAATTTTCATCGTCCACGAAATAGCTGGCTGGATCAGCATCACTTTGTTTCCGTCCCTCTTCAACAGCTTTGCTATAGTCAGAGTTATGTTCAACAACAGTGACTCCTTTGCTCCTAAGCAGATCCTTTTTCCACTGTTTGGCATCCGCCGACATATGTACGGTCACCTTAAAGCCTAGTTGGGCACTGATTATCCCAATGCTCAGCCCAAGATTTCCAGTCGACCCAACGGCGATCGAATAGCGCGAGAAGAATTCCTTAAATTCGTGGCCGGCAATAATAGAATAGTCATCCTTAAAATCAAGCATTCCATGCTGGAGGGCTAAATCTTCAGCATGTTTTAGTACCTCGTAAATTCCTCCCCTTGCTTTTATAGAGCCGGAGATCGGGAGCTCATTGTCGCATTTTAACATGAGAGTGCCTTCCAGGCTTTTATGAAAAGTGGAACCCAGCCTGCTATGAAAATTTGATATTTCTACAAGAGGAGACTCAATGACTCCGTTCTGTGTTTCCGGAAAAACCTTTGCCAGATATGGAGCGAATCGCAGCAATCTTTCTTCAGCATCCCTCACGTCCTTTTCGGATATAGATTTATTCTTTATTCCTTCTTTAAAAGAACGATAATTAGGATTGTTCCAGAATACTTCATTCATTAACATCAAATCTTCTATTAAGGGATAGGCAGATTTCCATTCCCTTACCGTTCTTCCTGCAATCAATCGGGATTCCATGGGGACGCCTCCTATGTGTTTATAAAACTATTATAAATGAGAAGGGAAAAGATAAGTTAGTAGATGCAAATATTTTACGAGAAAAGCAAGTGGTGGAAAGAGTAGAATATTACGACGGATAATGGCACGGGACTGCGGATTAAATATTTAACGGCGGAAACCGGGTAAGGGTCAACCAAGCTAACCACTGCGCGCGAAATCACAGAAGGAGTAAAGGAATTTATTCCTTATTGGCGCAAAAAGTAGAGACCTTCATAAAAAAGGCTCCCTAAAAAAGAGAGCCTTCATCTATTATAAACTGTGATTTATAGGTTTGTTTATTCCTCTGGCTATGAAGGTGCTGGCCAGGTAAATGATGCCCAGAATAATGATTAAAATGCTGGAATATCCAAATGTTGCGTTATAGCCAAATTGGTGCACGACATTTCCAAGTGTACCTGCCCCAATGGCCATGCCTAAATCCATAAAGCTAAGGGACATCGCATTAGCTGTACCTTTTTTGTCAGGTGTAACACGGCTTACCGCCCAAGCCTGGAAGGTTGGCTGCATGACGCTGTAAGCCACTCCATAGAAAATGGCCGCCATACATAAAAGGCCGAAGCTGTGGGTGAAAGTCAAAATAATGAGGCCGATTATTCCGCAGATGCTGGCCGGATAAATTAGGAATTTATGGCCAAGTGAATCAAATATTTTTCCTGAAATAGGGCGTGTAATGATCATCATACCCGCAATAATAAGGAAGAATAGCGAAACTTTGCCGCCAAAGTGATTGGCGCTGCCAAGGCCGTCAATGAAATTAACAATGCCGGAAAAAGTGATATAAAACAGGCAAACCAGGATGCATGGTAAAAACGCGCGCTTTTCAAAGGCATAATTCAGGAGAGAACCCTTTTGTACAGGCTTAACTTCTGGCGCTTTTTCTTTATTTTTAATAAAGGAACTTCCAGCGATGGCAAGTAAAATTAACGTGAACGTAAGAGAAAGCAGATTATTAAATGAAAAGGAATGTACAAGTGTTAAGGCAACCATAGGGCCAAATGTCGTTCCAAGGCTTGTAGCCATCCCAAAATAACCAATTCCCTCCCCAATTTTATCATTAGGGATCAAGCTGGTAGCAAGTGTTGCCAATAAAGTGGTAATGATACCGAATGAAACCCCTTGTGCAATCCTTACAAGTATTAACACGGCAAAAATGTCTTGGCCATAGCTGAGTACGATCGTTGCCAGAACAAACATCATGGTAAAGATCAAAGTTTTCTTGACGTTCAGTTTATGCATGAGAATGCCGATAAAAGGCCGTGTGAAGATGGCCGCAAGCATAAATGAAGTGGTCATAAGCCCGCCTTTTGAAGGGTTTTCGGTAATGCCGGTGACAAATGCGGGGAAGCCGCCTAATAAAGCTTGAAGACTAAGGAAAAATACGAAGGTTGTTAAAATAATAATTGAATACTGCCACGTCCATAATTTTGATGTTCCTTGATGTTCCAAGTGTGAATCCTTCTTTCTGCAAATGATTATTTAAGCTTTTTGATGTTGCTCTGGATGTGATGAAGTGTCTCCATGAACATATCGATTTGATTCTGTGATAGGCCGTGAAGAATGTCATCATACAAGCATTCAATTAATGGCTTTGCCTCATCGACAAGCTTTTTTCCCTGCTCGGTAATTTCGATAAAAAATGAACGCCTGTCATCCGGGTTAGGCATCCGTGCAGCGAGTTTATGGTGCTCCAGCAGATCCAGAATTTTCGTTAAAGTAGCTTGGTCTTTGTCTGTGCGTTTTGATAAGTCCTTTTGATTTATATGGCTTACGAAGGACAAATGCTTTAATACCGTCCACTGCTCAGCTGTTATTCCAAAAGGTTTGAGTGTCAGGTTTACACATCCGCGCATCATTTTACTGGTGGTAGAGGCCGTAAAGCCTATATGATCCTTAAGCATAGGTTTCATCTCCATTCATCAACTTAATAGATTATACTCTCATTAATTATTTGTGTAAATATAATTTGTATACAAACTAATTTTCGCAATCGTTGTATATATTTCAGAGGTCAGGGAAAATTTGATATATCCATGCACTTTAAGGAGCCTATATTTTTCTAAAAAGTAGTGCATACGAGAAGCCTATGTTAAGCTAAATATTCCGTACATAAAATTGATTTATTTAAAGGATGGAAATTTCATTGAGTAACCAACAAAAACCGGCATTTATATACACGTATGTATGCAATGATGAGGAACGTTCTTTATGCCGATTGGAAATGCGTTCTTTTTTTGGGAAAGACGATGCTTCAAACATTCTTACAAGTTCTATTAAGATCGACCCGAACAGAAGTCCATTTATGAAAGAGCGAATTGAAGTACTTTACGAAGGAAACAGCGTGGAAGATATCCTTGAGCAGGCTGCAACATTAGATATGGGTGAGTCTACCTTTAAGGTGCAATTCGCTAAAATTTATGAGCCTGCTCCAAATGAAAAAATCGGGTACCAAGAGCGCTTGAAAATAGAAAGAGATATCGGGTGGAAGATAGCCGGCGAAGCAGACATGAAAAACCCGGACCAGATGCTGTGCATTATGCCGCTTAAAGGAAAATGGTATTTTGGGAAACTGCAAAAAAGTGAGCCGATTTGGCTGCATCATGTAAAAAAGCCCCGGGAATATTCGACGGCTCTGAGCACAAGGGTTGCGAGGGCTGCCGCCAATATTGCCGTTCCGCATCCAGAGGGAATCAAAGCGATTGATCCATGCTGCGGGATTGGCACTGTTCTCGTGGAAGCATTGTCCATGGGTATCGACATAGTGGGCCGGGACATCAATTACTTAGTGACTGACGGCTCGCGTGAAAATATTGCTTACTTTGGACTAAAAGGCGAGGTTACTACAGGGCCGATTTCAGAAGTAACCGAAAACTACGATGCTGCCATCATAGATATGCCTTACAATTTATATACCCATGCCACCCCAGAGGACCAGCTTTCAATCCTTCAGCATGCGCGGCGTTTTGCCAAAAAATTAGTAGTTGTAACTATTGATACGATCGATGACATGGTGGAGGAAGCCGGGTTTCAGATCAAGGACCGCTGTGTGGCCAGAAAAGGAGTATTTTCGAGACAGATATTGGTCTGTGAGTAGCATATATAGAAGGAGCTCTATTAAACGAGTTCCTTTTATAAGGTTCTTTTCTAAAAGATTGTTGTTTTTAATAAGTTTTGTTACGTCATCCTATTCTTCAGTCAGGTCGATTGGAGCGTAAGGTGCGAGACTCCTGCGGGAGCAGCGGGACAGGTGAGACCCCGCAGGCGAAGCTGAGGAGGCTCACCGCCCGCCCCGCGGAAAGCGAGCATCCTGGAGCGGAAATCAACCTCTTGTTCAATAGCAACAAAGTTTGAGAAAACAGCCTTTTATAAAAATACATAGTCATTACACCATCGAAAACATGCAATAGAAACGCCAACATAATGATGGGCACAGCTGTATAGCGCCATACCGGCTGGGCGTCTTACACGAAATAGAAAAACTAGTGCAGGACAAGACAGGCTGTTTCTAGAAAATGATTCCCGCCCTGGAAAAAACCAAAATAGGAACCAAAATGAACTGTTCCCGTTATTATGTTTAGCTTAAGCCTTTTCAAAACTTTCCTGTCTCTAGAATGTCTTGGATGAAATATCGGTGTAATCCTGTTATTATAAATTTTATCTTTTATGAAGGAGATTAATAGATGAAAAGCAGAACTACTGTCATGATCAGTATTGTCCTAGCTATGCTGGTTGCATCCATCGATACAACGATCATGAATACAACCATGCCTATCATAGCTGAGGAATTAGGAAGGCTTGACCTATATGCCTGGTCGTTTGCCTCTTATATGATCACAACGACAATACTTTCGCCGGTTGCCGGCCGTTTATCAGACATGTTTGGAAGAAAACGGGTCTTTGGATTTGGAATTATCTTATTTTTACTAGGCTCGCTTCTTTGCGGATTGTCCGCAAATATGATTCAGCTCGTCATCTTCAGGGCCGTTCAGGGAATTGGAGCAGGCTTTATGATGCCATTCCCGGCCATCATTGCGGGGGACCTCTTTCCAATTGAAAAGAGAGGGAAGATTCAGGCGCTGTTTACAGGAATGTGGGGGCTGTCAGCTATTCTAGCTCCAATGCTTGGGGCATTTTTTGTAGAATATATGAACTGGCGATGGATCTTTTTTATCAATCTCCCTATCTGTATCATTGCTTTTATAACACTGATGCCATATCAGGAAAGCTACAAGCCGAAACGAGCTTCAGTGGACTATATTGGCGCCATTCTCTTTGCAGCAGGGATTACCTTCCTGCTTCTAGTAACGGTTGTTGAAGATAATAGGGTCCTATATGGGCTGCTTGGAATCGTCTTGATCGTTATCTTTTATTTCTTCGAGAAAAAGCAGACGTCTCCGATTGTTCCATTGTCCATGTTTAAAAATAAGACCATTTCATGGATCAATATAAATGCTTTTATCGGCACGCTAGCCCTATTTGGGACTTCTAGCTTTATCCCACTATTCCTGCAGGATATAGCAGGATTAAAAGTATTCATCTCCGGAGTGGCCCTCCTTGGAACAGCTATTGGCTGGATGGCAGTCTCGGTTCCAGCTGGAAAATGGATTCTAAAGTACGGATACCGTAAATTATTAATTATCGGAAATAGCTTTTTGATTATTTCCGGATTATTGCTCCTGTTATTAAATGAAAACCACGGCTTCGTTTATGTGTTCCTGGTCATGATAGTTCAGGGAATCGCCTTTGGGTTACTTACAACAGTAGGGATGATCGGTTCACAGCAGTTAGTGGGAGGCCATGAAAAAGGAATCTCCACATCCTTCTTTATGTTCTGCCGGAACATGGGTACCGCTATAGGAGTTACCATTATGGGGGCTCTACTAGCAAACGGATCCACCTCTATGGAAGGGATCCATCATTTATTTATTTACGGCTTCATTGGCAGCATTGCAGCCCTGTTGACCTCATTCCTGATTAAAAATGAAAGTCCGGAAATGAGCAGGAAAGCGGCAGGGACTGTCAGTTAAATAGCAAGATAGGATAAGGCTCCTTGCTTGATGGCAGGGAGCTTTATTTATATATCGCCGCTTACTCACGGATTGTTTGAGTCGGGAGAGCGGGATAGAGGAAGATAAAATCATGCTCCTTGGTGGATTAGCGGGAGCCTTTTATCGGTATCTATTATTCACGTCCAACCTGCCTAAGAAATGAAAGCCCGGGAATGGAGCAGAAAGCAGATGTTAGTTAATAGAAAGATATGAAAGGGATCCTTAGCAGGAAGCTTTATTTTTATATTCTTCTTTATGGACATAGAAATATCAATGGAAATAAAGATTAAAGAGGGAGGTCTAGCCTTAAGCAATTTAGCGGGCGGGAAAGACAGTTACCTATAGAGGTTTATTAGGCTTTTCAATGTGGGGGATTATTTTAGGCGGGCTGTGATGTTCTAATAAAAAGTTAATGTCCCAGCCTAGATCAGGTGATACGAAGTATTGTTTTACAAAAGTAAATAATTTCAAACTTGAGCGGGAGGTCTCTGGCGGGTGCACTTTCATGTATTTTACTAATGTTTTAGATCAAAATCTTCTCTTTAAGATATTTGTCTCCGGTTTGAGCATGTAATCCTATGATTTGGGTTGATATAAAGGGTGTTAACTCACTTTTATTTGGCTATTTTATTTTTTATGATTGGCTTTAAGAGATTTATGCTTATGTTTCTTAGGTTTATGCTCAAGTTTTCAAGTCTTATGCTTAAGTTTTACCCTTTTATGCTGATTGCCAAAAATTTATGCTTATCAGCAAGTCGTTATGCTTATCAGAAGTTCATTATGCTTATCAGCAAGCGTTATTCTTATCAGAAGTTCATTATGCTTATTAGTAAGTCGTTATTCTTATCAGTCAGGCATTATGTTCATCTGCATGACATTATTATCAGCAACGCGTTATGCTTGTAAGCACTTAAGAATATGCTTAACAGCAAGTTATCAGCAAGTCATTATGCTCATCAGCCAGGCATTCATTAGAATGACATTCCATTCTCTGCAACGCGCTATGCTCATCTGCAACGTTATGTTTATCGGCTTGGCATTAGTAGATCAGCAAGTTATTATTCATATCCAGCCAAGCACTCATCCGTATACATTTTGCCCACCAGCCAAGCGTAAGACTTAACAGCTAGTCTCATGCCAGCCAGCAGGCAATAGTATGTACCTTCATGACAATATGTTTAACAGCCAAGCTTTATGCTGGAACTGCATCACATTTATGCAACTAGGCACTAGGCCTTACGCTTATCACCATAGTTTAATCCATAATCTTCAAAGAATCTTAAACTATTAACCCAATTAGCTAAATTTAACGTGCGCCTAAAAGTTTGTAAGGTTTTTATTATATAAATGTCTAGACATTTAAAAATAAAAGATTATAATAATGGATGTAAGCGGATTTTGAAAACGCTTTTAGTCGAAATATTAAAATATTAAAAACTTGTAAGGGGCCTGATCATAATGAAAAAAATTCTATTAGCTTGCAGTTCTGGAATGTCAACTAGTCTTTTGGTTACAAAGATGGAAGCGCACGCAGCATCTATTGGAGAGGAAGCAAAAATCTGGGCAGTAGGACAGGATCAAGCGAAAAAAGAAATGGCTGATGCTGATGTGGTATTAATCGGACCGCAAATGAGCTTTTTGAAAGGTGAATTCCAAAAAGAAGCTGCTCAATACGGCATTAACGTGGATGTAATCGATATGATGGCATACGGTTTGGCAGATGGCAAAAAGGCATATGAGCAGGCTTTAAAATTAATGGGGGATAAATGATGGAAAATATTGACTTGGATACATTAACCGGCGAACAAATCAACTTTATGCTTATTCTTCACAGCGGAAATGCGAGAAGTAAGATTATCCAGGCAATCCGCGAGTACCGTGAAGGAAATGTACAGGAAGCTGATGCGTTATTAGTACAATCAGAAGAGGACCTGAAGGTGGCGCATGAGATCCATTTCAAAATGGTTCAAAAAGAAGCTTCAGGTGAAAAAGTAGATTTTGCTTTACTTCTCATGCATGCGGAAGATCACTTAATGTCCACTTTGACGATGAAAGAACTAGTAAAAGAGCTTCTTGAACTATTTAAACAAAAAAATTTATAAGATTGCTAGATAGATATAAGGGGGAAACTACATTGTTTGAAAAGCTGAGTCAATACCTCGTTCCTATAGCTGGGAAATTGAATAACAATCGTTATTTAGCTGTTTTGCGTGACGCCTTTATGCTGGCGTTCCCGCTGACTATTTTTGGTTCCATTTTCGTTGTATTAACAAACCTCCCGTTCCTGGATAAGATCATGAGTGAGCAATCGCTTAATACGTTCAGGACACTATTTGGAAACGCTTCACCTGCTACAATGGGAATCATGAGTGTGTTCGTAGTATTTGGTATCGGGTATTATCTTTCAAAAAGCTACAATGTTGAAGCGGTATTTGGAGGTGCCATTGCACTCGTATCATTCCTATTGTTAACTCCATTTGTTCTTCAGCCGGAGAAAGGCGAAGCAATCCAGAATGTTATTCCGTTAGACCGTCTAGGTGCTAAAGGGATGTTCCTTGGGATGATTACAGCTTTTCTTTCCGCTGAAATCTATCGGAAAGTGGTTCAGAAAAACATTACGATTAAAATGCCTCCTGGTGTTCCGCCAGCAGTGGCAAAGTCATTCGCAGCATTAATTCCAGCACTTATTACACTAACTGTTTTCTTATTAATAAATGTTTTTGTTACAGCTGTATTTGATACAAATATGCATGATGTTATTTACAAAGCGATTCAGGCTCCATTGGTCGGCCTTGGAAGCGGCATCGTCCCTACGTTAATTGCTGTATTCTTCATCCAGATTCTATGGTTTTTCGGGCTTCACGGACAAATTATCATCAACTCAGTAATGGACCCGATCTGGAATACGCTTCAGGTTGAAAACTTAAACGCTTATACAAACGGGGAAGCGATCCCGCACATCATTTCCAAGCCGTTCATGGAAATCTATACAGTTGGTATGGGTGGAACGGGTATGACTTTAGCGGTAGTGTTCGCAATTCTTCTATTCATGAAGAGCAAGCAGATGAAGCAGGTGGCTAAGCTTGGACTCGGACCTGGTATCTTCAATGTTAACGAACCGATTATCTTTGGTCTTCCAATCGTAATGAATCCATTAATCATTGTTCCTTGGATTCTGTCTCCGATGATTGTGACGCTGGTTTCTTACTTTGCAATGTCTTCAGGAATTGTACCGCCGCCTACAGGTGTAACCGTACCATGGACAGTCCCTATATTCATCAATGGTATGATGGCAACAAACTCCATTGCAGGCGGATTGCTGCAGCTGGTGAATATGGCAATTGTATTTGTCATCTGGTTCCCATTCCTGAAAGTAATCGACCGTGTGAACGTGAAAAAAGAACAGGACGAAATGAACAAAGCTTCATAACATCGATAAAAATGTAATGGGCAGGCGGTTAAACGGAGAAAGCGCTGAATTTGCAGAACCGTAATCCCTGCTCTTCATTTTTTAGTCAACTACCAGCCATGAGAGGGGAAATAAACATGTCTAATCAAATTCAATATCGCTTTCCAGAGGGTTTCTGGTGGGGCTCAGCTGCATCAGCTACACAAACCGAAGGTGCAGCTGATATAGATGGAAAAGGTAAAAACATTTGGGATCACTGGTATGAAACAGAACCAAACCGCTTTTTTGAGGGAGTCGGTCCCAAGGATACTTCTCAGTTTTATTATAAATATAAAGAAGATATTAAATTGATGAAGGAAATCGGCCACAACTCGTTCCGTATGTCAATTTCCTGGTCACGATTGATTCCAAACGGTATCGGTGAAGTGAATCCTAGAGCCGTAGAATTCTATAATAATGTTATTAACGAATTCATCGAAAACGAAGTGGAGCCTTTTGTTGGATTATTCCATTTTGATATGCCGATGGAAATGCAGAAAATCGGGGGCTGGGCTAACAGAGAAGTGGTTGATGCGTATGGGAAGTATGCAAGAACATGCTTTGAATTGTTCGGGGACCGTGTGAAAAAGTGGTTTACTCATAACGAGCCGATTGTACCGGTTGAAGGCGGATATCTGTATGACTTCCATTATCCAAATGAGGTTGACTTTAAAAAAGCTGTTCAGGTTGGATATCATACGCTGCTGGCGAGTGCAAAAGCAATTAAAGGATATAGAGAATTAGGACAGGATGGCAAAATTGGTATCGTGCTTAACTTAACTCCTTCCTATCCAAGAAGCCAGCATCCAGCAGATGTTAAAGCATCAATCATTGCTGATGCGATTTTCAACAGATCGTTCCTAGATCCTTCAGTTAAAGGTGAGTTCCCGGCGGAGCTGGTTCAAATCCTAAAAGAAGAAGGCTTCATGCCTGTAATGGAAGACGGCGATTTAGATATTATTAAAGGCAATACAGTTGATATTTTAGGAGTTAACTATTATCAGCCTAGACGTGTCAAAGCAAAAGAAAGTCTGCCAAACCCTGAAGCGCCATTTATGCCAGATCGTTATTTTGATAACTATGTTATGCAAGGCCGTAAGATGAATCCGCACCGTGGCTGGGAGATATACGAAAAAGGTATATATGACATCCTTACAAATCTAAGAGAAAACTATGGTAATATCGAATGCTTTATTTCCGAGAATGGTATGGGTGTGGAAGGTGAAGAAAAATTCCGCGATGAAAATGGAATCATTCAAGATGACTATCGAATGGAATTTATCCAGGGACATTTAAAATGGGTGCATAAGGCTATTGAAGAAGGCTCAAGTGTGAAGGGCTATCATTTATGGACTTTCATGGACAACTGGTCTTGGTCAAATGCTTATAAGAACCGTTATGGTTTTGTTTCTGTTAATCTTAATAAAGATGGAGAACGAACCATTAAGAAGAGCGGACAATGGATTAAGACTGTTTCTGAAAATAACGGGTTCTAAAAAGGGAGATGG
Organism: Peribacillus deserti; assembly: GCF_002863585.1. GTDB lineage: Bacteria > Bacillota > Bacilli > Bacillales > DSM-1321 > Paraperibacillus > Paraperibacillus deserti_A. The sequence continues at coordinate 32,225 of NZ_PGUY01000051.1, read as the reverse complement.
TCAGCTTGGCCATCTTCTTTTTAAGAGATTTTAAAAAATATGGAAGCGCATTACATCATTATCTTAAACTTCAATTATAATAAAGTTATCTATAATGTTAGCAGGGTGGTTCAGGTATGACCAAGTATGAAGCAATTTCAGCAGAGATGAGAGAACGAATAAAAGAAAAACATTATCCTCTGGATCAGCCGATACCCGACGAAATATCTCTCTCAAAGGAATTTGATTGCAGCCGAATGACAATGAAACGCGCGCTGGATATATTAGTCATGGAGGGTCTCCTTTTTCGAAAAAGAGGCCATGGGACATTCATTGTTAAGTCAGCCATCCAGGACAGCCGCATAAATGTGGTGAGCAATGAGGTCCTCGGGTTTTCAAAGCTGATCAACAACGACAAAATCACAAGCAAGGTTATTAAGTTTGAAGTTCATTTTCCATCAGAGGAAGTAGCGGCGCATCTGGCCATTGACAACAAAACGCCGGTGTACTTTATTATCCGGCTGCGTATGGTTGACGGCGAGCCATATGTTCTTGAAAAAACATACATGCCGACTACTCTTATTCCAGGGATTAATGACGAAATCCTTCATGGATCGGTTTACGACTATATCATGAATACGCTTGATCTTACCATTGCCGGATCACACCGGAAAGTGAGGGCCTGCAAGTCAGACAAGCTTGACCAGGAACATCTTGTCTGTCAGTCAGATGATCCAATTCTTGAAGTAGAACATGTAGGATTTCTAAATAACGGTGTTCCATTTGAGTATTCATTCTCACGACACCGTTACGATAAATTTGAAGTAACAACTGTTAATTTAAGGGGATAAATGGGGGAATGACAGATGTTAGGTGCTATTGAAGCAGGGGGAACAAAATTTGTGTGTGCAGTAGGAGACGTATCCGGCCAGATCATTGAGCAAGTCACGATTCCAACGACGATACCTGAAGAAACCATGACTGCGGTAATCGACTTCTTTAAACAGTATGAATTAGAAGCTATTGGAATCGGGTCATTCGGACCAATCGATGTCGATACAGAAAGTCCGACCTACGGCTATATTACCTCTACTCCTAAAACAGCCTGGAAGAACTATCCTCTTGTTCAGGCGATAAAGGAGGCATTTCCGGTACCAGTTGGTTTTAATACAGATGTGAATGCGGCTGCATTGGGTGAAGCTGCCTTTGGAGCTGCAAAAGGCCTGGACAGTTGTTTATATATCACTGTTGGTACAGGTATTGGCGCAGGGGCCGTCGTTCAGGGCAAATTGGTTCAGGGACTCTCGCATCCGGAAATGGGGCATATCTTAGTCCGCCGCCATCCTCAGGATTCATACACTGGAAAGTGCCCCTACCATAAGGATTGCCTGGAAGGCCTGGCAGCAGGGCCTGCCATTGAAGAGCGCTGGGGTGAAAAAGGGTTTCACCTAGTGAACCGTCCGGAAGTGTGGGACCTGGAAGGATACTATATTGCTCAGGCGCTTATGCAATATATATTGATTCTTTCTCCGAAAAAAATCATTCTCGGCGGCGGAGTTATGAAACAGGAAACAATCTTTGCATCAATTAATAAGTATTTAGCGGAATTAGTAAATGAGTATGTTGCCTTACCGGAGCTTACAGATTATATTGTAAGCCCTGGATTGGGAGATCGTGCCGGGATTACAGGATCGCTCATGCTGGCCAGCCTTGCCTTGCAGGAAGATGATCAACAATAAGCAAATGGAGGGTTTATTTTGCAGCCATTACTATTAAAGCCGGTATTCAAGGAAAGAATATGGGGCGGAACAGCCTTGAGAGAGGAATTTGGCTATAAAATTCCAAATGAAAAGACCGGCGAATGCTGGGCAATTTCCGCACATCCAAATGGCCCGTCTATGATTGAAAACGGACCGTATGCAGGGATGACACTGGACAGCCTATGGAAAGAACATCCTGAGCTATTTGGCAGTCCAGCAGAAGAAGTGTTCCCGCTTTTAACTAAAATCCTGGACGCTAATATGGATTTATCAGTCCAGGTTCATCCAGACGATGCTTATGCAAAGGCGAATGAAAATGGGGAGCTTGGCAAAACTGAATGCTGGTATATTATTGATTGCAAAGAAGATGCAGATATGATTTTTGGCCATAATGCAGGATCAAAGGAAGAATTCCGAAAGCAGGTGAATGAAGGCAATTGGAATGGACTTCTGCGCAGAGTGAAAATAAAGCCAGGGGACTTCTTCTATGTACCTAGCGGAACAATCCATGCATTATGTGAAGGGACACTCGTATTGGAAACACAGCAAAGCTCTGATACAACGTACCGAGTATATGATTATGACCGTAGAGATGACCAAGGTGAACTACGAGACCTTCATCTGGAAAAGGCAGTCGATGTGACCACCATTCCGCACCGTGATGCCGAAAGCACTCCTTCTGTGGAGAAGCGCGAAAATGTAGGTATTACGACGTTTGTCCAATCTCAATTCTTCTCCGTATATAAATGGGATGTAAGCGGCAAGGCGGCTTTTTCCTTTAATCAAAGATATCTGCTGCTAAGCGTCATTCATGGAGAAGGAACTCTCATTCACCAAAATGAAAGCTACTCGTTGGAAAAAGGCACCCACCTGATTGTTCCAGTGGGAATGGGGGAGTTTGAAATAGAAGGGAACTGCCAGTTAATTGTTTCCCATGCATAAGGCAGGAGGGCAGTCTGATGAAGAAAACTGAGAAGCTTTTATTTATAGGCGACAGTATCACAGAATCAGGAAGATTCGAAGACAGTGAGGGAATCGGCTTCGGTTACGTCCGGTTGATCCGAGATTTTTTACAGGTTACATTTCCTGATCAAACTCCTGTCATCATTAACCGGGGTATAAGCGGCAATCACATTACCGATTTAGTTACAAGATGGGACCGTGATGTGATTGAAGCGGACCCGGATTATCTTTCTATATCTATCGGCATCAACGACGTGTGGAGGCGGCTTGATCATCCAGAAAAAGATCTTGTTTATCCGGACCAATATGAGGAAATATACCGCAGTCTGATAGAAGAGGTACAAAGCAAAACAAAAGCTGCCATTATCTTAATGGAACCTTCGATACATGGAGAGGATGTCCGTTCCAGGGGTAACGAGATGCTGGTGCCATACGCAGAAACCGTTCAAAAGCTTGCTTGCGAATATAAAGCCATATTGGTGCCCGCCCATCAAGCATTCATCGAATACCTAAATCATCACGGGCCAGCGAACTTAACCACCGACGGCGTCCACATGACCTCAGCGGGGAACATGCTCTTGGCTAAAACCTGGGTAAGGGCCTTTCTTTCAAACGAAGTAAATAATAGATTAGAATGCAGGCGATTTTAAAGCTTGCATTTTTTTATTGTCAGTCTTCGGCACAAAACTAACCTTTTAATCTTTACAAAAGTATATTAGTAATCTTGTACTTAAAATAATCAATCAAATATATAAATAATCCTGCAAATGTACCACTACTCCTGCAAAAAACAATAATCGTGCATAAGGTCCGCTCCAAGCACAACAAGCTAACAACGCAATTGACCGTAAAAATCATAAAGTATATAATAAGTTATCGGTAAAGTAAAAATGGCAACGCATACATATTGTTGTTGGGGGGATTCGTATGAAGTTTGATATGCCGCTTGATCAATTGAAGGAATATATGGGGACTAATCCGAAGCCCGTGGATTTTGATGACTTTTGGGATAAAGGGTTAAGAGATTTAGAGATCCAGTCTATGGATTATGAGCTGGTTCCTGCTGAGTTTAAGAGTGGAGCTGCAGATTGTTTCCATCTTTATTTTACTGGTGTAGGCGGGGCCAGGGTCCACTGTCAGCTGGTGAAGCCTAAGAATCAAAAAGAAAAAGGCCCGGGGCTTATTTGGTTTCATGGATACCATGTCTCGAGCGGGGACTGGATTGATAAACTGGGGTATGCTGCTGAAGGATTTACGGTTTTAGCGATGGACTGCCGCGGGCAGGGAGGCTTGTCAGAGGATAATTCTCAGGTAAGAGGGACGACGTTAAAGGGCCATATCATCAGGGGTATAGAGGAGGATGATCCTGAAAAGCTATATTACCGGAATGTGTTTTTGGATACGGTTCAAGCGGCAAGGATCCTGCTTTCAATGGACAATGTTGACGAGGAAAGAGTAGGGGTTCAAGGCGCATCCCAGGGTGGAGCCCTTGCAATTGTGTGTTCTGCTCTAGAGCCAAGAATCAAGAAAACCGTGGCTACATATCCGTTCCTGTCTGATTATCGAAGAGCCTGGGATTTAGACATCAGCAATTCAGCATATGAAGAAATACACTACTATTTTAAGTTCATTGATCCCACTCATACTAAAGAAGCTGAACTCTTTAATAAACTCGGCTATATCGACATTCAGCATCTGGCCGGACGTATTGAAGCGGAAGTTTTATGGGCAGTAGGGATGGAGGATCAAATTTGCCCTCCTTCTACTCAGTTTGCGGCTTATAACAAAATTACTTCACAAAAACAGCTCGAGGTGTTTTATGAGTATGGGCACGAGCATCTTCGTACCTTTGGAGACCGGGTTCACTCCTTTTTCTATGAACTTTTGAATAAATAAATGGTTATTGCAAAATAATGTTAAGTCAGAGATAATGTTTGGTGAATGTACAGGAATCGGAGGAATTATTGTGAAAAGCAATGTTACGATGCGTGACATCGCAGATAAATTAGGTGTAAGCAGCGTGACTGTTTCGAAGGCACTTAATGATAAAGAAGGAGTAAGCGACGAATTAAAAGAAAAAATTAAGATAGTGGCTGCCGATATGGGCTACCGATTCAATACGCATGCTAGATCGATGAAAGAAGGACTTTCCTATAATCTTGGAATTGTCATACCTGAACGGTTTACAGGCTCCACTCAAGCATTTTATCTTCAATTCTATCAGCTGCTTTCAAAAGTGTTAGACAGCTTTCATTACTCAGGCATTCTGCATATACTAAGCCAGGAAGATGAAGATCAGCTGGTATTGCCGAGGATTTATAATGAAAAAAAAGTTGATGGATTTATTATCCTTGGCCAGATTGGAAAGGAATATGTTAAGCAAATCCAGAAAATTGAAAGTCCTGTTATATTCCTGGACTTTTATACAGATCAAAATGAAATTGATTCCGTCCTGTCGGATAATTTCTACGGAGTATATGAAGTTACGAATTATTTAATCCGGAACGGACACCGCAAGATCGCTTTTGTTGGCAATATTCATGCAACCAGCAGTATTCAGGATCGGTTCCTGGGCTATTATAAATCATTACTGGAGCACCGGATTGATTTGAACCATCAGTATGTGATCAAAGATCGGGATGATCTTGGTAAATATATCGATATTGATGTTCCACAGGATATGCCGACTGCCTTTGTATGCAACAACGATGAAGTAGCATATAACCTGATCAATATGCTTCAGAAAAGTGGTATCAGTGTGCCTGATGATTGTTCAGTTGTCGGCTTTGATAATTCCATTTATTCTACCTTGACAGATCCTCCTTTAACAACGGTGGAAGTTGATATGGAAGAAATGTCAAAGGTAGCTGTGAAGTTTATTATGGAGAAATTAAATAATCCGCAGAAGAAATACGGAAGAACGTTCATCAAAGGGAATATCGTGTTTCGGGATTCGGTAAAACCTATTAAGTAAGGCAGCCTCTGGCTGCCTTTTAGTAATGCTAAAAAAGCTGCCGAGGATTCCGGCAGCCCAGTAACAAGGCAGTTGATTTTTGCCTTTGTCTGATATTAGATATTAGGAACATAGCTGGCCTGGCGCTGAAGGAAATGATACAAAGCACCTAGGAGGTTTGCATCGTTCTTATATTGGCAGGATTCAATGACCGGACGCACTTTTGCAATTCTTACCGAGCTTAGTATAATATCCAGCTTCTTATAAATTTCATCAATTAAATCTTCACGGCTGCTGATGGCACCGCCCAAGATAATTTTTTCTGGATCGTATACATATTGGATATTGAAAATCCCCTGGGCCAGCGATAAATAAAAATCATCAATAGCTTTTTTGCAATCCTCATCACCTGTTTCAGCTGCATTAAATATTTTTTTTCCGTCTAATTCATGCTGCTGTATACCTTTCATTTTAGCTACTTTCCGGACAAGGGACCCAGTAGATGCTAATTCGCTCCATGTCTTGAACGTATAATGACCCTCTTCATCCAAAACATTCAAGACCATATAACCAATTTCTCCGCCGTGCAGGTTTGCACCTTTATGGATTTTGCGGTCTTTGATAACAGCCCCGCCAATTCCAGTACCGATCACGGTAAACATGACATTCTGGTTTTCGCTGGCTGCACCTTTCCATACCTCTCCCAATGCAGCACAGTTGGCATCGTTTTCAATTTCAACGGGCAGCCCTGCTGCTTGACTGAAAATTTCCTTGAAATTGGGGCCGTGAATGCAGGGGAGGGCGCTTGCTCCACCGATAATCCCCACCTCACTGTCTACTCCGCCGGGACAGCTGAACGCTATGCCCGCTATATGAAACGGTTTTTTATTTTTCATTGTGATTTCTAGTATATCTTCCCGGAATTGTTCAAAATTATTCCGTGATGAAGGATAATCCCCCTTAAAAAGGAAATCGCCATTTTCGTTTATCACTGCATATTTAACCTTACTGCCTCCGACATCAAATACCATATAACTTTTCATAAGCAGCCTCCTTGAATGATTAATCTCGTAAGTTGTTTCTTATACTTCCTGTAAAACAAATAGTTTAGAAGAAAAATCCCTTGGTTTTTCCCTCTGCCAATACTCAGAGGCCCTATCGGTAAAATCTTCTGCGAGGACGATTCCGACATTCATCAATTCATCACCGTAGTGTGTTGTCTCCTGCCCTTGTATGGCATAGAGCTTATCTGGATCCAGTCCTGTTAACTTAAGGCGGTAATATTTATCATTAGGTTTTGCTAAAACCTTATAATACCCTACAAGCGCTTCTGTTTTATCTTCCGATACGACCATCCAGGAAACTTCATTGGATACAAAAGGATTCAACAGACGGTAAAACGCTCCCTTTCGGATGAGTTTTCTTTTTTCTTTGAAAAATGATGTCTGCTCTTTAATTTTTGCCTTTTCTTCGTCACTTAATTTAGTGATATCAAGTTCATATCCAAATGTACCAAAGTATGCAACGTTCGCTCTCGTCTCAAAAGGTGTGATTCTTCCTACCTGATGGTTTGGAACTGCTGAAACATGGCTTCCGATGGAACTTAATGGATAAACCATGGAAGTACCGTACTGAATTTTCAGCCTTTCCGCTGCGTCTGTGTTATCACTGGCCCACGCCTGTGGAGCATAGTAGAGCATGCCTGGATCAAAACGGGCGCCGCCTCCCGCACAGGATTCAAAAAGAATCTCTGGATATTTTTCTATTAATCTTTCATAAAGCCTGTATACTCCTAATATATAACGATGTGCTGCTTCACCCTGGCGGTCAGGCTCAAGGCTTCTCGAATAGGTTTCTGTCATGTATCGGTTCATATCCCATTTGATATAGGATATTTTGGAAGTGGAAATAACATGATCCATTAAAGTAAAGATATGATCGACTACTTCTTCACGGGAGAAATCCAGGATAAATTGATTCCGGCCATGGGAAGCACGGCGGTCAGGAACTGCAAGTATCCAATCCGGGTGCTCTTTGAATAATTGGGTATCCTTACAGACCATTTCAGGCTCAAACCAGAGGCCGAATCTCATGCCTATCTGTTCAATTTTTTCAGACAAGCCTTTGATCCCATTAGGAAGTTTTTCCTTATTTTCGAACCAGTCACCTAACGAGTTTGTGTCGTCATGCCGTTCCCCGAACCACCCATCGTCCAGGACGAACAATTCGATTCCCAATTCTTTGGCTGACCTCGCAATGGTCAAAATCTTTTCTTCATTAAAATTAAAATATGTAGCTTCCCAGTTATTAATTAAGATGGGGCGGACTTTATCACGCCAAGATCCACGCACAAGGCGGGACCGGTACAACTGATGATATGTCTGGCTCATTCCGTTTAACCCTTGATCAGAATACACCATAACACATTCTGGTGTTTGGAACGATTCTCCCGGATTCAGCTTCCATTTAAATTGGAAGGGGTTGATCCCCATCAATACACGCGTCACATCGTAAGGATCGACTTCTACCTGGCCTAAAAAGTTACCGCTGTACACAAGGCTGAAGCCAAAAACTTCTCCTGTATGTTCCGTTGCGTCAGGTCTTTTTAGAGCCAGAAATGGATTATGGGCATGGCTGCTTGCACCTCTTGCGCTGTAAATGGATTGGATCCCTTTAGACAGCTTCTGGACTTCAACCTGTGTTTCGCGTGCCCAGGCTCCGTTAAGATGAAGCATTTCGAACTGATCATCAGGGAAATCTACGCTCATGCTCATAGCATTCTCTATATGAAAAGAATCATCGCCCTCATTGATAAATTTCGCATTCCGGCAGATAACATTCCGATTCCCATAGATGGTATAGCTTAGGATTAATCTGCTTCGAAGCACTTCATCCCTTAAGGTAATTTCTAAAGTATCAGCTTCAGAGTCATCCTCCACATATACGGCCGGCAGGTTTGGAAGTCCCGGTTTTCCAGTAAAGAGTTCGTATGAATGGAATTGAAAATTACTCACCTTGCTGCCTTTCTGATCAGAAATCATGTGGGCAGGGTAACGATAATCCGTAGTGCCGAAGCTCGGGTACTCTTGTTTAATGTGCTCCAGTGAAGAAGTGTGGTCGCCTTCAAACAAATTGCAGGAAGGCCTGATTTCACGTTCAATTAAGTGTTTAAATGAGTCTCGGTGTTTAATCCTCTTTCCATAATATAAATGTTCAAGCTGACTGCTTTTTTCCAGCACTCTGAAAATATAGCTGATCTTTTCATTAAACAAGTGAAACTCATTAGTTTCTTTATTAACTTTAATGGTCAAATGAACTCACCTCGTATACATATAATATGACTTGCAATTGAAAGCCCTTACAGTTAATTTCACTTTAAATTGTAGCAAGATGACGAATTCTTTACAAGATATAATTAAGTAATCGATAAATTAAAACAAGTTAATGTTTTACTTTCGGATAAGTGGGAGGAAGTTGCCTAAGGGAAGTGAAAAGTTTGTTATTCCTTCATGCAGGAAGAGGTATAGGTGAATTCACTCATGTGAACGAATAGAAAAACACATTGCAATTAGGATAAATAGAGAAAATAAGTATAGACATTTAGAAAAGTTTGAATATATAATCATTTTATTAAGTAACGTTACTACTTTTGTTAAGTAAAAATAGTTTACAATTTTAGTGAATTTTTAATTACTTAACCTAAATTTTTATTGCCAAAGCAAAAAAATGGAGTTAAGATTAAAGTGTAATTGAAAAGGCTTTCATAAATATTCTGAGATGTTCCATACATATTCTCCTTAGGATAAGGAAGCTTTCAATTAACTAATTTAATAATATCTTAACTTAATAATATAAACGCTGGAGGTGTTTGTATTTAGAGGGAATTGAAAAGGGTTACAGTACAGTATTCATGATATAGGAACTATTTGTTTATCTAGCAGGGAAGGCGGGGAGGCAGATGAATAAATCTAGAACATTTCTGTTTTATATGTTCATTTTACCGTGGTTAATTGGGTTCTTTATCTTTACAGCTGGACCCATGATTTACTCTTTGTATATGTCTTTCACAGATTTTTCAGGACTGGGCACAGCAAATTGGGTAGGATTAGAAAACTATAAAAAATTGTTTACAGAAGATCCGTTGTTCTGGCAGTCATTATGGAATACGATCTTTTACACCATTTTTGGTGTACCGCTTGGTCTGGTAGTGGGTTATATGCTTGCAGTCCTATTGAATGCAAATGTAAAATTCATGGGAGTTTTCAGAACCATCTTTTACTTGCCGTCCTTAGTGCCTACAGTTGCAAGCTCCTTGCTCTGGATCATTATCTTCCAGCCAGATTTTGGAATAGCGAATGCCATCCTGGACTTTTTCCATCTTCCAACATCCAACTGGCTGCTGAGTGAAGAAATGGTTAAACCTTCCCTGATTATTATGAGTCTTTGGGGAGCCGGCGGGGGTATGGTCATTTATTTAGCCGGACTGCAGAGTGTGCCTGCATCATTGTATGAAGCCGCTGAATTAGATGGGGCTGGAAGGTTCAAAAAGTTCTGGCATATCACTGTTCCAATGACATCTAATGTAATCTTCTTCAACTTAATTATGGGGCTTATCGGTTCTTTTCAGATCTTTACCCAGGCATATGTTGTCTCAAGCGGCAATGGCGGACCGAACTATAAATCTCTATTTTATGTATTCTACTTATACCAGGACGCATTTAAATTCTTTAAGATGGGTTACGCTTCAGCATTAGCCTGGATCCTATTTATCATTATCTTAATCTTTACTTTAATTCAATTTAAAGTATTCGGAAGAAAAGTTTACTACGAATACGATGAATAAGAGAAAGGAGGAGGACGAGCATGGAAATCGCAGAGGTAAAAGCAGCATCGTCAGTAAAGCAAAAGAAGAATCGCAGTATAAAAGTAGGAAAACGTATTGAGAGAATCTCTACATATACGCTGCTGATTGTTTTATCCGCAGTTTTCATCTTTCCATTTTTATGGTTGATAGGAACTTCCTTGAAGCCGGAAAACGAGGCGATGACATTTCCGCCCACGTTAATTCCAAAAGTATGGGATTTTGCGAATTATAAAGATGTATTTACAATCGTTAGTTTCGGTAAGTATTATCTGAACTCTATTATTGTCTCGTTCTTTGTGGTGCTGGGTACGGTTCTTTCTTCTACAGTGGTAGCGTACGGATTTGCCAGGATCAAAGGGAAAGGGAGAAACTTCTGGTTCGTAATCCTCTTAGGAACGATGATGCTTCCTCCGCAGGTAACGATGATTCCGGTATATATGATCTTCTCAAAACTTGGCTGGATCAATACCTTTCTACCATTAATAGTTCCATCTTTCTTTGGCAGCGCTTACTTCATTTTCTTGCTGCGCCAGTTCTTTAAGACCATACCAAAAGAGCTAGAAGAATCTGCGTATCTAGATGGATGCGGCACATTCGGCATCTTTTGGAGAATCGTCCTGCCGCTGTCCGTGCCATCCGTTATAACAGTAGCACTTTTAAGCTTTATGTGGACTTGGAATGATTTCCTCTATCCGCTGATCTATTTAAATGATGATGCCAAATATACACTTGCTCTTGGAATCCTGCAGTTTAAGGGTGCATTACTAATCGAGTGGGGCCCAATGATGGCTGCAAGTGTACTGATCATCCTGCCGTTGATCATTCTATTCTTCGTAGGGCAAAAATACTTTGTCCAGGGAATCGCGACAACAGGAGGAAAAGGGTAATTTTATCTAATGCAGGTTTCTGAATGGATACATACATTGATATTTATCCATTTGAAATATTTTTAAACTATATTACCTGGGGGGTAACTATTTAATGGGAAAGAAAAAAGGCTTAGGAATTTTAGTTTTATCTTTAATTCTAGTTCTCTCTGCTTTCATGACAGGCTGTTCAGGGTCAAGCTCTGATTCTGCGGGAGGCGGCGGTTCCAAGGATGTGACACTGCGTATCCTGGTATGGAATAACAATCCTGAAGGAACAAAATTAGAAGGGGAGATTTTCAAGGCTTTTGAAAAGGAAAACCCTGGAATTAAAGTGAAGCAAGTATATGCTCCATATGATAAATTCAATGATAAATTCTTGACGATGTCTGCCGGCGGAGATCAGCCTGACCTAGTATGGATTCAGCCTGCTGCATTCGGACAGTTTGTTGGCAAAAACGTATTGATGGATCTTTCTGATAAGAAAATTGATAAAGATGCTTATATGCCAAACGTTCTTGAACTAGGGCAGGTAAAAGGAAAGCAATATGCGTTGATCCGCGATGCTTCTACTTTCCAATTAGGATATAACAAAGATATGTTTGATGCAGCAGGTGTTCCTTATCCAAAAGATGACTGGACTTGGGATGACTTCCTGGCTGCAGCTAAAAAATTAACTAAGCAGAAAAATGGCAAGACTGTTCAATTTGGTATGGAAAACTTCTATACAAATGAATTGTTAGTAGAAAATGGCGGCGGTTTCGTCAGCCAGGATGGAAATAGCGTAATTGTTGACTCTCCAGAATCCATTGAAGCGATCCAATTCGGTTCAGATCTCATTAACAAACACCATGTACAGCCTACTTCTGCGCAGTCACAAGGTTTATCAAATATGTTCCTTGCCGGCCAGGCAGCAATGAAAATGATGGGACCTTGGGATTGGGCGGATACCGCTAAAAATGCCAAGTTCAAATGGGATGTTGTTCCTCTTCCGGCAGGAAAAGCAGGAAATGTTTCCGCTGCTGCATACCTTCCAATCGGAATCGGTAAAGGCACTAAACATCCGGAAGAAGCTTTCAAACTTCTAACCTTCTTATCTTCTGGTAAAGGCCAGGATATGCAGATCGATACAATCTCTGCCGTTCCTGTAGTAAAACGTAACTCTGATAAAATTGAAACGATGAAAAACGCACCAGAAAACGCTAAATCTTTAGCAGCTTCCTTAGCAAATGGTAAAACGGTCATGAATGCACCATACATCCCTGAATATGCTGAGATTGCTAACAAAATTCAGCCGGTCATTGACAATATCAACTTAAAAGGCGGCAAAGACACAGAGAAACAGCTGAAGAAAATAGCCGACCAGATTCGCAAAGAATACAACTTGAAATAATATGGGAGGGGTACTTGTCGGCCAATGGCGGCAAGTACCCTTTTTCCAAGAAGGTGAATGGAATGAATAAAAGCAAATTTATAGATAGCCGTTTTCATGGAATAATGGATATCGCATATGGTCTCGTTAAAGCCAGTCTGCTATTTTGGGAATATCTGATCAGGAATTTTGTAGTGTTTGGTGCAGCCAAGTCTTTTTGCACTCTGCTTGAGACTGTAAATGAACTTTTTGAAGGAAGCGGGAAACCTGTCAGGGAACTTTTCCGTGAAAACAGCACTAAATATTCGTATAAAAAGCTCTCCCTGGTTGCGTTTCTTCTTATTATATATGTCTATGCCTTTATCATCCTCCCCTTTCCTAAAACATTCAATAATTACTATGCATCGATCATTAAATTCGGCTGTCTTTATTTACTTTTACTAGGTGTTCTGTTTTTTTCCTATATTTCTTGGATTCTTGTAACAAAGAATGTAACGGTGAAACAAGCTGTTATGTACGGTTTCTATTTAATGGTCAAAAGATTTTTTAGATCCATTCTATTAATCATCATTATGGTGGCTATCACGTATGTCGCAGATATAAACTTTCTCTTTTTCTTATTCTTTGCACCTGGTATTTTTGCGATGTGTGTAAGGTTTATATTACGGAAGATATGATAGTTTCATAAGTTTTTATGGAGGACTTAATATGGAAAAACAATCTGCGGCAGGCGGCTGGGCGGGCTCATGGAGCGTTAGTCCCGTTGACTTTAGTTCATCACCGCTTTCGTTGAATAACAAGACCATTCGTGCAGCAATCAGGCTGTCCATTGGCGGAAATCAAATAAGACTGGGATTTTCAAATCGGTACGGCACGAAATCCGTCGTTTTAACGGAAGTCAACGTCGTCAAAAAAGATAGGATTGGCGGTCCGGTTTTATTTCAAGGAAACACTTCAGTCGTTATGCATCCACACCAGGAAAACCTCTTAAGTGACCCGTTGGAACTGGATACGAATGATTTGGAAGAAATAAAGGTGAGTATGTTTTTCGAGAAAGACGAGACCGTTGAATCAGCTTATCAGGGATCTTCCCGTGTTACATCGATTGCTGGAATCAATAATGATTTTCAAATCCAGTTAGAAGATGAGCATCCTGAAGAAGCGCTGCCGCTGCTATCACACGTAGAGGTGTATACGACTGAAAAAAGCTTGTCTGTCGTTACTTTTGGAGATTCCATCACCGCCATGGATTGGCCGGATTGTTTTGTTGAAAGATTAGCGCAGGAATCAATAAAGATAGGGATATTGCGTCAGGGAATCGGCGGCAATAAAGTGCTGAATGACAGCCCGGATACCTTGAAATACGGTATGGCTGGCATTAAACGCTTCAGGCAGGACGCCCTAAGCCTTGCAGGTGTTAAATATATCGTTGTTTTACACGGTGTGAATGATATTATCCATTCGGCGGGAAGTCAGCCGATTTCGAAGCCAGTGGAAGCAGAACAAATTATTTCGGGTTTAAAGCAATATATCTGCTGGACACATGAAGAGAACCTCAAAATTTTCGGAGCCACTCTGCTCCCTTTTGGCGGATATGAAGGAGTCACTTCTGTCGAAGAAAACAAGCGTCAAGCCATAAATGACTGGATCCGATATTCGGGTGAGTTTGATGCAGTCATCGACTTTGACAGGGTATTGCGAAATCCGGAGAAACCCCTGGAACTGCTGCCTGTATATGACTCTGGCGACCATCTGCATCCAAGCAGTGAAGGAGCAATGGCAATGGCTCGGTCGATTGATTTGGGACTTTTTGTTTGAGCGGCCGAATGTACTGAAACATGCAGATGTGGTGATACGGGGAGCCTGGTCCTTTTGCGGGCGGGTTGATGAGGGGCGGGGGGAAATTCGGATTGTCCTGAAAGCGGGTACCTAGGATGAGAGTACGCTGCGTAAAAAAAAGTTCCGGGCAGCCAGGATGGAGAATTAACAGAAGCAGACGAAAATGTCCCAAAAAACGAGTGGATTTCGCTCCTCGATGGATATTTTAACTTCGTTGGCTCCTGCAGCTGCAATAAATCATCAAATAACTGACTAAATGAGCAGCTTAAGAGCAAAAAGATGGAGGCCATACAGCGGAGAAAATTTTTATGCTTATATTCTGGAGAGTTATGCTTAAATTTTGAAGGTTTATGCTTAGGTTTTCGGAATTTATGCTTATGATTAATCGGCTTATGCTTAACACCAAAAGAAGTATGCTTATTTCGCAAAGATTATGCTTATGTTGCTTGCTTTATGCTTACGAATTTAGTCTTATGCATATATATGTACATCAAACAATTACCTAATCAATTTAGAATCTAAGCGGATATGAAAACGGGCCATTTGGCTAAATGCCGCGGGAACAAAACTCTAATCGTACGGCAGGAATCAGCACTCTCCTGAAATAGATCAAATAGGAGGTACGCATGGAACATTTTATTACGCGTAAGGATGACAAATTGTTGGATGGGCAGGATGAGTTCAGGTTTGTTTCTATAAATATACCGAATTTGCATGTAAATGAGGATCCTCTCCCAGATTGGCACCGGATCGATCCTTGGGAAATTGAGGATGCGTTTAAGACGATTCGTTTGATGGGCGGCCAGGTGACCAGGATGTATACCTTTTCGATCAAAGGGGGAATCCGTCCGGGGGAGAATGGCAAAGCGCATATATATGGTCCTGGCCAGTTTGATGAAGAGTTGTTTCGGGATCTGGATAAAGTGATCCAGCTTGCGAATCAATATAATATCAGGCTGATTATTCCGTTTATTGATCAGTGGGACTGGTTTGGGGGAATCAAACACTTTGCCGGGTTAAGAGGGAAACCTGCGTCCGGTTTCTGGACAGATCCAGAGATCATCCAGGATTTTAAAGATTTGATTACGTTTGTTATAAATCGCACAAATACATATACCGGAATTCCGTATAAAGATGATAAGGCCATCATGGCGTGGGAAACAGGAAATGAACTCGATGACTGTACGGATTCCTGGACTGCAAATATCTCGTCATTTATTCGCAGCCTTGATCCCAATCATTTAATTATTGACGGGAAATATGGTGTCGCTGAGGCCTCGCTTGTAAATCCCGATATAGACATTGTTTCCAACCATTATTATGTGGACCGGGGACATGACATTATTGGCAGGGTTACGTCAGACATCCTTAGATCAAGGGGCAGGAAACCTTTTATCATTGGTGAATTCAACCATGAAGATTCCAATTTGGTAAAGGAAGTCCTTGATACAGCTGCAGCAGAAGGAGCTGCGGGCGCACTGCTCTGGAGTCTGCGTTATCACAATAAAAATGGCGGCTTCTATTATCATGGCAGCATAAATGAGCCGAATAATCCTTGCTTTAATTGGCCTGGCTTTGCCTCGAGGAGTGCTACAGGTGAAATGGAAAAACTGCAGAGTTTACGAGATGCTGCTTACCGAATCAGAAAAAGCCGGGTTCCGGAAACGGAAGTACCGGAGGCTCCTGTTCTGCTTCCTATTCATACTCCTGAGGAAATCAGCTGGAAGGGGGCGGCAGGGGCGGAATCGTACATACTTGAAAGGTCCCAGAGGGAAGAAGGCCCTTGGAGTATCGTTGCTGACAAAATAATGGAGGATTCAGTTCCATTTCAACCTTATAATGATGTGCCGCCCATTCAAGGAATTTATTATTATCGAATGATGGCGTCTAATTCAGTGGGAGTGTCTATCCCTTCCAATGTTGTGAAGACAGAGTATGTTGCGAGTGTAAGGCAGTAACTGCACTTGTGATAAACGGCTCATTTTTAATTGCCAATCATAAGAAGACCATATAAAAAATATGATTGGTTTAGGCTCTTATACAGATTTTAAAAAGAGTCCTGGCTCAGTAGATTCATAAAGGAATTGATTAAACCTGTCTGGATCATGGGCTTGGGAAGGGAGGCAGTTATGCACAGCTTGCGATGGGCCTGGGGCTACATACGCGAATATAAAGGCAGGTTTGCACTTGGCTTGCTTCTCGTGCTGGTGGTTTCGGCATTAAATATGCTGAACCCATATTTAGCAGGTAAGATCGTGGATGATGTAATTTATGGAGGGCAGAAGGACTTGCTTGGGCCGTTATTGGGATTAATGATTGGTTTTACTTTCTTTCGGACCATCGTACGGTATGGATATCAAATGACGTTCGAAAAACTGTCGCAGAATGTCATCTTTAAGATGAGGGAGAATTTGTATGACCGCCTTCATAAACTGGATTTCAGTTTCTATGATCAAACTAAGACAGGCGATATTATGGCCAGGATGACAGGTGATCTGGAAGCCGTCCGACACTTCACTGCGTGGACGGTTTATATGATTTTTGAGAATGCGATGATTCTGCTATTTGCCATTGGGTTTATGTTTTATATCCATCCTCCTTTGGCGATTGCTATGCTGATGGTAACACCTATTATTGGTTTCTTTGCTTTTCGGCTTACAGCGGATGTCCGTCCTACGTTTACCGAAATCCGGAACCAATTCGCAAGACTGAATTCAGTTGTTCAGGAAAACATCAGCGGGAACCGGGTTGTCAAAGCTTTTGCAAAGGAAGACTACGAAATCCAAAAGTTCTCAGCGGAAAACGGCGCCTTTAAGGAAAAGAATCTGAAGTCGGCGAAGATCTGGGAAAAATACCTTCCGATTCTGGATTCGCTGGCAGGAGTGCTGACGGTTGTCATGATATTAGCGGGAGGGATTATGGTTATCCGCGGTTCGCTTACTTTTGGCGAACTGGTAATGTTCAATTCCCTGATCTGGGCGCTGAATAATCCAATGCGCATGGCCGGATGGCTGATCAATGATGTGCAGCGGTTCATTGCGTCTGCTGAAAAAGTGGAGGAGCTTTTAAAGACGGAACCGAAAATCACGAATCACCGATCAGCGGCTGCAAAGGTTAAAAACTTTAACGGAGTCGTAGAATTCGACCATGTAAACTTCAGCTATGGCGATGGACCTGTGCTAAAAGACATCAGCTTTAAGACAAAACCGGGGCAGTCCGTCGCGATTATTGGTCCTACGGGTTCCGGGAAATCAACATTAGTCAATCTGCTCAGCCGGTTTTATGATGCTTCTGGCGGTGAAGTGAGAGTGGGTGGCATCAACGTCAAAGATTGGGACATTGAAAGACTTCGGGATGGGATGGCCATGGTCATGCAGGATATTTTCCTATTCTCGGATACGATCGAAGGGAATATCGCGTACGGAAGCCCTGATGCCTCTCTGGAATCTATCCAGCATGCTGCAAGGCTTGCCGAGGCTCATGAATTTATCTCAAGCCTGCCGGAAGGCTATGACACGATAATCGGCGAACGGGGTGTGGGGCTTTCAGGAGGACAGAGGCAGCGGATTGCTTTAGCCAGAGCGATTCTAAAGGATCCTGCCATCCTGATTTTGGATGATACAACTTCGAGTGTCGATATGGAGACAGAACTCCGGATCCAAAATACCCTGCAATCTATTCAGCAGAGTAAGACCCGCTTCATTATTGCACATAGAATTTCCTCTGTGAAAGATGCGGATTTCATCCTCGTCATGGAGAATGGCAGAATTATTGAAAAAGGAAAGCATGAGGAACTGGTGAAGAAGAAGGGGTATTACTACAATGTGTATAACAATCAGTATGGGAACTTTGATCATAAGCAGAATGGCAAGGAAGTGATATAAATGGCACGTAATAAATTTGATGTTGAAGAAGAGCTGGAAACCCCATTTAGTATCACTCATCTAAAGAGGCTGTTTGTTTATATTAAGCCATACAAAAAGAAAATCGTCCTGACTGTCTTCATCATGCTGATCGCAAGCGGTGCGAACCTCATCGGCCCGTACTTAATAAAACAGGCAATTGATGAAGAAATACCAGGGAAAGATATTCCGGGTCTAATTCTTTTGTCGGGGATTTATTTATGTGCACTGATTATAACAGGAATCTGTATGAAATATCGGATCAGGATCATGTCCCAAATTGGCCAGAGCATTATCCAAAATATCCGTAAGGATCTATTCACACATCTGCAGAGTCTTTCCTTTTCCTTTTATGACAGCAGGCCGCACGGGAAGATCCTGGTCCGCGTTGTGAATTATGTGAATTCGTTGAGTGATTTGCTCTCTAATGGCTTGATCAATCTAATCACTGATATGTTCAGTCTCGCGGTAATTATCGGGTTTATGCTCGTGATTGATGTGAAGCTGACACTTCTCGCCATGCTTGGCTTCCCGGTTCTTGCAGGAATTATCTTCCTTATAAAAAATGCACAGCGTAAAGCCTGGCAGGATCTTAGCAATAAACAATCGAATATGAACGCATATATTCATGAAAGCATTAATGGGATCAAAGTGACGCAGGCCTTTACACGTGAGAGGGAGAATAAAAGAATCTTCCAGGAGGTTTCTGGCGAGTATCGAAGGTCATGGATGAAGGCTGTATATATTCAGTTCCTTCTGTGGCCATCCATTGAAAACATTTCTGTTCTTACCGTTTCCTTTATCTATGTGATGGGGATCTCCATGATTGGCGACGGTGTGACAGTGGGGTCGCTGATAGCGTTCATCGGCTATATCTGGATGTTCTGGACACCGCTCGCTAATATCGGCAATTTTTATAATGCCATTATTAATGCCATGGCCTATTTAGAACGAATCTTCGAGATGATGGATGAAAAGCCGGCTGTTACAAGTGACCCAGGAAGCAAAGATCTGAGCGTGATCAAAGGGAAGGTAGAATTCGATGATGTATTGTTTGGGTATGAAGGCGAAGGGCGGATCCTTAAAGGAATCAATTTTAAAGTAAATCCTGGAGATACCATCGCCCTGGTCGGAGCAACCGGATCAGGAAAAACGACGATCGTCAGCCTTATCAGCCGCTTTTATGACATTGACAGCGGAACCATCAAAATAGACGACGTAGATATTAAGAATGTTACGATCCCCTCTCTTAGGAAACAAATGGGGGTTATGCTTCAGGATCCTTTCATTTTTTCAGGAACGATCATGGACAATATCCGCTATGGGCGATTAGACGCAACAGATGCAGAAGTCATGGAAGCTGCGAAAGCGGTTCAGGCAGACCTGTTTATCAGTGAATTGAAAGACGGATACCAAACCGAGGTAAATGAACGGGGGACCAGGCTGTCTACCGGGCAGAGGCAGCTTATCTCCTTTGCAAGGGCACTGCTTGCGGATCCAAAGATTCTTATCTTAGACGAAGCTACATCATCCATTGATACAGAAACGGAACTTGCGCTTCAGAAGGGTCTGGAAACCCTGCTTTCAGATAGAACTTCCTTTATCATCGCTCACCGTCTTTCAACGATCCAAAATGCAACACGCATTCTGTTTATTGAAAAAGGGAGAATTATAGAGGAAGGGACACACCAGGAATTAATGAACCAAAAAGGACGCTATTCGAAGCTTCACAACTCCCAGCATCACTCCTTAGAGGTTAGTTAAGAAGAAAATCAATAAATGTCTATACTTATATATTAAAAGAATAGACATATTGAAAAATAGATTTATAATAGTAGATGAAAGCGTTTTAGAAATACAACTTAGATCCACGACCAATAACTAAGCTATTTTAAAAAAAGAAATCCCGGTTTCGGAGGCTCTTTGTCTAATAAAAGACTAGATGGAAGAGTCTCCTTAAAAAAATGGAGGTATCGGAATGAAGTATCGGAGGTTAGGAAGATCGGGCCTGAAGGTAAGTGAGATCGGGTTAGGGAGCTGGCTGACATACGGAACTGCAGTCGAAGAAGATTTATCAGCGGCCTGTATTCATAAGGCGTATGAACTGGGCATCAACTTTTTTGATACGGCTAATGCGTATAACAAGGGAGCGGCAGAGCTGGTTCTTGGCAAGGCGTTAAAAGAATATCAGCGCTCAAGCTATGTGCTGGCAACAAAGGTCTTTTTTTCAATGGGCAAGGGTCCAAACGATCGCGGATTATCCAGAAAACATATTATGGAGCAATGTGAAGCAAGCTTAAAACGCCTTGGGGTAGATTATATCGACCTATATCAATGCCATCGTTACGATCCTGAAACACCTGTGGATGAAACATTGAGAGCATTAGACGATTTAGTGTCACAAGGAAAAATCCTGTATGCCGGCGTGAGCGAGTGGTCGGCCTCTCAGATTACAGATGCAGTACATATAGCAAAAGCACGAAATTTAAGACCGCTTATTTCAAACCAGCCGATCTATAATATGCTGGTCCGGTATATTGAGAAAGAGGTGCTGCCGGTAAGCGGGAAGGAAGGACTTGGCCAGGTTGTATTCTCGCCGCTGGCACAGGGGATCCTGACTGGTAAGTATAAGTCGGGCCATGAAGTGCCTGCAGCAAGCAGGGCGGCAAATGAAGGAACGAATACCTGGATTAACAGCTATCTGAACGATGATGTGTTAACCCGTGTAGCGAAGCTTGGAGAAATTGCTCACAGCCTTGATGTGGAATTGTCGCAGCTAGCACTTGCATGGGTGCTGAGGCAGCCAGGCGTCAGCTCAGCGATCATCGGTGCCAGCCGGCCTGAACAGGTAGAACAAAATGTTAAGGCATCCGGACTTGAAATTCCTCAAAACGCCCTGGATGAAATTGATATTGTCTTAGAAGAAATCAGCGGCTTCGTCCCAATCTGGTAATGTGATTACTGGGTTTGGCAGGCGGGTAACCCTTAAATCTGGAGGGAACGTATGAAATTAAAAATAGGATTTATTGGTTTTGGAAAGAGCACAAATCGGTATCACCTTCCCTATGTATGGCAGTGGGAAAAGCTTGAGGTCTGTAAAATTTACTCAAGAACCAGAAAACCAGAGTTAGAGGAACAGTATAAGCCATATGGCATTGAATTCACTTCTGAGATAAACGACGTACTGCATGATCCGGATATACAGCTTGTATCCATTTGCACATCACATGCGTCCCATTACGAGTTTGCCAGAAGGAGCCTTGAGAACAATAAACATGTATTGGTGGAGAAACCATTTGTCACAACACTGGCTGAGGCGCGGGATCTAATCAATCTTGCAAACGAAAAGGGCTTAATTATTATGCCTTTTCAAAATAGAAGATTTGACAGCGATTTTCTCGCTTTGAAACAAGTGCTTTCAAGCGGGGATATCGGGGACATAGTTGAAATGGAATCCCATTTCGATTACTTCAGGCCGGATTATCCGGATAATCACGGAAAGAAAACGGACGGGGCTTTTTATGGCCTTGGTGTTCACACCATCGACCAGATCATATCATTATTCGGCAGACCGGATAAGGTTTACACAGATATCAGACCGGTTCGAAATCCTAATAATCCGGATGATTATTATCATGTAGAGCTATTTTATCCTAATTTCAAAGCCATTGTGAAAACAAATCACTTAGTCAAGATTCCGTACCCGAAGTTCACTCTCCACGGAACAAAAGGAAGCTTCATTAAATATGGAATCGACAGGCAGGAAGAATGCCTGAAAGCCGGGATGACTCCAGATCAGAAGGGGTTTGGGATGGATTCTGAAGAGTCTTATGGACAAGTTCAATTTGAAGACGATGATGGAAAACATGTTGAAGAGATCATTCCAACTCCCATCGGTAATTATGGACGTGTATATGATCATCTCTACGACGCTGTCATATATGGCAAAAAGAAGCTGGTAAGCGATCAAGAAATTCTTACCGTTATGGAAATCTTGGAAATGGGTATTCAGGGTGAAAACCCTAAAATTTATACACTAACCTAAAAAGCGAGAGGGGAATAAATCATGGTAAAGAATAATGAAAAGGCATTTCCAGAAGGATTTTTCCGGGGAGGGGCTGTAACTTCATTCCAAACAGAGGGTGCCTGGAACGAAGGCGGAAAAGGTCCATCTATTGTTGATGCCCGGCCAGTAAAGGAAGGTCAGTCTGACTGGAAAACAGCCGTTGATTTTTATCATCGTTATAAGGAAGACATCGCTCTGTTTAAAGAGATGGGTTTTAATGCATATCGGACAAGCATTTCCTGGTCAAGAATTTTCCCTGATGGTGAAGGGGAAGTAAATGAAGAAGGCCTTCAGTTCTATGATGATTTATTTGATGAAATGATTGCTAATGGAATTCAGCCTGTAATAACTCTTTATCATTTCGATTTACCGCTTGCTTTAAGGGAGAAATACAATGGTTTTGCTTCACGTGAAGTGATTGATTTATTTGACCGGTATGCAAGGACGGTTTTCAAGCGCTATGGCCATAAGGTTAAATATTGGCTGACATTTAATGAACAGAATTTAGTACTGACAAATCCGGATTTCTGGGGAGTAAAGCTTGAGGGTGCGGAAAATGAAGAGGCTTTAAGATATCAGGTTACCCATAATGCGTTTGTTGCCCATGCGAAGGCGGTTAAATCCCTTCATGAACTAGTTCCAGGCGGGCAGATGGCTGGAATGGTTACTTACATGGCGACATACCCAAATACGTGCAAGCCAGAGGACGCCATCGCAAACATGAAAGCTAAGGAACTTTTAGTAGATTTCTATTTTGATGTTTTTGCACACGGCGAATATCCTTCCTATATAACGAGTGATCTGAAGCGAAAAGGGATTATGCCTGTATTCGAAGAAGGAGATGCTGAACTGTTAAAAGATAATACAGTGGATTATTTAAGCATCAGCTACTATCAGAGCCAGACAGTCAGCGCGGAAAAAGCGGATGGTAATTGGCTGATCTCGGGAGTTACGCCTAATCCGGGACTAAAGACAAATGAATGGGGCTGGGCAATCGACCCAATCGGATTAAGGGTATGCCTGAAGGATATGTATGCCCGTTACAGACTCCCGATTTTCATTACCGAAAATGGCATTGGTGTACGTGAAGTATTAAATGAAAATAATACGGTTGAAGATGACTACCGCATTGAATATCTAAGTGAACACATTAAACAAGTGAAGATTGCGATTGAAGAGGGCGTAAATGTCTTCGGCTACCTTACATGGGGTTCAACCGATCTTATCAGCTCTGGAGGGTCTTTTGAAAAGCGCTACGGTTTCGTGTTTGTTAACAGGGGCGAAACTGATTTGAGAGATTTGAAGAGATATAAGAAAAAGAGCTTTGACTGGTATAAGAACGTGATTGCCACAAACGGAGCCGATCTTTCATACAAGGAAAGTATTTCTGTTAAATAATTTCATGCAGGCTAATCTTTGGGTATAGGTATAGATAGAAATGGAGATTAGTATTACACCTAATCTCCATTTTTTATTTTGGCTATTCCCTTGCTTTTCTATTAAGGAAGACCTTGCATCTTCTCGCACAGAGAAGCCCGGACCGCACGGGGAAAGCGAGTGCCTCTCGCAGAACTAACAGGCAGGTTTAAAAGAGCATAGTTTTAGAAGTGGAGGAAAGTTAGTGGAAACACGTAAAATGGCTTTGCCAAACGATTTTATTCTGGGAGCCGCTTCTTCCGCCTGGCAGACTGAAGGGTGGAGCGGCAAGAAAGAAACACAGGATTCATATATCGATCTCTGGTACAAAAACAATAAACATGTCTGGCATAACGGGTATGGTCCTGCTATAGCGACTGATTTTTACAATCGCTATAAAGAGGACGTGGCTTTAATGAAAGAAATAGGCTTGACGCATTACCGGACTTCTATTAACTGGTCCCGATTTCTTACGGACTATGAAGATGCAATAGTCGATGAAGAATATGCAGCCTACTTGGACTCCTTGATCGATGAATTGATCCAAAACGGTGTCGAGCCGATGATCTGTCTGGAGCACTACGAGCTGCCGGCCGTTTTGTTTGAAACATACGGCGGCTGGGGATCGAAGCATGTAATTGAATTGTTTGTAAAATATGCAGAAAAGGTATTTGAGCGTTATGGTGACCGTGTAAAGAACTGGTTTACCTTTAACGAGCCGATTGTTGTACAAACAAGGATGTACTTAGATGCCATCCGATATCCGTTTGAACAGAATACTCAAAAGTGGATGCAGTGGAACTTCAACAAAGCGCTTGCAACAGCAAAGGTTGTACAGTTGTTTAGAAAAAAAGGATACAAAGAAAAGTCCGGCTCAAAGATTGGCGTGATTTTAAACCCTGAAGTCACTTATGCGCGTTCAAGTGCTAAGCACGATCAGGATGCTGCACGGAAACATGATTTGTTCTTTAACAAAATGTTCTTAGATCCCTCTATAAAAGGGGAATATCCTTCCGAGCTTTTCGAGTTAATGGAGAAACATGACATAGCGTTTGATGCTGCAGATTCGGAGCTGCAGATCATTAAAGAACATACGGTAGATTATGTAGGACTTAATTTATACTTCCCGCACCGGGTAAAGGCAAGAACAACAGCCTGGAATGATTCGGTACCTTTCCATCCCGCTTATTATTATGAAATGTTCGAACTCCCAGGGAGAAAAATGAATCCTTTCCGCGGCTGGGAGATCTATCCTCAGATCATGCTGGATATGGCCCTTCGCATGAGGGGTGAATACGGAAATATTGAATGGTTTATCGCCGAAAATGGAATGGGAGTAGAAAATGAATTCACGAATAAAGATGAAGAAGGAATCATCCAGGATGATTACAGGATTGAGTTCATCAGTGAGCATTTGAAATGGCTGCTAAAAGGGGTGGAAGAGGGCTCAAATTGCACTGGTTACATGCTGTGGGCATTTACGGATAATGTATCCCCGATGAATGCTTTTAAAAATAGATACGGTCTGGTCGAAATTGATTTGGAGGAAGGAAGGAACCGCAGAATGAAAAAATCCGCTTATTGGTATAAAGAAATCAACCACAAACGAGAAATGTCCGTTAAAAATGATGAAATATACAAATAAGGTTTATCGCAGGCCATTTGGAGAAAAAGGATAAAGTATTTTCTTTATCTTGTAAATTAAATGTATATGCATTTAAAACTAAACATATATAATTATTTGTGGAAGCGCTTAGACAGCTCCCTTTTGAAAACGATGTCAGATATTTTGAATCTTAAACTAAAAAGTGCAGGACAGCATACCTTGGTACTAAAATTTAAGGAGAGATACATATGATACATAACAAACTTACCCCATTCCCAAGTGATTTTTTATGGGGGGCAGCTTCTGCAGCCTATCAGGTAGAAGGAGCCTGGAATGAAGATGGAAAAGGGGTGTCAAACTGGGACCGGTTTGTACGGATTCCCGGTAAAACCTTTAAAGGTACAACAGGGGATGTGGCTGTTGATCATTATCACCGCTACAAGGAAGATGTACGTTTAATGGCTGAAATGGGGATGAAGGCTTATCGTTTTTCAGTTGCCTGGACACGGATCTTCCCGAATGGAAAAGGAGAAATCAATCAAAAAGGCCTCGAGTTTTATCATTCTTTAATTGATGAGCTAAAGGCAAATAATGTGGAGCCGATTCTTACGCTTTATCACTGGGATCTTCCACAGGCGCTTCAGGAAGAATACGGCGGCTGGGAATCCAGGAACATCATCGAAGACTTCACGAACTACAGTGTGGAATTATTCAAACAGTTTGGTGACAGAGTCAAATATTGGGTCAGCTTAAATGAGCAGAATATTTTTACAGGACTCGGCTACCGCATGGCAGCCCACCCGCCAGGAGTTAAAGATGACAAACTGTTTTACCAGGTAAACCATCATGCGAATTTAGCAAATGCAAGTGTTATAAAAGAATTCCGCAAGTATGTGCCAGACGGGAAGATCGGACCGAGCTTTGCGTATTCACCTGCTTATGCTGCATCTTCCAATCCAAAAGATATCATCGCGGCTGAAAATGCAGAAGAACTGAACAGCCACTGGTGGATGGATATCTATGCATGGGGCAAATATCCGCGGGCTGCATGGAGCTACCTGGAAAAAAACAATCTGGCACCAGTTGTAGCAGAAGGGGATTTCGAGTTATTAAAAGAAGGAAAACCGGATTTCATGGGGCTGAATTACTATCAGACCACTACATTCGAAGTAAACCCTTTAGAAGGCGGCGTAACTTCCGGAGAAATGAATACATCCGGAAAAAAAGGGACTTCGAAGGATGGGGGAATTCCTGGAGTATTCAAGACGGTGTCGAATCCGAATCTTGAAAAAACAAACTGGGATTGGAATATCGATCCGGAAGGGCTCAGAATTGCCCTGCGCAGAATTACCGGCCGTTATAATCTTCCTATACTGATCAGTGAGAATGGTTTAGGGGAATATGACAAATTAGAAGAAAATGATACAGTGAATGATGATTACCGGATCAACTTTATCCGCTCTCACGTTGAAGCTATGCAGGAAGCGATTTCTGACGGGGTAGAACTGATGGGGTATTGTGTATGGTCATTCACTGATCTGCTCAGCTGGCTCAATGGTTTCCAGAAACGTTATGGATTCGTTTATGTCAACCAGCATGAAGAAGGAGACCATGATCTCCGACGAATAAAGAAGAAAAGCTTTTACTGGTATAAAGAAGTAATTGAAACGAATGGCGAGAAACGGTAGGTTCTAAAAACGTGAAAAAAATCAATCGCCCTAGCATTAAAGGGTTCGGGGATATTGGGAACTATTGAATTCCTGCACACTAAAAAGGCTTCCATGTTAACCGGGATGACCGATGTTACTATTTATGCGACTGGATTTCATAGATTACCAAAAAGTTAGGATTGATAAAAAATGAAAAATAAAAATGTCCTGTCAGCTCTCAAAGAAAGACTGCTTTTTATCTGGAGGATCCCCACCCTTCCGGTCCTGTTTCTGTTAAATATCATTTATGGTCTTGGCATGTCTTTCTTTGCCCCTTTTTCTTCAATCTTTGGCATCGATGAAGTAGGGATGAGCAATATGGGATTTGGTCTATTCATGACAATCATGGCGGTCGGCGGAGTGGTGATCAGCAGCTATATCGCTAAGAAGTCTGATACGACGCTCAGCAGGAGAAAGATCCTGATTTATTCGTCACTAGCCGGAGCCATCGGCTATATCCTTTTTGCCTATCTGCGGAATTACTATGCGCTTGCATTAACGGGATTTTTCGTGCTGGGCAGTGCCGCAGCGACCGTTCCGCAGCTATGGGCCTATGCAAGGGATGCACTTACTCATGCTAAAGTTCCCAACGAAGAAACACCGCTGATCATGAATATTTTCCGGATGTTTTTTGCTCTTTCATGGGTTGGGGGGCCGGCACTTGGAGCCTGGCTTGTGATGGTGTTTGATTTCAAAGGTTTATTCTTTTTTGTGGCGGCCTGTTATTTGCTCGGCTCCATAACGGCTATTTTTCTACTAAAAGATATTGCGCGGCAGGAACTGCCCAGTCAAGAAGCCATTAAGGTTAAAAAGTATATCGGTAAGCCGCATATACTTGCAAATCTGGCCGCTGCTTTTCTTCTATACTCCGCGTCATCCATTCACATGCTGAACGTTCCTCAATTTGTAACCAAAGTTCTTGACGGAACAGAAATGCAAGTGGGGATCATCTTCAGTGTGGCACCGATCTTTGAAGTGCCCATGATGATAATCATTGGGATATTGGCAACCAGAATGGACAATTCCGTATTAATAAAAGTGGGCTACTTCCTGGCCTTTATTTACTTTTTAATATTCGGATTCGTGTCTGAACCGTGGCAGATTTATCCGCTGCAGATCCTAAGTGCTGCTCAAATATCTATTACAGCAGGGATCGCCATCGCTTATTTTCAAGATTTCATCCCTGAAGCACCCGGTACCGCAACAACACTCTATATGAATACTACACAAATCGGATCGACCACCGGTTATCTGCTTTTCGGATTCATATCATCCATGATCAGTTACGGACAGCTTATTACAATCTACACCATTTTTGCTGCCATTGGCTGCTTATTCATAGCTGTCTACGGTAAAGAAAGACTGGGAGATTCAAAGAATAA
Source organism: Peribacillus deserti (assembly GCF_002863585.1). Lineage (GTDB taxonomy): Bacteria > Bacillota > Bacilli > Bacillales > DSM-1321 > Paraperibacillus > Paraperibacillus deserti_A. Next base: position 3,548 of record NZ_PGUY01000051.1, on the reverse strand, counting down.
AGGTATGAGTGTTTAGGAGGGTAATGGCCTGCAGCTTCTGCGGGTGGAACATGTAAGTCATACTGAAGGTCTGAATGGCTGGCACGGGTTAGAAACGGGAACCAGGAATTCAAATGAAAAGCATTTTGAGGTGTAGGCAAAATTCTCGCAGGTAAAAATGATTGGAAATGGGGAAATCTATATGGTTTATCTAGCAGCTGATAATCGTTATAAAACAATGAAGTATAATAGAAGCGGGCGCTCAGGACTGCAGCTGCCAGCCATTTCTCTTGGGCTCTGGCATAATTTTGGCGGTGTGGACACGTTTGAAAATGGCCGCGCCATGTTAAGAAAAGCTTTTGATTTGGGAATAACCCATTTTGACCTGGCTAATAATTATGGACCTCCGGCAGGCTCCGCTGAACGGATGTTTGGGGAAATGTTAAAAACGGATTTTGCTCCATACCGGGATGAAATGATTATATCTACCAAAGCAGGATACTATATGTGGCCCGGTCCATACGGGGAATGGGGTTCTAAAAAATACTTAACAGCGAGCCTTGATCAGAGCCTTAAACGTATGGGGCTGGATTATGTAGACATCTTCTACTCACACCGTCCCGATCCAAATACACCTCTTGAAGAAACAATGGGAGCACTTGATTCAATTGTCCGCCAGGGAAAAGCCCTTTATGTAGGAATATCCAGCTATAGTGCTGGACAAACGGCAAAAGCAGTTGAAATCCTCAACCGTTTAGGCACCCCGCTTGTGATCCATCAGCCAAGCTACTCCATGCTGAACCGCTGGATCGAAGACGGTCTCCAGGACGTATTAGAGGACAATGGTGTCGGCTCTATTGCCTTCTGCCCATTAGAGCAGGGCTTGCTGACAAATAAATATGCGGGAGGCGTACCTGCAGATTCAAGAGCTGCCAAATCAACCGGAGCTCTTGGGGAAGAGCGGGTAACACCTGAAGTAATTGAACGGGTCCAAAAGTTAAACAAAATCGCAGCCGAAAGAGGACAAAGCCTGCCGCAAATGGCCCTAGCCTGGGTACTGCGAGGCGGCCGGGTAACTTCAGCCCTAATAGGTGCAAGCAAAGTCAGTCAGATTGAAGAAAACGTGGCAGCGTTAAATAACCTGGAATTTACAGATGAAGAATTGCGAAGTATTGAAGAAATCTTAAACGGGTCAATTAAATAAAGAGCAGCAGGGCTGCTCCGGATACAAGCGGCTTCCATGTGAAAGCCGTTTGTTTTTTATATTTTTATTAAAGTATTTCAACCGCATATAAAAGTCCCATCATAAATCATGGGAGATCCTATCGGCTTTTTGCGCCAGGAAGGCACCTCCTTCTAGCGTAAAGAGGAGGAAAAACTACTTCAATTGTGTAAGCAACTCCTCAAGTTCACCTTTAGAAAGCTCCCTCCAATCGCCCTTAGCAATTCCTTGAAGCATAATATTCATGATCCTGACACGCTCGAGTCTTACCACTCTGTACCCCAGTGCCTTGGACATCCTGCGAATTTGGCGGTTAAGTCCTTGTTTTAAAATTATTCGAAACTCGTATTCGTTTATTTGAGAAACTTCACATCTCTTAGTTGTTATTCCCAGGATATCAACCCCATTTGCCATCCTTTGAATAAACTCCTCTGTAACAGGCCTGTCTACTGTCACCAGGTATTCCTTTTCATGGCCATTTTCTGAACGCAGGATCTTATTTACGATATCACCATTATTTGTCATGAGAATTAATCCTTCAGATGCTTTATCTAATCTTCCAACCGGGAAAATACGTGTGGGATAGTTTACGAAATCTATGATATTGTTTGAAACTTCCTTTGCAGCTGTACAGGTTATTCCGATTGGCTTATTCAGTGCGAGATACACTGGTCTTTCTTTTTCAGGCAGGGGATGATTATCTATTAATACAGAGTCACCTGGATTTACAAGCGTATTATGCTCACATATTGAACCGTTTACCAAAATTCTATGATTCTTGATTAATCTATCTGTTTCATTCCTTGAATAGTATCCTATTTCACTCATGTATTTCTGGATTCTCACATGAAACCTGCTTTCCTAAACATTCTATTTAAATGTCTAATTATATCGAAACAATCGTTAGATTACACCATTTCTAAAATTATAATTGAGAAAAATCATTTACTTTAATACTGAGAGTTTATAAGTTAAATAAATTTATAAGTTAAGTAATATGGGTCTATTACAGGAGTAATTAGTGGTGAAATTTAATAGTTATATTTTAAAGTTATAATTATTTCAGCGCCTAAATAGGGCCGGGATAGCAGGTGAAAGAAATAGTTTAATATTAATTAATGATAAGATAGGATGGGTACTCGAGCAGAATCAGGCTGGGGCTTCGGCACCTATCATTTCTTCTGAGGAAGCCGCCGAGGCAATAGCGTCACTTCAATCCACATTCGAAAACGAAAACAGCCGGCTTTGAATTAATAAAGGTACAGGCGGCCGATCTCTCTGCAGCTGATACAATCAGCACAAAGGTAAAGCTATCTTTAGGAACCGCGAATGTGCGCTTGTACATTAAGACAGGGAACAATTGGGAATGTCATGACAGCGGGGTGACAGTGGCGGACTCCAGCGGGGTTAAGAAAAGCTCCTTGGGAATGGACTCCTCTTGGGGCCTTGACAGATGAAATCCATCGGAATCAAGGTGAAGCTGTAAACGGCAACGGAAAAGCCTCCGTATATGTGGATGATGTAGCCTTATCCAATAAATAAATTATTGGAACCGCAGTAATCATAAGATCAGCTGCGGTTTTTGTCCTGTGCCAGTTTTCAAAGTGACAGCTTATATTATCTGAGTATTTGTAAAACTTTGAAGGTGTTGTGCTAGAATGGAAATAAGCTGCTTGTTATGGGAGCGGGATACTTAAGGAATTCAAATTTATGAGCTTTCGAAGGTTACAAGGCATACGTGCCGGCAGTCGATTCTGAAGAATAAGGACTAGCAGAAAAATTTGCTTCTTTTCGTGGATTTTAGCCCCTGAGAAGATACTTTTATGAAGCTGATTACTCGATAGCTGCAAAAAACTAGAGAAATATGCTAATTATACCGATTAACAGCTTGAAATATCAAAACCACACTAGTGAAGAAAGCTTTATGATTATCTTTTAGAGTTTTATGCTTGAGTTTTAAACGTTTATGCTTATGATTTAGGAACTTATGCTTAAGTATAAGAAGTTTATGCTTAAGGGAAAAAGAGCAATGCTGATTCCACAGGAGTTATGCTTATGGAAGGTTAGTTATGCTGATATCCCTTGAGTTATGCTTAAGAAATTTGGTTTATGCTGATCACACAGGAGTTATCTTAAGTAATTTGATTTATGCTGATCTCGCTGGAGTTATACTAAAGAACATTGGCTAATGCAGTTCTCACTGGAGTTATGCTAAAGAACTTTGGCTAATCTCACTGGAATTAGGCTAATAAACATGATTTAGTGCTGATCTTTCTGGAAATAAAAGTCAAGTCCTCAATATTGTGTAAAATACTCTACCTTCGTTTTCAACTGTTTATTATTGTTC
>NZ_PGUY01000050.1 GCF_002863585.1 Peribacillus deserti | reverse complement strand
CCCGCGGAAAGCGAGCATCCTGTAGTGGAAATCAACCCTTGTTCAATAACAACAAAGTTTGCGAAAACAGCCTTTAAAAAAAGCGAAAAAAGGTTTTGTCATTAAACATCTCTCTATAGTTATTAAACTTTCACCTGAAGCCCAAATTACGGTATAATGGTATTTGTGAATGGATGTTACCTCGTTTAATAGGGAATCCATAATAAATTAAAGTACCAAAGTTGAAAGAGAGTGTTCATTATGGGCCGCAAATGGAACAATATTAAAGAGAAGAAAGCATCAAAGGATGCAAACACAAGCAGAATATATGCCAAATTTGGCCGTGAGATTTATGTGGCTGCTAAGCAGGGTGAACCAAATCCTGAATCAAATCAGGCACTGAGAGTAGTACTGGAACGTGCTAAAACATACAGCGTGCCAAAGACGATCATTGACCGGGCTATCGAAAAAGCAAAGGGCGGATCTGAAGAAACATTTGATGAACTTCGTTATGAAGGTTTTGGTCCGAATGGATCCATGATCATCGTAGATGCACTGACAAATAATGTAAATCGTACAGCTTCAGATGTTCGTGCTGCCTTCGGGAAAAATGGCGGAAATATGGGTGTCAGCGGATCTGTAGCTTATATGTTTGATGCAACTGCTGTCATCGGTGTTGAAGGTAAAACAGCTGATGAAGTGCTTGAGCTATTGATGGAAGCGGATGTCGACGTGCGTGACATTTTGGATGAAGAAGATGGAGTCATCGTCTATTCAGAACCAGATCAGTTCCATGCTGTTCAGGAAGTTTTCAAAAATTCCGGAGTCACTGACTTTACTGTTGCTGAACTAACAATGCTTGCCCAGAACGATCTGACTCTTCCTGAAGATGCACAGGCTCAATTTGAAAAATTGATTGATGCATTAGAAGACTTAGAAGATGTCCAGCAAGTGTACCATAATGTAGAATTAGGGGAATAGTATAATCATGGCAGACCGTACCCGGTCTGTTTTTTTTTGTCATTCTATGAAGCTTTGCAGAAAGGCTTAACGACCTAGATGCAATCCGAAGGCAAAAGAAATCCTTGGAACGGAAGTTACGCTTAAGGCTGCTGCGAAATGGAATTAAAAAGTGCAATGCTTAGAATACATGATTGCCTGGAGTTAAGCCATTTATACAAAATACTCCATTGACATAGCTTCCATAAAAAAGGGAGTTCCTTTTTAAAATGCAGACAACGTCTCTTTAATATTTCCTTCCTAAAGGTACAAAATAAAACAGGAGGTGAAAAGAATGAAAACAAAGGATAACTTCCCAGAAGGTGCTAAGGTTACGAAGGATAATCAGGTTTTTGTAGCAGAGAAGAATGGCGGGAATGACGAAAGATCCAATGAACGCGGTGCGGCGAGAATCCGCCGTCAGGGACAATAAATTGAAAAAAACCCCGAACCTGAGACTAATTGTCCAAGGTTCGGGGTCGCTGTTTTATTTTGTAGATTCATTAAAGTTGTAGTAGAATTTTGCGGTAATGGAACCGTCTTTGTTTTCCTTAATGTTTGTTACATGGATGCCTGAGTCTGCTGGAGTAGAGCTGTAGCCCTTCCAGAAATAGTAGGAGCCAGTATGGACATTACCGGAAACAGGCGTTAATGCGGAGCCTGTTTTAAAGAAATCACCATCGTTACCGCGGTTTTGGTTTTTCTCAAGCTCATATAATCCATCTTTCTGAAGTACGGATAAACCGTAGTGAGTAACTACTTCTCCGTTGCTTGCAGTCTCGGACTGGTTATACTGGTACCGCTTGTTCATCCAGTTTTCAACGTTGTTAGGACGGAAGCCGGCAGTTTGATACAGGTTCAGAACGTTTTCATCTACATGCCATGCCAATAATCCTTTAGAGCCTGCCCCTTGGTTGGATAATCCTTTGTTAAAGCCGTCCTGCTGCACATTTTCAAATAGAAAGTATTCCATACCATTTGATCCCGGTACTGCCATTTTTACAATGCCGTTCTTATCGGGAGCTTTGTGGATTGCAGGCAGTGTGATCGTCTGCACGCCATCCTCAGGCTTCACTTCTTTAGGTAGCCCAGCCTAAGAAGATTTTAATCAAAATGTGTTGGTGAGTTGCCGGAATAGGCGTTTGCATCCGGGGAGCTCATCCAAGAACCACCGGCCATCATAGAATAGTTTCCAACGCCTTCAGAAGTGTATACCGTATCATAGAAATCAGGAAGACCTAATGCATGGCCGAACTCATGGGCATAAACACCGGTCTGAGCTGGATATGGGCCAGTTTTTGCAGCCTCTTTATAAGTATTTGTTGCAGCATCAAAGCCGGCAACATTTCCGCCGATAGCTGGCTGGTTGTTGTAGTTATTAACCAATACGCCGTCATATGTCATGTCTTCAGCCACTGTTTTGTCGATCCAAGCCGATTGAGACATGCCAGCATAAACGTCTGCCGGTTTACCTGTTTCATAATATTTACCATAGTAAAGGGCGCTTAGCAGGCTCCATTTATGAGACCAGAATTGACCAGGATCCCGGCTCCATTCAGCCCCTGTTCCTTCCTGGATAACGAAGATATTGGGAACTTCGCCATTTTCAGCGTACTGGGAAAAATCAACTTGTTCATCGGCTGCTTTTAATAAGTCACGGACGAATTCTCCAGTGTGTGCATCTCCATTTACGTTTCCATTCACGTATTTACCGTTTTCAGCGTATTTGCCCTCCTGATCAAGATAGTACGAGGCTCCTTTTGGAAGCTCCACCCAGGCAAAATCAGTATTTTCTTTACGGACCAGATTTGTTTTGCCATAGCTTGATTCTTTGTAAGCATTTTGCATTGTCCGGTTTGTAGGAGCTTCTTCGCCATTAAATTTCGCATACTGCTTGAAGTAATCTAATTCATACGGATTATATTCGGTTCCGAAAATTAAGTCTTCAAAATATGGGCCGGTACTTGTCCTTTTAAGTCGCCGACAGGCTCATCGCCATCTTTAAATTTCGCCAGGAGCACCAAAACTGGTATATCACCTGTAGCAGGTTTGTTCGTTACATGATTGCCGCCAGCCTGCTGAAACTTCGTTCCCTGTGCGGCGATTTTCTCAGCTGGATCAGCCTTGGAAAGATCAATGCCAAGTTTCTTAGCCTACTCGGCTAACTCAGGTGCCACTCCGACGTGGTGAGCCAATTCGAGGTCATAATTCCTCTTTACCGGCAGTGTTTTTTCTGCAGATTGCAGACCCGGCAGGACTAGAGATCCTGCTAATGCTAGTGATAGAGCAGAAGTAGATAGAACCTTTAACAAAATGTAGCCCCCCTTAAGTTGTAATATGAATAAATATATCAGAATACTCTATCAATTTTTACAGGCCTTAGGCACTAAAAGTATAAGATTTTTTAGGTAAGTCTGAAAACAATTTAAACCCCTTCTAACCATCACATATTAAATCCGTCCGGGTTATCTATTTTTTTAAAAAGTATTGTGAATCCCTTTACATGCAATTTTAGTTCAGAAGACCGAGGAATGACGAACTACGCCATAATTCATTTTTTGTTCACATAAAAACAGCATATTTTCCTAATCCTATATGTTGAATCAATATGAAATAGGAGGAAGGAAATATGGCACAGCGAAATAAAGGCAGGATGCAAAATTCTGAATCCGTACAGCGACAATTGAATGAGCTCGAAAATAAGAATAACGCTTCCAAAAATAAAAAAGGCAGCACAAATGAAATCCAGCCCATTTCAAATGAGGACGGACTCACCCAATAGCCGCTGCTCCCAATACCCGGGTGCCCAGCAGACAGCAGGATGAATCCTGTATGAAAAATAATGATATAGAATGAAAATGAAAAGCATTTTTAGCGGTTCTTTATCCAAGGAATCGCTTTTTTGCTTTTTTGTAAAAGAACGGGTGTTAGACTTCTAGCCGTATATGCAGGATTAATGTAATGAAAAAGCTTGCTTATCAAGGATATTAGCTGACTGACTGAGTCTCAAGCACGCTGGTTTCTGCACGACTATATAGAGATCCCTTATCTTCAAAACTTTAGGCTATAGATTCATAAAATTACACGTTTGCCTTAACACAACAATTAGCCTGTATACATAAGGTAATAGGGAATAAACAAAGGAGGGGTATAAAATGTCGAAGAAAAAGTCTAAACATGAAAACACTACCGCCCAGTTAATGGGGCTGCTTGTGTCCAACACCTTAAATAAGCATGGCATCGATACAAAGGCTATGAATCTTTCAGATAAGGAAAAACACGAATTAAGAAAAACGGTCAAAAAACTCAAAAAACAAGCTGATCATTTTCTAAAAAACTTACACAAGAATGTTACTGATGCAGAAACGAGTGTAGTTAGTACGAACTCAACTCCGGAAAAATCCACCACTAAGGCGGAAAACATCACCGAGAATGACCTGAGTTCGTTAAAAGTATTCGATAAGAATAAATAGGAAGAGTGTCCGTACTCTTCCTACCTATTAAATACTATCCTAATTTGGATACAGGAGGAAAAAAAATGAACCAAGAATATTATAGGTCAGCAGGAAATGATGTATGTAACGATAGATGGTCTGCTCTTGATCCTACCAGTAATCACCCAATGTGCCATGAGGAAACTGTAGAGCAAGAGGCCGTTCAGACTAAAAAAGAATTCCAGCTATCTGAAGAACTAATCTTCATCAAAGATTCTTGTGATATCTCAGTAACTACTATTGACACTAAAGCTGCAATTTCTCTTCAGGCAGCACTTCAGGCAGCAATCGTAGTACTCATCAACATTTCAATTGCTGATGCTGGCAGAGCAGAGAGAGTTGCTCAAGAGCTTCTTCAATCTTCACAGGTTAAACAAATTACCCGCCAAAAAACGATCATTGAAAACTCTAGAAACATTACAGTAGAAACGCTGGATACTCAAGTGGCTGTAAACATCCAGATCCTTGTTCAGCTTCTAGTTGCACTATTAGTCAGACTTGACATCCTGTAATTGCCTGAGTAAAAGCATAAGCACCTTCAATCTTCACTAACTGATGACGAAGTAATATATATGCACCTTCGACCAAACCTTAAACCTCCCGACCCCTTCTAGAGAAAACCCCTCTCAAAGGGGTTTTTCTATTTTCTTACTAATTTTAATGAAGGGGACTGTGGATCTGATAGAACCTAAAGCCAATAAAAGGTTTTCCTCCATTTTAAAAAAGCAGTAATTACTTAAGCCAGCGCAAATCTCCTGCAGCAATGGGAACAACCTGGGCTTACTGATGCGTGTTTTTATTCGGTTCATTTTTCAACTGCCAATATTATAATAAAACGCTGAAAAGTTTCCTGCACACTAAATAATTGGATAATACAGTACATACCTGGGTTTACGGTAATAAGGCGGTCTGGGACCGATTTTCGGGATTTGGTACGGATATGGATTGGAATTATATAAAAGATTAGATTTCTCCGATGATTGTTTAATCAGTAAGTTTTTAATTTCTGGATCCATCTCGAAGTAATTCATATGGAAACCTCCCCTCAGTGCATATAGTATGCAGCATAGGCTTGAATGGAGGTCGTCCCCTTTTCTTAATCAAATTATTAGATTTCCGATGCACGGAATGAGCCCGCCTGACATAAGGTAACGGAGACTATTTATCTCAGGAGGTGGGACCTCATGACGCAGCACGATGACCCAAATAAGGAGAGCCAGCCGCAGCATCAGGATTATCCGATGTACCCGAATTATGGGAAGATTACAGAGTACCGAGACGTGCCGGTCACCGTTCCAGAACAGCGCCAGATCCGGCAGCCTGGAGTGGAGAAAATGATGATGCCGGTGCCGATCGTTGAAAATCCGAATTATCAAGGCAGCGGGAAATTAAAGGGAAAGACTGCACTCATTACAGGAGGGGACAGTGGAATCGGGGCAGCTGCAGCTATCGCCTTCGCAAAGGAAGGATCAGATGTTGCGATCGCTTACTTAGATGAACACGAAGACGCTGAACGGACAAAAAACAGAATTGAAGAATTAGGCCAGCGGTGTTTATTATTGCCGGGGGACTTAAGAAATAAGCAGCAGTGCGTGGAAATCGTTCAACAAACCGTAGGAAGATTGGGACAGCTTAACATTCTCTGCAATCATGTTGGTATTCAGTTTCAGCAATTAAGTCTGCTGGATATTACAGATGAACAGTTCGATGATACATTCAAAGTGAATATATATTCTCATTTTTACACTACCCGGGCCGCACTGCCATACTTAAAAGCGGGAAGTTCTATTATTAACACTACATCTGTCGTGACATTTGCAGGTAATAAGCAATTGATCGATTATACAGCAACAAAAGGTGCTAACGTAGGATTTACCCGTGCACTTGCAAACAATCTTGCTGATAAGGGCATCCGTGTGAATGCTATTGCTCCGGGAAGGGTATGGACACCGCTGATTCCATCCAGTTTCTCTGCTGACCAGGTACCTCTGGTGGATAACCTTCTGCAGCGGCAGGCTCAGCCTTTCGAATTGGCCCCTGCCTTTGTCTTTCTCGCCTCTGATGATTCTCGTTATGTGACGGGACAGACGATCCATGTAAATGGAGGAGAATGGACTTCATCCTGATCAAATAGCTGCCAGGCGGCGGCTTTTTCTTTTATATCTATCAAGTAGGTGGTATGTAGTTGGGCTATAAAACCCGGAAAACTTTTTGAACAAGATTTGACAAAGTGTTAACCTCGGGAAGTACCAAGTGAATCTCCAGCCATCTTTTACAAATACCATTTATCTAAAAACTAAGAAATTTCTTTATTTGAGAGTCTATAAATACTAAAATAAAAGTATTCCCCTGAATATTGGCCGCAGAACAGCTGATGAGGAAGTCAATTAAAGCCTTAAAGGGAGTGCTTCAAGTCTACTTCTTTCCTTATTCAGTATGGGAATCTACATAATAGGGTAGGGTCGAATCACAGGTGAAAATAGAAATGCGGCCCTGACTCTGCAGCTATTTATATTGCTATTTTAAGAGATTAGAAAGAAGGTAACGTCATGCAAAAGGATTTTTATGTACATAATCGAAGAGATTTATATGAAAAGATGGAGGAGGAGTCACTTGTTGTTTTATTTGCCGGCAAAGCTCCGCAAAAGTCGGCAGATGAGGCATACAAGTTTGTTCCGAACCGCAATTTTTATTATTTAACAGGTATTGACGAACCGAATATTATATTTTTAGCTCATAAAACAAGTAACAAAACAGAAGAGTTTCTGTTCATAGAAAAGTCAGATCCTATCATGGAAAAGTGGGTAGGAAAGACGGTTTCAAAGGATGAAGCAGCTGAGATATCCGGTATAAAAACCATTCAGTACATCGACCAATTCGAGACGTTGTTTACTAGAATACTTTTTGCCAACCCGGATACCAGTCTTTATTTAGACCTTGAACGCCGGGAACTGGATACTGTTACAACGAAAGCGCAGCAATTTGCTTCAAAAGTGCAGGCTAATTATCCATATCTTGCTATAAAAAATGTATACCCAGATATCTGCCAGCTGCGAGTTTATAAGAAGCCCGGGGAAATCGAAAAAATTAAGCGCGCTATTGAAATTACACAAAAAGGCATCTTAAATGTCATGAGCCATGCAAGAGAGGTTCAAAAAGAATATCAGCTAGAAGCTCATTTTGACTTTGTCCTAAAGTCTGAAGGAGTTAAACACCATGCGTTTAATACCATCGCAGCCAGCGGGAAAAATGGGACTGTCCTTCACTACGAAGACAATGACGCTGATATTGAAGAAGGCAGCCTCGTGCTTCTGGATCTAGGCGCTCAATTTGAATATTATAATGCCGATATCAGTTATACATTCCCGGCCAAAGGCATTTTTTCAGAAAAGCAAAAAACGTACTACAACATTGTGCTGCGGGCATTAAGAGAAACCACTGAACTGATTAAACCGGGAGTTGCTTTTGCAAACCTGAATGAACATACGAAAAAAGTTCTGGCCGAGGAGTGCCTGAAAACAGGTTTAATACAAGAAGAAAGCGAAATCACTAAGTATTACTATCATGGAGTCAGTCATTTTCTTGGTTTGGATACACATGATGTCGGTAAATACAGGGATCTAGTGTTAGAACCTGGAATGGTGATAACGGTGGAGCCTGGCTTGTATATTGAAGAAGAAGGAATCGGCATCCGGATTGAAGATGACGTGCTGGTAACTAAAGAAGGCCATGAAAATTTATCTGCTGACATCATCAGGTCAGTAGAAGACATTGAAGCTTATATGAATACAAAATAAATTCATGTCCCCTCCTAAGATTTTTAGGAGGGTTTCTTATTGCTGGAATTAATTAAGAAATTACATGTAATATTTGGTTTATTTCAGGGCAAGCCGTTAGCAGCCATTGAATTTTTTTATTTTAATTGGAAAATGATTATCAATATCTGTTACCATGAATCTAGCCAATAAAATTATGAATAAAGGTACTACATACATATGAAAACAATAAAAATGTCTGCTGCGATCATGATGACTACCACTTTATTATTTGGTAAATCTGGTTTTTTTGCAAGAAGAGCCCGAAATTGGCAGGAGCGATACCAAAAGTACAGAGAGCGGATTCCGGCTGGGCAAAATGGGTTCATACGCAAAAAAATATTGGTTTTCCGATAAAAAATGGACCATTTCTCCGCTATGCTGTAGTAGGTCGGTATCTTACGTTCACCAAGAGCAGTGGGAAACATGGGGAACATAAACAACAATTATACTAAGATGTTACAGCAAAGGAACTGAGCAGCTTGATGAAATCAGCCGGGCTGCAAATTTTTATAAATAAATGAGGTCAAATAAAAGGATTAATACGTCAGCAAAGCGAATGTAATAAAACCAGGCTTGAAATATTTATACTAAGGAGATGTTTTTGTATGTGTGGGATTCGTTTCTAGGCATAGTCAACGTGATGCAGGGCTTCCTCTGCATCGAAGTAAACTGCTCGCAGCTGCGCTTGAGGATTTCAGCGGGGATCCAGCGGTTTTAGCTATATACCAGAGTGGTTCGTTGGCAAAGGGAAATTTTGATTCTTATTCAGATATTGATCTTCATATTATCGTACGGCCTGATGCGAGGGCAGAATTTATTGAAAACAAACGCCGTCGTTCAGCAGGATGGGGCAAGGTTCTTTTTTATGAAGAGAACTCTCCATCCGCTCCGGTTATCGTGACCCATTATGAGTGTTTTGTAAAAGTTGATACCTGGTACAAAACCTTGAACGAAGTTACTCCGTCTCTCTGGTTAAAAGGGATTGAAGCCCTGTATGATCCAGAGGGAATTGTTACGAAAATCATTGAGGATTCTGAGAATCTGATTTATAAGCCTTCCCACGGGGATGTAGAATTCTGGCGGGGAAAGGCACTTGCTTATATTCACGAAACGTATCGCTCTGTAATGAGGGAAGAAATCTATTACGCTTTATCCAATTTGGATAAATTAAGGTGGCTTATCGCCTCAGGATGGTATATGGAAAAGGAAATCTTCTTAGACTGCTCATATGGAGTCTGGTCTAAAATGGAAGGTTACAGGAGCCGTTTAGAAGAGTGGCAGTTATCCTTATTGGACAGCTGGGCTTGTGGAAGGAATCCTAAAGAAATTATGAAAACAATGGCCAGTATGTACCCCGAATTTTTCAAATTGAATAGAAGCTTATCCAGCAAAACGGGAATTGAAACGAAGGAAGAGTATTACCAAAGGATTATAGAATTGGCATTATAAAATAGAAAACAGGAGCAGAATCTGCCGCTTCTGTTTTTTTATGTTAACTGATAAAATCTACGCTCTTCATGGATATCGACATCAAATTACAAGTGCGATACAATGGAATAGGCTTACATATAAAATACTAATTCGACTGGGGTTAGGAGAGTAATTATGCATAAAAATAATGAGTTATATCAATTTTTGATAGATAAATCATGGCAGCTAACAGAAAATTGGTATGAAAACCTGGATAAGCGAGATCCCTCAGGTGTATATGCTTCTAATGATCCTGAGGTTATACATACAGTAAAACACCAAAATAATGAATTTCATGTGAGGTTCTTTAAGGTTTTTGAACAGGATGAGGCAGAATTTTTCAAGGGATTGGAAGAGTGGATTGTCAAAACCGCACAAGATGAAGAACATTCAGGTACACCTCTTCAATATATCCACCGGGAATTCTTCAGGACACAGGATCAATATATTGAATTAATCAATGAATTTGCTGCACTTCATAAAAATGAGTTTTCTGATAGAGAAGTAGCCTCCTGGTATCAAATCGTGATGAAAACCTTTGGAAAGATCATCGTATGGTTTACGGAAGAACATACGACATATTCACGAAAGAAACTTCAGGCACAGCAGGAATTAATCATGGAATTAAGTTCTCCAGTCATCGGCCTCAATGCCGATGTTGCGCTTCTTCCGCTTGTGGGCGATGTGGATACCTCACGTGCAAAATTCATGCTTGAGAATACCTTGGAACAATGTTCCAGATTAGGGGTTAAACATCTATTTTTAGATCTTTCAGGTGTCGTTATGATTGATACCATGGTTGCCCAACAGCTCTTCCAGCTGATTGAAGCATTAAGTTTAATCGGTGTGAAAACCACTCTCTCCGGATTGCGGCCTGAAATTGCCCAAACTGCAGTTCAGCTGGGACTTTCTTTCGACAATATTTCAATAAAATCTACTCTTTCTAAAGCAATAAGTTCAGCGAACATATTGGTGCAGAAGGCATAATCAATATTCCCTTTTTCACAGCCGCTTTTTAGCGGTTTTTCTTTTTATAAAAGGCTCTTTTCTAAAAGATTGGTGTTTTATAATAAGTTCTGTGAACCAACACTATTGTTAAACAAGTTGATTGGAACGTAAGGTGCGAGACTCCTGCGGGAGCAGCGGGTATTGTCCAGCTCCGGACTGACACTGCGGGTCTAGCCAATCGCCATTAAAAGGCAAAATCGGCCTTTCACTGCCGCTCGTCTTATGCCGGGCTAACGCACGAAGCACAGGATGTGCAAGCCAGGCGGGGCCACAGGACGTGGCCGTTCAAGCGTGGTAAGGGCGACTAAGCTTCTGTCTTCGCTGTCGCTTGCCAATCAGCAAGTCTTCTTTATCAGGTGTCTGCTTTTCTTTTAGTGTCTTGCCTCTACTTTAATAAAGATCATCATTCAGCTTTTGGATGGAACTTTTCTTGAAAAGCACCGTCCTCCGCTTTTCGATCAGGTGAGACCCCACAGGCGAAGCCGAGGAGGCTCAGGCGCCCGCCCCGCGGAAAGCGAGCATCCTGTAGTGAAAATCAACCCCCTGGTTCAATAACAACAAATTTACGAAAACAGCCTTATAAAAGACGGATATCAGAAAGGATTCATTGCGGAGTTTATAGAATTGATTAAGAAAGGAGCTAAAAAAGGAGGAGATATATTGATCTATGAGATGACGATCCAGGTTCGAGTGGCCGATTTTAACAGAGGATATAAATGGTATGAGACGTTGTTAAAAAGAAACGCTGATCTTATTCCTCATGAGGGTTTTGCTGAATGGGAGCTTGTGCCGGGCTGCTGGCTGCAGGTGGCTGGAGGGATTCCATCGGATGGGAGCGGACCAGTCCGACTAGGAGTGACTGATATTGAAAGTGAACGCAATAGAATTATGAGTGCGCTTGGTGTTTCATTCTTTGACATACATACAAGAGAAGAAGTGCCGGTAAAATGGGCCGGTTTTACAGACCCCTGGGGAAATAGACTTGGGTTTTTTGAATATAAAAACATTAATGATAAAGAGGTTCAGATTCAGAGAATGTTCGGGAGCCGGGATGCTCAGAAATGAGACAATATGTAATTGTGTGAGGAATAGAATTGATCTATGCGGCTTACGTGTTTTTATCGGGCTATTGAATCTGTTCGTTATTCTCTTGTCTTTTTTGATTCCTTATAAACAGTTCAATCCACCAGGTTAAGAAAAGATAGATTTACCCATTAAACGTCTAGTCGGCCTCTGGCTGCTTTTTTTATGTATCAACGCCACAAGCCTTTTCCTACATTCAGTTCATTAAAACAGGCACTAGCAAAGACTGGACTAAATAAAAAAGATTAATAAAAGGGCGGCAAAAGCATTGTATAAAGCAATGCTTTTTAATTTGCGGCGAGGGCTATAATCGAAGTGGTAAGCCTGGTTAAAAGAGGTCATTATAAGTGGAAAAACATGCTAAAATATGAATAGGAGTGTAGGAGACTGATGAAATGCGTAGACCAAACAGAAAGAGCCTATCCTCTTTCTGTTTGGGTCAAGTTACCTTTGGGTGTCCAGTTTTTCAGATATATTCCGAAGTATTTTATTTTTTTCTTCCTGCAGCCTTATCATCCTTACTAAAAACCAGATGATGAATATGACAGGTGCTATATAAAAGAGCAGCGTAAGAAATGGAAAAACAGCCAAAATTGCATCTCCGTTCACACATAAACCTCCCAGATTTTCCTATTATTATACCATGAAATGATATCTACTTAATAAAAAAAGTTGAGGACGCAGCTGCATTTTATCCCTGCTGTTAAGTGTTGATAGCCTGCAGCATGCCAACCCACATGTAAAACCCGTTTCTCTCAAGATATTTTTCAACTGCTGAATACTATCAAGCAGGGGGTGCTAATCAGAAAAACATATGTAATATTTCTTATGGTCAGTATGCTTGTGCTGATGATTCACACGCGGGCATATGCCTCTAAATGGATTCCCATGAGTCCACAGGAAGTTATCGAAGAATCTGTTCTTACAGTCATAGGGACCTATGACTTCTCATGTAAACCCAATACCAGTGAATTTGTTTTCGAGGGGTATCCATTCGAAGTAACGAAGGTTTTTAAGGGGGATTCTCCGGAAAGTACACTTGCGGCCATAGACATCCATAATACAGGAGGAGCAAAAGAATTCCAGGCTGAAGGCGGTAAATTCCTTCTATTTTTAGAAAGAAGAAAAGATGTAGATTTTCTGGTACCAATTAGAGGTCTAAACGGCATGATTCAGGTTGTAGATGAAAAAACAGAAGATGCATATGATGATATTTTTTTCGATAGTATACTAAAAGCTCCATTTAAGGAGCCTATTCCTGGAAGTGTAAAGAGTACCAGTCAGGATAACTCGATGTTGATTTTTTTAAGTACAAGTTTCATGGCGGATGTTTTTATATTCTTCCTTATCTATTGGGATTTAAGAAACCGGCCGGCTAAGGTCCGTTTGGCTCAAGCCTTTATTTTACTATAATGATCGCTAAACACTTTAAACAGTCGATCATCCCCGCCGCGATCTGGATGGAGGGCTTTCAGAAGCTTTTTAAATTCACGCTTTACTGTTTGATTGTCAGCTAATTGATCCAGCCCGACAATTGTATGATAGTTCATTGGTTTATCCGGAGACAATTCATATTCTGCTTTTAACATTTTCTTGAGAGAATGGACCTTTGTCTCAGCAATGTGAAGAGAAGTTCTCAGCAATTCGATTTCTTGCTTTAATGTTTCATTTTCACGTTGTAATCCCATACTTAAAAAATCTCCTTGAGGCATAAATTTCGGTAACATTTCACCTATATCATAACATGATAGTTTTCAATAAGAATAACAGTTGCCTAACATTTTGATTACAGAGCATAGGCATACTCACACAAATTGAATGGAATAGGATGGATTCGAATGATTACATATCCCCGTTTAAAAGAAGGATTGACCATCGGAGTGACAGCACCTTCATCGGGTGTTGAGGCCGAACTGCACGATTTGGTTAATCTTGCGGGCAGACGGCTAACTGCAAAAGGTTTCCATATCGTTATAGGAGAAACCGTATGGACTCAGGAAAAAGCTAAATCATCATCAGCAAAGAAACGGGCTGACGAGTTTACAAATATGATGGATAACGAGGAGATCGACATTCTTATTCCTCCCTGGGGCGGAGAGCTTTTAATAGAAATGCTTGAACATATTAATTTTCAACACCTCCAGGACAAGTGGGTACTGGGCTATTCAGACATAAGTGTCCTGCTATTGGCCATTACGTTAAAGACCGGCATGGCTACGGCCCATGGAACCAATCTTATAGACTTAAGAGGAGAGTCCTCCGATCCAGTCACTTCTATGTGGCAAACTGTATTATCCACTCCAAAAGGAGAAGCCGTTCTGCAGAAATCTTCGCTAAAGTATCAGAAGGAATGGCAGCATAATAATCCCTCACCATGTGTGTTTCACTTAACAGAAGATACACTATGGAAAACAAATGGTACCAGTCAGGTCAGAATGCAAGGGCGTTTGCTTGGCGGATGCATAGACGTAATCAGACATTTGGCGGGTACACCATATGGCGATATTTCTTCCTTTTATAATCAACATATTAAGGGAGAATCGATTATTTGGTATTTCGAAAATTGTGAATTGTCTACAACGGATCTTAGAAGATCTTTGGTGCAGCTGAAGTATGCCGGGTGGTTTGAACATTGTTCAGGGATCTTATTTGGCAGAAGCGCTGTGAACCATCCTGTCGATGGCTATACATTGGAAGATGTTTATGCAGAAATCGCTGAAGAACTGCAAATTCCTTTGATTTATGACATTGATTGCGGCCATGTTCCCCCACAGATAACCTTTATAAATGGGGCTTACGCTGTCATAGAAACCTCAGATGGAAAGGGGCAGGTTTTGCAGCAATTTATCTAGATCATGTATCTTTTCAGGACTGTCTGGTATGCAGTCTAGATTGTTTTTTATAGCCTTTATGATGAAATGTGTTAAATGAAGGGTGTTAGTTAATCGCCTAATGGACACACTACCTTAAAAAGGTCTTCGAGAGGGAATCGAACATGCATGTTGCTATCACAATATTTACTATTATCGCATCCTTAAGGTGGGCAGAATGGAAAAAATGGAGAGATTACCATGCCAGCATGCTCTTTATTTCGGCTGGCGGCCTGCTTTATGAGTATATCGTGAAAGATCATTCTCTCTGGAAATTTCACCCTGACCTGCTGTACGGTAAAGAGATGACCGTTATTGTATACGCGCTAATCACTATGCCAATCAGCATCTTATTATTTCTTTCCCATTTTCCAGAGAGATGGGCTGCCCGCGGTATGTACATATTGCTATGGTCAGGAATTTATATCAGTGTCGAATGGGTACTGCTTAAACTTGATAAGATTTCTTATGACTATGGCTGGACCCTTTGGTATTCCTTTTTGTTTGATATGGTCATGTTCCCTGTCATTGCACTTCATCATTTTCGTCCCTTACCTTCCTATATATTATCTTTATTAATTATCATTTTCTTGATTGTTTATTTTAAAATTCCCTTTAAATTTTAGCGTATTAAAAATCAAGAGAAAACCATTACATACATATATCAGCACTTTAGATCGTTAAAAGTTGTTTATCTTATTATATTCTGAGGGCAGTCGGTGCCGATTCTAAATGGAAGGAAATACCCGCTAAAGATGCTATAATCATTGGGTCAGAGTCGCCGTTTCAATTCTGTTTCTGAAATTCATTCATTTTTTTCTATGATGAATAATGTGAGCTTGGTGAATTTATCTTCTTTAAGTCAAAAGGTATATCTGATCCTCATTGAGATTGGAAATTTCCATTTCAGGAAAAATGTTTGAACAGAGGCTGGACGAGTTTTAAAGGTACAAAGGGAAGTTCTTCAGAGAATGAATCATCTATCTGCTGAACAGTTAATCGAGAATATACTTAACTCCTTTGTAAGCTTTGTTAGGGAAGGGGAGTTGTTGATGAGTGACTTAAATTTGTTATTTAGAAATAGAATTGGTCTCAGGATGGACGATCAGATAACGTTTGAGACATTAAAGTTATGTCCTTGAAAAAACTGCTTATGCCATTCCATTTGAGAATTTATGTGTTATAAATAGCGGATTCTTTGCCCTTAAGATATAGAAGAAGCTGCATATGCTCGGCACTTCCAGTATGTACGTGTTTTAAATGATTGATCTTTAGTAGGGAATGGGAGCCGTTTTTTATATGAACACTTTCATCTATATTTTCTTTGATGGGCTTTTTTCAAAGCAAGGTAGTCTTCATCCTCCCTTGCCAGCTTCCATTTTTCCATAAAAATTGCTGCTGACTCGGCCTTCACCGGGTCATTTTGGCGTTCGTTTATTTCTCCGTCACTATTATATTTTTTCCCGCCTCTATAATTGGTATAGCGGCGTGCCCTCGTATATCCCATCTGCAGGAATTTTCTGGCCATGTCCATCCCTACGAAATCCTCTTTGTCTTTATAATCGAGAAACAATTGAAAAATTTTACTTGATGATTCTGCCGCTAATTCCGGGGTCTTAAAACGCCAATATGGCAGAATTTCACTTTTATACGGCTCAACAAGCAGTACACCCTGCTCGCCCCGTCCGACGCGGTACAGTTCGGGCTGTTTGCGGAAATCAATTTCTTTAAAATTTAACGTATAATCAAACACCATTTTCACCACCTTTTTCATCTGTCATACACTGTGCAACAATTATTATTTTCTTGTGTGCATCTTGCTGCAATTAGCCATTAATTTGATTTATTAATCGTCTGCCCAGTCTTATATACCACTTCCTGTTACATGTAAATCAATCTGTTCAAAATTTTTAGTAGAGCAGGATGGATGAATACGACACACATAGGGGTTCATAAAAACCGGAAATCATACTCATACTTAGAACCACGCAGAAGATACTGATGATTTACATCTGAGAGTCATTGTTGATAGATTGGTTAAAAATAGTCTAGCTATTGCTGTACGACTATGCCTATTTACAGACTTCCCTTATACTTTACAAACCATATGCGAAGGTATTCTATCACTTTTACATGTAAATACTCCTCTATTACACGGAATGGATCCAAATTCATTAAATAAATCGAATAAAGAGGGGGAAGAAAACGAATCCTAAAGTATTAGAGGAGGGTAACCTATGACGTCAAATCAGTGCGCACAAAAAGATAAGTCGAATGAACAAGGCAGCTTAAAATGGTGGCAATTATCCTTAATAGGAGTGGGCTGTACGATTGGGACAGGATTCTTTCTCGGTTCTGCAATCGGAATCGAAACCACTGGTCCATCTATTGTGTTAGCATTTGTCCTTGCAGCTTTTGGTACGTATATCGTATATAATTTATTAGCTAAAATGACTGCCGAAGACCCCCAGGAAGGCTCTTTTTGTTACTATGCGGCAAAAGCCTTTGGCAAATGGGCAGGGTTTACTTGCGGGTGGAATTATTGGAGCTCAAACATTCTCATCATGGGCAGCCAGTTGACTGCTTTATCCATTCTTTCGAGATTCTGGTTCCCCCAAGTCCCGCTATGGGTGTTTGCAGCTGGATATGCCATTTTATCTATAATCGTTGTTTTAACAGGGAATAAGGGGTTTGACAAGGTAGAAGATATATTGGCTATCGTTAAAACAGCTGCGATAATCATGTTTATTATTCTGGCAGCAGTGGCTTTGTTTGGATTTTTTCATGGAAAAGTAAATCCGCCAGGAATCCCAAGCGGGGGGCATGAGCTTTTTCCTGAAGGCTTTAAAGGGTTTTGGTCTTCTTTTATTTATGCCTATTACGCATATGGAGGAATCGAAGTAATAGGTTTGATGGCTACCAGGCTAAAAAAGAAGGAAGAGGCTCCAAAGGCCGGGATCATCATGCTGATTCTGCTGGTTATCATGTATGTAATTTCTCTGGGACTTGCTGTAATGATGGCTGAACATGGTGCTTTTAATGAAAAGGAAAGTCCGTTTGTTACAGCCCTTGATCAATATCATTTAGATTTTTTTCCCCATGTTTTTAATGCTGCCATCATTGTTGCAGGATTTTCAACCATGACCGCAGCGTTATTCGGTGTCACAACGCTGCTAGTTACTCTTTCGAAAGATGGCGATGCACCAAAAATCTTTTCAAAGAAAATCAAAAAGTGGAAGAACACACCGCTTCCATCTTTAGGGCTGGCCACCGTCGGCTTAATTGCATCTATTATTACGGCATTGCTTCTGCCTGGCAAAATATATGAGTACATTACTACAGCTGCAGGGCTCCTCATCTTATTAAACTGGGCAACGATTATCATTTCTTCCTTAAAAGTACTGGAAATGAAGATGTGGGGTAAGATTCTTGCGTTTGCCGGCTTATTCTTGATAGCAGCGGCAATAAGCGGCACATTACTCGAAAAAAATATCCGTTATGGTTTTTTTGTGAGCTTGCTTTTAGTTGCGATTATTGGGATTGCAGCATTTATCATGCAAAAAAAGGTTTGGAAGCACACAGGTCATTAAGGAAGAGGAAAAAATCTCTGGAATTTTTTCCTCTCTTTTTATAAGGATTCTATTTATTTTTTTGTAAAAAGCTTTAATTTTTCTCCCGGCAATATTGGCAAACATAGAGTCTTTTTCGAAAGTATTGTGCATGGTACACCTTTTTACAGTGAAGGCATCTGATATAAGACTGTATTAAAGCATTTGGCAAAATCTTCACTCCCGAAAATCTTTTTTACCCATAATATTGGAGTGGCTTGGAAAATGTTCATCCTGCTTTCACCAATCTTAGAACTTAGGTCATTGGGACCATCAATAACCGTTTAGGATCGTGAATGATGTAACGGGTTCAAATACGTTTTGTTTCCCTTTTCTAAGCCTCTTTAGTATGTGATGAGACTGGACGCCGGTTGCTTCCTATTACCCTGATTGCTTACCAAGAGAGCCGAAGCCCCCAAAATCACTTCCTTCTACAAAAATCCCTTTTATATGAACCCCATCTTAATGAGTAAATACCACATCATCGTTTTCTGGAACTATTCCTGAAATCAATTTTCCTGTTCTTTAGGACAATAATTAAGTTTGTGATTCAATCATAAAATACACATGGAGTACTTAATCAGCAGGCAGATGAGATTAATGAATCGGATGTGAGGATCTCATGAATGAATATGCGAAGAGTGGAGCAGCAAAAAGGGCTGAAATTGAAGATATAATCTTTGATTTTAGGGGGTACAATAAAAAAAATCCGCATGTGTACTGGAGTGGTTATTTTGAGTAAAGGAAAGGCGAAAGGCGGTACGGGCAGAGGAACAGGGAAGAAGGGCTGGAACAGGTGGAAGGCAGGAGCAAATAAAGCAAAGAGTGCGAAGCCTTATAAAAGCAAAGGCAAAAAAATTGAAGAATCTTAAGGGAAGCCGCCTGGCGGTTTCTCCGGCTGTCTTGTCTTGTTAATCGAGCTGCATTGTTCTTCCATTTGAAGCGGTTCTTCAAACCAGCCATTTTGGATCATTATTTTCGCATCTTCATGAGCATAGGTGAAAACATCTATAGCGTTTAATGCGGATTTCATTGAGATATTACTTCTTTAACTTTTTAGGGGAGATTAGCGTTTTACAAGCATGAAAACCAGAAATGGAGGTATTATATTATTTGAATGAAAGAAAGAGGAGTGCGTAAACATGGAGCAGACATTGTACGAAAAAGTTGGAGGAGAAGAGGCCATTGCCAAAGTTGTAGACTATTTTTACAACAAATTAGTATTGAAAGACGATACGGTCAATACTTTCTTCTTAAATACAGATATAGAAAAGCAGCGCCGCCATCAGACAAAATTTATTAGTTTTGCTTTAGGCGGTCCTAAACAGTATTCAGGGAAGTCAATGGCTAAAGCCCACGAAGGAATGAATATTCAGCCTGCTCATTTTGATACCATCGCAACTCATCTTCACGATGCCCTCGCTCATTATGGAGTGGCTGAATCAGACATAGAGACTGCTTTAACAAAAGTGGCTTCACTCAGAGATGATATTCTGTATAAATAAAAAGGCTGTTTTCGCAAGCTTTGTTGTAATTGAACCAAGGGGTTGAATGGAACGTAAGGATCCTCACTTTCTCGAGAGGGCGGGCGCCTGAGCATACTCGGCTTCGCCTGTGCCTTCTCACCTGATCGCAACGCGGAGGAAGGTGCTTTTCAAGAAAAGATCCATCCAAAAGCTGAATGATGATCTTTTTTTAGTAGAGGCAAAACACTAAAAGAAAAGCAGACATCTGATAAAGTAGGCTTGCAGCTGGAACAAGGAGTCCCGCACCTTACGTTCTTATCATCCTGTTTAACAATAGGTTAATTCAGAAAACTTATTAAAAAACAACAATCTTTTAGAAGAGCCAAAAAAATTGCGGCAGCAGTTCTTTACCAGCTCCCGGTTGATTCTTTAACGGGAGCCGTTTTCTGTTTAGTAAAAATGAATGTACATTCAACAAATTTGTGAGAAACATCCCACTGCAAACTGGCAGCTTAATAGTTTTCTAAAATAAAAAGACCACTTATCGTGATCTGGAAGATTTGAATTATTATATTACCTCTAGATAATGCTTCATGACATTGGCAGGAAAAAAATGAAGCGGGAGCGGCCTGAGGGACACAATAGTAGAATCAGAAAGAATTAAATCGCGCTGTGCCTGCTTCAAAAGGTTATACATGGCTTTGCCACCAACTGAATTGGCAGAGTGAATCGTGATCCGTTTTGCAAATAGTTTTTCTTTAATCATCAATTGTACCAGCATAAAACCATTACGTGTTTTATGTAATAAGTCGTGATCTAGAGAAAGATGCTCAATATCAAAGCTGTAGAGAAGCGAGATACATTCATCCATCGTTTCTGCCAGTACGTAGCCATCGGGAGCCTTCCTATAATCATCTAAAAAAACGCTAATTTTCTCCATTTCTTAAACTCCTTCCCTTAGATGCGGGATGACTAAGAAAAGTCGAAAGTCCTTTAAATAAGTAAATTCTAATTAGATTATATCACAAATTATCGGAAAATTTAGTCATTCCTAAAAATAAAGTTTATTTTTAGGAAACATACTGCTTGTCGATATATGAGTAGATGTTATCATACCCATTCTAAAATAGATACAAGTGCAGCTTGCAGAGATTTTACGAATTCCTCCTTCAAGGTTACTGATTATTACTTTATAAAGAACTTGTTATTTGCAATCTAACTGGTTCTTTTTTAATGATTTTTTTTCGTTACTACGTTTAATTTTTCGTTATCCCGCACATTATTTCCCAATGGGGCGCTCCCTTATTTCCCAAGAACTGGCGAGCTGTTTCGACATTTTTCTTAGGAAAATCCACCTGCTTAATCCGCAGAAATCTTATGAGTTTTCTACAGTTTTTCCCAACTTTAGGAAGAAGGATAAATAAATGGAAACCCTGAATAATCTTCTTTAAGAAAATTAAAGGAGGACTATGTATAAGATAACGAACACATTTTTTGCTGCCAGTTTAGTAGGCTGGAAGGATCGAAGGTTTGAAGGACAAATGGATCAAAAAAAATGAAAAGTCGAGAAGGAGAGATCTATTTTGAAAAAAAGATTCTTAGCAGGTACTGTTTTGTCACTTGGTCTTATGGTTTCAGCATTTCCGCAAACAGGTGCTATGGCTGCAAAAAATGTGTTGAGTGTAGAAAAGTATAATCAAGAAAGAAATTCAGTAGAATTTGTCTCCGGTGATCTAACAAATGCTTCGAGCAGCTCTGCTGAAGAAATTATACTTAATTATTTCGATCAGAATAAGAAGTCCTACAAACTTGGTAAAAAGAATGCAAAGGACTCATTTATCATAGAGAAAAAGAGTATAGATGAACTGGGAAATACAGTGTTAAAACTGCAGCAGACTTTTTCGGGAGTACCTGTATTCGGCTCAACTCAGTCTGCTTTGATTAATGATAAAGGCGTGCTGAATGTAGTTTCTGGTACGGTCGTGGCTGATTTGGACAGTAAATTAGCTGGAAAAGAGAAAAAAGGAATTAAACCAAAAGAAGCGATCAACATTGCCGAAACTGATTTGGGCTTTTCTCCTTCATATGAGACAGATCCTAAGGCGGAATTAGTCGTATTTACAGATGAAAATACAGCCGATTATGCCTACAAAGTTAACTTAAACTTTTTGAGCCCTGAACCAGGCAACTATTTTTACTTTGTCTCGGTCAAGGATGGAAAAATCCTGAATAAATACAATACGATACATGAAGTTACCGGTACTAACGCTGTAGGATCGGGTACTGGAGTTACCAAGAATTCCGTATCCTTGAATACAACTTTATCAAGCGGCCGTTATTATCTTCAGGATAATACCAGAGGCAGTGGCATATTCACATATAATGCAAATAATCGCAGCACTTTGCCAGGAACACTTTGGTCCGACACAGACAATCTATTCAATGCAACCTATGATGCTCCTGCAGTAGACGCCCATTATTATGCAGGTAAAACATATGATTATTATAAGAACACATTTAATCGTAATTCCTATAATGGAAATGGTGCAGCGTTAAAATCGACTGTACACTATAGCAGCGGATATAATAACGCGTTCTGGAATGGTTCTCAAATGGTTTACGGAGACGGTGACGGCTCTACGTTCATTCCATTATCTGGAGGTCTTGACGTTGTCGCACATGAATTGACCCATGCGGTTACGTCGTCGGAGTCCAATTTAGTCTATCAGAATCAATCCGGGGCTCTTAATGAAGCCATTTCGGATGTATTCGGGACAATTGTAGAATTTAAATATCAAGCATCCAAAGCGGACTATAATATCGGGGAAGATATCTATACACCTTCTATCTCAGGCGATGCGCTCCGCTCCATGTCCAACCCGGCAGCATATGGAGATCCTGATCACTACTCCAAACGTTATACAGGTACAGCCGATAACGGCGGAGTACACACAAACAGCGGAATCATCAACAAGGCAGCATACTTGATAGCAGCAGGCGGCACTCATTATGGAGTGACTGTACAAGGAATCGGGGTAGATAAACTAGGAGCGATTTTCTATCGTGCGAACACGATTTATTTAACATCCTCCTCCACATTCTCCCAGGCAAAAGCAGCTCTGGTCCAGTCTGCTGCCGATCTATACGGGGCATCAAGTGCAGAAAAAACATCAGTTACCAATGCGTTTAACGCTGTGGGAGTAAACTAAAACTGAAAATAATAGAATAGAAGAAGCGTCCAGCGTAAATGCTGGGCGTTTTTTTACTGAACGGCCTTATATATATTAATAGGAAAGGAATGAATTTTAATATATGAATGATTTTTTGCATATATGCACGATTATGGGGATATATGGATGATTTTTGGCATTTATGCACGATTCTGGCAATATATGAATGAATTTTTACATATATGCACAATAATAGGATTGTTGAAAGATGTTCGTACTCAACTCAAATGACCTATGATAGACTTAGGTTGTAGTAATTTTCCAACTAAATTTAATGCGTTGTCTGTTAATTTGGTGGGATAGTTCCGATTTTACCAACTTCGGTCTGTATTCTTGCAAGAAACTCCATCCCTCACTGAAGCAGGTCCGATTACTATTGTAAAGGAAAGCAAAAAAGGCTGTCGAAAACGTCTCGGCAGCCCTTTTTATCAGCATATTTTGCGGCCGGCCTGATCATTTGTAAAAAACTAGTTAGACATACGGGGGGCAAGGTTGTACCAGTGGATGTGAGTTCCAAAGTTTGATATATTAAGGTGTAAAAGAAAATTCATAAAACTAAATATTGGGAAGGTAGGAAAATGTGTGGGCTTTAAAAAAAAGCAATTCATAGGCTTAGGCTTAACCGTCTTTTTTATGTTCCTTTTATTATCAGTAATTCTTTTGATGATGCAGTCCATTAAGGCGAACATGCTCGAGATTGTTCAGGACCGATATCATAAAGTGAATGAGGCAACAGAAATCAGACAAATGCTTTATAAAAATGACAGGGAATTAGTCAGTTTGTTCAGCGCAAGCGATAAAGAACTAGAGCATGCTGCAAAAAATTTCCAAGCACAATCAAATAGCGAAGAGATTCATACTAAGCTTTTGGAACTTGAAACGATTTTAAACCGGAATAAATCAAAAGTTCTGGTAAAACAAGTACGGGATGCCTATGATCAATATTCCGAGATGGAATCCAATATTGCAGGACAGCTTCAGAATAAAGCTTCCAAAAGCGAACTCCAGGCTATTTACAATCAGGAACAGGCTTCCAGGGATAATCTATTTCTTAAAATAGATGAATTTAAAGTCTATCAAGAATCGTTAATGAAGGAAACTCTTGCAGATTCTACAAAAAAGTATGATCAGCTGATATGGACGGTAACTGCAGTAATAGTGCTGGCATTAATTCTTATTGTAGCAGTCATGCTCTGGGTAATCCGGAGTACCGTAAGCAATATTAATTCAATCACTAAGGTGATGAATAATGTCGATTATACCAATTTGTCTGAGATTCCTAGAATTCAGGTGAAGACTAAAGATGAAATTGGCGATATAGCTGTTGCCTTTAATTCAATGGCCGCTTCGATTGAAGAGTACAATGCGAAGGAGCAGAAATACACATCTGAAATCCAGGAGCAGAATTGGATTCAAACTAATGCTGTAGAAATTGTCAATATATATAGCCGCCATGTTTCAGTCAATGCACTTGCGGAACAGTTCATCAGAAAACTCGCTCCAGTCATGGGTGCTAGTCTGGCTGCTTTTTACCTGAAAGATGATAGAAATGGGCAGCCAGTATTTAAAAAAGCCGCTTCTTATGCTGAAAGTGAAGACCATGCTGGAAGACAGTCTTTTCTTTCCGGTGAAGGAATCATTGGCCAATGTGTTAAGGAAAAGCGACCGATTCTCCTTAACGACATTCCTGCTGATTACCGGGTTGTGTCAACGGGACTTGGTGAAGTGAAGCCGAACAGCATTTTAATTGCACCTGTCATGTTTAAAGATGAAGTGGTGGGTGTAGTAGAATTTGCAAGTGTTGGAGAATTTGCTTCAAAAGAACAGAAGCTATTAGAAAATGTGCTGGAAACACTGGGAATAGGCATCACGAATATTCTGGGCCGGATGGAAGTAGAGCGATTATTGATCGAGTCACAGGCTCAGACAGAAGAGCTTCAGGCACAATCTGAAGAATTACAATCACAGTCTGAAGAACTGCAAGCTCAATCTGAGGAATTGCAAAGCCAGACCGAAGAACTGCGGATGACAAACGAACAGCTCGAAGAAAGGTCAAGGGACGCTGAGCTTAAATCCGAAGAGCTGCAGGCAGCCAAAGAACAGCTCGAGGACAAAGCAAAGGAACTTCAGCTTAGCTCTAAGTATAAATCGGAGTTCCTTGCGAATATGTCCCATGAACTTCGTACTCCGTTAAACAGTATACTCCTGCTTTCAGAAATGCTTTCTGATGATCCGGATTATGAACTCTCAGAAGAGCAGAAGGAATTTGCGAATGTCATTCATTCTTCCGGACAGGATCTGTTGAATTTAATTAATGATATTCTGGATCTTTCTAAGATTGAGGCAGGAAAGCTGGAAGTCAGCTATGAAGAAGTGTACATGAATGAATTCATCGACAGGATGGAACGGAACTTCTTACAGACTGCTAAGAAAAAGAACATTGATTTTGAGATTCATTTCAATTCTGATGTTCCCCCGATCATCTACACGGACGAACAGAGATTACAGCAGATATTAAAAAATCTTCTTTCAAATGCATTTAAGTTTACCGAAAAAGGATCTGTAAGTATCAACGTAGAAAAGGCTCAGCCAGAGGAAGTACAATTCAATAGACTCGCACCTCAGGTAGATACCTGGGTGAGAATTTCTGTAAGTGATACGGGAATTGGAATTGCAAGAGATAAACAATTCATGATATTTGAAGCATTCCAGCAGGTGGATGGCGCCATCATGAGAAGATATGGCGGAACAGGTCTCGGCTTATCCATCACCAAGGAATTTACTCAGCTTCTAGGCGGTACATGCCTGGTTGAAAGCCAGGAAGGGAAAGGAAGTACCTTTACTATTATCATTCCAAACCTGCCGGGAGGAATGCCGGCTGTCACAGAAATAGAAGCAGCGGAAGTTCAAGCTGCTGCAGCACTTGAAACAGCTGCCGCGGCACAAACAGAAATTGAACCCTCAGTGATTGCACAGACGGAAATTGTAGAGCCTGAAATCAGTTTACCTACAGTGTTGAGCGGGAAAACTGTAGTTGTGGCTGATGACGATCATCGAAATATTTTTGCATTAAAAAATGCTCTTCTAAAAGAAGGAATGAATGTTGTTACTGCAGAAAATGGAGCCGAATGTATTGATAAAATGATGATCCTTGATTCTGTGGATATTGTATTGATGGATATTATGATGCCGGTCATGGATGGGTATGAAGCCATGAAGAGGATCAGGGCCATGGACCGCAATGTTCCAATCATAGCACTTACAGCCAAGGCTATGAAGGGAGACAGGGAAAAGTGCATTGAGGCAGGGGCAACGGATTATATCAGCAAGCCGCTGAAATTAGACCAGCTATTATCTGCCATGCAGGTCTGGCTGTCCTAGCTTTGAAAATGGAGGGAACGAGTTAAGCAGAATGGTAGTTCATAATAAAGACGATATGGAGTTGGATCTGCTCCTGTTAGCTATCTATCGGCTGACAGGCTTCGATTTTAGGCAGTATATGCGTTCCTCTATCATGAGGAGGGTTCAAAATAGATTGTATCTGGAGAAGCTGAACAATATCACCAGCCTTACTGAAAAAGTCATACATGATGACACCATTATTCCTAAAATACTAAGTGACTTTTCAATCAACGTTACAGAGATGTTCAGGGACCCTGAATTTTTCAAAGCATTTCGAGAAGAAGTGGTTCCTTATTTGAGGGAACTCCCCGAAATAAGGATTTGGCATGCAGGATGTTCCACAGGTGAAGAAGCCTTTTCTATGGCTATCCTCCTTCAAGAAGAAGGTTTAGGTGGTCGAGCCAAAATATATGCAACTGACATGAATGAAATGGTGATCAGAAAAGCCGAGAGGGGTATGATTCCGCTTCAAAAAATGCAGCTGTATACTAAGAATTACATGTCGGCAGGCGGAAAAAAGTCCTTCTCGGAATACTACAAAGCCGATAGTGAGGGAGCTTATTTAGATCCTTCACTATTGAAAAGCATTGTCTTTGCTCAGCATAATCTGGTTACGGATGGATCATTTAATGAATTTCATATCATTATCTGCCGGAATGTCCTTATCTACTTTGATGTTAATTTGCAGCAGCAGGTTTTTAAACTATTTAATGACAGTTTAAGTCCTGGCGGGTTCCTGGGACTTGGGAGCAAGGAATCCATACGGTTCAATGAATCTGTTCTTTTTGAATCCTTCAATGCTCAGCAGAAATTATTCCGTAAAAAAACCAGTTATTAATTTTGCGACGAATATACAGAATAAAAAGCTCAGAGTTAATTGCTCTGAGCTTTTTCGTTTTATATGTACTTTTCACTAAGCGAAATAAAGGTATATAAACTCAGCCTGCCCGAGTTCATCCTCTTATACTTTTGGATCAGCAAATACATAGACACTGAGCCCGGACAGCTGGATCTACCGGCTGCCATCCACTAGTGATTTCAGGGAGCGGATTAACAGTGTCACTTCCAATACCCTAGTGAACCTTACAAGAGGTGATGAACGATTTTACGATATATGAATGATTATCGAGTTATATGAACGATTTTCGTAAAATATGCACGATTTTTCAATTTTTTGCACGATCCTCCGCTTTTCTTGGTGGCCAGCTCCCAGCTGACATCCTCGAGACATAAGCCATCCCGTCTATGGGAAGAAGACCTCTTCCCACAGCCAGCTGGTCTTATGCTTGTCGGATGTCTGCCTACTTTAAATTCTCAGAGTTTATATAAGATAGGAGTTACATTCAGAGAATAATCAGATTTGTGGTGTAGGCACCGCTTTCCGCTTTTCTTGGTGTCTAGCTTCGGACTGACACCTTCGGTCATAAGCCAATCGCTGTTAAAAGGCAAAGGCGGCCTTTTACCACCGCTTTTCTTATGCCGTTCAGATGTCTGCTTTTCAAGTAATCAGGTCTCTCCATAGTAGCTGGAACATCATGCAGCGTGTATGAATATATAGTTGTGAAAAGCACCGTCCTCCGCTTTTCTTATTGACACTGAATCAAAACCACACACATATCATCACTTGCAGAGGCCTGCTGTTCCGCTGTTAAAATCAAATCGAGCGGTTCAGCCGTTCTAGCTTCTGGCATGTAAGAGGCTGCAGCTTTTTTTAAATAGTCAATGCCAGCCTGTTCGTATTTATCGACAGCTTCGTAAACTCCATCTGTAAAAACAAGAACCTGGGCTGAATCGGTATAGGATATCGTTTTTTTCTCTGCCTTAATTTCTTCAAAGAAACCGATGGCACAAGTGCTGCTCGCCATATCCTGGAGCTTGCCATCGACCAAAGCATATCCGCTTGGGTGCCCTGCGTTAATATACTCAATCGTATGTTCACAGATATCGATGACCAAATAAATGCCTGTAAAGTAATACGGGATTTTTTGATTATGTATATTAAGAGAATTCATCCATCGATTTAGTTCCGTTATGACATATTCGGGGTCGGGGTTAGACCGGATCGAATCTCTTAAGACGGAGGAGATGAACATACAAACAAGAGAAGCAGATATTCCGTGGCCCATCATGTCGAGGAGAATGGCAGCATAACGGTTCTCATCGATCTTATACCAATAGTACATATCACCTGCAAGTTTAAAGGCGGGTGAATAGGAGGCCTTCATTACCAGGTTATCTTTATAAATGGGCTGGCTGAGCAGGCTTGTCTGTACATTCATGGACAGTTCCAGCTCGTTGCTTATCTTTTCTTCTTGCTTTTTATGCCAGTCCTTTTCGTATTTCAAGCGGAGAGCCACACGAATCCTGGCAAGCAGTTCCGTTTTCTTGATCGGCTTCATGACGTAATCCATTCCACCTGCATCCAGGGCTTCTACTACTTTAGTGGTATCCTCTAACGCAGTGACAAAAATGACGGGTATATCCTTTAAATGGGGAATGCTCTGAAGCTTTCTGCAGGCCTCGATTCCATCCATTTCCGGCATCATGATATCCATTAGAATCACATCAACCTGTTCTTCAATAATAAAGGGATTATCGGAAAGCAAATATGTAAACATGTCCCGTGCGGATGTAAAAGACAATGAGTCTGTATATCCAGCTCGCCCTAATAATTTTTCTATTACAAATAAGTTAGCTTCATTATCATCAACAATAAGAATTCCCATGACAGTTCCTCTCTTAATCCAAAGGCTTATAGTTATCTTAACATCTTTTTATACCCTGATAAAATGAAATGAAACTTCACATAACAAAAAATTCTATCCTGCAATAGTAGTTTTCTATAGTGGCTAATTCTATTGTTTAGTAAAAATGGTAAATATGGAGTATTATAGAAATAAAGACCTATATCATTTTATAGAGCACCTATATATAAGGAGATGGATGATTTGGGATGTGACGTGTGCCTGCCTGTTGAGAGAGGATATACTGTTTATTTTGCAGGCAGCAATACAGCTGAAAACTTATTCGGCTACTTTCAAGATTATAGTATGAATTCTTGGAAATATTTAAATGAAAGAATGCTCTGGCTAAAAGAAAAGGTATTTTATGATCTAATAGATTATTTAGAGGCCCATATGGATGTGGATCATATATTTGCCGTATTATCGAAGCTATCCGATCCACTGGTAGATCTTCACCAAATAAGAAAACTAGATTCTTTCAAAGCAGAGCGTGAAGCCAGCTGGATTGATACCTTGATTGAAAACAGTTCACTTCGGACACATTATCAGCCAATCGTGAGTATGGAAAATGGAAGGATCGATATAGTAGGGCATGAACTTCTCTCAAGAGGTGTGGATGAACAAGGCGGTATTATCCCCCCTTTTAAAATGTTCGAAGCAGCGAGGATAAGAAACCGTTTGTTTTCTCTCGATAGGGTCTGCAGGATGCAATCAGTAAGAAACGGGGCAGAAGTAAAAGATAAATTGATGTTTATTAATTTTATTCCTACTGCTATTTATGTTCCAGAGCACTGTCTATCTACCACTTTTGATTTAATCAGGAAGCTGGACATTAAACCTGAACAGGTTGTCTTTGAAGTGGTAGAAACAGACGAAGTTAAAGATCTCGAACACTTGAAAACAATATTAAACTATTATAAATCCCATGGTTTTAAATATGCCTTGGATGATGTAGGCACTGGATTTAATAATCTGAAAAAGCTGGCTCAGATGGAACCAGACATCGTAAAACTTGCTATTGAATATACGAATGGTGTAAAGGACGATCCAGCCAAACAAGCCGTTGCAAAAAGAGTATTATCGGCGGCCCATGAAATGAACGCTTTGGCTCTTGCTGAAGGAATTGAAAGAGAGGAGGATTTACAGTTCCTCCATGAAATGGGATATGATTTATATCAAGGTTACTATTTTTCGAAGCCGCAGGAGAAACCAGTTAGCAAAATTGAGCATAAATTTAATATAAACGTTTAGTATTTTGAGTGGACTTCAAATTATGTTTTTAAAAAAGAACGATCATGAACAGCAGGTAAGAGAACTCCAATCAAAAATCGCAGATTTAATGACAGTATGTGTTCCCACTGTAAGCCATAAAAATGTTGAGTATATTTTCCTAACACCGATGTAAATAAGTAGTAAAAATATCATGGTTTTACCTGAGATTATATATACTTTAAAAATGAAAAAACACTCATAGTAATACTTAGTTTTGAACAGTGATTTGCTCTCCACCCTATAGCACAGTTAGTATTAAATCTATTTTATAATATAGTCTTACCGCTGTTCATGATCATTTTCTTCCTTTCAAAAAATATTCAAGGGGTACCGCCTATAAACGAAAAAGCGCTGAAATTATGAATGTTTCAGTGCTTTTTTTCTGTAAAAAGGGATTCTTTACTCAGGCACTTGTTATATTATTCTCATACACTATTGTAGTGTTCCTTCTTATAAAGGGGTGAGTAGTAATTGGTATCTATTATCTGTTGTACAATGCGAAATGAATATATGGAAAACGTTTTTCATAACTATGATCGTCAACTATGGAAAAAGAAAGAAATGATTATTATATTGAATGCGAGCAATATGGATAAGGGAGAATGGAAAAAGCGGGCTAAACTGTCTGAGAATGTTTCTATTTATCAACTATCTGAAGCTACTACGCTTGGAGAGTGTTTGAATTTTGGAATTGAAAGAGCGAGGTATGATTATATAGCAAAATTTGACGATGATGATTATTACGGGCCAAACTACCTGGTTCAATCCATTCCGACTTTTAAGAAAACTAATGCTGACATTATAGGAAAAAGAACGGTCTTCATGTATTTCGAGGATGAAAAAATCCTCGCTGTCAACAATCCCGGCCGGGAAAACAAGCTTGTTACTCAGGGTATAAAAGGAGCAACACTTATATTTAAAAAATTTGTATTTGATAAGATAAAATTTCAAAAATTAAATCTAGGTGAAGATACAGTATTTTTGCGGCAATGTGTCAAAAACAGCTTCCGAATTTATTCTGGGGATAAATTTAACTATGTTTGTGTGCGAAAAGCAAAAAAGAACCATCATACCTGGAGTGCTGATAATGAGGTTTTGTTAAAAAAATCGTCATTTATTAATAGAACAGATGACTTCCGGCCTTACATTACCAAATAGCACGAGTGGACTTGGGCAGCTTTGTGTATCAGTGAAAAATCTCTGGGAATGTCAGTTAACTTTTGGCATTCCTTTTTCTATTATTTTCACTTATTATATCTTTCCCACAAACCTCCATAATCCCAAAATTCCTAGAAAATAATAAAATAGGTTGAAAGTCTGCTTGTTTCGCCCTTTCCTTTTATGAGTTGTCTGCATTTACTAGTTAGAGAGAGAAAGAGAGTATGGCCTGAAGTTGATGGCTTTCACTTTACTTAATCTTTGGAAAGTAAAAAAGATTATCAAAAGGAAAAAGGAGTGTCAAGATGGATACGAAGAAAAAAGTAACAATTACGACCGGTCCTTTTCTTGTACCACAAGAGATTGGTTCAGAGCTTCAAGGAGGCAGGGAAAATGATAGGGTAGTGATTATCTTGAAAAACCCTACTAATAAGAGACTTCAAGCAAGGGTAAAAATAGGTGTTGCTCTTCAGCCTAGTGCTTCATCAAGAGGCAGTGTGACTGTCTTTAGAAATCTGCGTGAGAGGGAAATTGATTTAGGAACTTTTGAAGTTGAGCCGAATTCAGTCACCAGAATTGAAAGGAATATACCTGGTGCTTTTGGTTCCGGAAACAGTGAAAGAAATGCTGTCTTACGTGTTACAGCCAAAGGAGATTTTAAAGTGAGCCGCCGTTCTTCTCAGCTTTTAAGCGGTCTTCTTGAAATCTCTGTTGTTGGCGGCAGTATATTTAATCCTTCCGAACCTGGACTTGAGCAGGGTGACCCAGTTACGTTTTTCCGGTTCAAGGATTTCGTTCTTGTAGATAAAAGACACAGCCACTGATTCACGGATGACTAATAAATACAAGCTCAATCAATCCTTAAGTGCAGGCAGCCCTTTTATGGGGCTGCTTGTATCATGATAAATAAACGTGCAGGGATACACCTAAGGATATGGATTGGTTAGATCCAATTATATGTATGTTTCTTTATTGTAATTTTTAATTCTGAGTGAGGGGGAAAATGATGAGAGTCCTTTTGTTGTCAGGCGGTTCGGGAAAAAGACTTTGGCCGCTATCCAACCAAGTACGATCAAAGCAATTCCTAAAGCTGCTAAAAGACGAGGATGGACAGAGTGAGTCTATGGTACAAAGAGTTTGCAGACAATTAGAATCTGCCGGTCTTCTTTCTTCGACACACATCGTTACATGTCAAAACCAAATAGAAATCATTAACAATCAAATTGGAGATCAAATCGCAATCCTGCAGGAACCGGAACAAAAAGGTACCTTTCCTTCCATTTCCTTAGCGGCGGCATTTCTTTACTCGGAGCTTCATATAGAGCCTCATGAAATCATATGTGTAGTTCCTGTGGATTCTTTCGTAGAACCGGCTTTTTTTCAGCTGCTTAAATCCGTCCCCGATATCCTCGTAAAATCAAAAGCCGATCTAGCCCTTTTGGGTGCTGCAGCTATTAAACCTTCAAACCAGTATGGATACATTGTCCCCAAAATAAAAGATAACAAAAATTATTATCCTATCCTTCAGTTCGTTGAAAAACCCAGTCAAGAAACAGCTGGATATTTGATACAGAAAAATGCTTTATGGAATTGCGGGGTTTTTGCTTTCTCGTTGAATTTTATGCTTACTAACTTATCGAATAAAAACCTTCCTACAGATTACAGACACTTACTTGCTCAGTACGATCAGCTTCCAGCAACTAGCTTTGATTACGAGGTAGCAGAAAAGACACCTAATTCAGTGGTTATTCCATACGCTGGATTATGGAAAGATTTAGGGAGTTGGGAAACGCTGTCTGGACACCTAGAGAGCCAGGTTATCGGGAATGCTCAATTATCTACAGATTCGAGAAACACTCATATCATTAATGAATTATCCATACCTATACATGTAATTGGGATACACAACAGTATAATTGCAGCTGGACCTGACGGAATTCTTATTGCAGATAAAGACAGGGCCTCAAACATAAAGGAAAACATCAAAAAAGAAAGACCAATGTATGAGGAAAAACGCTGGGGCAGCTATAGAATATTACATTTCTCAGAATCCGGTGAAGGAATGAAAAACTTAACCAAGTCCCTGAAGCTTTTGGCGGGCAGCAATACTAGTTATCATTTCCATTTGGGAAGGGAGGAAATCCTGACGATTATATCAGGTTCAGGAGAAATGATTTTAAACGATAAGCGTTTTGCTGTAAAAGCTGGAGATGTAGTCAAGATTCCTTCAGGTGTAAGACATGGAATCAAAGCCTTATCACCACTGGAGGTGATCGAAGTACAACTGGGTTCAGTCATAAATGATGTAGATAAAATTCGTATTACTACTTCCTGGGACGAAGCAATTAAATGGGGCCATAGGTATGAATGAAATAAGCTATATTGTATACGCGATAACTTTTTTGTGTGTACTCCAAAATAAATAAAAGAGGGGATACTCTTGATCGATTACCAAGTTATTTGGAAAGGTCCGGTTACGGATGCAACCGGGTATGGAGTTGCAAGCAGGGAATATGCATTGGCTTTAGACCGTTTAGGAGTTGATGTGAAGATCGATTCTTATAGCTGGGGATTTCCTTTTATATTTAAAGATAAAAGCAAAAAGGAAAGGATCTCTAAGCTGATGAACAAAAAAGAATCCAGGAATAAACCCAAAATATTGATTTATCACTCTCCTCCTGGAAATATCCAGGCAGTTGAAGGGAAGAAGTACGAGGTAACTTTCCTTAATACCGTCTGGGAAACGACTAAAATACCTGCAGAATGGCTTCCCATTTTACATTCTTTTGATGCGGTTACAGTTCCCTGCACCCTAAATATACAAGCCTTCATACAAAGCGGTGTCAAAGTCCCTGTTTTCTTGACGCCGCACGGGGCAGATACGGAACTATTTACGCCAGCAAACAAGAAAATGTCTATACATGAAGCGAAAGGAAAGTTTATCTTTGTTTCAGTCTTTGACTTTCAGCATAGAAAGAATCCTGAAACTTTATTAAAAGCTTACTGGGAAGAATTTGACGCGGACGAACAGGTACTTTTGGTGATCAAAACATACGGGAATTCCCGCAAAAATATACTAAATGCCATTTATAACTATAAGAAGATGCTTGGGGTAGGCGATATTAGTGCACCCTTTAAAATTATAACAGGAGTACTTGATGAGAAACAATTTAAGGGTCTCTATACTCTCGGAAATGCTTTCGTACTTCCCACTAGGGGAGAGGGTGTAGGGCTGCCTTTTATTGAGGCCTTATCCAGCGGAGTCCCTGTTATCTCCACAGCCTGGGGAGGCCAAATGGATTTTTTACATGAAAAGAATTCTTTTTTGACTAATTATAAGCTGTGTCATCCCTCAGTAAGCATGAATAGTGAACATGCCATATCCACTATTTATAGCGACTTATTTGAAAGTGAAGGGCAGCTTTGGGCGGAAGCCGATATTGCCGATTTAAAAAAACAAATGAGGGCTGCATTTGAGAGCCCGGCAATTTGCAGGGCAAAAGGAGAACGCGGCCGAAAGGATATGTTAAAGCTAACATGGGATAAAGCCGGGTGCTCCTTAAAACAAGCTGTTGAGAAAATGCTTCAGTCAAAGATGTAGCTTTGATATTTCTTCTCGAATGCTTTTAGCTATTTTCCTCCAGGAAAAGTTACTATTAATATACTCTTGGCCTTTGTAAGAGATATAATTTAGTAATTCTGCATTGCGTACAGCATGTTTGATCTTATCTGCAAAATCGGCTTTGTCAGCCAGTATATAATGCTTGTGATCCTTTAAGCCTAATCCTCTGACCCCAAAGTTGGTAGATACTAGAGGTATTCCTGCCGACAAAAATTCCAATGTTTTAAGGTTCGTGCCAGCGCCGGTAAACATTGGATTGACTGCTAGGTCTGCCTCTTTAAAAAGCCTCAGCTTTTGATTGTGGGGCACTCTTCCCAATAAAGTCACGTTATGTGCCAAACTCTTAGAAAAAGAAGTGCAGCTCTCACCTGCAATAATAAATTCGATCTCAGGACATTTGGCTGCAAGGTGATGAATGATAAATTCTGCTGCTTCGATATTTGGAGGATATGCTGATCCAATGAATAAAGCTTTTGGCCGGGAATTCTTTTTCTTTTTAATACGCAGTCTGGATTCAGGATGAATTCCATTCGGTGCGAGCTTTATCTTGTTTGGATTTGGTTTATACATGTCGATAAACTGTTCTCGTTCAGCTGCAGAGGTAGCGAATACTAAATGGGCTGATGTGACTAATTTCTTTTCCATCTTATATAAAGCAGGGAGATACTTTCTGGCCGTCTCATTTCGCCAGATCTGATTGGCCAATTTGTATTCATGGTTATGGCTGTTATAAATCCTTGGCTTTTTATCTAAACCTAAATATAAATCATATTCTAGTAAATAAGGTGATTCGTGGATGATCAAATCACTTGTTTTATAAAACTGTTCAAAATATTTTTTATAAACCACCGGTTGATTGGAAAGCTCTATATATTTGATTAACTCTAATTCATAGATGACCTCGTTATTCTTAACATCTAGTGTCAATTCGTGAAAAAGAGGATCTTTTTCCACTTTATATTCTCTAAAAGTCGGGCTGAACGTAATAAGACCGCCTTTAGTTCCTTGGGTTTGCGACAAAAGAGTAATATCAAAGAATCTGCTAAGCTCTTTATAAAGATAAAAATATCTAAGAGTGCCGCCGCTTACAGGCGGCCAAATAACAGTAAAATGATTTAGTACAAGTATTTTGTTCATCTTATCTCTCCAGAAAGGATTAATGTAAAACACTTTGAAATACTTTTATCGTATCACTTGCGCTCCTTTCCAAGGAAAAGGATTTTGCACGTTTTTTACCTCTTTTGATCAATTCATTCATAGTCTTTTTCTTACAAACCTTAAGGATTTGTAAGGCAATATCTTTTGGATCTTCAGGATTGAAAAATAATGCCGCGTCAGCTGCTATTTCTGGAATGCTTCCTCTATTTGAACAAACCATAGGTGTTTTAGTTTTCATTGCTTCTACTAAAGGAATTCCAAACCCTTCATAGAGAGAAGGGAAAATTAAAAAACTCGAATTTTCAAAAATGTAGGGCATATCTTTTGGTGGGACATAACCCAGGATATGGATTTGCTTTTCCAACCTATGCTCCTTGAGGAAATGTTTAACGGATAAATAAATGGTATTACTTTCTTGGGTATAACCTGTTAGAACAAGAGGTATATGTTTTTTATATTTATTCCGCAAAAGAAGAATCGCTTTAAGAAGAGTTAGATGATTTTTATGGGGATTATAGCTTGCAGGGTATAAAGCGTAATGATTAGGTAATTGATATTTCTTTTTAATTAATTGGGTTTGATTCTTATTTAAAGATTGATTAAATTCTATGGGCACATCTTGATAAATAGCGTACACTTTTTCTTCAGGAATTTTCACCTGCTTTATAATCTCATTTTTTGAGAATTCAGAGACTGTTATTACCGCATCAAGTTGTGAAGAATAATGATCATAATATTGATTATTCCATTCTTTTTCCCCGGGTACAAAGTGCGGGTATGCTGTGTGGAGAACATCGTGGATCGTTGCAACAGAAGGGACTGGTATATTGGAAATGTACGATTTATGCAGCGGACAAAACCAAACATCAATCCGAAACTCATGAATCGCTTCAATAACTTTTGATTCATTACCTTTGTCCTTAAACAAGATTTGCTTTATATTTATTACATCGTCAGGGAATAAATCTCTGTATGGCCGGTTCATAAACAGAAATAACGTCACATTCTCTCCAACTTGGGCTAAATGCCAAATTAAATTTTTAACATAATGCTCTACACCCCCATACCGATCTCCTGCTAGATTTAATAAATTTATGCCGATTCTCATAAAGCAGCCTCCTTTTGTTGACAGGCAATCCTAAAGTTAAGCTATTCCTTAGGTACAGTGACGGGAACGGCTGAGTAGGTAAAAAGTTTGCATTTTATTTCTGTGTTGTATATTCAATTAAAGGTCTTTAGATTTGTTAATCCAGCTTTTTTCTTGAGTACATAGATATCGAGTTGCTTCTTAACTAAAATTTATTCTTGTTTATTATCATGTTATCATAGGTACATTTGTTCTAAACATCATTAAATCAAAAACTAAACGAATTTACATAAGTTCCCCTGGAAGGAGCAAAGCAATTGAACATAAAGCTTGATCGAAAAAAAATCATAGAACTGTGCGGTACTGTCTCCTTCAAAAGAGGGGAGGCTTTTTATCGTGCTGATAAAGTAGTATTTACCAAGTTTACCTCCCGCAGCTGTGCTGCAACGGTTTCAGGAGCTGAAGATTTTCATGTGGAGATTGAAATAGATGCGGGTGGAAATATCCAGCCGTCATGCAGCTGTCCTTCTCTCGCTTCCTTTACGCAGGAATGTCAGCATGTAGCGGCTGTTCTTCTTGCAGCTGTGGAACAGAACAGGAAAGTAAGTACACCTGCCCATGCAGGTGAAGATAAGGACATTTATACTCGATCACCGCTTTCAAAAGATTTTTTTAATCTATTTAATGGACAAGCAAAGCGATCAAGCGGCCAGCAGATCCATTTTGAGTCGAGGCAGGAAAAGGATGCTGAATTCATATGTGAGACTGTTGTAATAGGAGAAGGATATCAGCTTTTCGGCATAAGCATGAAAATCGCACAGATAGAAATAAAAAATATACGATCCTTTTTAGAATCTATTAATGAAGGAAAACCTTGCATACTATCGAGCTCATTCACATTTGATCCACAGCTTCATTGTTTTCTGCAGGAAAATCAGGAAGTCGTTCAGGAGCTTATACGGATTGTGCAGGATGAAAATTTTTTCATAGAAAGGCTTTCGATCCAATACGGCTTTAAAAATAGCGACAATACCATACTGATCACTCCATCTTCATGGGAGAAGGTACTGGCATTGCTTGGCAAAGCCCCTTCTGTCCGATTTATTCACGAAGGTATTGCATACAGCCGGGTTCAACTATCCCGCCAGCCTCTGCCTATAAGATTTGAAATTGCAGAGGCTGATAAAAAAGGATTGCACTTAACGATAAAAGGTTTAACTCGTCTGGATCTGCTGTATTCATATCGGGCAGTAATATCAGAGGGGAAAATCGTTCAACTGGACAGTGAAGACTTCAATCGTATTTCCGAACTTCAGCAAATTCTGCAAAGTTCCGGTACAAATACGATCCCCATTCATCAGGAACAGCTAGAGATGTTTCTGAAAAAAGTCGTTCCAGGTTTAAAAAAGATAGGTACAGTTTCGATTTCAGGTGATATTTCAGGTGTATTTGGAAAGACACCCTTAAATGGAAAGCTATATCTAGACCGAGTGAAGAACCGGCTTCTTGCGAGTCTGGAATTTCATTACGAACATATTATGATCAACCCTGCTGAAGACAGTCAATCCCCATCTGGGACTATTCTGATCAGGGATATGGAAAAGGAGGAGGCCATCCTTCATTTGATGGAGGAGTGCTCCTTCACTCAAACAGACAGCGGCTATTTTCTCCACAATGAAGCATTGGAATATGAGTTTTTATATCATGTACTTCCGAAACTTCAAAAGCTCGTCCAGATTTATGCCACTACAGCCGTGCGAAACAGAATCTTCAGAGAGAATGCTCGTCCTAAGATCAAAGTAGGATTTAAAAAGGAAAGAACCAATTGGCTGGAATTCAAATTTGAAATGGATGGTATTCATGAAAAACATATTCGTGATATTCTTTCCGCTCTGGAAGAAAAACGTAAATATTACCGTTTAAGGGACGGAGCACTTCTATCACTGGAGACGAGGGAGTTCGAAGAAGTACATCAATTTTTACATGCGCTTCCGGCTGGGAGTGGGCGAGCGGAATCAACCCTTCGTATACCACTCGTTCAGGGAATGCAAGTACTTGATGCTATAGATGTGAGTGCTTCATTTACAGTTGAACCCTCTTTCCAAACATTTTTAGACTCAATCCGTGATCCAGGGAGTCTGGAATTTGAGATTCCCGAGAATCTGGAACCTATTCTGCGTGACTATCAGAAAAAGGGCTACTACTGGATGAAAACTATTGCGCATTATGGATTCGGCGGCATTCTTGCAGATGATATGGGTCTCGGGAAAACGCTGCAGAGTATTACATTCATCTTGTCCGTGCTTTCGGAAATCCGTGAAAGTAAGCTCCCAGCTTTAATTATCTGCCCTTCATCATTAACCTATAATTGGCTGAGTGAGTTTATGAAATTTGCCCCGGATGTTCAGGCTGTCGTAATGGATGGAAATAAAACGGAGAGAAACGAGCTTCAGAAGAATTTGAAAGATATCGATGTTGTCATAACGTCTTATCCTCTGATACGCAGGGATAGCAGATGGTTTGAAAAACAGACTTTCCATACAGTGTTTTTTGATGAAGCACAATCATTCAAAAACCCTGCCACACAAACGGCGAAATTGGTGAAACAAGTCATAGCAGACCATCGATTTGCTCTCACGGGAACTCCAGTAGAAAACTCACTGGAAGAGCTGTGGTCCATATTCCACGTCGTGTTCCCTCAGCTATTTAAAGGAATAAAGGATTACAGTAATTTATCCAGAAAAACAATAGCACGCAGGATTAAGCCTTTCTTGCTTCGAAGGATGAAGGAAGATGTTTTATCAGAGCTTCCTGAAAAGATTGAATCAATTGCATCTGCTGAGCTCCTCCCAGAACAAAAGAAGCTGTATGCTGCATATCTATCCAAGCTCCGGCATGATACTCTCAAGCATCTAGACAAAGATACATTAAGAAAAAACCGTATTAAAATACTGGCAGGTTTAACCCGGTTACGACAG
The DNA here is from genome assembly GCF_002863585.1 of Peribacillus deserti. GTDB lineage: Bacteria > Bacillota > Bacilli > Bacillales > DSM-1321 > Paraperibacillus > Paraperibacillus deserti_A. The sequence goes on along the minus strand of NZ_PGUY01000050.1, from coordinate 33,054 downwards.
ATTTGCTGCCATCCAGCCTTGTTTGTGGACGGCTATCAGGGAAGTTCTGCAAAATTTGAACAGCTGATGCAGATCCTGAAAGATTCAAGACAGTCGGGAAGACGAATCTTAATTTTTTCACAGTTCACGAAAATGCTGCAGCTAATCGGCAGGGAAGCAGCACGCAGGGGACATACTTATTTCTATCTGGATGGGCAGACTTCATCAGAAATGCGGGTTGACTTATGTGACCGATTTAACGCGGGGGAACAAGATCTATTTCTCATATCGTTAAAAGCAGGAGGGACAGGACTTAACCTCACGGGCGCTGATACCGTTGTGTTATATGATATTTGGTGGAACCCTGCGGTAGACCAGCAGGCAGCAGACCGTGCTTACCGCATCGGACAGACGAATGCAGTCGAAGTCATTAAACTTGTGGCAAGAGGTACTATCGAAGAAAAAATCGACGAACTGCAAGAGAAAAAGAAACATCTTGTACAGGAAATAATCGGTTCAAAGGACAAAAGAGCTTCCACTCTTACAGAAGAGGATATACGGGAAATTCTATTGATTTAGTCATTATAAGGGCAAATTTTCCGCACTGAATGGCGAAGAGCAGACTTATGGCTGCTCTTTTTTATTGGCTCTTTTCTAAAAGATTGTTGTTTTTTTAATAAGTTCTGTGAACTAACCCTATTGTTAAACACGTTGATTGGAACGTAAGGTGCGAGACTCCTGCGGGAGCAACGGGACAGGTGAGACCCCACAGGCGAAGCCGAGGAGGCTCAGCGCCCGTCCCGCGGAAAGCGAGCATCCTGTAGTGGAAATCAACCCCTTGTTCAACAACAACAAAGTTTGCGAAAACAGCCTTTTTATTTTGATAAGACATGCAGGCTCAGAGCATCCAATGAATGCAGTAAAATTACATTATTCCACTTACATGGGGGTGTTATGATATCTCCCTCAAAATGGTTTCAACTGATATTCATTTAATAGCAGGTATAAAAACCAAAGCAGGAAAGAACCTAGGATTAGGATACTTGGAGGAGGATTTAAGTGAATTTTAAAAAATATTGGAATCAAATCGGAGACCAAAATGAAAAGTTAACTTCATTATATTCTTCTTACTGGGATAAGTTTTCAGATTATGGTGAATGGCAATTCTGGTTAGTTTTAGCCTTATTTGTGGTGCCCCTTGTATTACTATGTTTTTTTGTTGACCGTAAAAGGATCTTTGAGGTATTTTTCTTCGGTTTCACTGTACATATTCTTTGGAATTATATTGATTCTGCACTCAGCAGGGGCGGCTACTTTACACATAATTACTTCATGGTACCTTATTTACCCAATGCTACAAACATGACAGCATCGGTACTTCCAGTCAGTTACTTGTTATTGTATCAATTTTGTACCAATCGCAACCAGAATTTTTTTTTATGGACCTTGTTGTTAAGTGCTTTTTTTGCTTTCGTATATGGCATTTTTGAAGAGAAGGCAGGATTTACGAAATTAAACAAAGGATTTAGTCAATTTCATCTTTTTCTGATAGACGTGCTGTTAGCATATATAGCCTGCTGGGCTACAAACTTCTTGGTAAAAGTCAATCGCAGGGCTGGTTCTCCCCATACAAACTAATCTTGGGTGCCGTATTGGTATAAATGTGTAACAATGGATAAACTATTCCGGAAACAGAGCAGGAGGCAAAAAAATGGATCAAGTGAATCACCAAACAAAGCTTACAGCATCCGAACTCGCTAACCTTTGGTCTCAATTCACAAACGACAGTTTATCACGCTGTATTTTTCTTTGTTTTTTAAATCATGTAAAAGATGAAGAAATTAAGGATGTCATTCAATATGCCTTGGAACTGGCCGAAACTCACCTAAAAAAAGATAAACAGTTTTTTCTGGATGATAACTATCCAATTCCGAAAGGATTCACCGATGCAGACGTCACAGTTGAAGCACCTCCGCTATTTACGGATATATTTATGATACTCTATGTTCAAATCATGGCCGTACATGGTATGACTAGATATGCTGGTGCTTTGGGTAATACTATGCGTGAGGATCAGAGAAAGTATCTGATTGAATGTAATAGTGAAACCATGGTATTGTATGACAGAGCTACCCATGTTTTATTAACTAAAGGGATAATAAATAAACCACCTGTATTAAATAACCATCAGCAGGTAGAATTTGTAACAAAACAGAGCTTTTTATCGGGGTGGTTTGGGAAACGGAGACCGATTAATGCAGTAGAAATCAGCGGTGTGTTTCTTAATTTGCAGAAAACCACGACTAAAATTGTATTGGAACTAGGGTTTAGCCAGACTGCGCAATCTTATGAGGTCCGAGACTATTTTGAGAGGGCCAGGCAGGTTTGTCAAAGGCACTTTGAAATCCTTTCCTCCATGCTGAAAGAGGACAATTTACATCTCCCAAGGACATTTGGATCAGAAGTAACGGATGCGACAGAACCTTGTTTTTCGGATAAACTCATGCTAAATCATATTGTGACTTTGCTTTCTGCTGCTATCGGTTATTATGGGGAAGCCATGGCATTATGCCAAAGAAGAGATATATCGGCTGCATATGCCCGCATGATTACTGAAATAGGAATCTTATCTGAAGACGGTGCAAATCTCCTCATTGAAAAGGGATGGCTTGAGCAGCCCCCGACAGCAGCCGACCATGAAGAACTTTCAAAGCATAAGTGATCCCGGCCTATGAAAATAAAAGATAAAGTTTTAGAAAGTATTTTATGGAGCATAGCTTTACCCGGTTTTTCCCAACTGTTAAACGGACGGCTTTTCAAAGGGACGCTATTTATGATCCTCGAATTTCTAATTAATATTAATGCTCACTTTAATGAGATTATTCTCTTAAGTTTCCTAGGTAAGATAGAGGAAGCTAATGCTCGTGCTGATTATCAGTGGTTGATGTTCTATCCTTGTTTGTATTTCTTTGCTATGTGGGATGCATTTAAAGAGGCGGGCGGGGGAAAAAAGCCATATGCTTATCTTCCTTTTGTTTTGTCTGCCTATTTTGTGACAACCGGCATCATGTTTTCCGCGAGGGTCAAGATTTACGGAGTCCTGCTCGGGAGTATGTGGTTTCCCATGCTTTGCGTAGTACCAGGTTTGGCTGTAGGGTTTGCGCTCAAGTGGACATTAAATAAGTTATGACAAGCTACATCCAACACGTTTTTTTAGAAACATAAGAGGTGAGCAAGTACAATGTTCCTGCTCACCCGATAATTAGAAATTAATATACTTTGTCCCCATTAAAAATGGAATTCTTAACTACCACATAATCGACATTACGAATAGCGTCTAATTTGTTTCCTCCGGCATAAGAAATAGAGGATTGAAGATCCTGCTCCATTTCAATCAGCGTATCTTCTATTGAACCTTTATGTTCTACATACATTTTTTTGCCTTCTACGTTTTTCTTTTCACCTTTTTGGAATTCAGATGCTGAACCAAAGTACTCCTTATACAGCTTACCATCTTTCTCGATAGTTTCTCCGGGTGATTCCTCATGACCTGCAAATAAGGAACCGATCATAACCATAGAAGCACCGAATCTAACAGATTTAGCAATATCACCATGCGTACGGATACCGCCATCAGCGATAATCGGCTTGCTTGCAGCCTTGGCACACCAGCGAAGTGCAGCTAATTGCCAGCCGCCTGTACCGAATCCAGTTTTAATCTTAGTGATACATACTTTACCAGGTCCAATGCCCACTTTTGTCGCATCTGCACCAGCATGTTCTAATTCACGTACAGCTTCAGGAGTGCCGACATTTCCCGCTATAACGAAAGAAGCAGGCAAATGGTTTTTTATGTGCTTAATCATTTCAATAACAGCGTTGGAATGGCCGTGTGCAATGTCTATTGTAATGAATTCGGGAATAACCTGTTCTTCTGATAATTGTTGTATGAAACCATATTCTTCTTGTTTAACTCCAACACTTATCGATGCAATTAAACCTCGTGTCTGCATATCGATGATAAAGGATTTCCTTTTCTCTGGCTCAAATCGGTGCATTATATAGAAATAACCATTTTCTGCTAAGTAAACTGCAATTTTTTCATCAATAATCGTCTGCATATTAGCAGGTACCACAGGCAGCTTAAATGTATGTCCTCCTAAGCTGACAGTTGTATCACATTCAGAACGGCTATTCACAATACACTTAGCCGGAATTAGTTGAATATCTTCATAATCAAAAACGTTTTCCATAATAACACCCCTAAACACGAATATTAGTTATATATTTTTCAACAACGTTCGTACAATAGGTATGCTACACCATTTTTACATGCATGTCAAAGTTTTTTTGACCTTATTATGAAAGCGGTATCTAATTCATGATCTTTTAACAATAATGCTGCACTTTAACGCTGAAGGTGGATATTAGATAAAGGGTGCGCCTGATTACCCACTATGTCTATAATAATTAGAAACATAGATGAAAGCGTGAAAAAATGAATTTGTAGAGTGGGAATTCAGAAATTATGAGCGAGTTCTGCCATTTAAGAGCGCGAACCTATATTTAAGAGTGAATTCTCGCATTTAAGAGTGGAATCCAAAATTAAGGGCGAAATCTGTCATTTAAGAGCGCGAATCCAAATTTAAGAGCGAATTCTGTGATTTAAGAGTGGAATCCCAAATTTAAGAGCGAATTCTGCCATTTAAGAGTGGAAACCCAAATTTAAGAGCGAATTCTGCCATTTAAGAGTGGAAACCCAAATTTAAGAGCGAAATCTTAAATTTAAGAAAGAGATTTCATATTGAAGAACATAAAATTAAATTTTTTGTGAAAGGAAATTCTTTTAGCTGATAACACGTATTTAAATGAGTTTTGACATAACAAGAGGAAATTAATTATTAGACTGAGGTCTGTAATTTAAGTGCCCAACTCAAATATTTGAGTGAGTAATGAAATTGATAAGTGCAAATTTAAATACATAGACGGAAAACTCAAATATCAAGTTGAGAATGTTAATGTGAGTAAAAATAATTCATTTAGCACAAGCTGACACACTGCCAGTTTTAGAAGTCCAATTCTTCAGTTTGCAGCGTGAACCGATTCATGGGGTGCGCCGATGCAGCTTATTAAACGATTAGTTTGATACCGCTAAGAATAATGATCCCAGCAATGACTGTCCTCAGTGGTTTAGCTGGTACTTTAGCCGATAGTGTACTTCCGATTAGGACTCCTGGGATGGAACCTACTAAGAGATTGCCAACAAGAGAGTAGTCCACACTGCCTGCATTGGCATGGAGCAGACCGGCCGCTGTAACTAAGAGAAAAGCATGGGCAATATCTGTGCCAACTAATTCTGTTGAAGGTAACCGGTAAAAATATAACATGGCAAGAGCGAATAAAGATCCTGATCCTATAGAGGTGAGACCAACAATAAAACCAAAAATGATGCCAATTCCAATGGTTAAATTCCGTTTTTCATAGAAGGATTTTAACTGCCACCGATTCGGCTTTAACTTATTATCGAAAAAAGTCCGGATAACCATCGAAATTGCTACTAAAATAAGGACAAAACCCAGTGATTGTTTGATAATTTGTTCTTGGTTTTGAAATGCTGCTTCGAAGAGCTGAAGGACTCCAAATGCCGCTGCGGCACTGGGGATGCTTCCAATGGCAAGGTACTTTGTTAATGTAAAATTGATTGTTTTCTGCCGCCAATGCTGAAATACGCCAAATAGCTTAGTGATGGAGTTATATACTAAGTCAGTACCTACCGCAATTGAAGGATTAATACCTGCCCATATAAGAATAGGTGTTAACAGTGCAGCGCCTCCTACACCCGTTAAACCTACTAAAAAACCAACGAATAATCCCATAACCGCTATACCTATACTCATGTTGCACCTCACTTTTAACAAATTGACCCACGCACACATCAGGGGAATATTATCGTTCCAAATTTGCATAACCCATTATATGTATCACAATGATTTGCGGCTACCGTGTGACAGGAGTCGATTTTATTTAGGGAGAGGATCATTGTTTTTACCGATCAAAAAAATTTTTTCTTATGAATAGTGACTTATGCTAGTGCAAAACTTCAAAGGCAGTTAGGGGTTTTCAAGGAAAATGAACAGTGTTCTGAGAAGAAGAACATAGGATTATTTACCTTGAGGCTGCAACAAGGGGATACCTTAAAAGAAAGGAGGACGAAGCTATCGTCAACTTATATCATTGGGTTCCCCGGTTCTACGTTCGCTCTCAAACTGATGGTTGTTAAAGCAGGAAATTTAATAATAGATGTCGAATTATGTTCTGCTGAAATTATTTCGTTATGGGAGGTTTAAAAGTGAGTATCCTGATAAGAGATTTACCTGAAACAGAGGTAGCATTTATAAGACATACTGGGAGTTATTTTGAACCGCAAGAACACTGGGAAAAGCTGATTCATTGGTCAATAAGTAATGGTTTATATCCACCTGAGCATTCATTTATCGGAATTTCATTAGATAATCCTGACTTAGTAGCAAGTAAGGATTGCCGTCACGATGCTTGTGTTACAGTTCCTGATGGATTTGATAAACAGAAACATAATGATATGAAATTCAGGAAGCTGGATGGCGGACAATATGCTATGTATTCCTTTTATGATACACCTGAAAAGCTCAGTTCTGCTTATCAATTTATGTTCGGAGAATGGCTGCAAAATAGCGAATTCGAAGCAGATTACGAAAGATTGAACCTTGAATTTAATATGAATAACCCTTCCGAAGATCCAGAAGGGAAGTGTAAGGTTGATTTATATGTACCGATCAAAAAAAGAAGGTCGTGAAAACTTACTGATTTAATCTGAAATGTGCTGCCAAACAATGGCGGCACATTTCAAGTTTAGATAAGAGGTGAGGTCTTGTTCGTTATCTTTACTAAAGAAGCTTTCCATTTGGCGGGTTTCCTGTAAAAGTTGTCAAAATGTCTGCCATTTCGACTGTTTAAGAAAAACCCCAAAATAGAACCTTGAATTATTGAATCAACGATTCTTCCAATGTTCTGGTGTATGTAAACGAGGAGGCAGTTTTGTATGGGCACTTCCTTTAGCTGAATTTATTTGTGCCTGGGTGAGAAAGATGCTGCCGGTCAAATCCGCTCCGCTTAAATCGGCATCTCGTAAATCCGCTCCAATGAGGTCCGCGGATCTCATAACTGAATCCCGCAGGTCAGATGCAATGAGGAAAGCTCCTCTTAAATTGGCCCCTCTAAAATCGACCCCTTCTTAAATTAGCACCAATAAAGTCACTGACTTTTCGTGTTTTATCCGGTTTTTTTCGTGTATGGCTTTTTTTCTCGGGAACCTTTCCACGGACTAATTCACTTGTCTGCAGCAGCAGTGTATTCACAACAGATCTATGAGAAGGTAGATCTAGTTCTAAAAGAAATTGAGGACATAGATTGGTCAGTCTTTCAGTTTCTAACAATGCTGCTTCTAGCTGGGTATGTATGGAACGGGTGTACGTCAAGCAAAGTGATTCACTTAAAAACACAAGCATCTCGTAAAGCTGCTGCATAATCGGGAACACTTTGAACATCTCTTGGGCTAAAGCCGTATGAGTCCGCCAATCCTTTTTTTCGAACTCATATATTAGAACACTATTTTATACCAGATGAAGTCAATTATTATTTTAATTGTGTTAGAAATTGTTTTATACGCAGCCAGAATTGGTATAGAAAATGAAGGGGATTTTTTATCTTAAAAGGCCCTTTTTGGACAACTATTTGCGCTAAAGATATGACAGAGGAGGTGTCAGTATGTGCGAAGAAAAGTCAGAAGAAAGACTAAAGCAAGAGTTGGGATCCTTCTTTATAGATCCCAAACGGGAAGCTTTGCCTGCTTCTGACCATGAATCAAGCCAGCCCCTGGATTCTGTCAAAAGAGAAGCAGATTAATAGGGTTTGTCTAGTTTACTCTTTGCTTATGGCACTAAACCTTAAATCATCCTAATAAAAATTGCCATAACACAAAAAAGAACTGCATAGCAGCTCTTTTTTGTGTTCTTTACCCAGGGACCTAGCAGGGAACAATTTGTGTATCTGTCATATAATAACCGTGGCTTTTGAGTAAAGAACGCTTCATTAATCCGGTGAGCTCGGAGCTATCATACGCGCAGACAGATACTAGATTCATGTTAGATACCGATGGGTCTGCCAATTCTTCAAACTCCATAATAAGCTTTGTTATCTCTTCTTGAATTCCCCATTCCACATGGGCCCATGTCCGAATGGGAATATTTCCGTCGCGTAAAGGTTTTATCTTATTAAAAAAATAACGTACCATCGTTTGTGGATGGAATTCTCCATTGGAACAATAAAAGTCAAAATTATTGATGTGAGATAATTTATCCAATTCCTCATTACTCCATTTGTATTTCAATTCCTTATATATTAAAGGAAAAAGCCTATCATTTTCTAACAATAAGACAGGCTGCTGGTTTCTGATGCTTTCGGATATAAATGTACAGGCATTCTGAATATACCTGTCTATATTGTCAAATGAATAAAAAATATGTGCTCCTGTTTCGCTGCTATTACACATTAAGATAGCTCCTTATGTATGAAAACGCATATGAGATGTTTCCTTAAGGATATTATATAATGATCCAGTGCTTAAGCAGTAGTGTTATTTCAAATAAATTTGATATCCCGCATATACAATAAATAACGTCAATAATGATAGAAACCCTTTTTCAACGGTACCGCCTGTTTTAATTCCCCCTGGGATTCCCACACGAATTTTCAAAGGCCACAAAAATTGAATGCCCTTGACTGTAAATGCATCCAGAACCAAATGACTGACCATTCCAATCCAAATTCCCCACTCTATCGCTTCTGGCCAGGGAGTCATCTTGAATATCATAAAAGCTATAAGTAAAATAAATAAACTATGCGTGATGGTTCGATGGCCAAAAGTCTTGCTCACCAGCCTGTCCAGCAATGGAATCATTCGGCCGATCGTTGAGGTTGGTGAACAGATGTCAGGCAGGAGTGCTCCAGCTATACAACTGGTAAAAAATAAGACTTCTTGATCAATCGATCCCCCTGATTTTAAATAAAGAGCGCCGGCAGCTATTCCGCCGACTATGTGTGTTTTACCTTCCATAGTTCCCCCCTGATGTGTAAATCAATAGTACATACGTTCCTGCCTTACTATAATAACCCTTTAACTCTAAAAAAAGGAAGGGTAATTCAAATTGATTACTGAATTTTTTTGAGTGCAGGAGGGGACAGGAGTACATTAAAAAATCATAGTGAATCAAAATCTCGTCAAACTCTTTTCAGAATGCAGGACCGAGAAGAATTCCATGTTAATCCCTTCCGATATTATTCAGGGATTACGAAATTTATATGACGAATTAAAAGTGGAGGAAATTAATAAAACTGCTTTTGAAGTGATTGAAGTAGAGGAAGACCTGGATTCTAGCAAAAATAGATAACTGTATGGAAAAATAGATAAAAAAGGATTTTTAAGCGGTTATCTTTCAAGAATTCTGGGCCTATCTGCTCATTTACATTCTTTCAGCTCCAAGTATCATTGAGAGTATGGTAAAAGGAGTGTAGAAAATGAGTATGTCTAGAATGGAAAATAACAAATTAAAAAAAGGTGCCGCAATCAGGAGTTTCACTGTAAATAATATATGGACGAACATGGATGACCATATAGTCACCTTAGATATAGAACTGGAAAACGGTGTTTTGCTAAAAGATGCAAAGATGGAAATCACAAAAAAAGACATATTAGAAATGACTGAAAATCAATCCGAAGATGTTCGGGACGTAATCAAAATTGCTTTAGGTTTCTATTATGAAATGTAAAACTTCAGTAAAAAGGTCAGCCCACTGGGCTGGCCTTTTTATGCTTACGGGGCAAAATGCATGCCGGACTATTCCTGCTTATCTTGTATTTCTGCTTGAGGCTCCATATTTTTTTTCATCTACTTTTTTTAAGGTTGTTTTCGTAAACTTTGTTGTTATTGAACAAGGAGGTAGATTTCCACTACAGGATGCTCACTTTCCGCGGGGCGGGCGCTGAGCCTCCTCGGCTTTGCCTGTGGGGTCTCACCTGTCCCGCTACTCCCGCAGGAGTCTCGCACCTTACGTTCCAATCAACCTGTTTAACAATAGGATAGGTTCACCGAACTATTAAAAACAACAATCTTTTAGAAAAGAGCCTTTTTTAAAGAGAAGGGACTAGTGGAAGAGTTCTAGAATTAAAATATGATGACTTAACAACCGGAGGCAGATATGCGATTTTCAGAGCTAGTAACATGGAAGAATTATCAGCTATCGTTTGAACAAATTTCAGAGCCCAGAAAAAGCCAGTCAGCTTTAAGAATTTTTGTAAACGGAAGTGAGGATGCTACCGACCTCTTAATATATCCAGCCAGCGACGTCTCAACATTCCAAATAGATTTTCCTTCCTATGTTTCCTACATGGTGACTTACGACGATTACACACTCTTCGACGTTTCGGAAGTTTTCACGGGAGATTCATTTCGCATTTTTTCAAGATCAGCTTTTATAGACAAACAAATGAAACAGCTGCAACCGGTAAAGAAGTATACACATTATTCACTTTCTTGTATTGAGCATGTGGTAGATGTTATTTCATTTGATGAACCTTCTATTAGATTATTAAATAGCAAGGATGAACAGTTCTAGAAGCTGTATTAAGTGAAAAATGGACACAATAATTATCTGAATATTTCAATACATGTGTTACAATTAAGGAAAAGCAAGGAGAGGTTCTTATGACATTGGGAATCGTTGTCATAGGTATGGTGTGCGGGTGCATCATTTTAACCGGGGCCGCATCTTATATTCATAAAAAAAGAGATAGTCCATTGGATTTAGATGAAGGAATCAAAAATGCTTCGAATGCTCAGAAGATTTACACGGAAAACACTCTGCAAAATGCTAAGAATGATTATTTTCACCCCGGCTGAAGCTGACAAGACTTGGATAGGAACGAGGCAGGGCAGACCCCAGTTGATTGGTTCTGCTCTTTTTTTTGAACATTGTCACTTTCATGAATGGGAGATATATTATGAAATATATTGAGTTTGGAATAGGAAATACCTGGTTATGCAGAACTGAAACTGAGTTACCGGGCGGGACGGAATACGAGGAGAAAGGAATTAAAGGGCCCGTTACATATCACTCGGCTTATTTTAGAATGTGGATTGGCCGTACTGTTTTTTATACTAGATACAAGAGATGACTTTATGAAGATTAAAAAGACGCACAATAAATTTAAGTTAATTTATGGAATAACTAGTTATTGAATTTATAAGGCGAGGTTGGCTGATGCTCTTTAGCAAAACAATCGTAGCCCCGGAAAGCTTGGATGCTGAAACTGCTCAATTTGCCGACTTTTTTTATAAAATGGACGATTTTTAAATACTATTTAACACTCAAGGTACAATTTATTGTCTCGACTACTAAAAGGTGGATGATTTTTAAGTTTTTCATAAAGTTTTGAACTATCAGTGCAGAATATTTTTACCTTATGCTTATATTTTCAGCTTTTATGCTTGAGTTTATGTAGTTTATGCTTATGTTATCAAGGTTTATGCTTGAGTATTCGTCCGTTATGCTTATGTAACAAAAATCAATGCTTAAACTATATGGGTTATGCTTATGTTTTAGTGTTTATGCTTACAATCTCGTCTTCATCTACAACTAGTCTTTATGCTTTAAATAAAGTCTTATACTTATAAGTCAGCCCTTCTGATTATTTACTAGGGCTAACGCTTCCATGATTGATATTTAAATACTGGGTTTTGCTGCAAGCATTATGCAATGCTATTCTCGAGTATGTATCGTACTTCACAAATTATTGCGGGGTGGCTTTTTTGTTTTTTCTTCTATCGTTTATATGTATTTGGGGATGCAGTTTCATGACTGCTAGACTGTTTAGTTTGTTAGGCGGGAAACGGAGCCCTTTTGGCAAGACCCATTGGAAAGGTGATTTAACGATTACATTGGCGCAGAGTATATGCATCAGTATCTTACTTGAAATAGTTTAACGAAAATAGGTTAGTTTATTAAGCTATTATAATTTCAGCAATAGCCACTGGCTTTTTGGCTGGGCGGTCCAAACAGGTCTTACAGGATCCCACTTAAACCAATATGGTTTTTTTAGTTCAACCATATTCTTTTTCGAAGTTCACCCATATTGTCAAAGTTAACCGTGTCCTATCCCATAGCCTATATAAAAAACTGCCTTTCTTATAAATTTCAGGATTAACAATCCATGTACGAGGGAACAGATAAAAGCTAAATAAGCAACCTGATATTAAATGAAGGGAGACAACACCTTGAAATTTGATAAAGCAGCCGAATCTCCTCTTGAAGAGCAGTCTCTAGATTATATAGAAGCAGTGGCAGGGAAGTTTCCCGGTTACAGGCGGGCACATGCGAGAGGTAATTGCTATCAGGGTGTGTTTACACCAAACGGAAAAGCAGCAGCACTGACAGACGCTCCGCATTTACAGGAAGAGGCAGTTCCAGTGATTGTTCGTTTTTCTAACAGCTCCAGTAATCCCAACCATAGTGATGGGTTAACTCCTCCGAAAGGAATGGCTGTTCAGTTTATATTGCCTAATGATCAGATAACTAATTTAGTGTGTACAAACATTCCCGTGTTTTTCGCCCGGACACCCGAAACTTTTACAGAGGTATTAGAGTTAGCGGCTTCAGCAAAAAAAGGAGTTCCGGATCTTACATCTTTTCTTAAAATTGCTAAACAGGTTCCTGAAAGCACGGCTTTTATTGATTTAATGAAAGAGGTGCGTTTACCGGCGAGTTATGCAATGGCTCAATACTTTTCTATTCATGCTTTTTATTTTATAAATAGCAGCGGCAGGCGGCAGGCGGTCAAATATATCTGGAATCCGGACGAAGGAATGAGTACATATACGAAAAAGGATGCAATTAAGCTGCTTCACAATTTCCTGGATGAAGAATTAGATGAGAGGCTGGAGTCAGGACCAGCAGGTTTCACCTTAAATATCCAGTTGGGAAATGAAGACGATCCGGTCGATGATCCCACCATTGAATGGCCCGGAGACAGGCAGCAGATTACGATTGGTCATTTATCGATCACTGGTAAAATGGAAAACTGCCCAGACGATTTAGTTTTTGATCCAACCATCCTGCCTCAGGGTATTGAGTGCACGGATGATCCCATACTCCACTTTCGCCATTTAGCATATTCAGCTTCTAGTGACCGGCGATTAAGAGAAAAGGAAGGAAGGGGGAAAGGTGATCAAGCATCCATATAAAGAAATTGAGGAGCATTGGACCTGGGAAGTAATTTTTAGAGGAATCGGCGATCTTGTGGAGAATAAAGATTTAATAGAGACAACCAACAGAGAGTATATTGTAGGATATCTTTGTAAGTTGATACGTGAGGCTGAAGGAACGAAATCATCCCTTTAATCGGACGATCAGGGAAAACCGCTCAAAATGAAACAAAGCCATCCCGGGATGGCTTTGTTTCTATACGATATCCTGTCCTATTAAGGCAGCTTCCACTTGTTCTATGATTCGTTGACCAAATTCTTTGTAGCGGTCAGGAAAAGGTGCGTCTTTATCGGCAGGGGATTTAAATTGGTCCACTGAAGCAGCTACAGCCCCGATATTTCCTTCTTCATCTACTTCTGTTTCAAATAGATGGTCCAGAAGAAAAGGTGTTCCAATCTGAACCATTGTGCGGTCTTCTTCAAGAGAGTCGCCTAATGACTGGAAGGGAATACGCAAATATTGCTGATCCCCATGTTCATCGTCAATTTTGTAATCCAGATGTGCATGGTCATATTCCCAATTGTCACCCACATGAAAGCCCAAAGGTTCAAGGGTGTTTTTTAACGTTCCAAGCGCAACTTTTTTTCCATCAATGCTTGATTGAATAGGTATCATTCAAAAACCTCTTTTCTCTTATTTTGAAAGTATGCCCTGGTAAGGTTATTCACTATTTGTTTTTTTCCACCAGTCATATTTTTTCAAACATCAGGAAGTCAAGGCATGAGTGAGGAGTAATAATCAAATCATACAACTCATAAAATGGATTGAGGTTCTACTGTATGATCTTATAAGAGGTTTCGATTTTCTTATAGGGGATCAGTATTAATGGATTTTCACTGGGCGTGATTAGTTCGATATTCTTTTATTTTTCGTCAGGGGAAAACCACTTTAATCCCCATTTAGTGATCACTTCACCACGAATCCCTTTTTTGATCACTCCTTCTCTTGGTTTATACCTAATAACACCGTTTACTTTAATAAATTCCAAAGGATTGCGAAACCGGCTGGACAGCATCCAGTCCCAAACCGTTTTTTCATTAAAATAAACAACATCTTCCTTCATTTCTACGCGGTAAAGGCTTTTTGTTTCAAACATATTGCACCCCTCAGATCATTCTTTACTTTTTATATTTCTACGAAAGCAAACAAATTCCTCTTATAGAGCAGCTAATTCTCATAGATATGAGAATATGTAAAAAAATCTGAATAAACGAGGTGTTGTTGATGGCGGCTGGAAAAGAGAGCATGTTATTTGCGTTAGAAGAGAGAGTTGTCCCTGTGCTTAAGGCAAAGGGTTTTCAAGGATCTTTTCCACATTTCAGAAGAATTTTAAGCAGGGAGATTCATTTATTGTCCTTCCAATTTGATCGATGCGGCGGAGGTTTTGTGATAGAAGCAGCGAGCTGTCCGCTAAAAGGGCACACACATGCATGGGGTGAATACGTACCCCCTGAAAAAGTTACTGCTCACGATCTGCATCCGGATGAACGGATTAGACTGCAGGATGGGAAATGGTTTCGATACGATGAGTCATGCACGTGTGAAGAGATCGCCTCTGAAGTTTTACACCGCCTCAGTGAAGCAGAAGAGTTTTGGAGAAATAAAGTATTAGTAAAATAGTTATTTACTCAAAATACAAATCTGGAAGTGTGCCAATTAAAGAAAGCTTATTGGGAGTCGAAGACAGGGAGCCTCCGGTTTAACATGGGACCATATGGCGGACCAGTTAGCTAAAATGGAATTCGGAATGAAACTGTAACTAGAGGTAAGGCAAAACGATATAAACACCGCAACTGGAAACAGTTGATGAAATGGAAATCAGCGGTAGTCGAGTGGAAGTCAGGAAAGGAGGAGTAAACTAAACCTTTACAATAAAGCTTGGGGTGGCCAGGAAACCCAAGCTTTTTATGTGATCAATCTTTTTTCATCAGCCTGTTATGAAGCTTAGATAGGAATAGTAAAGCCAGAATTGTGCCAATCAGGGTTAATGACATATCCCATTGAGCGTCCCACATGCTTCCTTGAGTACCAAGGAAGTTCTTTGACTCCTTTCCGCCTCTCGTAATAAGAAAAAATAGCCATTCAATAATTTCATAAAGGGCAGAGATGGCAAGTGAAATACTAATTACGATAAAAATTAACCAGGAACCTCTGGGTACTTGAGTTCTCCTCAAAACAATCTCCCTTATAACAATGACTAACATCCCCTTCATCAGATGTCCGAAGCGGTCATAATGATTGCGGTTCAGTTCGAAAATATCCTGTATCCAACTAAAAAGGGGCACCCTGCTATAGGTGTAATGTCTGCCAATAAAGGTCAAAATTGAAAGAAATGTAATGATAAAATAGGCAAGAGTTGTAAGCCGGAATTTTTTGTATGCAGCCAAAACGATACTTATTCCCGCTACAGCCGGAGCCGCTTCCGCAGCCCACAGTCCATAACCTCCAACCGGCTTAATAAGCGACCATATTAAAAAGGTGGCCGCGAACACAATTAAAAGTAAATGAATGGTTTTGTTTTTTTCTTTTCTCAATCTATTCATTCCCCTAAGGTTTTTTAAATAGGCTGTTTTCCCAAACTTTGTTGCTATTGTACAAGAGGTTGATTTCCGCTCCAGGATGCTCGCTTTCCGCGGGGCGGGCGGTGGGCCTCCTCGTCTTCGCCTGCGGGGTCTCACCTGTCCCGCCAGGAGTCTCGCACCTTACGCTCCAATCAACCTGATTTAACAATAGGTGATGCAACAAAACTTATTAAAAAACAACAATCTTTTAGAAAAGAGCCTTTAAATAAGAAAAATGATTTATTCACCGTCTATTTTATCTTTGTCCCTAGTCCTTCATACCATGTATAATCGGAAATATTCCTTGCTATAGCTTGTTCCTTAAAGACGAGTGGAGATTAGAAAACAAGATATAATAAAAACCATCGAACTGAACGATGGTTATAAAGGTTTCTATTTTGTTTTTCAGTGATGAGATAATTTGATATAAGTAAGAGCCTGCTCTAAAGTGGACTTTGTCTTAAGTCCCTTTATTTCCATTCCAATTGTAATCATGTTCTGGGCAATTTCTGGCCGAATTCCTGTCAGGAGCGTATTTACTCCAATTAGCTTCAAGGCTTCAATTACTTGAAAAATCTGGTGTACGACAATGGTGTCGACGATTTGTACGCCGGAAAGATCCATGATAAGGGATTGCATTTTTAATCTTTCTGCTTGTTTTAAAGTTTGTTTCAATAAAAGCTGGGCTCTGTCTGTATCAAGATTGCCAATCAGCGGCAGCACTCCAACACTATTAAATAAGGGAATAACGGGTACAGATCATTCAATTAAAGCGTTGTTAGCGTCGTGCATGCCTCTCTGGTAAATACTTACATACGAAAGGCTTAAATAAAAAATTCCGCTGTCCAAGATGGGATTTATGATCGAATTCAATTCAAAAAGAATTTTGGCAGACATATTTTGAATCACTGCTTCACGCTTAATCTCCTGCCAGATATATTTTCGGTAATACCCTGTATCTTTAATGGTTTCATCGAACGAGGCACCCACATTGAAGCAATATTCTCCTTTTTCACGGCCCCAAGCTATGATTTTTTCCTGTATTTAATTTCGCTAAAAAAATTGTACTAGCTCTCACTGATTCCCACAATTAGTTTCGGGTCTTCCATTTCCATTATTTTAACGGCATGTAAATCGGGAGGTTTTACAAAAATAAGTAAAAATAAAGGGAGCCAAAAGATGTATCGGATAATTATCAGCCAAATCATAGTCATTTGTACGTTTGTTTTTACAACCCATAACATACTTGCTGCGGGATGGGAAGATGAGAATACACCGATCAGCTTTAAATTGGAGCTGCTTCCCTGGGAGGAAGCAACTCAGCTCATACCAAAGAAAACTAAGTTCACACTCATTGATGTGGAAACCGGTCTGCATTTTAAGGTTCAGAGACGTGCTGGCAATCAGCATGCCGATGTACAGCCTTTAACGGTCAAAGACACAAAAATCATGAAAAACATCTATGGCGGAAATTGGAGCTGGAAGCGCCGAGCGGTTATTGTGCTTGTAAATGATCAAATGATAGCAGCGTCCATGCATGGTATGCCTCATGGTGCTGGAGCACTGCAAAATAAATTCCCAGGGCATTTTTGTGTTCATTTTTATGGCAGCACTACACATCGGCTGAAAAATGAAGATCCTATTCATAAACTGATGATCATGAAAGCAGCTGGAAAGGAAAAAGCCTACCTTTATACACTCGAACCTGATCAAATGATAGAGCTATTAACAAAAGCGATTAATATGAGGGACTCATACCTCTTAAAAACAATCATCCCGCATGGCGGTACATCCGCATGTTTTAAGGAACAGATCAAACATGTATCGTATATGAGTCTCCTTGAACCAGCACAAAATAAAAAAGATGCAGGATATTTCCTTGCAGAGGTGCCGGTTCAGGCAGCTTTTTATTCCAAGAAATATGGAAAGCAGAATAAAAAATTCAATATCATTTTGACAAGGTACAATGTAGCTGACGGCTGGCAGATTAAAGATATTTCTTTATGTGATGAGCTCGATATACCCCGTAACATAAATGAATAGTAGTGAACTTGAAAAGCTGCCTATGCGGCTTTTTTTCTTTTCTGGCCAAGTTTATATATATCCTGATATTAGCTGAGGTGCGAAGATCATGTAGGAGAGGAGCGATAGAATACAGTAGTCCAAAAGGCAAGAGAAGGCTTAGGGATCGCCCGCGGATGGGCTGCAATAACGGATAAAGCTGACAAAGCTTTCAATTAATTAATAGCAATTGAAGGATAATATAGCAGAAGCCATAATTATTAATGGTATGGAAAGAGAAAAGGGGAGGGGCTTTCTTGACAAAGATACCGAGTGAGGTAGAGAACATTTTAAACGAATATATTCTTTTGTGGGATACTCATTTGCCTGGCGTTCTTGAGGGCCTTTATCTACATGGATCCTTATCACTGGAAGCTTATGATCGTGCAAGTGATATAGACTTTGCTGCAGTAACGGCACATCATTTAACAGTAAAAGAATTGCAGCTGGCAGAAGAGATACATCATACATTAGCCATCAAATTTCCTAAGCCCGAGATGGATGGTTTTTATTGTACATGGGACGAAATCGGTAAGCTTAAGCCTGCAAATCGAGAAACATCCCCCTTTTTTAATGGCGGCAAGTTAGGGTATTCCACTCGATTCAATCCCGTTACATGGTGGCTTCTAAAGACAAAAGGAATTCGGATTAGGGGCCAAGAACGTTCCGGTTTTAACATAAATCTGGATTCCGGGCAGCTCGTTTCATTTGTAATCGTAAACATGAATACATACTGGGCACAGCGTATTATAGCTATTGAGAACACCATGGATCATTTTCTATCACTTTCAGCGGAGGAAAGAAATGAGGAACTGGAATGGTGTGTGCTGGGGATGCTTAGACAATTTTTTACAATAAGGGAGCATGATATCATCTCAAAGCTGGGTGCAGGAGAATATGCGTTAAAGCATGTCCCAATGGAGTGGCATGGAATTATAAAGGATGCACTCGCTGCACGGTTGGGACGGCCGGTACAGAGGGAGATATCTGAACGGGTCAGGTTTGAGGAAATGATAAAATTTTTGAATTATTTACTTAAGGTTTGTAATGATTATGTAACCTACCGCTGCCCGTAGCTAATTTTTATGGTTTTAGACTTTCGTTATTACTTCATCACAGAACGCGACTTTATTACTAAACAAGTACAAAGGCATTCCGGTACCTTCCTGAATATAAAGGGAATCAGGGGGATAATTTATGACCGTGAAAAAACTATATTTGTTATTCATATTATTAACAGCAGCTCTGTATTTCGTTCTATTCAGTAATGGCATGACTACATCAACAACCTCAGAAATCAAAGTTCTTAAAAAAGCTCATTCGAAAGATTTCAAAGAAGCTTGGATCCAGGTGATTGATCCTAATTCCACGTATAGCAGGGTGGAAATTAAAATTATGGTTGAAGAGCCCATGATTTGGAATTTAATCGAAGAGAGAACTTCCTACTTAACCACCTATGAAAAGAATGAAGATAACCCATGGGTGCTTACTTTTATATCAAAAATGGGAGATGAACAGTCTCTAAGATAATGAATAAAGTAATTCATGGCGCCTATTAAAAGCTAATTCGGTTCAGAATGTAGAGTTTTTCCAAAAAGGAAAAGAATATCTGTATTTTGGACTTACATATGGATATGATTCTTTTTAAGGAACTAAGGGCGGCATTTCCTGCATACAAAGACTGAGCAACATACGAAGTTTATTGTATCCTGCAAAAAGGGCGAAGGTGTGGTCTTGTAAGTTTTCCCCTAAGTAAGACTGTTTGCTCTTGAAGAAGTAAAAATTGTAAAAAAACACACTAAAACTTCACAAGTCAACCCACAGACGGTTTTCTAAACCCACAGGCAGCTATTCTCGTATAAAATATCATGCTCTACTTTTATATGTACTCATTTTTATAGAAAGATTCTATTTCTATTAACGTTTATTAAACAAATTCCTGGCATTTGATAATCATTATCAATTATAATGTGTTTAATTCATTTTGAATAGGAATGGGGATTAATGTTTGTACAGGTACGGAATTTTACAGTTACGCAAGGAACTTCAGAACAGGTGGTTAACCGGTTCGGTAAAGCTGGACTGGTGGAAGAACAAAAAGGATTTATTGATTTAACAGTGTTGGTTAAAAAAGTCCGGTGCGGAGACGAAAAGGTGATTGTCCTTATTCGCTGGGAGTCTGAGGAACATTGGAAACAATGGGAAAAGAGCGATGCTCACATTGCTGGCCATAAAGCTAACCTTGACAAGCCTAAGCCGGATTATATTCTTTCAACCAGTGGGGGCTCTTATGGGGTAAAAGCGGTCAAAGAAGGGGAAAATGAAATTAAAAAAACAAACTGTGGAATAAAGGAAGCTGCTTAAATCCTGACCTGCATTAGTCAGCATTCTATGATCTTTCTCATACAGGTGTTATGCTAATAACATAAACTTTGAAGAGTATAAATCAGTAAAAATTCTACATAAACCAGCCAAGGATATGATTTTCATTTCTAGGAATGGGTATAAATAGTCATCAAGCTTGCTCTAAAGAAATACATGTATTAGAGTTAACAGACATAACACAGTGGGGTTAACATGAAAAAAATTAAAGACTACTTTGACCCGCCAAAAATTCTAGTGTTGGGCTTTGCTGCATTAATAATTGCCGGTGCCGTGCTGCTATCACTTCCCATTGCCACACATGATGGACAAGGCCTACCATTACTAAATGCATTATTTACTGCAACTTCGGCGACCTGTGTCACAGGTCTGGTTGTGGTAGATACTTCAGATACATTTACGACATTTGGCGAACTTGTCATCTTAACCCTGATTCAGATCGGCGGCTTGGGTTTCATGACTTTTGCAACTTTCTTTGCCTTTATACTGGGTAAGCGGGTATCTTTTAAAGACCGTTTGGTTTTACAGGAAGCATTAAATAATATTTCGCTAGAGGGAATTGTCCGGCTGGTCAAAAGAGTTTTGATTTTTTCAGCCATCATTGAACTGACAGGGGCTGCCATCCTTTCGATTCGTTTTTCCTTTGAAATGCCGATTGGTAAAGCAATTTATTGGGGAATCTTTCATTCCATTTCAAATTTCAATAATGCCGGCTTTGATTTGAATGGAGAATTTCGAAGCTTAACTCCATTTGTAGATGACCCTGCCGTAGTTCTTACAGTTTGTGCCCTTATTACATTGGGAGGCATAGGCTTCATAGTTATGAATGAAATATACGAATACCATGATACCGGCCGTCTATCTGTGCACACAAAAGTTGTATTGGTTTCCAGCCTGATTCTTACACTAGGGGCAGCTATCTTAATCTTTGTGTTTGAATTAGGGAACAGCAAAACCATAGAGCCGCTTTCTTCCACGGGAAAGGTATTAGGCTCCCTGTTCCAGTCGGTCACCGCCAGAACGGCAGGTGCAAACACATTGCCAATCGGTGATTTAACGCAGTCTACGCTGTTTTTACTGATCTTCCTAATGTATATTGGGGCTGGCCCGGGTTCTACGGCGGGTGGAATAAAAATTACAACCTTAGCCGTCCTTGCTTCCACGGTCTGGACCCAGATCAGAGGCAGGGAAGATGTCGTTCTGTTCCGCCGCAAGATTGTTTTAGAAACCATTTTAAAGGCTTTAACCGTAGCCGTGATGGGTATGTTCTTAATTATGGCTATCACTATGATTCTTACCATAACGGAAGGTGATCAGCATAACTTCATTATGTACCTTTTTGAAGCCTCTTCCGCATTTGGCACAGTAGGTCTATCCATGGGACTGACACCTGAATTAACTCCCATTGGAAAAACAGTTATCATTTTTACCATGTTTGCTGGAAGATTAGGCCCTTTGACGCTGGCCTATGCCTTAACTATGAGAAGAAAAGGAAAAAAAGAGCCTGTTGGTTATCCAAAAGGAAAGATCATGATTGGTTGATATTTTCTATAATTTTTACCGCTGAAAGGTGGATTGTATGTTATAAAATACTTAATTGAAAACATGAGCGGTATTTGGAGGAGCCTGTCACCAAGGGACTACTATGTCCCTTGGTGACAGGCTCTTTTTGTATTTTTTTAGCTCCTGGTACAAATCATAGAGGGATAGTAAGGCGGAAGTTATATGTTATTGATCCTACAAATAGCCATCATATTAATAGCTTCAAAAATAGCCGGCAGTGTTAGTGTAAGGCTCGGGTAGGATCCAGCCACAAAAAGAATGGTTCTACTAAGAAACTGGCAACACAGGTCCCACTTTTTCAGTCGAAGTAAAACTAATAGTCATTCACGGCATTTTCTGGCGGTGAATTGAAGCTCACCCGGAAACCAATAAGTCATTCACTTAGATTAGTATTATAAAGAGGTATAGTAAAGCGGCTCTGGCCGCTTTCTGCCCTTTGATTGCTTCGTGGCAATTTGTTTGGCGACAAGCAGAATCCTCTAAAATTTTTAAAAATCCTCTTAAATTCATAAAAACACTCTTAAAACTCGAAAAATCCTCTTAAATTTTTAAAAATCCTCTTAAAACTCGAAAATCCTCTTAAATTCATAAAAACACTCTTAAAACTCGAAAAATCCTCTTAAAACTCGAAAACACTCTTAAACTTTGAAAAATCCCCTTAAGCTTCACTAGTCACTCCTTAAAGATTGAACCCAGTGAAAAGCTCAGTTGATCAATGTAATTACACAATAACGCGGGATTCTCGTTTTCCTTTCACTATAATTCTGCCCTCCATACCAGAGTATTACTGTAACAATTATGAAACAATTGTAACAAAAATCATCTCGAAAAGAATTTTAGTATATCTCTTTTTAAGCCCTGGATCCCTGTTTTAGCTGCCTGATTAGATCATTAGGTATGATATTCAAGCGATATATACTCGTAAATTCGGACCTTTAAGCGGTCATTAAAGGGCGTTTTTAATGAAGGGAAGCTAACATAAACATCCCTTATATTCATGTACTTTTAATATTCCTGTAACTATAAAACTGGATATATTTAGTAGAATGAAATAGTAATCTTTGGAAAGAGGGGCTGCTATTTTGGGAGAAAGTATTCTTAGTGAAGAAGATGTATTACTGATGCTCGACCATTTATTGAAGGAAAATTCAAGGTTTAACTGGGACACCTTCTATTCGGACAAGGACAGGTCCATTCCCTTTTTTGTGAACTATCCAGATGAAAATTTAGTGAATTACTTCAAACAAGGGATCTTGTATCCGGGTAAAGTTCTGGACCTTGGCTGCGGACCGGGAAGAAATGCACTTTACCTGGCAGATAAGGGCTGTTTCGTCGATGCAGTAGATTCATCTGAAGAAGCCATAAATTGGGGAACGGAAAGAGCTAAAGACAGAAATATACCGGTAAATTTTATACATAGGAATATTTTTCAGTTGAAAGTAGACGAAGGAACCTACGATATCGTTTATGATTCAGGCTGCTTTCATCACATACCCCCGCATAGAAGAATGAGCTATCTACATTTACTAAAAAAAGCTTTAAAACCAAACGGGTATTTCGGGCTTACCTGCTTCATTCCGGGCGGAGAGTTAGGCGGGGCCGAAATATCAGATTATGAGGTATATCGATTATGGAGCCTGAAGGGCGGACTTGGCTTTACGGAAGAACAACTTAGGTCCATCTTTAATGATTTTGAAGTGATTGAGATGCGCCGGATGACAGACGTAGCTGACGATACCGTTTTTGGAGTTCCGGATTTAATGACGGCTTTGTTCAGGCTTAAAAAGAGCAGCTAACAAAGATTTAGGAAGAACTGCCTTTTTTAATGCGGGGTCATGCAGCTTCGCTTATGGCCATGATTTTCTCTTTTACATTATTGAAAGTAAATGGCTGCATGCTCTTCTAAGCATGCGGCTTTTTATGTGAAGGAACCTGTCACATAGCCAGTTCCTGAATTAGTGTATCAGCGGCTTGGAAATTCAAATTTACGAAAATGCAAGCTTGATTCCATAACTCAAATGGATTTGCGGAAATAAGAATGATAGACCTTACGCAGATTCGGTTCTCCCTGAATATTGGCCACAAAAAGATCTTTTGCTTCTCTTATTAATAAATCTTTTACATTTTTCAGTTTTATCGGACCAACTCCAGGGAGTTTTTCCAGGATGACTATATCGAACTCCTTATTCTTTTTCTTCAGCCGAATGCTGCCATTTCCGGTTCCCTCCAGTTTCCCTAAGCTATAAGTAAATAAAAACCGCTGCTCAGTATATGCCGATAACTCAGGGAGACCTAAGCCTTCATACAGGGAAGGAAATATATGAAGAACTGGCGGATGCGTAAATGTAAAAGAATTTATTTTCATTTTTCTCTCCTTTCGTGCCGCTAATAGTATAGCCAATATTTAGCTTTTTCGCTCTTTTGAGGAACTTATTTTTAGGGTTCGCTATTAGGAATTAAGAGTGAATGTATGAAGCCGGTTTTGGATCCATTAGGTATAATAGTTAATTAATGGCTGCAAAAATATGTGGGTTGAAAAAGAGGGCAATTATGTGCGGTATAGAATTCGTTATAACAAATACGTTTAAAGAGGCTGCGAAAACAGAAGAAAAAGTTATGTTTGATGAACACTTGTATTTTTATCTCTCTAACGCTGAAAAATACACGGACACTTTCAGCCTTCTCTTAAACTCAGATCTTTATGGAGAAACTTTTTTAGGATTCAGTGAAGTTACCAAGCTAAGAGAAGAATGTGAGGGGATCCTAAAGAAATATAGGGGCATTGACCACAGGGCAAGTGAAATCAGGCACTTTGCCCAAAGCTTAATTATTTTATGTAAAGAAGCTATAAAGCGTAAGAAGAATGTGTTTGCCCTAGGAGACTAGAGTCAAAAAAAATTAGATCTTTGATTCTAAAAAACGATTTTTATTAATAGTTATGTAGGTGAGGCTGTAAATGGATATGAAAAGATATTTTATTAAAGAAGAGAATATGGATGTACATATAACAGAATGGGGTTCTAGAAGGAAGCCGGTTATTTTTTGTCTTCATGGATTAGGCAGTACTGGATTTAGTTTTATTGAATTAGCGGAAAAATTAAAGGAATATTTTTGCCTGATCGCGATAGCTATGCCTGGGCACGGAAAAACCTCTCCTTTTGCAGAACTAGAAGAATATGAATATCCTCACCTCGCTGCCTGGGTGAATCAAATCCCAGAAAAACTCGAAATCAATACGTTTTACTTTTTATCTCACTCCTGGGGAAGTTTTACATCATTATTTTATCTAAGTATGTTCCCTGAAAAAGTCTTGAGTGCCATTCTGGTTGATGGCGGGTACCAGACTAAATGGCGGAAGGGAGAAACAATGGAGAAAGAGGCTGCCTATTATGAGAAGAATTTTAATGAATATGTGTTTAACAGCTGGGATGATTTCTTAACTGCATAGAAGGCAGCTTAATCAAGGTGGTCTCCATTACTGGAGACGGCTGTTCGGGATCTTGGTAAAGAAGCAGATGGTAAAGTGATCTGGCACGCCAGCGGGGAAACCGCGAGAGCTGTTATCAGAGCCATAAATAAAAATGAAACGGAAGAAATATATCATTTGCTGCCCTCATTCATTCTCCTATTAAGGGCAGATCTTCGAGAGGATTGGCAGGCCTAGATCTTTAACGAGCGAGTTATTTGAACAAAAAACCAGGGGAAAAGTGAGACTGGTCAAGGATTCAACCCATCTGCTTCATTGGGATAAACCAGATGTCGTAGTGGAAGAGATAAGGAAAATGTGGAGCTAGGAGGAAGAGCTTCGGCGAGCTATTCCTAAGGAGGTGTATATACTGGATAAATACTTATGGACTCTTATATGCTGGGTGACTTCTGTTTTATTGCTCTGCTATACGGTAACTATTGACACCCATGAAAATCTTTACTTGATAAGTGCTTTGATTATTGCATCCATTCCAGGACTATGGCTCAAGAGTAAACAGAAAAACGAAAAATGAGCTGCATTATGATGAATAGAATTGGAGAGATTTATTTGTTTAAAGACTGGACGCTGTTTGAAAAAGTATGGCTGGCCGTTTTTACTGCAGTAAATTTATATTTATTTTTTACCTGGGATGATACGATGTTAGGCTTAATCAGCTCCATTTCAGGAATGTTATGCGTTGTCTTGGTTGCAAAAGGGAAAATCAGCAATTACTACTTTGGCATCATTCAGACCGCTGCTTATGCTTACATCTCTTATACGTATCAGCTATACGGAGAAGCCATGCTGAATGGACTGTTTTACCTACCGATCCAATTTATCGGCATTTACTTATGGAGAAAGAACCAAACAAGCGAAAGTGTTAAAGGTGAAGATGTCGCGGTTAAACGAATGAATGCGAAAGCATGGATTACTTTTATTGTCCTTACTCTCGCTGCATCGTTCATATATGCTATTCTGCTGACGAAAATTGGCGGCAAGCAGGTTCATGTGGATTCGTTCGCAGTTGTATTATCCATCGGGGCTCAAATTCTTATGCTAAAGTGCTATGCGGAACAATGGGTGGTGTGGATTGCCGTAAATATGCTTTCTATTGTACTTTGGGGAACGGCTTTAAAAACAGGTGGAAACGATTATACCGTGTTAGTCATGTGGACTGCATTTTTGTTTAACAGTGTTTATGGGTATATGAACTGGCTGAAAATGGCTAGAGAACAAAAGGCACCTGGAGTGAGAGCTGCATGACCATGAGAAAAACGGGAATGTACGGATGGAAATTCCTGCCCCTTCATATGGCTTTCGAACGTTACATTAAGAAATTATTAAATGACCAATTTATTGTGAAAAGAGCGAAGACAAGCAGCCGGATTACTGGAAAAATATAGTTACTAGATGATAAGCTTATTCATAACCTCAGCTTTTGTTATAAAAGTGGGGAAAATCAGGGTAAATTAAAAAAGGAACTTCTCCACTTGGAAGTTCCTCGGCTGCCGGGTAAGTTTTGGCAGCCTTTTTTGTTTTATTTTATTAACGCGCTGCCATTAAGCAGCGGATCCTGCTCGGTGATCAGAGTATATATACCACAAAGTACTTCTTAAGCATTATTTATCATTCTAGCTCCTTTAGATATGTTAAGCCTGAGTTTTAACGAATTGATTCTAAGAGCTGGGAGAGCTACATTAATTAAAAATAGAAGTATATGTATAGTTCTGCTCCAAAATGGTCCTTCACAAATAGTGGCCCTTATTTCTCCAACACGGCAGAAGGCAGTAAAATACGCTTTTAACCGAATAACCAATTATTACATGAACATAATTCTTTATAAGTATTGCTGCCGACCACCATCAGGCTGCCTTCACGCCCATAAGAAAGCCGTACAAAGATAGAATTATTTTCGTGGGTTTAATACATGTAATTAAATAAAGCTTTCGGCTGGGGTTGCATTCTATACAGGATGTCCATGCTTAGGTAAAAAAAGCCAATTAGCGTAAATGCAGCTATTGCCATTTAGCCTGTCTCGGAGCTATCTCTCTATGACTTCAACTTTGACGATATCAGCAAAAAGCATTTTCATTAAACACGCCTCCGGAGTATTAAGCTCTAGATAAATGATCTTGTTTATCGCATCCAAACGGTGTGCCAGCCCCGTATATTCTTTGTTAAAACCGTCGTCCCATATAGTAATTTGGAGTAAAAAGGCAAATTCCATCGCTAAGCAAATCTTGCTTTCAAATTCTTGGATTTGATATTCATCCAGAATGGGTTTTTCCAGTTTGTAATAGTCCGTTGTGACCCCCCTTAACATCGCTATGTGTTCAGGCATAAAAAACGCACCATGCCATTTTATTTTTCCGCGGTCTCTGAGTGACATGAATAATTCCCCCTCACTGTTTAGTATACTCTCAAACAGGAACAAATGTTCCTATTTTGTTTTGGAAAAGTTTATTTGGCTCCTGTTCCTTAGGTCATTATTTGAAAAAAAGTTAAAGAAGGAATTAAAGGAGGTGTGTCTAATTACTAATTAAAAGCTTACTAGTATGTTAAACAGTAAGCGCAAGTTAAAAAGCAAATGGGGATTAAAAGAAAATGCGAAATAGAGGGTCTGCAATCGTTATAGAAAACCAAAAGGTAGCTCTGATCAGAAGGGAATGGAATCAATGTATATACTATGTCTTTCCAGGAGGGGGAGTTGAAAGAGGGGAATCACCTGAAGCAGCGGCTGAACGGGAAGCTTACGAGGAACTGGGAGTAACAATCCGGATTAGACAGTTATTTGAGACGGCTGAATATAATGGTACACAATATTTTTACCTTGCTGAAATAACAGGAGGTACATTTGGGGAAGGAGAGGGAGAGGAGTTCAATGAAAACGGGCAGGGGACCTATCAGCCTGAATGGGTAGATATTAGCAGCCTGATGAGCCTGGATGTAAGGCCTGAAATAGTATCAGGAAAGATAGTGGACCTATTTCAGACCCTAAACCTAAACAATACAGAAAATGGATAACATATTGAGAAAATGTTTACCAGCCAATATTTGGAATGTTATATTTGTATATGAGGTGATAACCATTGTTTAGATATAGCATTCAGGCAGGTTTAGCATGTGGTGTACTCCTATTCTGCGGTTTGGTGTCATGGTACGAAGGAAGTGCTTTACTGGATGACCCTTATGATTGGAAGTATACCCTATTCTTTACACCTTTGTTCCAGGGAGGCATGGAACATGTGGAGGGAATCAGCGAAATTTCTCAATTGGATTATTTTGTTTATGCAGCAAAATATAAACCATTGTTTCCGATGATCATGCTATTCGTTGCTTTTTATCTCGCTATTCTTACAGGATATAAATTTCTGGGAAAAGCTAAAACAGCATTTTCAATTTTTTTGTTAGTCTTAGGAGTGATCTCATCCTCTCTGAGTATATTCATTCTAGATTCCCCTACACACGGCGGGGAACTCCTTTCATTTGTTTTTATATGCAGTGGAATAGGATTCCTGGTTGCTGCCGGCGTGTATTACTTTAACTTATTGGAACGTTTTTATAGAAAGTTAACGTAAAATTAGGAGGGGGTACTATGTATGAACTTAAAACAAAAGAAACAGAGAACAATGTGATAGAGTTTATTGAAGCGGTGGAAAGTCCCAAAAAACGGGAAGATGCATACAAGTTACTGGACATCTTTACTGAAACTACGGGCTATACTGCAAAAATGTGGGGACCGAGCATTATTGGCTTTGGTTCGTATCATTATAAATATGAATCGGGCCACGAAGGCGATGCACCTCTTGTTGGCTTTTCTCCCCGCAAGGCCAAAATCAGTTTATATTTTGCTCCTGGCGATCAGGAGAGAGAACAATTGTTACAGAAATTAGGAAAGCATACCACAGGAAAGGCATGTGTGTATATCAATAAATTAGCGGATGTTGATATAGACATTATAAAAGCACTCATTGTTCAATCAGTGGAATTATTGAAACAAAGATATCCTGATTGAGGCTGCGTTTCTTGGCTGTGTCATTGGGGATGAGCTGCTTATAGGGACAGGTATTTCCAAAGGAACTCCAGCAAAATTCCGTAAATACCTGGCGCTTCCCCGGAACCATTCTTAAAAACTGTAGTACATGCATTTTGAGGCAACAATGCTTGAGAATTCAGCAAATGTTAAAGATATGCCGAAGTCATACATAAATTGCAACTTAAAGGCACACCTTATTATCATATTTTGGCGAAAAGGAGGAGCTTGCATGGTCAAATCAAATCCTACAACAAAAGATGATAATAAGCTGCCGGAGGACAACAACGCAAGGAACCGTGAAAAAAACATCCAGGAAGAACATAATAAGGAAATGGGTAAACATAGCTACTCAAAGAAAACAGATCATCTTTAAAATTGGCTCTTTTCTAAAAGATTGTTGTTTTTTAATATGTTTTATTACGTCACCCTATTGTTCATTCAGGTCGATTGGAACGTAAGGTGCGAGACTCCTGCGGGAGCAGCGGGTATTGTCCAGCTCCGGACTGACACCTTCGGTCATAAGCCAATCGCCATTAAAAGGCAAAATCGGCCTTTTACTGCCGCTAGTCTTATGCCGGTCAGGTGTCTGCTTTTCTTTAAGCGTTTAGCCTTTAATTAAAAAGATCATCATTCAGTTGGGATGGATCTTTTCTTGAAAAGCACCGTCCTCCGCTTTTCGATCAGGTGAGACCCCATAGGCGAAGCCGAGGAGGCTCAGCGCCCGCCCCGCGGAAAGCGAGCATCCTGTAGTGGAAATCTACCTCCTTGTTCAATAACAACAAAGTTTGCGAAAACAGCCTTTAAAATTAAACGGGAATTCTTTTCCCGGTTTTTTTTATTTTTTCAAATCATATACTCCGGCAGGCAGCTGGAGTTTAAGAGAGCAGTTTATTATTCGATGACTATATAGCCGGTGGTTAAATATATGAAAAGAAACTTATAGAGAAAACAAAAGGGGGAGAATGGTAGTGCGGTTGGAGGAATTGGTTGTAATAATGGACCAGGAGTTTGCCCTTGAGAATTTTGGAAAAGATCCTGCCTTTAGCCGGTTTTTGCCGGATGCTTATGATTCGGTACTTTTTGATTGGAAATCACAATTCGAATTTCCTTTCACCCAGCGTTTTAATGGTTTGTTGATCAAAGGTTCTCCTTTTGTCCACCGAATATTTCTGGCAGTCTTTCCGACGGACCATGTTCTTGAACACTTTATAGAAAAAAGCAGTGAGGGAGATCTTTTGTTCATGCACCACCCTTTGTTAATGGAATGTGGTGACCCTAGGGGCAGATGGGGAAAGGGTTTCGTACCTATAAAAGAAAATTGGATCAGAGGAATAAAAGACAAAAAGCTATCCGTTTATACATGTCATGTTCCTCTGGATTATCATTCATCATTAGGCACCAGTGCTGCCATAGCCCGCATCCTGAATGCTGAGATTGTGGATGGGCTTGTGCCAATCCATGTAAATAAAACTCCCCTGATTTTAATTTGCCATATTGATCCCACGGATACAAACAGCTTAATCCATTCATTAAAACAAATATTCGAAATTCCATATGTTGATTTTGATGGACAGAAACATCCTGATATTCAGAAAATAGCTATAGTTGCTGGCTGCGGAGATAAAGTCCATTGGATGGAAGCAGCAGAGAAAAAAGGAGTACACGCGTACATTACTGGGGAAATACACTGTCATATTGACAACGCGTATGGGAGAGAGAAATTCAGCGCTATGAAAGAGTTTGCATCAACGACCTCTATGTCGCTGATCGGCGTCTCACATTCCGCATCAGAATATCTTGTAAAGAAGACACTGATAAAGGAATGGCTTGAACATACAATTGGCATAGAGACGGTCCTCATACCTCAGGAAAAGTGGTGGTTGTAGACCGATAAGTTCAAAGTTTAATAGGGGGAATACAGATGAAATCATATGGTCCGGACTTATTTAAAGGGACAGCTTTCTACTATTCTCGATATAGACCCGTCTATCCTGGCTCACTTATACGATATCTAATTAACCGGTTTTCGCTGGATGGCCAGGGAGTTATGCTCGATCTAGGCTGCGGCAACGGAAGACTTTCCCTTAGATTTACCGACTGGTTTCAGGAAATAACCGGTGTTGATACAGAACCTGAAATGATAGATGAAGCTGTCCGTTTATGCAGGGAGCAAAGGCTGGAGAATCTAAACTGGTTTTTGGGTGACTTACAATCCTTTCGGAATCAATATCATAACAGCCCTTTTAAGTTAGTTACCATAGCACAGGCATTTCACTGGATGAAAAGAGAAGAAACATTGAGTATATTATACGATATGATTCACACCGGGGGAGGAGCCGCTATCATTGATTATTCCACGCCAGACCTGGAGCCCCCGGCGTGGAAGAGAAAAGTAAATGAAGTGGTCAAACGCTGGTACGGCATCAAAAGAAAAGCTGGTGAAGCTGTGTATACCCATCCATCAATTAGCCATGAACAGATTGTAAGAGAATCCAGATTTACTTTAGAAACCCAAACCCTGCCGCAGCATGAAAAAAAGTGGTCTGTGGATGATATCATTGGAAACTTATATTCAACCTCATACGGATCCAAGCGATTTCTGGGTGAAAAAACTCCTTACTTTGAAAAAGACCTAAAAGAAGAATTACTTTCTCTAAATGACGAAGGAATTTTTTGGGAGTCCATGCAAGTTTCTATTAAACTGGCTATTAAGATTTAATATATTAAGAGTGATACATCTACCTTTATTGCATGCAAAAAGAATACGAAATAATTAGGAGATTAAGTAAATCACTAAAAAATGCGATGGAAACATGGGGGTCTGCCATTTGAACGTCCTTAAGAATAATGGTTTTAAATTTCTAGGGTTTTTACATATATCTGAATTTGCCCTTCTTACATACCAGCCATTGGCTGGTTCATTTGCGATTATTGCTTGTAACGGAAAATTCTTAATTGTTATAACATCAGGAAAGGCCAATGGGAAATACCTGCCGGAAGCAGAGAAGGCCATGAAACTCCTAAAGACTGTGCGGCGAGAGAACAATATGAAGAAACCGGCCAGCTCGTGACGGATTTAGAGTTTAAGGGATTGCTAAAGGTACAAAACCAGTCAAATGGAAGCATCAAATATAACCCGATATATATGGCAAGTATTGAACAATTACATCCTTTTTAAGAGAACGGGGAAACTTCCCAAATTATGCTTTGGGATCTAAAGGAAGAGATTGGTTTCATTGATGAAATCGATGTGAAAGTTTTTGATTTTATTTCTACTTCCTGATTTTGAATTCGAGTTTATTAAAGTTTTCTGCTAAAAAAAAATATGACTGCGGGGAAGGGGAACTAGTATGCTAGAGACTATACAAGCTATCTTTATTGACAGAGATGGAACGATCGGCGGTGGCAGTGATGTAGTTTATCCAGGGGAGTTTACTTTGTTCCCAGAGGTAGACAAAGAGCTGATGAGATTGAAAAAATCTGGCAGACTTCTTTTCTCTTTTACAAAGGCTCTTTTCTAAAAGATTGTTGTTTTTTAATAGTTCGGTGAACCTATCCTATTGTTAAACAGGTTGATTGTAACGTAAGGTGCGAGACTCCTGCGGGAGCAGCGGGACAGGTGAGACCCCACAGGCGAAGCCGAGGAG
>NZ_PGUY01000005.1 GCF_002863585.1 Peribacillus deserti | reverse complement strand
CCCGTTTCGTCCTTCATCACCCGTTTGAAGAACTTTACGCCACCAAGTGATCCCGTTTCGTCCTTCATCACCCGTTTGAAGAACTTTACGCCACCAAGTGATCCCGTTTCGTCCTTCATCCCCCGTATGAAGGACTTTACGCCAGTAGGTGATCCTCATTTCGTCCTTCATCACCCGTATGAAGGACTTTACGCCAACATGTAATCCTCGTATCGTCCTTCATCACCCATATGAAGAACTTTATGCCACCAAGTGACCCCCGTTTCGTCCTTCATCACCCGTATGAAGGACTTTACGCCAGCAGGTAATCCTCGTATCGTCCTTCATCACTCGTATGAAGAACTTTATGCCACCAAGTGACCCCCGTTTCGTCCTTCATCCCCCGTATAAAGGACGCCAGCACGTGATCCTGATTTCGTCCTTCGCACTACGAGTGTTCCCCGCCTTGACCTTCTTCAAACAGCCCAAGATAATCCAGGATCCAACAAAACTAATCAAGCTCACTTAAAAACCCAGCCTCACCTCACCATACCTTATCTACATGCTTTTTTCCTCTTGGGACATAATGTAATATGTAACTTTGTATTCAGGAGGTAGAAAGTATGAAAGAAGAAAATGTCTTTAATAATGCGCCGGCGGATGTTCCTGTTTTGCGGAAGATGGAGGACATTTGGAAGACTACTTGCGGGACTTGGGAAAATTGTAATGATGTGACGGTTACATCGTTTTTGTCTCGTTGTGAGCAGGATGGGATCGACCCGCAGTTTTGTATGAGCTGGATTGAGCAGAATAGTGATAAAATTCCTAATTGGTCGGCGGTATCTGATACGACAAGGGAATGGGTGAATGAGCATACTTCTACAGGGTCTCCGGTCGGTTTTGATGGAGAATTGCAGCAGTAGCGATTGGGTTTGAATCCTTTGGACTCCGTAATAACAGGAAAGGGAACCAGAATAGGTTCCCCCATATTTTTACTTATTCTTTTTTGTTTGTTTATTTTTATCTGTACGGAAACCGGTCTGGGAATCCTGATCGCTGCGCCTTTGCTCTAAGCTCGTATTTTCTTTACCTTTTTCTAACATTTTTTCACCACCTTTTTCGGTTATATTTTGTATTATTTCGCGTTTTTATATACAGGATAGTATCTAAGATAGTCTTATAAATCATGTGTAAGAACTTATGATTCAGGAGGCAGGGATGTATATGCAGTTAAACGAGAATGAAGAGCAGAGTTATATTTTTGAGATGGAGGATTCTAAAGGGGAATTAGTAGTAAGCGGAAAAATTAGAGGAGACTCCGAAATGGAGTTTTATGATGATTTGAAGCTGAAAGCGGTTATTGCTCTGTTGAACTCGGTAGATCAGGAACGCTTTACGGTTCATGGTAAGAATAGTTTGTTTAGTGATTACATATCAGAAATAGAGGATACCATCAGCCAGATTAAAAGGTTTGAAAGCTTTCAGGGAGAAACGAAATAGCGGTCCGCAGGATGTTTGGAGTTTTAGATTCTGGATAAAACAAATAGAGACGGAATTTAAAGTGGGGTGTTGATATGGTTGAGAAGAAAATTGAAAGATATTGTGAACACTGTAAGAAAGAAACCGTTCAAATAGCCAGAGAGGACGCCCTTGAGATAGAATACCGCTGTACGGAGTGCGATACTCAGGAGGACATAGTCAAGACGTTTTTCTAGCATAACGAAAATAGAAAAAGCACGCTCAGGAGCGAGCGTGCTTTACTATTCCTCTTCTGTTTCATCGGTTTCTGCCTGATCAGGTTCATCTTCATTTTCATCTTCTGGCTCACTGACCGCATCTTGTTTCGCAGGAGTACCAGCAGCTGGTTTTGTTTGTTCGGGTTCCTTGGCAGGAGTCTTTGTATTTCCTCCGATATTCACAATATTAGAGGCAGATGACTCATTGCCGGCTATATCGACGGCTCTTACCATATAAGCTCCATTATCGGCCTTGAATGTGAGCGCCGATCCAGCTTTGACAATCCCAACCTTTGAGGAGCCTCTGTAAATCCTATATCCTATTACATCTGAATCAGGACTTGGACCCCAAACGATAGAGGATCCACTAACAGATATGGAGACAGCTCCAGGTGTTTTGCCGTTTTCACTAAGAGATCCGCTTGATGATCCGGATTTTCCTGAAAGCAGTCCACCAGGATCAACAATATATTTACTGCCAATCTTCTGAAGGATCTCAGAGCTTAGCATTAAACCAGGCTCCGTAAATTCCTGGGGTGTAGTCGGCAGGGCCGTGTAGCTTCTGCCCCCAACCCGGACAAATCTGCCCTGATTGAATGTGCCGCCTACTTTGGATGCTGCAAATTTTGCATTTGCAATATCCGATCCAGTCATATTTAACCGGCTGCAAATATCTGAAGGCAGGCCGGTAACTTCACAGGATGACCGGGTGACAATTCCTCCGGGCATCTCAAACCGTTTGCTGGTAGACACTTTAGACGAATTTGCATCATAAGCCGCATTAATGAGATCTGCCCATAAATACAGATTTCTCTGGGAGTAGGTGAGCCCTCCCCAGTTTTTCTCGAGCGGTTTAGGTGTATCATAGCCCATCCACGTTCCAAAGGTTACTTTTGGATTAGAAGCGACAAACCAGGCGTCATGATAATCCTGCCCTGTTCCGGTTTTACCCGCCCAATCCGAACTGAATTTCAGACGGTGGTTTACGCTGGCTGCGGTTCCTTTTCGAACCACATCTCTCATCATATCAAGCGTAAGATAGGCAGTCTGAGGACTGAATACATTGACCGGCTTTTTCTTATGCTGATAAATGACCTTCCCATCCACTGCTTCAATTTTTTCAATCATATAAGCATCTATAAACTTGCCGCTATTTGCGAAAGTCGTATAGGCATTTACGTTTTCTTCTACAGAGACCCCATATTGTAAGGCTCCAAGGGCCATTGAAATATTGTGATGGTCGTCTTCCGTTAAACTGCTGAAGCCCATTTTTTCTAAATAATTTACTGGATTTCTGCCTTGGATATCCATATAGAATTTCACAGCTGGAACGTTATATGAATTTAAAAGGGCTGTTCTGGCTGTTGTGATTCCATGGAATGTATCCCCATAGTTTCCAGGCTCATAATATCCGCTTCCGGCCGGTACCTTAATCGGCATATCTGCTACGATACTGCCCGGGGACAGAGCGCCGAGTTCAAGGCCGGGCGCATAGACCAGCAAGGGTTTCATGGTGGAGCCATTTGATCTTAAGGCATTTGTTGCATGATTGGTTTGTTCCCTTTTATAATCGCGTCCGCCAATAAAACTTAGAATTTTCCCTGATGAATTTTCGATGAGCATAGCACCCACTTCAACAGGTTCTGTTTTAGAGGTTTTAGATGATATGTATTTATCAGGGCCAAAGTTAGGATAATTATTTTTTGCTGCTTCCATCTTATCCAGCATCTTTTTATCGATGGTCGTGTGAATTTTGTATCCTTTCTGCCTAATATTGCGGTCAGCAAGGGTTTCATATTTATCCAGAATTTTTGAATCCTTGTTATAATCCTTTTCTGATACGCCGTCCTGCTTCGCAAGAAACTTGGCAAGGATCTCGATGGAACGCTGTTCAACTTCATAAGTCAGCCATGGATATTTCTCCTGAGGCTGGGGACGCCGCCCGATAAAGTCTTTGACGATATTATATTTGGATGCTGTGGTGTATTCTGCTTCCGTTATAAATCCCTCGCGCTTCATTCTGCTTAAAACGGTTTTCATACGATCGAGCCCTGGCTGCAGGTTCTTCTTGATCGTCCCGTTCTGGGTATATGGAGTGTAGCCAAAAGGACTTTGCGGCAGTCCAGCTATAAATGCAGCCTGCGGCAGATTCAGGTTTTTAACATCTTTCCCAAAAATTCCTTTTGCAGCTGACTGGACTCCTGCTATATTTCGACCATTCGAATTTCTTCCAAAGGTAGATAAGTTCAAATAGGCTGCCAGAATTTCTTTTTTGTCAAAGAACTTTTCCAGCCGGAGCGCAAGCAGAATTTCTTTTGCTTTTCGGTCAAAGGAGACCTCGTTGGTAAGGATTTGATTTTTGATAATTTGCTGGGTTAGGGTACTTCCTCCGGACTGGATGGGCGCATTTGTCATATCTTGAAAGATTGCCCTTAAAATAGCCTTAGGAACCACTCCGTCATGTTTATAGAAGTATTCGTCTTCAGTGGCAATTAATGCGTTGGATAAATGTTCGGGGATTTGGTCAATGGTTACGGTTTCTCTTTCTAAATCCGACCTCATTTTTCCCATATACACATTATTCGCAAAGAATATTTCTGATGTTTCATTAAAATTGTAAATATCCTGTTTCAGGTCTTCCTTCGATCGGACTTCCTCATCTTTGACAAGTGAGGCAAAATAG
Organism: Peribacillus deserti; assembly: GCF_002863585.1. Classification (GTDB taxonomy): domain Bacteria; phylum Bacillota; class Bacilli; order Bacillales; family DSM-1321; genus Paraperibacillus; species Paraperibacillus deserti_A. The sequence continues at coordinate 15,192 of NZ_PGUY01000005.1, read as the reverse complement.
CCGGCACCGACTCCGCCTGCAAATGAAACTCCTAAAACGGCAGTGATTATAAAGATTAATAGCAAATTCCATATTACCTGATATGTAATGCTGAACGATCTCTTTGTTCTCTCTTCCTCCAAAAAAGTAGTTACTTTCTTGAAAGTATCTTTAAAAGGATTTCTGTTATTTTCCACTTTATCAACCCCCTAAAATCAGATACATTATAGCATAAATAGACTTGTAATATCCCCAAGTTTCGTCATTTTTCAAATTGCGCCGGTAAAAATACATTTGACATCAGCACTAAAATTTGATAAAAATTCATTAATAGAAATATGATAAAAGCAACGATAGGATTCAGTAGTTTTTCTATCCCTGTTACAGAGAGCCGGTGGTTGGTGGGAACCGGTACAAATAGACGAATGAATTACCTCCTTAAGCTTTTGCTGCGAAATTCCTGATAGAAGTGTAGCAGCAAACGGATGACGTACGTTAACGTTTTAAGCGGAGAACTATTACAGTTCTCAAGTTGGGTGGTACCGCGATATTAATCGTCCCTTCATTTCATTATGAAGGGGCGTTTTTTATTTTATTGAAATTACTAGATGCCGGGAGGAAACGAACATGGATTTATTACAAGACTTACAATGGCGCGGAATCATCTACCAGCAGACCGATGAGGAAGGCCTAAAGGATTTATTGAATAAAGAGAGCATCTCACTCTACTGTGGAATAGATCCGACGGCAGACAGCATGCACATAGGACATCTGCTGCCGTTCCTTACATTGCGCCGTTTTCAGCAGCACGGGCACCGGCCGCTTGCTCTTGTCGGGGGAGCTACCGGATTGATTGGGGATCCAAGTGGAAAAAGTGAGGAAAGAAATTTATTAACAGTTGAGACTGTTAAGGGCAATGCAGACAGCATCAAGCTTCAGCTGAAACGGATTTTTGACTTTGAGGGCGAGAACGGGGCTGTCATGGTTAATAATTATGACTGGACAAGTGCTATTGACCTGGTTACTTTCCTTCGGGACTTTGGCAAACATATCGGGATCAATTACATGCTGGCAAAGGATACGATTGCAAACCGTTTAGAAACAGGTATCTCCTACACTGAATTCACATACACCATTTTACAGGCGATGGACTTCAACCACCTATACGGCGAGTACAACTGTAAGCTGCAAATCGGGGGAAGCGATCAATGGGGCAATATTACCACCGGTCTTGAGCTGATCCGCAAAAAGCAGGAAGAAGGCGCCAAAGCGTTTGGTCTGACCATTCCGCTTGTAACAAAGGCTGATGGTACTAAATTTGGAAAAACAGAGAGCGGCGCTGTTTGGCTGGATGCAGAAAAAACGTCACCTTATGAGTTCTACCAATTCTGGATCAATACGGCTGATGCGGACGTTATCAAGTACTTGAAGTACTTCACATTCCTATCACACGAGGAAATCGAAGCCCTTGCTGCTTCAGTCGAAAGCGAGCCGCATTTACGCAAGGCCCAAAAAGTTCTGGCTGAAGAGATGACCCGTTTAATCCACGGTGAAGACTCGCTGCAGCAGGCTATTAAAATCTCAGCAGCATTATTTAGCGGTGAGATTAAAAACCTGTCAGCCGCTGAAATTAAACAGGGATTTAAGGATGTCCCTTCATATGAACAGCATGCAGACGAGGAGATTTCCTTGGTAGACTTACTGGTCAATGCTAAAATTTCCCCATCTAAAAGACAGGCCCGGGAAGATATCCAAAATGGTGCTGTGAGCATTAATGGAGAGAAGGTTACAGACTTAAATCATATTCTTTCTCAGACTGACCGCATTGAAGGCCAATTTACAATTATCAGAAGAGGAAAAAAGAAATACACAATGATTCAATATAAATAAGAACAGAGCATCGGATCTAATTCCGGTGCTTTTTTTACATGCATCTTTTCCCTTCACCCAGCATGAGTACTTCACAGTATATTAAACATTCCATTCCAGATTCCGTCTGAATACAATTGAATATATAGAGATATGAAGGAGGAGGGAAGAGATGGAGCATAGAGTTATTTTTCTTGAAGGGATCCCGGCTCATGGGAAGTCTACGATTCTAGACTGATAAATATTCAATTAGAGCAGAATGGAATTCCGAATATATGGTACCACGAATTGGCTAAAGGCCATCCACTGCTGTATTTTTGTAAAGCCTGCCTTACAGAGGATGAATACAGAAGTATATACAAACGGTTTCCGTCCGCAGGAAGATGGATTAAGGAGAACAGCAGCAGGAGAGGCCCTTACTTCATTGTCGACTTAATAGATGCCGACTCTTCCGTAGAACTAATTGGTGAAGATGGCCTAAAGGAGATTCACTTACATAATACCTGGTATCTGGATAAAACAAGCTATAAAAAACTTACTCTGGAAACCTGGCAGAACTATTTATATGAAAAAAGTAAGGAGTCTCAACCCGTAATATTCGATAGTGCCCTCTTCCAATACCAGATATTTGGAATGCTTTTATTTAATGCAGATGGGTTTGAAATTTAAGAGTTTGTTAAAGAGCTTATGGATATAATGGCACCTTTCAATCCAGCGCTGATTTATTTATACAAAGATAACGTTGGTCATGCTATTCACGAGCTGTTTGCATTAAGGGAAACTTATCATAAGTAAATGAGGTTTCTTAGACTAAAATTTTTTTATTATTAATCATCTATCTTTAAATAGATGGTTTTCTTTACATAAAATATCCATTTAAATAAAGCGTTTAGAAAGGGAAAGGTTCTCCTTTTGTCGAAACTAGTATTAGTGAATATGTAACTTTATGAAAAAATGGGTTGGATGATGGAATGGATATGATTAAAGTAGAGATTAAAAAATTTTATAGTATCGATATTTTAGAAAAAGAATTTGGCTTAGCAGAGATTAAATTTCTCCAATTATTTATGCACAATTGATAATGAAAAAATGAAGTGCTTGAATAAAAACTTATTTAAAAGATGAGAGATATTAAATCCTAAGTACAGTAAACTCAATAGATGTAAAATAATAATAATTTCTAGAGGTGTCAAGAATGAGCATTGGAGAAAAGGATATTAAGAAATTATGGGGTTTAGCTGCTGGAAGATGCTCTTTTCCAACCTGTGGTGTAGATTGTATTCCGTACTTAGATGAAGATAGTCCGACAATCATAGGTGAGATGGCACATATAATTGCTAAGAAACCTGGTGGACCTAGAGGTGTACCGGGTGGTGGTAATGATAATTATGAGAATCTAATTCTGTTGTGTCCCACACACCATACTAGTATAGATAAAGCACCTGCTGGAGTATACCCAGTTGAGTTAATTAAAGAATGGAAAAGAAAACATGAAGAGAAAGTTAATAATTTCATGTGCACTATAAGGTATTCAAGTATTAAGGATGTGGCAAAGGCAATAAAAAGAATAGTATTAAAAAACCAAAAGGTATGGGAAGAATTTGGTCCTGAGTCAAATAGAGCAAAAGAAAATCCCCTTAGTAATATCAGTAAATACTGGGATCTAATAAAATTATCGATAATAGTACCAAATAATAAAAAAATTATTTCTTTAATTGAAGCACACGAGGATATATTCGAAATTGATGAATATGCAGTTTGTGTGGATTTTATTGTGCATGCTGAATTATTTGAGAAAAGTTGTTATACGGTAATAGAAAATACCAAAAGATTTCCACAGAAATTTACAGAGGTGATAGATAAGTATGTCTACGAGAAATAATTGGAATGTACCTTATAGCTCAATTATCTGGTTTTATAACGTACTGAAGACCCATACAAAGGTCAATAGTGTTATGAGAGAGCAGGACATTTTGTTTACTATTTTAGACGATGAAGATAGAACTTATAAGATTTTACTGCTTAACGAATATAGAATGGGATCGGCTGCTGTTTTGAAGTCGATTGAAGAGTTTGGAATCATAGATTTTATAGTATTTGGAGGTAATTGGAATGCTGCTACCAGTGAAGCATATAAAGTGGCCAAAGAAAACAATATTGCACTTTTTGACTATTCTGGAATTTTAGGCGCTCTTAATATGCAGGATCCTAAGGGGTATAAACAAAATGGACAGAGAAAGAATTCAGCTAAGCCTAAGGACGGTACCTGAAGATATAGATATTTATATTTTTGGTTCATTTTTAATTTCGGAATATCCGAAAGATGTTGATTTAATAGTAATTTACGATTCGAATATTTATACTGGAAAGAACATCTTTGATAAGTGTTTGAATTTAATTAATCAGATTGAGACAAAAAGTGGATTGCCGGTTGATGTTACATATTTATCAATCATTGAAGAAATTGAAATTGGATTTTTGAAAATTGTAAATGCAATGTCTATAAAGGACGTTTTCTATATTAACGTAGAAGAATAGTTTTTTTAAGATTAGTAAAAGAAATATCCAACCGATATAATTACGAATAGAAACGAATATATAAAGAATTAAAATCAAACCTCATTTAGGTAGAATACGGTGAACCGAATGGGTAGGGAATATTATTAAGAGGGACGAACAATCACTATATTATCAAGAAAGATCAGGGACCGGCCGGGAGAAATATATAAATCTGCTAAAGGATTACCGTACGCTGACAGATGATCTTTTTATGGAATCTGCGTTCCGAAAAATGAAAGTGGACATTACACAGGGAAACTGGAGCTGGTATGAACAAGCAATCATGGATTTCTTATCTATTCCCAAAAGAAAAGTAACAGAGTTTAAGGAAGAATTCTTAGCCAATGTTGCCGGTACTTATATAAATAGAGACCTCCATATTTCTATTGAGATAGCAATACATGTTGGGCAGCTGTTCATGAAGCAGCACGGTGGGGCTGAAAAGAAAACAATTTATATGGGAGAAAACCAATTTTATTTAGACGATATCAGCACGGAACTCTATTTTCAGAGGATCAGGGAACCAGGGAGCTATCCATCCAGGGCCATGCTGTGTGTTTCAATTCATCGACCATCCCAGGCCTTGTCTTTCAAAGGGAAACGTAAAAAAAGACAGATCCATTAGGATCTGTCTTATATTCATTAACGAGAGTAGAATTCTACGATTAGAGCTTCGTTAATTTCAGCAGGCATTTCAGAACGTTCTGGTAAACGAGTGAAAGTACCTTCTAATTTGTCAGCATCGAAAGTTAAGTAGTCCGGAACGAAGTTGTTAACGTCGATTGCTTCTTTAACGATATCAAGGTTGCGGGATTTTTCGCGAAGGCCGATTGTTTGGCCAGGCTGCACGCGGTAAGATGGGATATCAACGCGGCTTCCATCAACAGTGATATGACCGTGGTTAACTAGCTGACGAGCCTGACGGCGAGTACGAGCTAAGCCAAGACGGTATACTAGGTTATCAAGACGGCTTTCAAGAAGAATCATGAAGTTTTCACCGTGTTTACCTTGCATTTTACCAGCTCTGTCAAAAGTAGTACGGAATTGACGCTCGTTTACTCCGAACATGTGACGAAGTTTTTGTTTTTCTTGTAATTGCAATCCGTATTCAGAAAGCTTTTTACGTTGGTTTGGACCATGTTGTCCAGGAGCGTAAGGGCGTCTTTCTAATTCCTTACCAGTTCCAGTTAATGAAATGCCTAGGCGGCGGGATAATTTCCAGCTTGGGCCAGTATAGCGAGCCATGAATGACTCCTCCTTTAAGTGTTTTTATTTTGGTAAAATAAAAACAGATGTGATCAAGATTATACGCCATTATGTTTTCATGCACCTTCGCCCTAGCAGCACAGGGTTACGAGATGCACCTCACACATGCGAGGAACAAAATGGAATACGTATAAGTGTTCACACAGGCTGCGATATTTTACACAAAAGCCATTATATTACTTAATAATAATAAAGTCAATAGCCTTTACAGACAAGAATATTTTTTGAGTGAAGATAAAAAGGTAGAACATTAAATAGGGGGCCAAAGTTGATACAAGTTCAATCAGAGCAGGCAAATATCCGCACGAGCCTGCCATACTACTGTCTATCAAAGCCTTGATGCGGCGGAATCCGCTGGATCACAAGAATAGTATTAGAGAAAGTGACCAAACAAAAAATTAATTCAGTCAATTAAAAGGAAATTTTAGTCAATAGCGTTTATAATGAATATATACTAAATTCGGACTTGAGTAAGCCGGCAGATATTAAAATAGGGATGAGTGGAATGAACGTGCAGAAAAGTAAGTGGTCTGGGGAATTGAAGAGTTCCTTTTTTGATTTGCTGGACTTTAATAGTGAAAACATTACATTTGAAGATTATATCTCAGCCTTGCTTAAGTCCCTGGAAAACATATTGGATGCTAGGAAGATTATTTTCAAAAGATATGATCATGGGAAACAGGCACTTATAACGGCAGAATCCCACGTCATGAATGGCAGTATGATTCATGTGGATGTTAATGATCCTTTAATTCAAAAATCTCTTACTAAGATTTTTTATAATGACCCTCCCTGTGCGGGGCTTAACGAATATGCCCTGGTACTTGCGTTAAAAGATAATCATCAATTAATGGGTATCTTGGCAATTGAGGAAAAAGTACAGGGTTCTCTTGGCTATTTGGATGAAGAGGAGCTGGAATTATTATCGGAAGAATGCTACAAGCTAGTAAAATACGCTCAAAATCTATTAAAAATTGGCCAGGAAGAAAAGCGCTATAAACAGCTCTTCCGTGTGACGGAAAAGTTTCACTCTTCTATGGATATGGATGCGGTACTTGAAGAAATCATCGTTACTCTGCAAGAAGTGTATCCTTATTTCACCTATTTCCTGCTCCTTTCTCATGACAATAGCAGCCATCAGCGCCTGCCCATAAAGGAATTGGAATATGACAGTGAAAATACAGCGGCTATGCAGGCCTTTTTAACAGGTGCTATTCAATTGGAAGATGCGTCGCAGGATAGAAGATCTTCTTTATATGCCCCGCTGAAGGGTAAACAGGGAGTATATGGAGTACTGGAAGTTATTGCATCGGATACACTCTTCTTCCCAAACGATGAAATAGAATTTATTAGGCTGTTAGCGAATACTGCCGGCGGGGCCCTTGAAAATGCCCAGCTCTACCAGCAGTCAAAGCGTCTTGTTGCAGATTTGCAGCTCATCAATGAGACTTCTCATAAATTAAATTCTAATTTACGTCTAAGCGATACCCTCAATTATATGCGAAGCCAGATCAGCAAGAGCTTTCAGGCGGAGGAAATTGGCTTTATCACACTTAATGCTGATCAGCAGCCTCAAACGCTGACTGAAAGTACAGATTTTTTCCACGAGGGGGAGTCAGCTTCTTACATCGACTTTCTTACGGGAAAAATAATAAACGAAAGAGAACCTTTGTATATCGGGGATACGGCTGTACAGGATGCAATTCTGAAAAAAACCTACCGTTCAGTGATGGCTGTACCGATGATCCAGGTCGACTCATTGAAAGGGTACGCCGTAGTATTGCATCGGGAGCCCTACTTTTTTACTTTTGACATGTTTAAGCTGCTGCAGTCGCTCATTCACCATTCTACGCTGGCCTTTGCTAATTCCATCCTTCGCGAGGAACTGGAAAAAATGGTCATTACCGATGCATTGACAAAGTTATTTTCGAGGAATTTCCTGGACGAAAAAATCGCCCTGTCCTTTGAAGATGATGAAAAAGGCACATTTATATTAATGGATATTGATGATTTTAAAATTGTGAACGATACGTATGGGCACCAGGTGGGAGACGATATCCTTGTTCAGGTTGCAGATCTGATTCTTAAGAATATCAGAGGCACAGATATTGGTGCCAGGTGGGGCGGGGAGGAGCTGGCTGTATATCTGCCAGATGTCTCATTGTCAATGGGCGCAGGCATAGCAAAACGGCTGCTTGAAAAGGTGGATGAAACCTCAAATCCGAATGTGACCATATCGTGTGGGATTTCTCATTGGAAAAAAGAACGGAAGGACTCAGCCAAATCGCTCTTCAAACGTGCTGACGAAGCTTTATACCGTGCAAAAAACTCAGGTAAAAACAAGCTCATCATTCATGATGATGACATGTTTCTTCTGCCATGAGGTTAACCAAAAAACGCCCGTATCTTAACGAAACGGGCGTTTTCCTGTTTAATTATAGATACTGAACAAGCGTTTGAACAAATTTCTCCAGCATTTCCTGATCTTTTTCATTGAACCGGTCTTTCTCTGGGCTGTCAATGTCTAGTACACCAAGCAATTCGCCATCCAGTAAAAGAGGTACTACTATTTCAGACTGAGACGCAGCATCACATGCTATATGCCCCGGGAACTGATGTACATCCTCGACCCGTACTGTCTCTTTGTTCCCGGCTGATGTCCCGCAGACTCCTTTGCCAATCGGAATCCTCACACAGGCTGGAAGACCCTGAAACGGTCCCAGAACTAATTCCTTATCGTCCATCAAGTAAAAACCAACCCAATTAATTCTATCAAGGAATTGATTAAGCAGTGCAGCAGCGTTGCTTAAATTTGCAATTCTGTTTGGTTCGTCTTCCACAAGTGCCTTAAGCTGTTTGATTACAAGCTCATAATTTTTTTCTTTTGAATCGCTGTATGATTGTACATTAAACATGTCTCTTTCTCCTTTTTCTATCTTTTTCTACAAATATATTGTTTGAGTTGTAATTTAATCATATAGTTTGTCGAGTATTTTTCAAAGGAAAACATAACTGGAAAAAGAATATAAGTAAGAAGAACTTATGAAAAGGGGCGTGCGATTTTGAGCCGAAAGAATGAAACAAAAGAATCGATTATCGAGGCGGCCTTATACCTTTTTCAAATTAAAGGATATCATGCTACATCTGTCCGCGATATATCCAATAGAGCCGGTGTGAACTCAGCCACGATCTCTTATTATTTTAAGGGGAAAAATGGGCTGATGGAATATTGCTTTACATCCTTCCTTGAAGAGTATCTGCAGCTGATTGAAAAACATCTTGGAACCATTCAATCTTCAGGTCCTGCCGAATGCTTAAAAAACCTAGTGAAGGAAATCCTGCATTTTCAAAGAAAAAACTATCTTGCTGCAAAATTTGTATACAGCGAAATTTCTTTTGATTCCAGCTTGAATAGAGAGATTCTTTCCACCTATTGGACAAAGGAGAAGTTTTATCTTCAATCGCTCATGGAGACAGGCATCCAGGAAGGCGTCTTTAAGAATATATCGCTGCCTATCTTTATCCTGCAATTAAAAGGGCTTCTATCAGCCCCTCTTCTGCACGCACAATATTCAATGGAAGTATTATATCAATTTCCTAGAGAAGAGTATTTCACAATGAAATATCTTCAGGAATTATATGATTTCATCGATATATATATATTGGATGTTCCCAAAGAATATCCCCTCGCCTTTGCTGGTAAGGAAGTTGTCTTATAATACAGTAAGCGGAATATATGGTTGAGTATTTTATAATTAAGAATTTAATCGAAGTGACTGCCCCTATGCCCCCCGCATTGGCTTTTTCTGCTTTTGTTTGTAATGGATTATATACCTGCTGGAGATAGGTGTTCCCCCTTCCTCGTTTAGCAGTAAAAGTCCATTCTCCTCTTAAGATTTCAATATAATATTCATTAAAAGATATTATAGGAAAAAGCAGGATTGAATTGCTATAATCAAAATAAGCTTTTTGTGAAAAAATGACACTTACTATCACTATTCTCTAATCGTATTTGAGATGACTTTTGAGAAAAGAGCATAGATACACAGCCGTAACAGGATTTGGAAATAAATTATCCAAAAAAAATCATTTTTCTAGTTAAAAATGATTGTGAACATGGTATCATAAAAGCATTGACATTAATTTTAACTATGAATGATTTATATAGATGATTTTTTCCTTAGAGCAGGGGGCCGGAGATGGAATACATAATAATTGCCATACTGATCATTTTATTATTTTTTACATTAGGGTATTTTTCAAAAAAGAAACATTATAAGGAACTGGACAGGCTTGAGGCCTGGAAAATGGACATAATGAACCGCCCTGTATTGGATGAGCTTTCAAAAGTAAAACAATTAAATATGACTGGCGAAACAGAAGAAATGTTTGAACGGTGGAGAAAAGAGTGGGATGAAATCATCACACAGCACATGCCTAAAATAGAAGAATTCCTATTTGACGGAGAGGAATTTGCCGACCGTTTCCGCTTTAAGAAATCTAAAGAGGTTCAAAAGCTGATAGAAACAAAGCTGGTAGATATTGAGAAAAGCATTCAAAAGATCTTGGACGAACTGAATGAACTGGTAGGCAGTGAAGAGAAGAACCGGGCTGAAATAGAAGAATTAAAGGAAACCTATCGCAGCCTAAAAAAGTCGCTGCTGGCGCACCGGCATCATTACTCCAAAGCAGCAGGCAAGCTCGAAAGCATGCTTGAAGAAGTAGTGCAGACTCTGAGTGAATTTGATGAAGCTACCGAAAACGGGAATTATTTAAAAGCGCGTGAGCACTTATTGCTGATTAAATCCCTCCTTAACAGTGTTCAAGAGAAAATGGCACTCATTCCTGAATTGCTGCTGGAAACTCAAACAGCGATTCCTTCACAATTGGATGAATTAAAGCAAGGATTTGCTGAGATGAGTGCCCAGGGATATCAAATGGGCCACATTCAATTTGAAAAAGAAATGGACAGGCTTGAAGAGGAATTGGCCATTTACCGCAGCCATTTAGAAGCAGGTGAAACAACCGAGGCCAAGAAGGGAATTTCAGACATCCAGGAAAGTATTAATGATTTGTATGATCTTCTGGAAAAGGAAGTTCTGGCAAGACAATATATTTTTCAAAATGAGCCAGTTTTACATGAAGATATTTCGATCCTCGAATTTGAGAATGAAAAATTGAAAACTGAAACATCCAAGGTGCTGCAAAGTTATCATTTACCTGAGAATGATCTTGATTTCCAGCGAAATATGGATAAACTGGTGAGCCAGATATCGAAGAGATTTATGCTGATCCAAAGTAAGCTTGACCAGGATAATCAGGCACATTCCATACTTAGTGATGAACTGAAAGAACTAGAGGAGCATCTGCAGCAGGTTAAGCAGGAACAGGCGGTATATACGGCAAAGCTGCATGCACTTAGAAAAGATGAACTCGAAGCAAGGGATACAGTGAATGGCCTTAAAAAGAGAATGTCGGAAATTTCCCGATTGATCAGCAAAAGCAACATTCCAGGACTGCCTTCGGACTATCTGTCCTATGTTTCCGGAGTGAAGGAAAGCTTGTCTGATGTGGAGGATAAACTGGAAGAAATCCCTCTGGATATGGGTTCCGTACGGATTTATCTTGAAAAAGCAGAGACTTCCGTGGAAAAGCTGTATGATCTGTCAAAGGACCTCGTAGAACATATGGTTATTGCAGAAAAAGTGATTCAGTATGGAAACCGCTATAGAAGCAAGCACCCAGCGGTTGCTGAAGGCCTTAGAAAAGCTGAAGATAACTTCCATAACTTTCACTATCAGGAGGCCCTGGAACAGGCAGCAGCTGTCCTTGAGAGGGTTGAGCCGGGATGCTTAAAGAGAATCGAACTCGATCTTGAATCTTAATTTATATAAGCTGTACTTTAGTCTCTTTTTTTAAAGGAGACTTTTCTTTTTTAATCATAACTGGCTCAATCGGAGGGCACCACTCCATTAGGGAAGATTTTCTTTAAGGAGGGCTCAGCACGGCATACAGGACGCAGAAGCCAGGGAGTGCCACAGGCTGCGGCATGTACAAGTGGATAAGCGGACTATGCTTTTGTCTTCGCTTCTGTCGCCAATCAGGGAGTCTTCTTTACCGAATCTCAGCATTTTGAGTTTAACCTGGCACGTTTTATTTAATAAAACTCCAATCATGGAGCTTGCCAAGTGCAGGCAGGCACAGCGTTGAGCTTTTCTTATAGAGGAAACAGTTTTTTTGTAGCATACTAATTGCTATGGAACATTTTTTGGAACAGGATGAAGGTGTATATAATGATTTATTTCGATAACAGTGCAACAACCAAACCATATAGAGAGGTACTTGACTCATTTATAAAGGTTTCCGGGAACTTCTTCGGTAATCCCTCCTCCCTGCATTCATTAGGAGCGGCTTCAGAGAAGCTCCTTACTAGATCGAGGCAGCAGATTGCTGAGCTCCTGCAGGTTAAGGAGTCAGAGGTATTATTTACTTCGGGCGGTACGGAGGGCAATAACCTGGCTATTAAAGGAACGGCTCTTATGCATGCAAAACGTGGGAAGCATATTATTACAACGGCTGTGGAACATCCCTCTGTAATAGAAGCCTTTGAACAGTTAAGCGAGGAATTTGATTTCGATGTAACGTATCTGCCGGTGGATTCAGCGGGCAGGATAGCCGTACAGGATCTTTTGCATTCCATCCGAACGGATACAATCCTGGTTTCTGTTATGCATGTTAATAATGAAGTTGGAGCATTGCAGCCGATCGAGGAAATAGGTAAGTTATTAGCGGAGTATCCCAAAATCCTTTTTCATGTTGATTATGTGCAGGGAGCCGGTAAGGTTCCGCTTGATATAAAAAAGAGTCAAATAGATCTGCTCACTCTTTCAGCCCATAAATTTCATGGGTTAAAGGGCAGCGGCGTTTTATATATTAGAGACGGCGTGCATATTTCCCCTTTATTTTCCGGAGGGAGTCAGGAATCAAGGTTTCGCTCCGGAACTGAAAATGTTGCCGGCATCGTTGCGATGGCAAAGGCACTCAGAATGTCCATGGAGCAGCGCGACAAAGGAATCCCCAAGCTGTTGAACATAAAAAACAGCTCAGGGAAGGGCTGGGGAAGATAGAAGGAGTGGTGATCAATTCACCTGAAGAACATTCGGCTCCGCATATTTTAAACTTTTCAATTCCAGGACTTAAATCAGAAGTTTTTGTTCATGCGCTTGAAGAAAAGGATATCTTCCTATCTACAACCAGTGCCTGCTCTTCCAAAAGAAAAACGATAAGCAGCACAGTGCTTGCCATGTTTCAGGACAAAGGACGGGCAGAGAGTACAGTACGGATCAGCCTTTCCTGGCAAAACTCAGCGGCCGAAGCAGAGGCAGTATTAACAGCAATAAGAGAAACGATCATCAAACTACGAGAGGTAATGAGGTAAAGAATGATATACGATCACATAGTAATCCGTTATGGAGAGATTTCTACAAAAGGAAGAAACCGAAAAGGTTTTATAGACAAACTCAAACGAAATATCAAAAGAGCTCTTAGGAATTTTGAGAGAGTTCATGTCGAGGCAGATAGAGACCGCATGTATGTATTGTTAAATGGTGAAGACCACAAGGCTGTAGCAAGCATTCTAAAAGGTATCTTTGGCATTCAAAATTTCAGCCCGGCCATGAAAGCTGAGCGGGATATCGAAGCAGTGAAAGATGCAGCCCTTCTCTATGTTTCAGATTTAAACGGAATAGCTACGTTTAAAATAAATACCAGGAGATCAGATAAAGATTACCCTTATTCAACGGACGAAATGAACCATATCCTGGGCGGCCATATATTGCAGAATATGGATGGAATCAAAGTAGATGTAAAAAACCCGGACCTGACTCTGCGAGTTGAGATCAGAAAAGAAGCGATTTTTCTTTCAGGAGAAATTATACCGGGAGCAGGCGGTCTGCCTATCGGGAACAGCGGGAAGGCGATGCTGATGCTATCAGGAGGAATTGACAGCCCTGTAGCAGGGTATCTATCAATGAAGAGGGGATTGGATCTTGAGTGCGTGCATTTCCACAGCCCTCCCTTCACAAGCGAACGGTCAAAACAGAAGGTTTTGGACCTTTGCAGTAAGTTGGCTGAAGTAAGCGGCCGGATCACTCTGCATATTGTCCCTTTTACAGAAATTCAAAAACTGATCCAAAAGCAGATACCAGAAAATTATACCATGACGAGTACGAGAAGATTGATGCTCCGTGTAGCCGACAGGATCCGGGAGAATCAAAACGCTCTAGCAATCGTAACCGGAGAAAGTCTCGGTCAGGTTGCCAGCCAGACATTGGAAAGTATGTATGCCATTAATGAAGCAACCAATACTCCCGTACTCCGTCCGCTCATTACAATGGATAAGCTGGATATTATGAAAATCGCTGAGGATATTGATACCCTGGAGATTTCAAACAGGCCATATGAAGACTGCTGTACAGTATTTACGCCGGCTAACCCAAAGACAAAGCCAAAGAGAGAGAAGGTTAACTATTACGAAAGCTTTGTTAACTTTGATGAACTCGTCGAAGAAGCGGTCTATGGGATAGAAACGGTAACCATTTATCCTGGACAAACGGAAATAGATCAAGAAGATTCTTTAGATTTATTTTAAAAGTTCCCTGGATTATTTACCATTTGTACTATGAATAGCAGGCTGCTGTTTCTCGTATGTTATAGATACAGGGCATAAAGCCCTGGTGTACTGTATTGGATATGCTGGCTCTTCAGACGGCTTTCGCCTTCCGTATGATGATTAAGGCAGATCCAATATGAGACAATTAAAAAAGATGGCTGCAAGAAGCGGGTGAAAGCCCGCTTTTTTATTTTGGCTCTTTTTTAAAAAGTTGTTGTTTTTTAATAAGTTCTGTGAACTAACCCTGTTGTTAAACAAGTTGATTGGAACGTAAGGTGCGAGACTCCTTGATCCAGCTACAAGCTGAGACCCTCGAGTCATAAGCCAATCCGTCTATGGAGAGAAAAGCACTCCCCACAGCCGGCTCGTCTTATGCTTGGCTAAAGCATAAGTGCGACTCAGCTTCTGTCTTCGCTTTCGCTCGCCAGTCAGCAAGTCTTCTTTATCGGGTCTCTGCCTGCCAATTTGTTTACAATTTTATATCTATTGGGATTAACACTCAGCTTTTAATTTTTATATGTTGGCCAGGCACCGCTTTCCGCTTTTTTGTGCGAGAGCAGCGGGTATTGTCCAGCTCTGGACTGACACCTTCGGTCATAAGCCAATCACCATTAAAAGGCAAAATCGGCCTTTCACTGCCGCTCGTCTTATGCCGGGCTAACGCACGAAGCACAGGATGTGCGAGCCAGGCGGGGCCACAGGACGTTGCCGTTCAAGCGTGGTAAGGGCGACTAAGCTTCTGTCTTCGCTATCGCTTGCCAATCAGCAAGTCTTCTTTATCAGGTGTCTGCTTTTCTTTTAGTGTTTTGCCTCTAATTAAAAAAGATCATCATTCAGCTTTTGGATGG
>NZ_PGUY01000048.1 GCF_002863585.1 Peribacillus deserti | reverse complement strand
CCATCCAAAAGCTGAATGATGATCTTTTTTAATTAGAGGCAAAACACTAAAAGAAAAGCAGACGCCTGAACGGCATAAGACGAGCGGCATTAAAAGGCCGATTTTGCCTTTTAATGGCGATTGGCTTATGACCGAAGGTGTCAGTCCGGAGCTGGACAATACCCGCTGCTCCCGCAGGAGTCTCGCACCTTACGCTCCAATCGACCTGACTGAACAATAGGGTGCCGTAAAAAACTTAAAAAAACAACAATCTTTTAGATAAGAGCCAAATTAAAAGAATTGAAAACCTTCCATTTAAAATGTAACGTACTTCTCGTTCCTGAGGAACCTGTGTAAAGATAGACTTATTTCTTGCATAAGCTGAGCAGTAGACTTTAGTTTACTGCTTTTTTATTGCTGAGAAAATTCCGTCTCCAATTTATGCCCATAGAAAAAGGAAGTGGAATATGGTATAGTTATATGATGAGGATTTCGAAGTATATATATAGGAAGGAAAGAAATAATGAAAACTTCTGTTAAGGATGAAGTACAATCCAGAAGAACGTTTGCAATTATTTCCCACCCAGATGCCGGTAAAACGACGCTCACTGAAAAGCTTCTGCTTTTTGGAGGAGCCATTCGGGATGCGGGTACCGTCAAGGCGCGTAAAACGGGAAAATATGCTACAAGTGACTGGATGGAAATAGAAAAGCAGCGTGGGATCTCCGTAACCTCCAGTGTTATGCAGTTTGATTACGAAGGATTCCGCGTAAATATATTAGATACTCCTGGTCACCAGGATTTCAGTGAAGACACCTATCGTACACTAACAGCTGTGGATAGTGCAGTGATGATTGTCGATTCTGCTAAAGGTATCGAGGATCAGACCATTAAACTGTTTAAAGTCTGCCGCATGCGCGGTATTCCTATTTTTACGTTTATTAATAAAATGGATAGACAGGGTAAGCCACCTTTGGATCTGCTTGCCGAGCTTGAGGAAGTTCTTGGCATTGAATCATATCCTATGAACTGGCCGATTGGTATGGGTAAAGATTTCATGGGGATCTATGATCGGTACTTCAACCGGGTTGAGCTCTTCAAGGATGAATCTGATAATCCGTACATTCCATTAAATGAGGATGGAGAGCTTGAAGCAGGCCATGAGCTGGCGGATTCTCAATTATATGAGCAGACACTAGAGGAAATCATGCTTCTTTCCGAGGCAGGAAATGAATTTTCTGAGGAACGGATCGCAAATGGAACACTGACTCCAGTTTTCTTTGGCAGTGCTCTAACTGCTTTTGGTGTACAGACATTCCTTGATACGTACCTAAAATTTGCACCGGAGCCTCAGCCTAGGAATTCAACGTCTGGAGAAATCAATCCTGTTAGTGAAGATTTCTCAGGCTTCATCTTTAAAATCCAGGCGAACATGAATCCTAAGCACCGTGACAGAATTGCGTTTCTTCGTATATGTTCCGGCCAGTTTGAGCGGGGAATGACTGTATTCCAGAGCCGGACAGGAAAGCAGATTAATCTGTCACAGTCCACTCAGTTCCTTGCAGATGACCGGAATACGGTAAACGAAGCTGTCAGCGGAGACATCATCGGCCTTTACGACACAGGCAACTATCAAATTGGAGATACCATAACTACAAGTAAAGATATGTTCCAATTTGAAAGACTGCCTCAATTTACTCCTGAAATGTTTGTAAGGGTAACTGCGAAGAACGTGATGAAGCAGAAGCACTTCCACAAAGGTATTCAGCAGCTGGTTCAGGAAGGTGCCATCCAGCTGTTTAAAACCGTCCGTATGGAAGAATATCTGCTTGGCGCCGTAGGCCAGCTTCAATTTGAAGTATTTGAACACCGCATGAAGAATGAATATAATGTGGATGTACTGATGGAGCGTGTTGGGACAAAAGTGGTCCGCTGGGTTGAAGACGATAAAGTTGACGAAAACCTGTCTAATTCCAGAAGCCTGCTCGTAAAAGACCGCTTTGACAAATATGTTTTCTTATTTGAAAATGAATTTGCACTAAGATGGTTTACAGATAAGAACCCGGATATTATATTGTATAATCCTATGGATATGAAGTGATAATTGAAAAGGAGCAGAGACCTGGCCGGTCTCTGCTCTTTTTTGGCTTTACTTATAAGGGTGCTTTAATTAAGCACGGAATCGGGCTTCTTCGAAATAGTAATATCAAATACTGCCAAGCCATTGACTGCGAATGTCAGCGAAAATAAAAATTCATTGACAAAATTCGCAAACTGTATTAATTTATATTTATGCTTTAACGCTTAAAAGCGTTTAAGTGTGTTGGTATAATTCCGTTAGCAGCAAGCTAGTAGTGAAATTGCGGGCAGCAGGCAGAGACCGAATGGATGCTGAAAATTCGGGCAGCAATTTCAATGAAGTACATCTGCAGGGAAAACGGAGACTTTAAAGTGGGTAAACAGTTGTTTATCAAATAGGGTGGTACCGCGGAGCTTCTTCGTCCCTATATGCAGACGATGGGCTTTTTTATTTCGCCTAAAAATTTATGACTGCACGAGAAAGGGAGATTACCATGCTGGCAGAACAGTCTATATTAAAGCTTTCATTCAAGGAAGCGTGTCTCATTTTAATCATTATTTTAGCTGTTATCAGTTTTGGGATAATTGGTTTAAAAATGACTCCTCATTTGCCGATTATTGCAGCTGTAATAGTTTTACTCTTATACGGAAAGCTCAAAGGCATCCGATTTAGTGAATTGGAAAAAGCGATGGCTCAAGGGGCTTTCTCTGCTATCGGCGCCATTTATATTTTCATATTTATCGGTATTCTCATCAGCAGCTGGATGCTGAGTGGAACGATACCCACTATTATGTACTTTGGTTTTAAGTTCTTAAACGGCTCTGCATTTTATGCCATTGCGTTCTTGATTGCCTCCTTGGTGGGGCTTTGCATTGGGAGCTCCTTCACGACCTCGGCAACTATAGGTGTAGCATTCATCGGGATGGCAGGTGCAATGGATCTTTCCATTGCCATCACAGCAGGTGCTATCGTATCAGGGGCCTATCTCGGGGATAAAATGTCGCCTCTTTCTGATACGTGTAACCTTGCATCAGAAACTGTTGGGGTAAATTTGTTTGAACACGTACGGAATATGCTTTGGACTACAGTCCCGGGATTCATCATTTCATTCGGAGTTTACTATTGGCTGTCCCCGAAGATGAATGCTGGCGGGGTAAATGAAATAGAAACCTTTCTAAGCTCCCTGCAAAAGGAGACGAACATCAGCTTTTTCAGCTTGATTCCTTTTTTTGTTGTAGCTTTAATGGCTCTCAAAAAAGAGCCAGCTGTGCCAACTCTTTCAGCGGGTATAGTTTCAAGCTTAATCATCGCTTTCAGTGTTGACTCTTCTGTAACTCTAGGATCAGCAGGACAGGTTTTATATTCGGGCTTCAAGCTGGAAAGTGGAATAAAGGAGCTTGATTCCATCCTGTCACGCGGCGGCATTGAGAGTATGATGTTTTCCATCTCATTGGTCCTCTTGGCGCTTGGAATGGGCGGTTTATTATTTAAGTTAGGGATTATACCTTCCTTATTGGAAAAAGCAGCCGAAAAGCTTATTGGCGCTGGCCGGCTCATAATGGCAACAGTCTTTACAAGCATTGGTGTTAATGTTCTGATTGGGGAGCAATACTTATCCATCCTGCTGCCCGGGAAAACGTTCCAGTCCAGCTATGAGAAGACAGGCTTGACTAAAAAAACATTGGCTCGGGCATTGGAAGACGGCGGCACGGTTGTAAACCCGCTTATTCCATGGGGGGTGTCCGGAGTGTTTTTAACACAGGTGCTGGGTGTGTCCACCATGGACTATGCTCCGTTTGCCTTCTTCTGCCTGCTGTGTCCGCTGCTTTCCATCTTGAGCGGGTTCTCTGGAATAGGAATTTCGTTTAGAAAGCCAGAGCCAGCCATACCAGGTAAGGTGCTGATGAGTAAATAAATAGCGGACAGCGTGCTGCGCGGAGTGCTAGGGTGTTTTTAAGCCTTAGTGCAAAAGGAATGAATAAAACATATCACATAACGGAAGCTGAGCCATATACTGTAACTAGTTTCATTCCATATGACAGCTGCCTGCTTGAATCGGAATCTTAATTATCGGCGGACAATGGCAGCGGTCAAAGCTTTTTTTCCAAAAAACCTCTGTAAAAATTCCAGAGAGTGGAAGGGTTCCAAATCACTTCAACTGGAATGGCCGATTTGGTTACAGCCAGGCACTTGCTGGATTAAAGGATCAGGAGGAAAAACTGATCCTGCTCTGCAGGCTGGAACCGATGTATGGGGGGGTATTCAAAACCTAGGTAAAACAGCAAATATTAAATTTCGGTTCGGTTAAATGTTTGCGAAAATTCTGTTTTATGATATAATGAAAGCAACTAAAAGAATATGTTAACTTCTCAAAGGGGAGTAGCGTTAGGGTAACACCTAAAACAAAGTCGTCATTTCGTGGATTTTTTCCACCGGCTTTGTTGACATGAATGTATGTTTAGCAAGACCTTTGCCACTGGCAGAGGTCTTTTTATATGTTTCCATATTTTGGACCGAAGCTAGTGTCAAGGCAGAGGCAAAATAATACTATTGGAGGTAGGAATATGGAAGCATCTGTATTACTGGAGTATGGCTGGGTATTATTAGTACTAATTGGTTTGGAAGGAATTCTGGCGGCAGATAATGCAGTGGTAATGGCTGTCATGGTAAAACATCTTCCTAAGGAACAGCAGAAAAAGGCGTTGTTTTATGGCCTGTTGGGAGCATTTGTTTTCAGATTTGCAAGTTTATTCTTGATTTCGGTTCTAGCAGACGTATGGCAGGTGCAGGCAATAGGAGCTCTTTATCTATTATTTATAGCGTTTAGTCATTTGTATAAGAAATTTGCGGGCGTAGAACAGGTAGCCCATAAACCAAAAGAAAAGAAAACATCGTTTTGGATGACTGTCTTAAAAGTGGAATTAGCCGATATAGCATTTGCTATAGATTCTATGCTTGCAGCGGTCGCACTTGCGGTGACCCTGCCAAAAACGGGATGGTTCTCAATCGGCGGAGTGGACGGCGGGCAGTTCACCGTTATGTTTTTAGGAGGTGTGATCGGTCTAGTCATTATGAGATTTGCAGCTAATTATTTTGTAAAGCTGCTGCAAACAAGGCCATCACTGGAGACGGCTGCCTTTATCATTGTTGGATGGGTTGGGGTGAAGCTTGCTGTATTTACACTGGCGCATCCGAAAATTGGCATTCTTGATCACCATTTTCCTGAATCAGCTCCATGGAAGTTTACATTCTGGGGAGTGTTGATTGGAATTATAGTCGTAGGTTTCTTGTTTTCCAAAAAAGAGGGTGACCAGGCAAAAGAGGCAGAAAATCATTAGCAGTGAAGGAGAAGGCTCTGAAATGGGGCCTTCTTTTTGTATACACAAATTCTTGAAATGTAAAATATTCTGATAGGGCAGAGCAGATGCCTCAGTGACGACTTAGAAGACGAATTCCTGCCGGTTTTTTTCCTAATACTGCTGTTGATAAATATGGTATGATAACTTGAATTGAAGGTGTTTAACCACAGTTTTTTTACAGCTGCCCTTATGAGTGGGTATCTGTTTCAAGAAGGGGAATTTATGCAAATAGAAGAATTTAAAGAATTGGTCGAAGGAAGTCTGCTTCCCAATATAGACCTTATAGCGGACAGCCCGTTTGATCCCATCATCGTCCGTAATGACAGTACTTCCTGGAAACTTCTCGGAAACGGTAATTATGCCGCAGTATTTGTACATCATTCTAAGCCGGAATGGGTTGTCAAAGTGTATGGAAGAAATCATGAAGAATTGAAGAAGGAAATACAGGTTTACCAAAAGCTTGGCCACCATCCTTCTTATTCATTTTTATATGGATATGGAAAAAACTATCTGATCCTTAAAAGGATAGAAGGAATTACTTTATTTAATGCTCTTATACAAGGAGTCCCAATCCCTGTTACAGTGATCAAGGATATTGACAGGGCTCTTAGGGATGCCAAAGCAAAAGGGCTTAACCCATACGATGTCCATGGGAAAAATGTAGCGATGAGCGGCGGAAGAGGATATATTGTTGATATTTCTGATTTCTATAAAACTGGATATTGCAGCAAGTGGGATGATCTAAAAAAGGCATATTATCGCATTTATAAACCATTAATCTTAAAATTGCACCCCCCTTTTCCGTTTGTTATCGTTGATTCAATCCGGAAAGGCTATAGATTCTACAAAAAAGTGAAACGTAAAAGGTATTGTTAGAGTACAGATTTCATTATAAAAAAAGGCTGTTTTCCCAAACTTTGTTGTTATTGGGTAAGGAAGTGATTTCCACTTCAGGATGCTCGCGGACCTTAGGGGCGGGCGCTGAGCCTCCTCGGCTTCGCCTGTGGGGTCTCACCTGTCCCGCTGCTCCCGCACAGAAAAGCGGAAAGCGGTGCCTGCCCAACATATAAATATTAAAAAATCAGTGTTAATCCCAATAGATATAAAGTTGCAAACAAAGAGGCAGGCAGAGACCCGACAAGCATAAGACGAGCCGGCTGTGGGGGGTGCTTTTCTCCCCATAGACGGATTGGCTTATGACTCGAGGGTCTCAGCTTGCAGCTGGATCAAGGAGTCTCGCACCTTACGTTCCAATCAACCTGTTTAACAATAGGGTTTGTTCACAGAACTTATTAAAAAACAACAATCTTATAGAAAAGAGCATAAAAAAACAAGCTGCCTGCAGATATACAGGCAGCTTGTTTTTATTGGTCCGTTCTGACTTCGGTCAATCTTGATGAGGATTCTTTCCTTTGGTGAAGGCCTTTTCCATAGAAGAAGCATACCAGGAGTATAATCCAGATCGGCCCTACGATCAAAGCAACACGTGTATCTGGGAAGTAAGCCATCAATCCGATTACGACAATCAGAAAAGCAAGCGAAATATATGTACTGAAAGGATATAATGGCATTCTATATTCAATCTTGCTAAGTTCCTCTGGACTTAGTGTTTTTCGGAATTTCATCTGCGAAATGAGAATGGTTCCCCAGGTCCATATAGCACCAAATGTAGCGATGCTGGTGACCCATGTAAATACCTGTTCAGGCACCAAATAGTTTAAGCAGACACCGATCAGCAGCGCTCCCGCGGAAACAAGAACGGCTGTCTTGGGAACACCGTTTTTATTGACGCCCCCATAGCTTTTAGGGGCTTCGCCTTGCTGGGCAAGATTAAACAGCATGCGCCCCGTACTGAATATTCCGCTATTGCACGATGAAAGAGCAGCTGTCAGTACAACAAAGTTGATAATGCCCGCAGCTCCGGGTATCCCGATTTTTTCAAATGTCAGCACAAATGGGCTGCCTTGTTCACCGATTTTATCCCATGGGTAAATCGACATGATCACTGTTAACGATCCAACGTAGAATATCAATATTCTCCAGAATACAGAATCAATGGCACGTGAAAGTGATTTTTTAGGATTCTTTACTTCACCGGCTGTTACACCAATCATTTCTACACCCAAATAGGCGAACATGACCATCTGCAGGGACATCAGCACCCCAGAAACTCCGTTTGGAAAGAATCCGCCATGTGCAGTAAGATTGCTCAATCCTGTCGCCACACCGCCGTTTCCTAATCCGAAGATAATCATGCCGGCCCCGACAATAATCATTAGTACGATGGTTACGATTTTAATGAGTGCAAACCAAAATTCCAATTCTCCATAAGCCTTTACAGCCAGGAAATTTACTGCAGTCATGATTACTAATGCTGCCAATGCCCAGATCCACCGTGGAGTGCCTGGGAACCAGAATTCCATATATATTCCTACTGCTGTAATTTCGGCCATACATGTGACAACCCATAAAAACCAATAATTCCAGCCTGTAATATACCCTGCAAGCGGGCCTATATAATTATTCGCATACCGGCTGAAAGAACCAGCAACCGGATTTTTGATAGCCATTTCTCCAAGCGCTCTCATTATGAAGAAAATGATCAAACCGCCTATAGCATAGGCAAATAAGATCCCGGGACCCGCAAGCTCAATTGCAGAAGCCGAACCCAGGAATAATCCCACCCCTATGGCTGCGCCCAGTGACATTAAGGCAATATGCCTTTCCTCCAGACCCCTCTGTAATCCATTGTTGTTATTGCTCATAACTTTCTCCTCTCGCTGTTTCTTCTTTTTTTCATAAGAAATTATTTTGAAATAAATAAAGTAAACGCTTACAACGAAATATTATCAAACAAATAACTTTCCTGTCTATTAATATTTTATAGTTGAATAATATATATTGATAGTTTTTTTGTAAAGTAATTACTTGTAATGAGATGGACAATCAAGAAAGAAGGTGCAAAAATGGAATTTTTATTTCAGCACCCCCAAAAAGTAATCATTCTGTTCGAATACTATTTTAAAGAAAGATACCAGGAGGTGCGATAAATTGCACATGATTGATATAGATCAGCTGCTGGAAGCAACAAATGCAGATCTTGAGACAAAAGACTTGAATGTATATACGATAGATATAGATACTTTGCTGGAAAAAACTTTAGACTGGTAAGTAGGTTTCTCTTCAAGGATGGAGAGGAACCTATTTTTTTGTACAAATCTAAAAACATCCTAAATAAAAAAGGCTCTTTTCTAAAAGATTGTTGTTTTTTAATGGTTCGGTGAACCAATCCTATTGTTAAACAGGTTGATTGGAACGTAAGGTGCGAGACTCCTGCGGGAGCAGCGGGACAGGTGAGACCCTACAGGCGAAGCCGAGGCTCACCGACCGCCCCGCGGAAAGCAAGCATCCTCACGTTCCAATCAACTCCCCTGGTTCAATAACAAGAAAGTTTACGAAAACAGCCAGAAAAAAAGAGCAGGAATTTTTTTTGCAGTAACCCCCTTAAATAAACAAAAAGCTCCGAATTGATTTTGTGAACGTTCAAAATACATAGAAAAATTATGGGGTGTTTGAGATTGCAGAAAAAATCAGCTAAAAATGTAAGGAATACACAAAAGCTGGCCAAAGCAGCATTAGCGCTTGTCCTAACTAGTTCAATAGGGTTATCAGGAACTCTTGTTCATGCGGATGAGAAGAATGGGCAATCGAGAGAATTCGAAACGGTAGATTTGCAGAAAATCAATGCAAATCATGTGGCTGAAACTGAAAATGTTCAACAAAAGGACGAAGAGACTGGTTTACTTCCAGGAGATTTTTTCTACTTCACAAAAATAGCATTAGAGAAAATCAAGCTGGCATTAACCGTAAATAATGAAAAAGAAGCAGAACTTTTATCACGATATGCGGCTAAAAGACTGGCAGAGGCAGAAGCATTATTTGCAGAAGGAGAGCAGGCAAAAGCAATTAAAACGATAAAAAAAGCTATTGAGGATATGGAAAACTCGGACGAACTTATAGATAAAGAAAAGGATGCAGTTCAAGTTAAACCCGAAGAAAAGACTGAGAATAAAGCAGGCACTGCGGATGCGGAAAAAATGGAAACAAAAGTTGATCAAACAACGGGCTCTTACAAAGAATCCGAAACGCTTCCCCAAAATATTATTGCGTTAAAAGCAGCCTTGGACAAAGTTGAAAATCCAACTGCTAAGGCAGCACTTCAGAAAAATATCGATAAAACATATGACCGCTTGGCGGAAAAATTAAAGAAGCTGGAAGCAGTGAACAAAAAGACTGAAAAGAAGGAAACAGAAGGCCAGCAGGATGTGGCGGCTGCGAAAACGGCAGGAACAGCGATGGAGCCTGTTACACAGTCAGAGAAAACTACACCAGCTGCACCAGTTCCCCAAGTCCAAACAGTAGATAAAGAAAAGTTGGCTATTAAACCTTCTAAACCTGTAAAACCAACAAAAACAGCTAAGCCTGCTGCACCGGTAAAAGCCAAATCAAACGTTAATACGGCTAAGCAGCAAGTAAAAGTTGAAGCCAAAGCAGTAAAAGCAGAGTTCAAAGCAAAACAAAAAGCTGCCAGACAAGAATACAAACAATTGAAACAAGAATTAAAGCAGAAACAGAAGGCAGTCAAACAAACAGCTCCTAAACACATAAAAGAAAACAAGGGCCAGGGAAAACAAAAGTAATAGACTCTTACTGATTGTTTCGAAAAGATAGTCCTAAAAGGACTATCTTTTCATTCTGCCTATCCTTAGAATGTAATATTGTACTCTATGATATAATGTTCGGTGTAGGATGGGGGTGTGAGACTGATGCTAAGTTTATTATTTACAGCATTTAAGAGAAAGCGTTCTTTAGACGAGACTATTTCTAGAATTCAAGAGGGAGACCAGTCCCTGCGCAATGAGTTAATCGAGAGCTTTAAGCCGTTTATTGCTAAAACAGTTTCGTCTGTATGCAAACGGTACATTAACCAATCTGATGATGAATTTAGCATTGGTCTTATAGCATTCAATGAAGCAATTGAAAAATACAGCCCGGAAAAAGGACGTTCCCTGCTTGCATTTGCAGACACATTGATCAAGAGGAGAATCATAGACTATCTAAGGAGTCAGTCTAAAGAGCGGCACCTGGTTGTTGATCTTTCCAGTAACGATGAAAAAGAGGAACGAGAGCATTATCTGGAGACGGAAAAATCTTTGAACGAATATCATCTTAAGCAAGAGGCTGAAAAAAGAAGAGATGAAATTATTCGATTCCGTGAAGAATTAAATGAGTATGATGTCGATTTTGCTGATTTAGCTTCAGTGAGCCCTAAGCACACAGATGCTAGAAAATCCGCCATCGCCATTGCGGAACAAATCGCTTCTGATCCTGAATTAACAGCTCTACTAAAAGAGAAAAAGCGGCTGCCAATCAAGCAGCTTGAAGATATCGTTTCGGTCAGCAGAAAAACACTTGAACGGAACAGGAAATATATCATTTCAATAACGCTCATTTTGTCAGGAGATTATGTGTTTATGAAAGATTATATCAAAGGGGTGCTGGAGGAATGATGAAGGGCATTATTTTAGATGTCGGCAGTGACTTTATAACATTGTTAACCCCTGATGGCCAATATTTAAAAGCCCAAAAGCAGCAGAAGGAATATTTTATCGGGGAAGAGCTTTCCTTTATTCCTGCTGAAAGCATGGACGGATTGAAAAAGCAAAAAGTAATGCCCGGATTTTTTGGCAGGAATTCAGTACTTCTTACTGCTGCAGCTGCCTTTTTGCTTATTCTGAGCATACTGCCAATGTTTTTTTCAGAAAAAGCCTCAGCTTATATGACCATTGATATCAATCCCAGCCTTGAGCTTGGACTAAACGACAAGCTACAAGTTATAGATATTCAGGGTCTGAATGAAGAGGGCAACAGGATATTAAAAAAGATTACGGATTGGAAAAAGGAAAGTGTGGGGCGGGTAACCAATAAAATTATAAATGAAAGCAAAAAAACAGGGTACCTCGCATTACAAAAGGAAATTGTGGTATCAACCGTGATCATGAAAGATAATAAGCGCGAAATGGACAGCAAGCTGGATAAAGCATTGAATGCCGCGCAAATAAGAGAGCATAACCCCGGCACCCAGATCACCATGGTAAAAGCGTCTCCGGCAGACCGGGAAAAGGCTGTTAAAAAGGGCATTTCAACAGGGAAATATGTAAAAGCTCAAGAAAAGAAATACAAAAAATCAGATTCTAAAAAGACCATTAAATCTCATGATCAAAAAGATAAAAACGTGGAATCTAAAAAGCTTATTAAACCAGCACCTGTAAAAAAACAGAATAAACAGCTGCCTGACAAACCGAAACAAAAAAATTCAAATCTGCCTGGCTGGGATACACAAAGCAAAAAACCGGTATCAAAAAGTACGTTAACTCCTTCGAAGGGTAAGAAACCTATACATCCGGCAAGTTCCCAGCGGCCAGCAAAAGGCAAGGTTGTAAAGGATGCCAAGAAGCAGGGACAAGCCAGCCCTAAAAAAAGTCAGAATGATTCCAGCCGAAATGATTCAGCTGAAAAGAAGAGCAAAAAGAAAATACAGCATTCGAACAGAAAGAGGGAAACACCAACCCTCGCTAGTGCTAAAAAAAAACAAATGCAAAAGGAAGTTAAACGAAATAAACAGGCTGGCGGGAACCCCAGTAATTCTGTGGTGAAAAAACAAAAGGAAAGCAAGACTTCTAAAAATAAAAATCATTAATTTAGAAAAACTCCCTATGCCTGCAGCATCAGGGAGTTTTTTAGATATACAGCTAAAATCGCTCAAGTTTAATAAAAACCTGACATTTATATGGAAGTCCATGTATATTCAGTTTTTTTACAGATCACCGCGAAGCTGGGATTGTGCCTGTGCAACAAGACGTTTTGTGATTTCTCCACCAACAGATCCGTTACCACGTGACACGGTTTCAGCACCTAGCTGTACACCAAATTCTTGTGCGATTTCATATTTATACTGGTCTAAAAATTGTTCAACACCAGGTACTAGCAAAGAGTTTCTACTTGGCATGGTTTTACCTCCATTAAAAAGCATCAGAGAAAAGCTCTCTGTACATATAGTATTGACAAGAGTGGACTAATTATTTAGTTTAGCTTGCCATTCTGCTGGCGAAATTACCTTTTATTTGATTGACAGACATGCACCCCAACATACGGAGTATGATTCTTATTTTGATTCAGATACTAGGTTTATAAAGGAAAATGTTTTAGATGCAGACCATTAAAACAATATTTAGGTGATGAATGAAATCAGTGGAAAAAGACTTAGAACTGGAAGTGATTTAAGTCAATTGTCCCACTGTATCGCCTCTAATAACAGGTCGGCAATATGTACAGCTCTGACCCGTTCAGACATTCCTTCTCTTTCGATGCCAAGCTTCATCTGGAGAAGGCATCCGGGATTGGCCGTGACTACTGTATCTGCGGAAGAAGCTTTAGTATGTTTCATTTTAGTGTCCAATATTTTCATGGACATGGCAGGTTCTACGATGTTATAAATGCCTGCCGATCCGCAGCAGCTTCCCGCATCCTTCATTTCACGATAAGTAATTCCACTTATATGGCTTAGTAGAAGTCTTGGTGCCTGAGCTGTATCCATTACATTTTTCAAATGACATGAATCCTGATATGTCACAATCTGTGGAGTGAGCTGGAATTCAGTTCTTTGATGAAAATTCAATTCCACCAAAATCTCTGAGAGATCTTTTATTTTATCAGAGAACTGTCTTGCACGCTCCGCCCACAGGGGTTCGTTGGATAATAAATGATTATAATCTATTAGGTAGGCCCCGCATCCGCCAGCATTTGTGATGATATAATCCACGGCTAAATCTTCAAAAGCCTGAATATTTCTTTTTGCTAGGTCTATTGATCCTTGTTTTTCGCCGCTATGGCCATGTAAAGCGCCGCAGCAGGACTGATTCTTGGGAATAACAATTTCACATCCAGCTAGCTGCAGTAACTTTAGTGTAGAATTATTCGTTTCAAGAAACAAAGTATCCATCAAGCACCCACTGAAGAAGCCGACGCGTGCGGTCTTTTTCCCAATAGGCTGAAGAGACTCAGGCCGGTTGTTCATGTCCCTTTTGGAAGGGACGGGCGGCAGAATCGTTTCCATAGAGGCGAGATGGCCAGGAAACAGTTTCATAAATCCTACTTTACGAACGATTGTCTGCAGACCGGATTTCTGATAAAAACCCAATAGCCCGGCTGCTGACCGCATTCGGTCCTGATGTGGGAATAAGCCTTGAAAGATCGTTCTGCGAACGGCTTGTTCCGGCAATGAAGTGCGTTTGTTCTGCTGGATAATATCGCGGGCATCTTCCAGAAGATGTCCATAGCTTACACCGGCAGGGCATACAGGTTCACACGCTCTACAGCCCAGGCACAAGCTTAGGGACCGGTCAACATCAGCATCCCATTCAATCATTCCGTCTCTGACCGCCTTCATCAAAGCTATCCGGCCCCGGGGAGACTGTGCCTCATCATAGCCGGAGGCAATATATGTGGGGCAGGAGGGAAGGCAGAAGCCGCATCTCATACAGTTTAGCAGTTCATTTTCGTCCAGCCTTTCCCTAAATCCTGCCTGAATGGCCAGTTTCTCATCGATTGCACTCAATTTGATATCACCACACGTTTTCTGGATTCTTTAGCAAATATTTTTCCAGGGTTCATAATGTTATGAGGATCGAAGGAATGCTTGATTGCTTTCATGGCCTCAATCCCAGCGGAGCCAAGCTTTAACTCCAGATATGGTGCCTTCATTTCACCGACTCCATGCTCTCCGGTTATGGTTCCTCCAAGTGCTACGGCTTTTTCAAAAATCTCAGCAAAGGCTTGTTCAACCCGTTCGATCTCCTCTGAATTTCTTGAATCTGTCGGGCATGTGGGGTGGAGGTTGCCATCCCCAGCGTGGCCAAATGTACATATCTTTACCTTGTATTTATCCGCTATCTCATTAATCGCTTTTACCATGTTCGCAATCTCAGACCGGGGAACGGTTGCATCTTCCAGGATGGTTGTTGGTTTCAGCCGCGCGAGAGCGGACAAGGCCGCTCGGCGGGCTGTCATCAGCGCTTCGGCTTCAGAGTCATTACCAGCTGTTTGTACTGAGACAGCCTCGTTCTGTCTGCATATTTCTGCTATCTTTAGCATATGCTTCTCCACCAGCTCCGGGGAGCCGTCCTGCTCAATTAGTAATACAGCCTTTACATTGGTAGGAAGACCGACTCTCGCAAATTCCTCAACTGCTTCCAATGTGGGCTGATCCAGAAATTCAAGGGTGGCAGGAATAATTTTATGTGCAATAATGTTTGATACCGTTTGTGCAGCAGCTTCAAGATTTTGATAAAGAGCAAGCATGGTTTTCTTTGTTTCAGGCATTGGTATTAATTTCAAAGTAGCTTCGGTAATGATTCCAAGGGTGCCTTCAGATCCGACAAAAAGCCTGGTCAGATCATAGCCCGCAACATCCTTAGCCAATTTCCCGCCAGTACGGATGATATCTCCATTTGGAAGAACGATTTCGAGTGCCATTACATAATCCCGGGTGACACCGTATTTCAGTCCTCTTAAACCACCGGAATTTTCATTGATATTTCCGCCGATGGTTGAAATCTTCATGGAACTGGGATCAGGGGGATAAAAGAGGCTTTTTTGTTCTACCGCACGAATTAAGTCCTGAGTTATTACACCCGGCTGTACAGTTGCCGTAAGATTTTCCTCGTCAATTTCCAGGACTTGATTCATATGCTTAAACAATAGGACAATTCCGCCTTGCGTCGGACATGTTCCTGCACATAGATTGGTTCCTGAACCTCTTGGCACAACAGGGATTTTATATTCATAGCAGATTTTTAGAATGCCTGCTATTTCGGCGGTATTCCTCGGACTCACTACGGCATCAGGCAGGGCTTGGAATTGAGGAGTGGCGTCATAGGAATAGACAAGGCAGCCCGCTTTTGAATCATCAAAATTCTCATGCCCTACAACAGAAGTAATTCTTTTTTTGATTTCAGTTGACAGCATAAACATCCTCCGTTAAAGCATTCATTTACTCAATTATACAAAATATTCTTGAGTTTGAAGTGATTTTATACAAAAAAACATATAATTAATGAAATTATATTTCAACCTTACGTCCAGATTTTAGCAAGAATAGCAAAGAGGCATTTCGAGTCATCATAAGATAAGGAGGGATTTGAATGCCAAAACGAAAAGCGGAATACGATGCAGCAGTTAAAACGAGCAAAACCCCAAAGAAAAACCTTGAGGAAACAGAGTTTTCAACCGAATACGCCCATGGAGAGAATCCTATGAAGGGCGCAAACCGAAATTCAAAACAGGGCAGAAAGGGCAGAGCATAGTGGAAAAGCATATCCGTTACCAAAAAAAAACCGACTTATCAGGTATAAGGGAAGAGTTCGGAACGGAACTGACAGGTGACATGAATGCTTCAAAATTATATGAAACACTCCAAGTCGCCCATGATAAGGGTGAAGATAAACGGGAAAACCGGAATGATTAAAGGAATTTGAAACGCATTTTCTAGGATTGCAGCGTAATTTAGCGATATACAGAAAGGCTTTTTGGGCTTGTCCCGGCAGCCTTTTCTGTATAACATTGGTTTAACTTTAGGCTCTTCTCTAAAAGATTGTTGTTTTTTTATAAGTACTGGTGGACCTGCCCAATGTTAAACAGGTTGATTGGAACGTAAGGTGCGAGACTCCATGATCCAGCTACAAGCTGAGACCCTCGAGTCATAAGCCAATCCGTCTATGGGGAGAAAAGCACTCCCCACAGCCGGCTCGTCTTATGCTTGGCTAAAGCACGAAGCACAGGATGTGCGAGCCAGGCGTGGCCACAGGACGTGGCGTTCGAGCGTGGTAAGCTGCGACTAAGCTTCTGTCTTCGCTTTCGCTCGCCAGTCAGCAAGTCTTCTTTATCGGGTCTCGGCCTGCCACTTTGTTTACAAATTTATATCTATTGGGATTAACACTGAGCTTTTAATATTTATATGTTGGGCAGGCACCGCTTTCCGCTTTTCTGTGCGGGAGCAGCAGGACAGGTGAGACCCCACAGGCGAAGCCGAGGAGGCTCAGCGCCCGCCCCGCGGAAAGCGAGCATCCTCACGTTCCAATCAGCCCCCTTGTTCAATAACAACCAAGTTTACTACAACAGCCTAACTTTAAGTATTATGAATCGAGAGCCAGCACAGTGTAAAAAGATTTTACAGCAGAGTAATCCATCCTTATTAAAAGATGGGTACATTTCAAGCAAGGGAGAGCAGCCATTCCGGAAGCCGGCAGTTTGATTGTAATAGTACTGACAGGAGGTAAAAGAAGATGAACCTTTTTATGAATATCCTGTTCCTGATGCAAGTGTCAGCATGTTTTATTATGGTACTCATTTATTCTTTTTTGCCGTCAGATTCCAAGAAGGGTTGACCTAGGTCTAATTTTATACAATGTGGCTTAGCAAAGGTACTCTGATAATATATGTACCGTAATACAGCCTTTCCGGTATGTTTAGGTAATGTCACCTGGAGGGGCGGGGCGCTATAAATAAAATTTGCTTTCTCTTAAAACTTTGATATTTAGGAAGTCAATTACAGATTTCACTTTTTAGGAATAAACTTGGTTGTCAGAATTTTGGAGGCCTATGCTGGATTAAAAGAACCCCCTTGAAAAATCAAGAGGGTTGGCTGTTTCTTATTAACTTGCATTTTCCTCTAAACCTTGTTCGGATAGAGTGAAAAGTCTTGCTCCTTCACCGGATGGCTGGAAATACGTAATTAATATGGTTGTGGATTCTATCCCGGTATGGAGATCCAATGAAACTCTTTCGATCATCGTATGCTTATGAAGGTCTTTCTCGCTTAGTGATAACTGAACAAAGTCATTACCCAGCAGTTTAGGATTGTCAGCAATTGCCTTATAGATGGAAGAGCGGTCTTCTTTTGAGAGGCTGGTTTCCCACCAAGGCTTTCTTGGCTTGTACTTGTGGCTGGCTAAATAGTCATACTTCATAAGGCTTTCGATTACATCATGATTTATATTTTCTTTGGAATGTAGAAATTCAGCAAGTCTCCTGAACAAATCCTCCAGCTGGTGACCGATGCGTGACCAGCCTTTACTTTCCCAGAACTCCCCGAATTCTTGAAAGAAATCGAAAGGCGAAGGAAAAGCGTGTGACACTAGATATTCAACGGTATGATCCATCCGATGATCATTCCAGTATTTTTCAAGCACATCTTCCACTTGTTTTATCCGGACGATATCATCGAAGCTTAGAATATTGTTACCGAGAATCTCGTACGGCGATTGATCCATGAAAATGTAGCCGTGCTTTTCTGCACTTAGCCTTAGTCCTGTTCCTCTCAACATTTTCAAGAAACCAAGCTGCAATTCTTCAGGTCTCAATGCAAAAACATCATTAAAGGTCTTTTTAAACGTGTTATAATCCTCTTCCGGCAGCCCTGCAATTAAGTCAAGGTGCTGATCGATTTTCCTGCCATCTCTCACCATGTTGACCGTGCGGGTCAGCTTTTCCCAATTCTGCTTTCTCATGACCAATTCATTGGTCGGATCATTGGTGGACTGAACACCAATCTCAAACCTGAACAAACCTTTAGGTGCGTTTTGGTTAAGGAACTCAATAACTTCCGGCCGCATAATATCGCCAGTTATTTCAAATTGGAATACCGTTCCAGGCAGATGCTCATCGATTA
Organism: Peribacillus deserti; assembly: GCF_002863585.1. Taxonomy (GTDB): domain Bacteria; phylum Bacillota; class Bacilli; order Bacillales; family DSM-1321; genus Paraperibacillus; species Paraperibacillus deserti_A. Next base: position 70,044 of record NZ_PGUY01000048.1, on the reverse strand, counting down.
AAAACTGGAACATTTCAAGCGCATAGCTCCGGCTGATATTAAAGGTCCGGTCAACAAACTTAATGGTCTTTGCTCCGTTTTTCATTAAATATCTGATATCATCCTTGATTTTTTCCCTGTCAAAATACCGTACTCCTACTTCTATGGAAGACAGGCAGAACTGGCAGCTGAACGGACAGCCCCGGCTTGTTTCTACATAGACAACCCTTTTTGCTAAATGGGGCACGTCTTCCTCGAATCGGAAGGGGGATGGCAGTTCCCGAAGATCCAGCTTGGATGCCTGCGGCTGAATCTTGTTTTTTTCAGCAGCACGATAGGCAATACCGGGGACTGTAGAATAATCCTTCTTTCCATGCAGTTCTTGAAGCAGTTTTTTAAACGTAGCTTCCCCTTCTCCTATCACAATAAAATCTGCTTCTGGAATCCTATCCAGCCACTCATTTGTGTCATACGTTACTTCAGGGCCGCCCAAAATGATGATAAGCTCCGGTTTAATTTTCTTTAAAATAGAAATTACCTTTATAGTTTCTTCGATATTCCATATATAACAACTGAAGCCAATAATGTCGGGATCTTTATTATACAAATCAGAAACGATATTAATAGTAGGATCTTTGATTGTATACTCACAAATATCAACCTTGAACTCGGGCGCCGCATAAGCTTTTAAGTAGCGGATGGAAAGACTCGTGTGTATATATTTTGCATTTAAAGTAGTACAAATAATATTCATGTGCGCTGCGCTGTATAAAAACGCATGACACTCCTCTCAAATATAATAGATAAACTAACTTCTAATTATACCATCTTAGGAAAAGGTCTATACCTAATCATTAAAATATTTTTTTATCTTTGACTATGTTAAATAGTTGATTTTATGTTGGTTCGAGCGAATCCTGCGGAAAAAAATAGTGCCCTTACAAAGCAATCCACAGGATAGCCGAAAAAAGGTGAGGCTGCCAACACTTTCAGCTAAACGCCGGAAAACGCATTGATTCCAGTGTTAAGGTTAAACTTTTAAAAAGGAGAACTGTCTTTTTCCGGATGCCCGAGGGAAAAAGGCAGGAAGATGGAGTGGCTACAGAATGATAAAAAAGTATGTAAACATCCCACTTATCATTTAAGCAATGACTCTCATCCTATTACGGTACTTTTCCGGCAGAATGATAGCCTTTATCCCGAAAGATGAACTCAGAGAGATTGGAAAATAGTGGATACAGTCTATGGGGTCAGCGATATTCTGAAGAAGGTATTAAAAAGCTGGGAAGCAAGGGGAATGAGGCTGTAAAGATCGATGAGAGCTTAAGAAAAGTCCTTCATTCAATAATGAAGACCCTTTTTCAGCTTGAGAGCTCAAGAAAAGTCCTTCATTCGGGTAATGAAGACCCTTTTTCAGCTTGAGAGCTCAAGAAAAGTCCTTCATTCAGGTAATGAAGACCCTTTTTCAACTTGAGAGCTCAAGAAAAGTCCTTCATTCAAGTAATGAAGACCTTTTTTTAGCTTGAGAGCTTAATAAAAGTCCTTCATTCAGGAAATGAAGACCCTTTTTCAGCTTGAGAGCTCAAGAAAAGTCCTTCATTCAGGAAATGAAGACCCTTTTTCAGCTTGAGAGCTTAATAAAAGTCCTTCATTCAGGAAATGAAGACCCTTTTTCAGCTTGAGAGCTCAAGAAAAGTCCTTCATTCAGGTAATAAAGCACCCTTATCAACTTAAGGAGCTGCTGGACCTGAGGAAAGAAACCTTTTATAAAGGAACCTTAAGAATTGAAGACTTTCTAACAGATATCATGGAAATCGTTAGGCAAATAAATCATATAGGGAAATTCAGGTGAGCGGTGAAGGACATGATTTCTGGGTTGACCCTGAAAGTGGATTTACAAGGGATGAGCAAGATTCGTTAATTAAATTCCTGCTCTCAATCACCAGGCCTAAGGAATGAGTTAAATTACTGATATGGACATAAGTAAAAAAGCGTCTTAAAGGTATAAGACGCTTTACTCTATTATTGCTGGATTGATTTTCTCAGCTGGTTTTTAAATAACTGAAGGTATATTTTTATCTTGATGGTAAGCTGTTTAAGTCTGGTTGTTTTTAATTCAATTACTGGCTGTGCCATGGAAGCGATGAAATCACTGGAAAGCATGATAGTCAGGATCAGGGAGATTCCGGCAAGCATGATGAAGTTCTCAGTATCGGTAAACAGGCTGTGAACTTCGCTCGCTTTGAAAAACTTGATGAAAAAGCCGTGCAGCAGGTATACATAGAGAGTTTGTTTTCCCCAGTTTGTGAAAAAATACTTTTTATTGGGAACAAACGAGAAGAAGCTGAGCACCATCATCAAGCTGAGACCGTATAATCCGAGTCTCTTAAACATGGAGAAGATGCTGGTTTCTTCGAGCTGGGCATAAGGCTTTGAACCGAGCAGCCATTTATAGTCCATGTCCTTGTTGACATAAAACCAGATAAATACTGCGGTAAAAGTGAGTGCAGATATAATTCTTGCACGATTGGTCATGAGTTTCCTTATATCCTCTTTTCCCAGGTGGTATCCAAGTAAAAATATGGGGAAGAACACCATTGTTCTGGATAAGCTTAAGAAATTAGAAATTTCATTGATATATCCCGCGGCAAGTGCAATCCCTAATGCTGCACCAAGGCCAGTCCAGCGGTTAAGCTTGGCGAATAAGGGAAGCATCAGATTCCAGCAGAATAAACTGATTAAGAACCATAGCGCCCATTGCGGATCCAGGAGATTAAAAGTAATTTCCGCTTTGTTATATAAATAATAGTAATAGACCGTATATATGATCTGGAAAAACAGATAGGGCAGAATTAATTTTTTCGCGAGTTTTCCGGCATAGCCTTTTTCATAGATACCTTTTGCAAAAAATCCGGATACTAAAATAAATCCGGGCATGTGGAACGTATAGATGACTTTATAAATGGTGTAGATGATTTCATTTTGTTCTATATAAGTCCGCAGCAGATGACCAAACACTACAAAGACCATTAAAATGAATTTAGCGTTATCGAAGAAGTAATCGCGCTGTTTCATAGCTTCCTCCAAGTTAGGGTTTTTGGAATTTTTCTTTTTTCTATACCCGCAATAAAATGAAAAAAACGTTAGATTAAAATTTGGCAGGTATTTTCTAAATGCGTCCTAAAACTATATTCTCCTATCTTTTAGCTGTTTTTTAAAGGAGTCTATCGAAATTAGTTACAATTTCCTGTTTTTCAGTAAATCTATAGGATTTTTGTAAAACGATGTAGAACTAGTACATTTAGAGTGTTAAGTATATTTACCAGGGGTCCTGCTACTTCGATTTTTTGGAGGTGTTTTTTTATGTCCGATACTCTTCAGACAGACGCTCTACAAGAATGTCAATCTGAACTAAGTTCGTTAAGACAACAGATTAAAATGTATTATGACTTTTTTGGCGTCATTTCTGATGCTCTTATAATAGTAAATAAAGAAAATAAAATCGTGTATGCGAATAATCTTGCATGCAGTCTGCTTAAGCTGCGGGAGAAAGAACTGTATCATCTTTTTCTTGATAAATTTCTCCAGCTGGTTCCAAAAGAAATACTAGATTATCAGACTAATATGCTTTATAAAGATGGGGTATTTTCAGATGAATGGACGATCAAGCTTGCTGATGGCACAATAAAATATGTAGAATATGTGGCCACACTTGATCAGCTTGAGGAAAAGCGGATTTATCGGATTAAGGATATAACCTCTCTGAAAAGAAAAGAACAAGAACGGAATGTTTCCGTCCAGATGTTTGCGGATCTGCTGAATCTAGCTGTAGATAATATCGTCATCTATAATAAAGAGGGAATAATCGTGGATGTGAATCCTTCTTTTTGCCGTACCGTAGGGGTGTCAAAAGAACATGTAGCCGGTAAGAATATTGATGAGTTTGTGTCTCCCCGTTATATGGAACAATGGCTTGAAGGAAAAGCTAAAGTGGATCAAGAGGGCTCAGTAAAAGGGGAAGTTGTGTTTACTCACAGCAAGGGGTATACACATTATGAATATACAACAAGCACGAATATGCTTAATGGACTGTATATGAGCATTATGAGGGATGTAACCGAAAAACTGATTATAGAAAATCAATTAAAGAAAAGTGAAAGGAATTTCACCGAGCTGTTTGAACAGACACTGGACGCGATTGTGTTTTGGAACAAGGAAGGAGAAATTATCCATGTTAACCAATCGGCGGCTAAAATCTTTGAAACTGACAAAAAGGATTTAATAGGTCTAAGACTAACGGATTTTGTGCTTACGAAGGATGCCCGGTATTATTACCTGGTAAATGAACTGTATGAAAATAAGGCGATCAGGGCCGAGATGTTCTTTCTGATGCCAAATGGACAGCGGAAGCTATTGGAATTTACTTCGAGGATGCATGACGAGGATCATCACATTATCACGATCTTCCGGAATGTCAGCGAAAAGTATCAAATGGAACTGCAGCTGCGCAAAAGCGAGCAGAAGTTCAGAAAGGTATTCGAGGATTCCATCGACGGGCTGATCCTGTGGGACAGTTCCGGTAATATTGCTGATATTAATGAATCAGGCATGAAGATTTTGGGGATACCGCGAAAATTATCCACCCATACTGTGTATGATTTAATTAATCTCGATCCTGAGAATGCCAGGAATTTTGAGGATTATTTGAAAGAGCTAGATCAAAATGAATTCAGCAGTTCGATCATTCCGATACATTTAAAGACGGAACGGTTAAGCATGTAGAATTTTCAACACGAATCAATACGGGGCTCAGCCTAACTTTGTTCAGGGATGTCACGGAGCGGCTTGAAATGCAGGAGCAGCTCAGAAAATCCGATACACTGAATGTTGTAGGGGAGCTTGCTGCTGGCATTGCCCATGAAATCAGGAATCCCATGACTGCGCTGAAGGGCTTTATCCAGCTGCTTGAAGGCAGCATACAGGAGGATTTTTCTACTTACTTCCGGGTGATCACTTCGGAGCTGCAAAGAATAGAAACCATTATTACTGAATTTCTCGTCCTGGCGAAACCGCAGGCAGTGAAGTTTCTACAGAAGGACATTAATGTTATTTTAAAGGATACAATTGAGCTGTTAACAGCTCAGTCTCTCATGCAGAATATCCAATTTGAGACAGATTATAATAGTGGGATCGAAAATATCTATTGTGAAGGCAATCAATTAAAACAGGTTTTTATAAATATTATAAAAAATGCTATAGAAGTGATGCCGGCGGGCGGTACAATCAAGGTCAAAACGGATCGGTATAAGGATAAGTTTGTCGGCATTTCGATCAGCGACCAGGGACAGGGCATTCCGGAAGAGAAAATAAAAAAGCTTGGAGAACCTTTTTACACGACAAAAGAAAGAGGTACCGGTCTTGGACTTATGGTAAGCTATAAAATTATTGAAGAACATAAGGGTTGGATAGATGTTGAAAGCAAGGTGGGGTCAGGTACGACCTTCCACATCTTCCTCCCGCTGGATGGACGCCGGGAAGGGAGCCTATAGAAGTGTATTACTGGAGATCATATCATCACCCGTTAATCGGTGATCTATATTTATTAGGAACAGAGTCGGAGTTATTGGGGATTTTTCTTGGCGAAGAGCTTTTTAATAAAGCGAGCCATAAATTTTCGCCTGAATGTAAAAAGGACTTGAGCCTGTTTGAACAGGTATGTGCTGACCTGGACCGTTTTTTCATAGGCGAGGATATACGGTTTGATGTACCCTTGCAGATTGAAGGTACTGCCTTCCAAAAAGAAGTGTGGGAATTTATGCGGACCATACCTTATGGTGAAACGAGGTCCTACAGCGAGGCGGCCCTGGCCATTGGAAGACCTAAAGCTGTCCGGGCGGTAGGGCAGGCCAGCCGGGTAAATCCGTTCCCAATCATCATCCCGTGCCACCGGATCATCGGGAAGAATGGAACTTTGACCGGTTATGCAGGCAGTAAGACAGATTTAAAGAAAAATCTTTTAGATCTTGAAGGGGAAGCTCCCTTTAAATGAAGGCTAAGAAGCCTGCACCGCTTTCCGCTTTTCTATTTAGGGAGACCCTGCAGTCGTATTATATAGAGGAGACTTGCAGACCGCCCGCTTAAAGCGGTGATTTTGGCGGGAATCATCAGACTAATTATAAGAGCTTACATGGAAAAAACGGTCTACACGAATATCCAAAGGATTCAGTGTAAACCGTTTTTTTTTAATGTGCAATATATTTACCGATATTCTCTTTATAATCAGGATAGATGATTCCCTTTTCTGTAATGATGGCTGTTATTAATTCATTCGGGGTTACATCGAAAGCCGGATTGAAAACGGCAACATCTTCAGGAGCAACTCTGATGCCTCCAACGTGAGTGATTTCTTCTGCATTCCTTTCCTCGATTGGAATATGATCTCCCGAATCCAATGTTAAATCAAAGGTGCTTGATGGAGCGGCCACGTAAAAGGGAATTCCAAAATGCTTGGCCAGAACCGCAAGGCCGAATGTACCGATTTTATTGGCCGTGTCCCCATTAGCAGCAATACGGTCAGCCCCGACAATGATGGCGTTAACCCCTTTTGTTCTTATGGTGTGTGCTGCCATGCTGTCGGTGATTAATGTTACATCCACGCCTGCCTCCATTAATTCCCAAGCTGTCAGTCTTGATCCCTGAAGTACAGGCCGGGTTTCACAGGCAAACACCTTTAGATGAATATTTTTTTCAATGGATAAATGAAAGGGAGCCAAGGCAGTGCCATAACGGGCCGTTGCGATTCCGCCTGCATTGCAGATGGTCATTACCCGGCTGCCGGGCTTGAATAAGGAAAGCCCGTACTCGCCGATCTGGCGGCAGGTCTCTTCATCTTCTAAATAGATTTTTAATGCCTCATGGACAAGATCTGTTTTAGCCTCGTTCACTGTAGTCGACCCAGATAGGGCAGATTCCATCCTATTTAGCGCCCAGAACAGGTTTACAGCGGTGGGTCTTGAAGAAGCGAGATATGTGATCGCCTCTTTTACCTTAGCTGCAAAGGAGGGAAAGAATTCATCTTCTAAGGCATTTGCAGCCAGGGCAACACCAAATGCAGCTGTGATCCCGATAGCAGGAGCACCTCTCACTTTTAGGGTGACGATACTGTCAAACACATCCTCAAGTGTATGGAGTTCCAAAAATTCAGTTTTTAAAGGAAGTTCCTGCTGATTTAAAATCGTAATGTGTGATTCATTCCATTGTATGGAATACGGAATTGTCGTTACTTTTTGCATGATGTCTCTCCTTAAGACAAGCTGGCTGCAAGTAATGAATCTTTAACAATCGTTTCTAATGATTCAATTCTTGCTTCCTGCTGTCTGTTGATGATTAATGCTCTGCCAAGCTGAAGAGCAGTCCTCTTTGCATGGATACGTTCAGCTTCATGCGCAATGCTGTCTAAGTCTTTCACATGGGCAAGTCCGATGGTCCGCCTGATTAATTCACATCCGGCAAAACCAAGAGAATCAGTAAAAGTTTTTTCAAGGATATATTCCAAATACCCTTGCGTCTTACAATAGACCTCTTTGCCCTCTTCCTTCCATAGTCTGGAAAATTCATCTTCGAAGGTTTCCCAAACCTCTTTAAGATGCGCATATATGTTTTCCCTTGAGCTGCCTTTTCTTGATATCACCTGGAATATCAAATTAGCAAGATATTGACCTAAATCAAAACCAGCCGGACCATAAAAAGCGAATTCAGGATCAATAACCTTTGTTTCTTCTGCACTGGCAAATATGCTTCCGGTATGAAGATCTCCGTGCAGAAGGACCTCTTGTTCGGTCATGAAGCTTTTCTTAAGCTTAGCTGCTTCAAGCTTCAGTTTTTCATCAGCCCATAAAGTTTCTGCGTCTTGACGAAGCGCGCTTTCAAAATCATTTGTTTCCGCATCAAAAAAGGGATCTGAAAAAACAAGGTCTTCTGTGATTTTGCACAATTCCGGATTTGTAAACTGCTTCGCAAAATCTTTCTTTTTGCCTGGCTCGAGAAAAAAGTCCGATGTATAGAAAAACGTTTTGGCTAGATATTGGCCGATATGTTTGGACAATAGAGGATATTCTTCTTCTTCAATAAGGCCAGTCCTGGCTATTTTTAAGTGAGAAAGATCCTCCATCACCGTGATAGCCAGCTGTTCATCTGAATAGTAAACCTTTGGTACCAATTCCGGGCAGAAGCTTCCAAAAATCTTTAAGGCATTCGCTTCTATAACAGCACGCTTCAATGTCAATGGCCAGCTTTCGCCTACAACCTTAGCGTATGGCAGGGCCTGCTTGATAATGATCCCTTTCCCAGTCCCAGCATCTACAATGTGGAATACATAATTTAAGTTGCCGTCACCAATTTCACTGCAGGTGAGGGCGCTGTTTTCCGGAAATAATCCTAATCTATTCACAAGGGCAATCGCAGTACTTGAATTTAACGGTTCGTATATTTGCTGAATCTTTTCTCCCATGTTTAACTACCTCCTGGATATAGTGCAGGTCCAGGATGACCTGCCATTCTAATAGGCTTGGACTCTGGAACCTCACAAAATGAAAAACTATAACGCAGAAACATAGAAAAGCCTCTTTCTCACAAGAAAGAGGCTGGAAGATTGGCTTCGCACCTCTTATCTGTCAGAAAATAATTTCTGCAGGAATTAGCACCGTGCCTTAAGAGTAACAGGCGAATAAATCGCCCCATTTCACAATGGTATTACGGTCGGTTGCTGGGCTTCATCGGGCCTAATCCCTCAGCCTGCTCTTGATAAGAGTTATTAAAATTGATTTTTCAGTTATTGCTCGTTGTGAATCATACCAATTTTGAAAATATTTTGTCAACCCGATTTATAAAAAAAGATGATTTATTTGTAAAATTCAGTCCTTCGATCCTGAAACACTGGAATGAGCTTTCGCACTTCCTCCACTTTGTCTAAAAGAATTTCACCCATTAGAATTTCCTCATGTTCTCCGGCTTCTGACCCCACGGGTCAATGATCAGGGAATGGCCGGCAAATTCATTACTGGGATCCGAACCGGACCGGTTGACTCCCACTACATATGCTTGATTCTCAATAGCCCGGCTGACTAACAGGCTTCTCCAATGAGCAAGTCTGGGTTTTGGCCATTCCGCAGTGACAAAAATGACTTTTGCCCCTTTTGAGGTATGAGTGCGGATCCATTCCGGGAACCGGATATCGTAGCAGATAAATCCTGCACAAAGCTCATTGTCTAATGTGAAGAATCCATCTTTATTTCCGGGCTGGAGAAAATGGTGCTCATCCATCAGCTGAAATAAGTGGAGCTTGTCATATTGCTTTACCTCTTCGCCATTTTTATCGATGATTAAAAGAGTGTTAAACACGCCGCTGTCCGTTTTATTCGCTACGGAACCTCCAATGATATGAAACCCATGGGTTTTTGCGCATTTTTTTAAAAAAGCAAGTGTTTCCCCGGCATGCGGATCTGCAATTTCATCAAGCCTGGTTAAATCATAACCAGTTGTCCATAGCTCGGGCAGAATGACAATGTCCGGGGAATCTTGGGCAGTTTTCTCTAACAGTGTCTGCGCTTTCTTATAATTTGCCTCAGGCTTACCAAATGATATATCCATCTGAATACAAGCTATTTTCCATTTCATTTCCTACACCTCTATCTTAATCTGCAAATTTTACAGTTTATCTTTACTTTCTAACTTTAACGATATATCATTTGTGATTAGATTTTCAAGAAATTTCAGAGAAGGTGAATTTTATGATTCAATTTGAAAAGTCCGAATTGTTAAAAGCACTTCCTAAACAATTTTTTGCTTCACTGGTAGAAAAAGTAGGGGCAATTACAGCGGAAGGACATGACGTGATTAATTTAGGCCAGGGAAATCCCGATCAGCCTACGCCAAAACATATCGTACAGAAACTTCAGGAGGCTGCTGAAAACCCTGTAAACCATAAATATTCACCATTCAAAGGCTATTCATACCTGAAAGAAGCAGCCGCAGCCTATTACAAGCGGGAACATGGAGTAGATATCGATCCAAAAACAGAAGTGGCCATTCTTTTTGGGGGGAAGGCCGGGCTTGTAGAATTGCCGCAATGCCTTCTTAACCCAGGCGATTCTATTCTTGTGCCAGATCCCGGCTATCCGGATTATTGGTCTGGAGTTGCAATGGCAGGAGCTAAAATGGATTATATGCCTCTGCTGGAAGAAAACGATTTTCTTCCAGATTACAAGTCGCTTTCGGAGGATGTTTTAGAAAAAGCCAAGTTAATGTTTTTGAATTATCCAAATAATCCTACAGGAGCGGTTGCTACTCAGGAATTTTTTGATGAAACGATCCGCTTGGCCAAGAAGCATTCGATTTGTGTGGTCCATGATTTTGCCTATGGGGCAATTGGATTTGAGGGGAGACCGGTAAGCTTTTTACAGTCTGATGGGGCCAAGGATGTAGGAATCGAGATTTATACTCTTTCAAAAACGTATAACATGGCAGGCTGGAGGGTAGGCTTCGCTGTCGGCAACCCAAGCGTGATTGAGGCGATTGAGCTTATACAGGACCATATGTATGTAAGCCTGTTTCCTGCTGTACAGGAAGCGGCAGCAGCAGCGCTCCTTGAGTCTCAGGATTGTGTAGAACAGCTGGTCGATACCTATGAATCGCGAAGAAGGGTATTAATTGACGGGCTTAATGAAATTGGCTGGGAAGTTACAGCCCCGAAAGGTTCCTTTTTTGCATGGCTGAAGGTTCCCCAAGGGTATACCTCTGAAGCGTTTGCGGATTATCTCCTCGAGCATGCGCATGTCGCTGTAGCACCAGGCATTGGGTTTGGCACATATGGGGAAGGCTATGTGCGGACAGGACTGCTGACTACAGAGGAAAGGCTCCGTGAAGCAGTGGACCGGATTAACCAATTAAATCTTTTTAAATAAGGTTGAGGGAACTATGGATGCATGGTTAACCGAGCCGTCCTCGAGTTTCTCGAAAACTCGAACAATTCTCAGTTTATAAAAATTTCAATTGACATCATCAAGAATAACTGGCATAATCCTAATTAATTTGATTCAAACTTTTAAATTATGTAATTGTTAAAATACAAATATGCATATTCTTATTGTGAGCAGGTGGAGGGGACTAGCCCTATGAAGCCCGGCAACCGACCGTAATTCCATTGTGAAATGGGGCGATAATTTTCGCCGGAATGACATTCCTTAAGGCACGGTGCTAAATCTGGCAGCTAAAAAGCTGAGAGATAAGAAGATGGTGTCTGCCAAGCCTCTTCTTATGAAGAGGCTTATTTGTATGCTGGTATTGTAAAGTCCATGTTGATTTCCTCACGGGGTGAACGGTACGAAATACGCGGGATTGCCTTTTTAGAAAAAGCAGGTCAAGGGAGAACCTACAGGCGCTAACGCCGGAAGCTCCCAAAAACTGCCATTGTAAGGCGAGTGTTGCAGAAAAAAACCAACAGGCAAGTTAACAGAGCTTTTATGCAAGGTTTAAGGAGAGATTTTTGAATGGGTGAAGTAATCGCTGCATATTTGGTGCATGATGCCAAAGGGAATTTTGAAAAGAAAGCAGAAGGCATAGCCTTAGGCTTAACTGTAGGGACCTGGACAGATATGCCAGTTCTTGAGCAGGAGCAGCTAAGAAAGCATAAAGGCAGAGTCGTTTCCATTGAAGCTCTGGAAGATTCAGAGAAAACGAATCTCTATTTCGGTAAAAAAATGGGCCGTGCCCTGATAAAAATAGCATATCCAGCTTTGAATTTTTCGAGTGATTTTCCTGCGGTCCTGACCACGATCTTTGGAAAATTATCGCTCGATGGAGAAATAAAGCTTGTAGATCTTGAGCTGAAGGGGGAGCTGAGAACTGCATTCCCTGGTCCGCGCTTTGGGATAGACGGAATCCGCGGCCAGTTAGATGTGTATAACCGGCCTCTTGTTATGAGCATCTTTAAAGGAGTGCTAGGGAGGAATCTTGAGTTTCTTGAACACCAGCTGAAAGAGCAGGCATTGGGTGGAGTGGATGTCATAAAAGATGATGAAATTCTTTTCGATAATCCATTAACTCCATTTGACGAAAGAATTAAGCTGAGCCGGAAGATATTAAAGGCAGTATATGAGGAGACCGGCCACAGAACGCTTTATGCGGTGAATCTATCAGGAAGAACGTTTGATTTATTAGAAAAAGCAAAACGGGCGGCTGAAGCTGGTGCCGATGCATTGCTATTCAATGTCCATTCCTATGGACTGGATGTTCTCCAGGGTTTAAGAGAACATGTTGACTTGCCGATCATGGCCCATCCCGCTTTCAGCGGGGGATTGACTGCTTCTTCCTTCTATGGGGTGTCAAATGCCCTGCTTCTAGGAAAATTAGTGCGCTATGCTGGTGCAGATTTCTCATTATTCCCTTCACCATATGGGAATGTGGCCATTCCAAGGGAGGAAGCTCTAGCTATTGGTGAAAATTTGACTGGTCACGAGACGGAATGGAAAACAAGTTTTCCTGTACCTTCTGCAGGGATTCACCCTGGCATGGTGCCTGATTTAGTGGCGGACTTTGGTATGGAAAGTATCATCAACGCCGGTGGAGGGGTCCATGGTCATCCAGACGGTGCCAGAGGCGGAGGCAAAGCATTCCGCCAGGCTGTCGATGCTGTGCTTCAAGGCAGGGATCTTGAGAGTTATGCCAGAGAACACAGTGAACTAGAGAAAGCTCTTCAGCTCTGGGGAGGTGCACCTTCGGGATCAAAATGAAGCCAATAATCTTTTGTGACTTTGACGGAACCATAACAGATTCAGATAACATCATAGCACTCATGAAAGCATACGGACCTCAAGGATGGGATCGTCTGAAGGAACAGGTGCTTCAAAAAGAAATCAGTATTTCAGAAGGCGTAGGAAAGATGTTCTCTCTTTTAGAGAGCGGACTGAAACAGGATATCATCGACTTTGTGGTCAGGGAAGCAAAGATACGGCCTGGATTCAAAGAGTTTGTCGACTTCACGAAGGAACAGCAGATACCCTTTTACGTAGTGAGCGGAGGAATCGACTTCTTTGTCGAGCCAATGTTAAAGAAGTATGTCTCCATGGAGTCAGTGTATTGCAATCATGGAAATTTCAACGGTGAATTTATACAGATTGAATGGCCTCATTCTTGTGATGAGCACTGTGAGAACGGATGTGGCTGCTGCAAACCTTCAATAATGAGAAAACTTGCAGATGACTCCAATTTTCAAATTGTAATTGGGGATTCCATTACCGATCTAGAAGCAGCAAAAAAAGCAGATCTTGTTTTAGCAAGGGATTTCCTAATAGAAAAGTGTAAAGAAGAAGGCATTCCTTATCAGCCCTTTACAACATTTTATGATTGCATAAACATTCTTAAAAAAGAGCTGGGGGTTATGGTCTGATGGATTATAAAGAAAAGTGGGAGGAACTGGCTGATATTAAGGATGAACTGGCTGCAAGGGACTGGTTTATGGGTACAAGCGGAAATCTTTCGATACGTGTATCGAAGGACCGCTTCCTCGTAACAGCAAGCGGCAAGGACAAAAGAAAAAGAACCAGTGAAGACTTCCTGCTTGTTGACGAAAATGGCCAGGCTGCAGAAGAAACCGGCTTAAAGCCATCTGCTGAAACTCTTCTTCATACAGCCATATATAACCGTACATCGGCAGGCTGCATTCTGCATGTACATACAGCCGAAAATAACGTTATTTCGGAGCTATACGGAGACAGAGGAGAAATCATTTTTAGAGGACAGGAGCTCATTAAGGCTTTTGGCAAATGGGAAGAAGATGCTGAGTTGAAAATGCCGATCATTTATAACCATGCCCATATCCCCAAGCTGGCTGAGGAATTTTCTCAGCATATTGAAGGGAATGCGGGCGCTGTCTTGATCAGAAACCATGGTATTACAGTCTGGGGAAAGTCCGGTTTTGAAGCGAAAAAACTTCTCGAAGCATCAGAATTTCTGTTCCGCTACGAGCTGCTGCTTCACCAAAGCCGTGCTGCCCATACTTTACATCAAAATATAAAACTCACAAATTAGGAGGAATTAAAATGGCAACAATTACGATTCATGGATCAAACGAGCAAATTGAAAACCGCGAAAGTGTTATTGAATTTCTAGACAACCAGCGTGTCATTTATGAAGAATGGGATATTAATAAACTTCCCGAAAACCTAAGAGAGAAGTTTGCTCTAAGCGATGATGAAAAAAATCAAATCCTTGAAAGCTTTAAAGAAGAAATAGCTGATATTTCAGCGCGCCGCGGCTACCAGGCTCAGGATGTCATTTCTTTGTCTGATTCCACACCAAACCTTGACCAGCTTTTGACTAACTTCAAGCAGGAGCACCATCACTCTGACGACGAAGTACGCTTCATTGTAAGCGGACATGGAATTTTTGCAATCGAAGGCACAGACGGCGTCTGGTTCGACGTGAACTTAAATCCTGGAGACCTAATAAGTGTCCCTGTTAATACCCGCCACTATTTCACCCTGCAGGAGGACCGCAAAGTAGTGGCCGTCAGAATCTTCGTAACAAGCGAAGGCTGGGTACCAATTTACGACAAAGAGCAGCTGCAGGCATAAAAGGTGGAGAACGGTGCCTTTCAATAAAGAAGTTGATATTAAGAACCATGAGCCTCTAAATTCTTAAAAAGAAGAGATAAGGGGAAAGGCAGACACCTGAAAGGCATAAGAAAAGCGGTGATAAAAGGCCGGTTTTGCCTTTTACCAGCGATTGGCTTATGACCGAAGGTGTCAGTTCGGAGCTGGATTACATAAAAAGCGGAGAACGGTGCCTTTTGTGTAAAGGCTCTTATTTCGCACAATGAGGTCTGGTGCGTATTTTCGGTTTTAAATAATAATTCTGCAGACCAAAAAAGGGATGGCCGGACAGGTCATCCCCTTAGTTTGTGAGGAAAATTAGTTTCATACATGATAGGGAAACTGTTTCTTTTCTTATTAAGACAGTTTGATGACCTGAACAAGTTAAATATTGTATTCCTCTTCCTGTTGAACCATAATGCTTCCGCACGACTGAAAAAGGGGAGGTTGTGGCCGTTTTTACAGGAAAACCGCTAGTTTTGGTGGCAAATCTATATATTGGTTACTTTTTTTATAAACTCAGCTCCTCAGCTCCTAGAAATATGACCAATTGGAAGAGGTTTTTACTAAATGTAAAGGAAGCAGCATCTTTCAGCATGGTTTATGCTTAACTATATGGGAAATATGCTTATGTTCGGAAAGTTTATGCTTATGTTTTTGGGTTTTATGCTTATGTTTTCAACATTTATGCTTATCTTTGTTTACCCAATGCTTATGTATCATTCTATATGCTTATTCAGATGGCCTTATGCTTAACGTGATGGCTTTATGCTTAGTCGAGAAGGCCTTATGCTTAACGTGATGGCTTTATGCTTAGTCGAGAAGGCCTTATGCTTAACGTGATGGCTTTATGCTAGTCGAGAAGGCCTTATGCTTAACGTGATGGCTTTATGCTTAGTCGAGAAGGTCTTATGCTTAACGTGATGGCTTTATGCTTATTCAGATGGTCTTATGCTTAACAAGAGGCTTTAAACATGTCAGAAAGACTGATGCTTATCGAGTCCCCCTTATGCTCATCCACCTGCCTTTAAGTTTCGTTCGATGTATACGCTGATGATCTGGAAGTGATACTCACCGAAAAAACGCCGTTTAAAGCGGAACAGTGAATACGGCCGCCTCGTCTTTATATACAGCCTAAAGGTATGGCGAGTACAGTCCATTTCTCTTAAGTGTGAGCAAAAAAAATAGGGTGCAGACCCGCTTGATGTGCCCGTACCCTTAATTTCCGCCGACCTTCTCCTTAATTCCGCTGTGCTACAAACAAATCCGCTGTAGAAGATTTAATTCCGCCGTCACTAACATTTTTTCCGCTATTAATTTTATTTATCCGCCATTTTCCAATCCTGGAATGTATGAATGTCATGGTCGACCTGGCTGAGAATGAATCCGAGTACCGCGGCGTCATCGAGAATGCCAAATCCCAGCAAAAAGTCAGGGACAAAATCAAGTGGGGATACAAAATAGATGACAGCAATTAGAATCATCAATAAAGAGCGATAAGGGATGTTTCGATACCTTCCGCCCGCCCAAGCCTTGATCATTTCAAACAGAAGCTGAAGCCTTGGCCAAATACCTTTTAAGGAATTCTCATTTTTCACCGCTTTTTTAGCGGCTTTGGAGATTAATCCTTTACTGCTCTTTTTATTATGGATATATCGCTCTGCGGCCGTACTGAACAAACGGCTTGCTATGGTGGTGAATAGCCATCTTCTTAGCATCTCTGCACCTCTTTTTTTCGTAGTTTACCACTGTAGAAAAATATCAAACACTGGCGGAAAGAGAGAGGGGCGAAATGTCGAAACTTCGGTGTAAGCATGGCCTTTTTTGCCATTATTTGGCTTGTTTTGTCTAGTATTGCGATACTATTTACATCCTCTTAATAAACTGTAATAATGCTATAGTATTATATTAAAAATTAGGAGGATGCAGGTTAATCATGAACTCTTATACGTTGCAAAAGATGCAGAATGATATCCAGCTGAAGAGAAGTGAGATGATGAAATCTGCAAGAGAGAACGGATTAACTCATGAACTAACAATCGAAAACAGCCAGGAATTAGATGAGCTGATCAATGAATATCTTTCTATGGAGCATATCGAGAAAAAAGAGGTAAGGCTGTCCATTCAGAATATGGTCGTAATCATTCCACAATGTTTTTCTAATATAAGAGTAATTTAAACAAGTGTATAAAAGAAAAACAATGTGGCTGGGAAGAAGTACCCGTCTACAGTCCTATGTTAAAAATAGCAATTCCATATAGATGACCGAACAAAAAAACCTTGCTGGTACAGCAAGGCTTTTTTTAGTAATTCCGTTATATATGAAGCAAAAGGAGCATAAACAAAATTCCTATGATGAACGCATAAGTCGAAGTGGTCTCGTTTCCATCCCCATGGCTCTCCGGAATCAATTCTTTATATATGATGAATAGCATGGCTCCTGATGCAAATGCCAATCCGTACGGTACCAGATTTTCAATAACCGAAGTAAGACTGTAGCCGATGAGCGAGGTAACAATTTCAATAGCACCTGTGAGGGTGGCAATAATAAAGGCTTTAAATCTGCCTATTTTTTGGTTAACGAGGAATAATGCCACCAGCAGGCCTTCCGGAGCATTCTGAAGCCCGATGGCTAGAGCAATCAGATTTCCAGTGCCCTCAATATTAGAAGCATAGCTGACGCCGACTGACAGTCCCTCAGGAATATTATGCAGTGTGATTGCTGAGATGATCAGCAGGGCTTTTTCGTCAAATTCTATTCCGCTTTTGGAGTGCTGAAGATCAATGTGTGGTATATTTTTCTCCAGAAGGGTCAATGTACCTACTCCCAATAACATACCTATTGATAAAGCTAATAGACCCCCGGATTCCATAGACTGCGGAATTAAGCCGAACATACAGGCAGCCATCATGATTCCTGCCGTTAAAGCCAGAATCACATCCCTCCATCTATGTGTAATCGAACCGGGCAGGAACAGAATTAAAAGGGCGCCAAGCCCTGTAGACATTGCTGATAACACACTTCCTAAAAGTACTTGAGTCATAGCCTTCTCCTTAAGTAATCAGTTTCGTGAATATGTAAATGACGTTAATTAGAACCTATTTTTATTAATTACTGTTATGATAATTTGGAATAACATAAAGCTATAAGTATTTTATCCTAATAACGGCTGAAGTGATAGTTTGAATTGATGGTAACACATTACCCTATTCTAAACGAGTTAGACGTGCTGCTGGAAAAATTTTAACAAAAGTACTTTTAATTTTATTGAATTTTCAAACAAGGTCTGATTAAAATAAGGATTACAATGAAAGTAATGTGTGGTGATAGAATGAAAATTGATGAAACGGACCGCAATATTCTCAGCCTGCTGACTAACAATGGGAGAATGTCATATGCGGATATCGGTAAAGAGCTGAACCTTTCCCGGGTGGCTGTACGTGAGCGGGTCCACCGGATGGAAGAGACGGGAGTAATAGAAAAATTCAGCGTAGTTATTAATTCAGAGGCAGTTGGACAAAAGGTCTCCGCCTTCTTTGAGGTCGATTGTGAACCCGCTTTTCTGGTTTCTGTTGCTGAAAGCCTGGCCAATAATCCAAGTGTAGCAAGCTGCTACCAGATGACTGGGCCAAGTACTTTACATATGCATGTTCTTGTTGAGGATTTTGCCTCTCTTGAAAAGTTTATCAATAACGAACTTTATGCTGTGGAAGGCATAAGCCGGGTGGAAAGCCAGATTATGCTGAGAAGATTCAAAAGCCGTACCGGATTAAAATTGTAAACTACATTAAAATTTAGGCATTAGGTTGATCTTATCTGCAGGTGCGGGATTGCTATTCGGGAAAAGCTGGCCAAGGGGAGAATCAGGCATGTAACAAACAAGGAGGCTGCCGGACCGCCAGCGGAATGGGAAATTCCTTCGCTGCATCATCAACATGACAAGTTTAATAGAGCTAAATTGAAAGAAACTCTGGAGTATTTAAATCCAGAGTTTTTTTTGATAGAAACTTTCTTTCTCATTATTGTAACCGGATACATATCTAAAATAGGTGTATTGTCCTATTGGTAATTTGTCAGAATATATATTAAAATCTAAAAATACTAACATTTAATTACGTTTGTAAGAAATTATTACAATTTTGATTTACAAACGGAAGTTAAAAGGAATTATTGAAGTTTTTTTGATACTAATGCCATTGGATTTATTTTTACTAGAAAAGGGGGAATAGAGTTGCTTGGGTTAATAATCAGGAGGATGCTCCAATTGGTACTGCTGCTGCTGGGAATCTCCTTTATCGTCTTTATGAGCATGCATATTGCACCAGGCGATCCAGCAAATATTATCGGAGGACCAACTGCTACAAAAGAAGACATAGCAGGAATAAGAGAAAGCCTTGGGCTGAATAAGCCTATCCTGGTCCAATATTTTGATTACGTAAAAGGAGTTTTCCAGGGAGATTTCGGCTTCTCGTTCCAAACAAAAGAGTCCGTTTCTGAGGCCTTGATGAGCAGGTTTCCAAATACATTAAACCTAGCAATTGCCAGTATCATCGTGGCAGTTATCATCGGTGTCGCAGCCGGAATCATATCCGCTCTCAAACATAATTCGTGGTTTGATGGCGCTGCTACAGTCATCTCCCTGGCTGGTATTTCTATACCAAATTTCTGGCTGGGAGCTATCCTTATCCTGATATTCGCTGTTAATCTGCAGTGGTTTCCAGTAGGGGGGCTGACAGAACCGTTTTGGACGCTGGAAGGCATGAAACAGCTTATATTGCCAGCAATCACTCTTGGGACAGGGTCGGCAGCTATGATTGCAAGAATGAGCCGATCCGCTATGCTCGAGGTCATCCGTGCTGACTATGTAAGAACGGCAAGGGCCAAAGGGGTAAAAGAAAAGTCAGTTATCCTCATTCATTGTCTGCGTAATGCCATGATACCAGTTATCACGGTTATAGGATTGAACTTTGGTTTCTTACTGGGGGGCACCATTATTACCGAACAGGTTTTTGCCATAAATGGTGTAGGCAGATTGATGATTGAGTCAATAGCAGCCAGGGATTTTCCAATGGTGCAGGGGGCTGTACTTCTTGTAGCCACACTGTTTGTTCTTGTCAATTTAGTAGTGGATCTTGTTTATGCCTTTATAGATCCGCGAATCAGCTTTGATTAAAGCAAAAAGGGAGGTTTTTTGTTCTATCTACACCCGAGACAGCACTTAAAGAAACAAATCTATCGAACTTAAGGAAAAAGGAGGAACGATCCATGTCAGCAGAAGCGGCAAGTAATGCTGTTACGGTCCTGCCGAAGAAAAAAAAGGACTTTGCCATCATTAGTACAGCGAAAAGACTGGTTAAGAATAAAGTGGCCGTTATTGGACTTATTATCATTTTTATTCAATTACTGCTTGCGATTTTCGCACCCTTATTTGCAACACATGATCCAGTAAAGCAGGATCTATCGATGGCTGAACTCGCCCCAATGACCGATGGACATTGGCTGGGAACTGATAACTATGGCCGGGACATGTGGAGCCGTCTGGTATATGGAGCAAGAATTTCATTGTTTGTAGGCATAGGGGCGGTTATATTAGGCCTCGCTGGTGGAATAACCTTGGGGCTTCTCTCAGGCTATTACCGCAAACTCGATGGAATTATTATGAGAATAGTAGATTTACTGTTTGCGTTTCCTGGTATCCTGCTTGCCATGCTTATTATCGCCATTTTAGGGACATCCCTCGCTAATGTCATCATTGCCATCAGTATTTGGTCGATCCCTACCTGCGCAAGGATTGTACGAGGAAGTGTTCTTTCCATTAAAAAGCAAGAATACATACTTGCCATGAAATCCCTTGGCGCAAGCGACATGAGAATCATGATTAAACATATACTTCCAAACTGTATGGCGCCGATCATTGTATTTGCAACAATGAGAATGGCCACTGCCATTCTCTCAACTGCATCGCTGAGCTTTTTAGGATTAGGTGCACAGCCGCCTACACCAGAGTGGGGAGCGATGATATCAGCCGGACAGGATTTCATGTGGACATCCCCTCATATGATCATTATTCCGGGTATCGCCATTATGTGTGTGGTATTTGCATTTAATGTCGTTGGGGACGCTCTTCGTGACGCATTGGATCCAGGCATGAATCTCGATAATTAAACCATAGGAGGAATAGAAATGAAGAATCGATCTTTAACTAAATGGCTGACACTTCTTTTAATTTTGACTTTTGCTTTAGCTGGGTGCAGCAGTAATTCTTCATCAGGTGGAAGCACTAAAGGTAATGCGGCTCAGGAAATCACTTATGCGACAACATCAAAGGTAGTTGGTTTATCCCCGATCTTAACAAATGATTCTGTATCTTCATCTGTTATAGAGCAGGTTTACGAAACACTTTTTTACCGCGACTCAAAAACAAATGAAATTAAAAGCCTTTTAGCGGAAAAAGCAGATAATCCTGATCCTAACACTTGGGTGATCACGCTAAAGAAAGGTATTAAATTTCAAGACGGCACAGAATTCAATGCAGATGCAGTAAAATATACATTCGATAAAATTAAAGATCCAAAGACAGCTGCACCGCGTGCATCTCTATTAGAGCCTATTAAATCCATTGAGGTACAGGACCCTCAGACAGTCATCTTAAAGACTGAAAAACCTTATGGTCCGATGCTTGCTGCATTGACTCACTCGAATGCAGCCATTGTAAGCCCGACAGCCGATAAAAAGCAGGATCTTATGAAAGATCCAGTTGGAACGGGACCATTCAAATTTAAAGCAAAAGAAAACGGTGAGGATATTGTACTAGAAGCTAATAAAGATTACTGGCAGGGAGCTCCAAAACTGAAAAAAGTAACATTTAAAGTGGTTCCTGAAATTACAACTGCTGTATCTATGCTTCAAACCGGCAAAGTTAATTTCCTTGATAATGTAACAGCTGAGCTTCTTCCGCGTGTAGAAAAACTAAAAAACGTAAACATCGAAAAGAAAGCAGGAACACCTGTATACTATCTGGCTTTTAATATGGAAAAAGAACCGATGAACAATCCGGAATTCCGTAAAGCAGTGGCGTATGCTCTTGATACAAAAGGATACGTAAATAAACTAAAAGGCCTTGGAGTTGAGTCAAGCTCGTTTATTGGTCCAGAATTATTTGGCTATGATAAGTCTTCAGAAGATAAGGCTGTCAAATATGATCCTGAAAAAGCAAAAGAAATTGTAAAAGCAAACGGTTTTGATAAGCAGCAGATTACACTTTTAGCAGCAAATACAGCAGGCTATATGAATATGGCTGAAGTGTTCCAGGCTCAGCTTTCAGAAGCTGGAATTAAAGTGAAGATCGAGACACTTGAATGGGGTACTTACCTGGAAGCTTCCCAAAATGGAAAATTTGATTTAACAGTTGCGGGCTGGTCTAACGTAACCGGTGATGGCAGTGAACTATTATTCCCAAGACTGCATTCCAAAAATGCCGGTTCAACGAACGTTGGCCGCTATAAGAACCCTGAACTTGATAAGCTGATTGAAGCATCCCGTTCTACAGTAGATCAAAACGAACGGAAAGAATTGTTAAAGCAGGCAAATGAACTTGTTCTTTCTGACCTTCCAGTTATCCCAATTTATCACGGAGTAGCTTCTATGGCTTCAGATAAGTCTGTAACTGGAATCAATCTTGAACCTACTGGCCAGTGGAGCTTATATAAAGCAGAAAGAAAGTAGGGATACATGATGGCCCAGACTATATTAGAGATAGATAATCTAATGACCAAATTTAAGACTGCGAACGGTGAAGTATCTGCCGTTCGCGGCATTTCTTTTTCATTAAAGAAGGGTGAAACACTTTGTGTCGTAGGTGAATCCGGATGCGGCAAAAGCATTACGGCACTTTCCATAATGGGGCTTCTTGCCGGTAATGCCAGATCAGAAGGATCGATAAACTTTGACGGGAAAAATCTCTTGCAGTTAAAAAATGATGAAATGAGAAAAATCCGCGGGAATGACATTTCAATGATTTTTCAGGAGCCTATGACGGCTTTAAACCCAACATTTACAGTTGGTTTTCAGCTGTGTGAACCTCTGATGATCCATCGGAAGCTTTCTAAAAAAGCAGCCATTCAAAAAGGAATTGATCTGTTGAAGCAGGTTGGGATCCCGCTGCCAGAAAAAAGAATGAAACAGTATCCTCACGAGCTTTCAGGCGGAATGCGCCAGCGGGTAATGATTGCCATTGCCCTTGCATGCAATCCACGGCTGCTGATTGCTGATGAACCGACTACAGCCTTAGATGTGACCATTCAGGCACAGATTCTTGACCTGCTGAATGATTTGAAAGACGAGTTCCAAACAAGCCTGATCATGATCACACATGATATGGGAGTAGTTGCCGAAGTGGCAGATCGAGTGATTGTCATGTATGCAGGAGAAATCATTGAAGAAGGAACAGTTGAAGAAATCTTCAACAACCCTCAGCATCCATATACAAAAGGTCTATTGTCATCCGTTCCTAATGTGGATGATCCGCATTTCAAGCTCAACCCTATTCCAGGCACTCTGCCCAACCTTAATGAGCAGATCAGCGGCTGCCGGTTTAATCCCCGCTGTCCGCACGCTATGGAAAAATGTCTGCAGCAATCACCGATCCGTACATCAAGGAACGAAAATCATGCAGTAAGATGCTGGCTCCAGGAGGTGGAACAGAATGAGTACCGTAACTACCAGCCGACAAGTGTTGTATAGCATAGAAAATGTAAAAAAACACTATCCCATCAAAGGCGGTATTTTTCAGACTGTAAAAAGTCATGTGAAAGCTGTTGATGGAATTACGCTCGACATTTTCCAAGGGGAAACTCTTGGAGTAGTCGGAGAATCCGGGTGTGGAAAATCCACTTTAGGAAGAACCATCCTTGGACTTGAAACGGCGACTGATGGGGTCATGAAGTTTAGAGGTGACGATCTTACGGGAAAAACCGCAAAGCAGCTCAAGCCGTACAAGCGGGAAATGCAGATGATTTTTCAGGATCCTTATGCATCCTTAAATCCGAAACAAAGAATCGGGGATGCCCTTGAAGAAGCATTAATCATTCATACGGATCTCGGGGCGGCTGAACGGCGGTCAAAAGTCGTACAGTTATTGAAGGAAGTTGGATTAAAGGAAGAGCATTATGACCGGTATCCGCATGAGTTTTCGGGCGGCCAGCGCCAAAGAATCGGAATTGCAAGGGCTATTTCCATAAATCCATCGTTTATTGTCTGCGATGAACCGGTATCAGCTTTGGATGTATCTGTTCAGGCCCAGGTTATTAAATTGCTGAAAGATCTGCAGCAGAAACATGGGCTTACCTATATGTTTGTTTCCCACGATTTGGGAGTTGTCCGTCACCTGTGTGACCGCGTGCTTGTCATGTACCTTGGGCAGATGGTAGAACTGGCCCCCGTTGAAAAGCTGTACGAAAACCCAACACATCCCTATACTGAGGCCCTGCTGTCTGCCATCCCCCGCCCAGTTGTTGGGAAGAAGCGTGAAAGAATCCGTCTGCAAGGCGATCTTCCAAGCCCGACCGACCCGCCGCCAGGCTGCGCCTTTCACACGAGGTGTCCACTGGCAACAGAACGCTGTAAAATGGAGCGTCCTGCCTGGAGGGAAATTGAAGACGGGCACTACATTGCATGTCACAATAAATGAAGAAATAATAAAGTCCCAGGCAGAAAGGCGGTTTATGAGTCTCTCTGCCGTACACTTTTACCTTGAATGTTTTTACCTCTTATACATAGGATTAACTAAATGACACAAAAGGAGAATATTATGCCGACCTACGAATCATTATCCTATCCTTATTCTTCTCAGCGGATGGAAACCATCGGCCGCCGGGGAATGGTAGCAACGAGCCAGCCCCTCGCTGCACAAGCAGGGCTGGATATCTTAAAAAAGGGTGGTAATGCAATTGACGCTGCGATTGCTACAGCAGCCTGTTTAACGGTTGTTGAGCCGACATCCAATGGAATTGGCGGAGATGCATTCGCCATTGTCTGGACAAAAGGTGAATTATATGGACTCAACGCAAGCGGTTCTGCACCGCAAACTATATCTGCTGAAGCAGTAAAGAATTTAGGACATGAACAGATGCCTAAGTTTGGATTAGTTCCGGTTACAGTTCCCGGAGCACCGGGTGCATGGGCAGCATTGTCCAAGCGGTTTGGAAAGCTTCCATTAAAAGAAGTACTTGAGCCTGCCATACAATACGCAGAAAACGGCTTTCCTATTTCCCCGGTTTTAGGGAAGTACTGGAAAAGGGCGTTCGAAATTTTTAAAGACAGATTTAAAGGAAAAGAGTATGAAAACTGGTTTAAAACTTTTACACCGGAAGGCCGAGCGCCTGAAATCGGAGAAATCTGGAAGTCTCCAGACCATGCCGCTTCGCTTCGTGAAATTGGTGAAACTAACGCGGAATCCTTCTATCGGGGTGATATAGCGGAAAAAATCGATGCCTTTTCAAGAGAGCATGGAGGCTTTATCAGAAAAGAAGATCTTGCAGGTTTTGAGCCTGAATGGGTAAATCCGATCGGCGTGAACTATCGTGGCTATGATGTCTGGGAAATTCCCCCGAACGGCCAAGGTCTCGTTGCCTTGATGGCTCTGAATGTATTAAAAGGATATGAGTTCTCAGAAAAAGACTCCGTGGATACTTATCATAAACAGATTGAAGCCATGAAGCTGGCATTCATCGACGGCAAGAAGTATATCACGCAGCAGGATAAAATGAGTGTTACGGTTGAACGGCTATTAAGTGAAGAATATGCCAAGCAACGGCGTAATCTTATTGGAGAAAAAGCATTGACTCCTGAGCCGGGTACACCTCCAAAAGGCGGGACGGTTTACTTATCAGCTGCAGATGAAGAAGGGAATATGATTTCATTCATTCAATCCAATTATATGGGGTTTGGGTCTGGGATCGTGATTCCCGGAACCGGTATAGCCCTGCAAAACCGCGGAGCAGACTTTTCGCTTGATCCAGAGCATGAAAACAGGATTGAACCAGGTAAAAAGACATATCATACAATTATACCTGGATTCCTGACAAAAGACGGTAAGCCTGTAGGGCCATTTGGGGTAATGGGCGGTTATATGCAGCCTCAGGGACATGTTCAGGTAATCATGAATACGATCGATTTTCAACTGAATCCTCAGGCTGCCCTTGATGCACCAAGATGGCAGTGGATAGAAGGAAAGACCATTGAAGTCGAACGTTCGCTTCCTCAGCACATTGTGGAGGCTCTGATCAGAAAAGGCCACGATATTAAGGTAGCAGCAGATACAGGCGGATTCGGCAGAGGACAGATTATTTGGAGGAATCCGGATAACGGAGTCCTTCACGGCGGGACGGAGCCGAGAACAGACGGATTTATTGCGGTATGGT
Source organism: Peribacillus deserti (assembly GCF_002863585.1). Classification (GTDB taxonomy): domain Bacteria; phylum Bacillota; class Bacilli; order Bacillales; family DSM-1321; genus Paraperibacillus; species Paraperibacillus deserti_A. Next base: position 43,996 of record NZ_PGUY01000048.1, on the reverse strand, counting down.
AGACTCTTGGTATATGAACAACAAAGGATTTGATCAATCATGAAACATTGGCATATATTTTTAGCCTTTTTTAGAGTGGGCATGCTTGGTTACGGAGGCGGCCCCTCCTCCATCCCGCTGGTGCATAAAGAAGTAGTAGATAGATACAAGTGGATGAGTGAGGAAGAGTTCGGCGATGTGCTTGCCCTGGCAAATACTCTGCCTGGACCGATCGCAACCAAGATGGCTGGTTATATTGGATATAAGGTTGCTGGCTATGCAGGTCTGGTAAATGCTTTACTTGCCTCTATCATCCCGACTATATTCCTCATGATTCTGGTTTTGTCGTCCCTATCAGCATATAAAGACCAAGCCTGGGTTCTTGGAATGACAAAGGCAGTTGTGCCGGTAGTCGCGGTAATGCTTGCAGTTCTGGCCTGGCAGTTTTATAAAAATGGACAGAAGGGGCTCGGCTGGAAAGTGAACCTGGTACTTGTGGCGGCGAGCCTTGTGATCATGGAAGTTCTTGGACTTCATCCAGGAATCCTAATTGCCGGGCTCCTCGCATGGGCGCTGCTGTCACCCGTAAAGAAGGTAGAAAAAAATAAAACGGCTGAGGAAGTAGCTGCTGCTTCAGAAAGGAAGATGGTATGATTATACAGTGGAAAATCTTTTTAGCTTTTTTCATACCAGGAATCCTGGGCTATGGCGGCGGCCCCTCTTCTATCCCATTGATTGAAAATGAAGTGGTGGACCGGTATGGCTGGCTCACAACAAAGGAATTCAGTGAAGTACTCGCACTCGCAAACTCACTTCCCGGGCCTATTGCTACAAAAATGGCAGGCTATATCGGCTATCAAGAGGGCGGTTACCTGGGCGTGGCTGTAGGAGAATTCGCAACAGTTGCCCCCTCCTTGATCATGCTGATCGCTTTAATCAGCCTATTATATAAGTTCAAGGATTCACCAAAAGTAAAGAAATTAACATTATTTGTAAGGCCAGCTATCGCAGTAATGCTTGGCGTGATGACTTATCAGTTTCTAGAAGGCTCATATCTGGATATTGGTTTGTGGCAGACCCTGTTTCTTGGAGCCGCAAGCTTTCTATTAATGGAAAAGTTCAAAGTCCATCCAGCGTTTGTTATCATGGGGGCTTTAGGATATGGAGCCGTCTTTTTAGCTTGATCATAAGGAGGATGAAACTTGATGGTTTTGTCCTCTTTATTTGTTGTTTTTAAGCTGTCAAAATAGGTGTCTATAAACGATAATGGGATAGTACGGATAGCTGGTAATCCATAAAAAGCGGCAATCCCATAAAATCTTTAAATCCTCATATATTTTGGTTTCCCCCACATAAAAATCCGATTACCCTCATAAATACCGGTTTACCCCACATAAAAATCCGATTACCCCTCATAAATACCGGTTAACCCCACATAAAAATCCGATTACCCCTCATAAATACCGGTTTACCCCACATAAAAATCCGCTTACCCCTCATAAATTTCAATTTACCATCTTAATAGTCCGCTTACCCCTCATAATCAAACCGGATTCCGGGCCTTCAAAGCTAAATTATGATTGTTTCCGTGTAATGGATTAAATTCTAGGTCCGTTACAAAAAACTCATTTAAAAATGTCCATTTCTGTTTTTACCACAGTCCGGGTTAGTGTAATATTTTTATCCAATATTCCTCTTATACCATGCAAGTATTTGGTTATAGGCTTCAAATGTTCGTAGCCCTCATAAATTCCGTTTTACCCCTCATATAAATCAACTACTCCCTCATAATTTTAAATTCACCCTCTTAATTGTCCAATTACCACTCATAAAGGATGTTATATGATGCAAGTAATATTTAAACGGTAGTCAGCTGCCGGATGTACCTACCTTTGAAGTGTACTAGCCCTCGTACTTGTAGAAGGAATATAACATTTAGGCATGTCATATATAGAGAATAGAACAAGAGAAATAAACATGCTGTTTTTATTTCCATCAGTTAGGAGTGAAACTCATCCATGCATATTGTGGTTTGCGTGAAACAGGTTCCGGATACAAAAATCATAAAAATAAACCCTAAAACCAATACGTTAGACCGCCGCAGCGCCCCGGCGATCCTCAATCCTTATGATGCCCATGCCGTGCAGACAGCCGTATCGATCAAAGAAGCTGCGGGTGGAGAAATCTCTGTTCTTTCCATGGGTCCTCCCCAGGCAGTGGATATTATAAAAAAAAGCGTAGAAATTGGGGCGGATAGAGGCTATTTAATCACCGACCGGGCTTTCGCAGGGGCTGATACCCTCGCGACAAGCTACGCTCTTTCCAAGGCGCTGGACCGGATTTCCAAAGAAAAACCGATCGATTTAATCATTTGCGGGAAACACGCGATAGACGGAGACACAGGACAAGTAGGACCAGGCATTGCAAGGAGGCTGGATATCCCTCCTGTCACGAATGTAATAGAAGTAAGTGATATTAACAAGGATACGAGAAGAGTAAAAATTAAGAGGAAAATTATTAACGGATATGAATTGATCGAAACAGAGATGCCCTGCCTATTGACAGTGGAAAAGGAAATCAATGATATTGCGTATTCTCCTCTTCCAAATATGATAAAAGCAGCCAGGTATACACCGATCATCTGGGCTGTCAGTGACTTGGAAGATGTCGACAGAACACAGTTAGGTCTAAAAGGCTCTCCAACCATCGTTGGTAAAATGTTTACTCCGCCTAAACCTGAAGGGGGTCATATGCTGGATGGGAATGCAGATGATCAAGCCAAACAGATCATTGATATTCTTCTGCAAAATAAAGAGCTATTTTCCGTCAATTGAGTAACGGGAAAAGTCAGGAAGGACGTGGACCTTTAATGCTGGATAACCGGGGAGTATGGGTGTATGTTGAGCAAAATGAAGGTGTGATAGAAGGTGTTTCTTTAGAATTGCTGGGCGCTGGCAGAAAGCTTGCTGATAAGCTTGAAGTACCGCTGGCAGGCATACTCTTGGGGGACAATGTTCGGGAACTGGCAGAGGAAATTATTTTTTATGGTGCTGACGAAGTGTATGTAGTTGAGAGTCCTGTGTTAAAACAATATCGGACTGAATCATATATGAAGGGTGTCATTCTGCTGGCAGAGAAATATAAACCGGAAATCTTCTTATATGGAGCGACTCCGAATGGAAAAGACGTAGCAAGCGCAGTGGCAACCGATTTAAGTACCGGCTTGACCGCCGATACGACCATGCTTGATGTAGAGGTGGAAAAAAGGCTGCTTGAAGCAAGCAGGCCGGCTTTTGGCGGGAATATCATGGCAACCATTCTATGTAAGAAACACCGTCCTCAAATGGCGACGGTCCGTCCAAAAGTAATGAAAGCCCTCGAGCGGGATACAGCCAGAACAGGCAGAGTGATTGAAGAATCGTTAGAAATCCGTGAAGAAGATATGAGAACAAAGGTACTAGAAATTGTGAAAGACGTAACAAAAAAGAGTCTGGCGGATGCTCATATTATCGTCTGCGGCGGCAAAGGAATGGGAGATGAAAGGAACTTTGGGCTGATCCATGAGCTTGCAGGCCTGCTGGGGGCAGGGGTAGGTGGTACGAGGGATGTGGTGGAAGCAGGCTGGCTTAGCCATGATCATCAAATTGGCCAGACTGGAGAAACAGTGACTCCAAAAATTTATTTTGCCATAGGTATTTCCGGCGCAATTCAGCATCTAGTGGGGATGAAGAACTCTGAAATCATAATTGCAATCAATAAAGATCCCAACGCTCCGATTTTTGGTGTCAGCACATACGGTATTGTCGGGGATGCCCTTGAAGTCCTTCCGATTTTAATCAAGCAGTTTAAAGAGGCTTTTCATGAAAAAGGCGGTGAAGTGACTCATGCCTGAAAAATTTGATGTAATTGTGGTTGGTGCAGGCCCGGCAGGCACCTCTTGCGCATATACTTGTGCAAAGAACGGATTAAAAGTCCTGCAAATTGAAAGAGGAGAATATCCCGGCAGCAAGAATGTTATGGGCGGAGTGCTGTACCGAAAACAAATGGAGGAAGTCATCCCGGAATTTTGGAAGGAAGCACCCCTTGAGCGCCCGGTCATCGAACAGCGGATTTGGATGATGGATAAAGAATCGACGGTGACGTTTGGTTACAAAGGGCTGGAATGGGCGCAGGAACCTTATAATAATTTCACCGTATTAAGGGCGAAATTCGACCAATGGTTTGCAGGCAAAGGAGTAGAAGCCGGAGTCCTGCTCATAAATGAAACCGTTGCCAATGAATGTATTGTGGAAGATGGTAAGGTAGTTGGAATAAGAACGGACCGCCCTGACGGAGATGTATATGCAGACGTAACCGTCCTCGCTGATGGTGTAAACTCGCTGCTTGGAAAGCAATTAGGATTTCATAAAGAGTTCCGCCCCGATGAAGTGGCCTTAACGGTCATGGAAGTAATTAATCTTTCCAAAGATAAAATCAATGAGAGGTTCAATCTTTCTGAAAACCAGGGGTGCACAATCGAGATATTTGGCGACTCTACGAAAGGAAATTTAGGAACTGCTTTTATTTATACCAACAAAGAGAGTGTCAATATTGGAGTAGGAACTACTCTGTCGAGCATGATTAAAGCCAGGATGAAACCATATGATCTGCTGGATTATTTGAAGACACATCCAATGGTGAAGCCCTTGATTGAAGGAGGTGAAGCAGCAGAGTATCTGGCGCATTTAATTCCGGAAGGAGGATACCATTCAGTCCCAAAAGTCGCAGGAAATGGGGTGCTTGTGGTCGGCGATGCTGCACAGCTCGTTAATGCCATCCACAGGGAAGGCTCCAATATGGCGATGGCATCCGGTAAAATGGCGGCAGAAACGATTGTAGAAGCAAAGAAAAAGGGCGACTTCAGCCTCGATACGTTAAAGGAATATAAAGATAAGCTATACAATAGTTTTATCATAAAAGATTTGAAGAAATATAAAGATGCCACACATACGTTTGAAAATAATCCACAATTCCTGCGCGATTATGTTCCTATGCTAAATCGTGCTGCAAGCAAATTCTTCACAGTAGACGGAACCTCTAAAAAAGACAAACAAAAACAAATCATTAAAACGATGACCTCTGAACGAGGCACCATCAAACTCATCAAAGATGTATATAAAGCGTGGAAAGCGGTGAAATAACGATGACTGGCAGCATAGAAGAAAAACAGTATCTGGTTCGCTTCAAGGCCGACAAAAAATCACATCTGACCGTACTGGACCATGATGTTTGCTTAACACACTGCCCCGATAAATTATGTACACTCTTTTGCCCTGCAGAAGTATATAAGTGGGAAGAAATAAGGATGCAAGTAGGTTATGAAGGCTGCCACGAATGCGGCAGCTGCCGGATCGGATGCCCTTATCAAAATATCAAATGGGAATATCCTAAGGGTGGACACGGAATTGTCTTCAGGCTGGCATAAAAGCAATGAACCATTTGGTGGATTACCCGAAACGGCTGATTAGTCTTTGACTGATCGGCTTTTTTATATGTAAGTTATATTACGGGGAAGGGGCGCGCTCTGAAAACCTTATTACAAAGGTGATGGTTCAGCAGCTGGGAAGGGTGAGTTTGCGAACAAAATTGCGTTGCGGACAATACTTTCCGGTTTGCGGGCAAAAAGGAGAAATTAGGACAAGATTTTTAGTGCGAGCGAAAAAGGAGAAATGAGGGCAGCTTTTCGTTTATGCGGGCAATAAAGGAGAATGTAGGCAGGCTTTTGGTACATGCTGTAAGTAGGTTGTGCACACTCAATGCCAGTTTATAAAAACAGGCAACATTGCATAATAAAGCTACAGCTCAATCGGCTGATCATCCATCAAATGCAGCCAAAACATAAAAAAGTTCCTTTTCTATTTTTAGAAAGGAGCTGCTTTAAACATTATGTAGTTTTATTCACAAAGACTGGTAAAAAAGAGAAAGGTGAAGCCTGTTGCTTTCTCTGCTTTTTTAGCTGATTCTTTCTGTTAGCTGCCGTGATGTGATCATGTCATTTACTGCACTGTCCGCAAGACTTTTCGAATAGTCATAAGCCTGGTGGAAGGAGGAAAAGGATTCAGAAACGTAGTATGGTTTTTTATAAGTAAAGGAACCGCTTTCATTTGTGGGGAAGACTAATATATTCCAGTGGTAGAAATCAGATGAAGGTTCTTTGGGAAAACCCTGTAAAGCAATCAGCCAATGAGTAGATGTTATATCGTTCAGACTGTGGCAGGATGCTTTGTCTTTTTTACCCATGGGAAGAAGTGGTCTTTGATAAAATTCCCTGTAGCCATACCCAGGAAATAATGTCATGGTATTCACTCCTTTCAGATTAAATTTACTCTCAGTATATGTAGAATGGATAATAAAGAGAATGAATATTTCAAAAAATGTAAAAAAGGACTGGCTGCCCTTAGCAGTCAGTCCTTAGAGATTATACTTCCCTTTGTCCAATCCTCCAGTTCAAGTCAGATGGAAGGAAAAGGCCCAATAACCCAAGCAGGGGAAGCATTCCCACCAATTTGATTGTTAGCGGCATTCCGGCAGCATCTGCAAAGGAGCCGAGTGCGACTGAACCCATTGCCCCCATTCCAAACGCCAGCCCTACGGTCAGCCCTGCCATGGTCCCGACTTTACCAGGCACTAATTCCTGTGCATATACGACCATTACTGAAAAGCTTGCCATAAGGACAAAGCCGGTCAATAAGAGCATGACAAAGGCTAATGGTGCAGGAGCATAAGGAAGAAGAATGGTCAGCGGTGCGCTGCCGAGTATGGATGCCAGGATGACATTCCTTCTGCCGAACCGGTCAGCCAAAGGGCCGCCAAAAAATGTTCCAAGTGCTCCCGCAGCTAAAAAGGCAAAAATATAAATCTGGGATTCTCTTATGCTGAAACTATAATTATCAATCAGATAAAAGGCATAAAAATTGGTCATACAAGAGATATACCATGAACGGGCAAAAATTAAAAAGAGCAGTATTGCAAGTGCCATCCAAATTTTTTTCGTCAATGGTTTAGTTTCTGAAGAACTATGAATTTTCTTCTTGCGATTTAAGGACAGCTGGCTTGTATACCAGTTTGCTATATACGCAAGCATCAATACTGCTGTAAGGGCGACTGGAGCAAACCAGAGACCGCCGATCTGTCCCAGCGGCACCAGCACAAGAGCCGTAATCAGAGGAGCCAGCGCCTGTCCGGTATTGCCGCCTACCTGATAAATGGATTGAGCAAGGCCCCTTTTCGTTCCTGCAGCCATATAGGCTACCCTCGAACCTTCAGGATGGAAAATGGCTGAACCGATACCGATCAACATAACAGACAGGATTACCAGGGTGTAGCTTGGCACCAAGGCAAGAAGAATGATACCAATCAAAGTGCTTGTCAGTCCGATAGGGAGAGCAAATGGCATAGGCTTTTTATCTGTATACCAGCCGACAATGGGCTGCATAATGGAAGAAACCATATTAAGTGCGAAAGCTATGATTCCTAGCTGGGTGTAGCTTAATGACATGGATTTTTGCAGGATAGGGAACATAGCCGGTACAACAGCCTGCAGGGAATCATTTAATAAATGGCAAAGACCCAAGATAATGAGTATTTTATAAAGAGTTTGCGGCTGATTGGCTGGCTGGCGTTTAATATTTGCTGCGATGGTGTTCATAACTGTCTCCTTTTTAGGCGGCTTTGCCAAAGTGCTCAAAAGCCTGATTGTCGGAAGTATTTCTGGATAAACGAAATGAATAGTTCTGTATCAATAATCAATATTATATCGAAATATCCGAATTTTGAATATTTAATAAACCTAACTATTTTTAAAAAGTAATGGCCATTTGACAAACAGAGACAAGTTTTTTATAATAAGTCTTGAATTCGAGATAATCGAAATTTATTATATTTTTTGAAGGCGGTGAAATGCGTGAGTAAAGAAAGCATTCAGCAATCGCTAAAAATGTTTATTGTATTATCAAGGGCACATCGTGCTATAAATGATCATGTTAATAAATTCATTGCACAGCAGGGATTGAATCCGACTGAATTCGCTGTACTTGAGCTTCTATATCATAAAGGAGACCAGCCGCTTCAGCAAATTGGCGGGAAAATTCTGCTTGCAAGTGGAAGCATTACTTATGTGGTAGATAAATTGGAACAAAAAAACTATTTAGTCCGCGTTGCATGTAAGACGGACCGGCGTGTTACATATGCTCAAATCACGGAAGAAGGAAAACGTTTTATTGAATCTGTCTTTCCTGAACACGAGCAGGGGATCGATAAGTTAATGAATATTTTATCGGCTGAAGAGAAACAAACAGCGATCGAATTACTGAAAAAACTTGGAAAACATGCCGACAATCAAAAATAATAGGCTGAGCTGCCTCATGAAAGAATCATGAGGCTTTTTTTTTATGTGAAAATATTCCTAATTTTTATATAATGGAAGCAGGAGGTGTGAAATATGCTGGTTTCTTTACGGAAAAGCAGACAAAAGATCTTCTTGATTTTAATCATGGCTGTACTGGTGGCTAATATCGCCCTTTGGAAGACGGATGTTTATCAGCCGGTCCCAAAGCCCGCTGCGTTAAGCTCATTTTTTGACTTAATGATCACGATTCCACTCTTGATTTACTTCTGCTGGTTAAGGAAAAAGGCAGATATTAAGTACTTATTCGCTTTTGTATTCTTGGGATATTGCTCAGCCCTGCTAGTCATACCTCCAGAATACAGACAGAATCTTGGTTTTATTAAATGGATGGTTATTGGATCAGAAGCCATTTTTTTCAGCATGGAATTCTATCTGCTGGCAAGAATCCTGATAAGATTTCCAGAGTTTGGAAGAGTATGGCGAGCCGTACGATCTGAGGAACCTTCTTTTCTTATCGCTTTAAAGTCCTCTCTGACTAAAGTTTATTCAGACAGCAAGGCTGTTCATTTAATCAGCTTTGATCTTTCCATGTGGCACTATGCTTTCTTTTCGTGGACACAGAAAAAAAATCGGGCAGAAAACACAGGTTTTACCTATCATAAGAAGACGAGTTTCATAGCTTTACATATTATGCTCATCCATGCGATTCTGTTGGAGACAGCGGGCTTTCATTTCCTGCTTCATCAATGGAATGAAATTGCGGCATGGGTCGTTTTGGGTCTTAATGCCCTTTCTGTAGTGTTTCTGATCGCGCACATTCAGGCTGTAAGATCTTCTGCCATCTGGATCCGTGAAGAAAAAGTTGTTTTTCAGGTGGGAATGACTGGCCTTATTGAAATACCGGTGTCAGCCATTTCATCTTTCAGAAAATTTAATCCGGCCGACAAATATTCTAAGAAGGAAAAAAACATGATATTTGAAGCGTTTGTTCAGGATTTCATTCCTGAGCCGCCACAATTTGAATTGGTGTTGGACCGTGAATATACAGCATATACCGTGTTTGGATTAAGAAGAAAAGTCAACTCCATTCATATTAGAGTGGATGAGCCTCATGATTTTTCGCAAAAGATAAGCCAGTCATTCAGTAAACCTCCGGACGATTAATAAAATTAGGCTATTTTTATTAAAGATTGTTGTTTTTTACTAAGTTCTGTGAACCTATTCTATTGTTAAAAAGGTTGATTGGAACGTAAGGTGCGAGACTCCTCGATCCGGCTCCAAGCTGAGACACTCGAGTCATAAGCCAATCCGTCTATGGAAAGAAAGGCACTCCCCACAGCCAGCTCGTCTTATGCTTGGCTAACGTACGATGCACAGGATGTGCGAGCCAGGCGGGGCCACAGGACGTGGCGTTACGAGCGTGGTAAGGGCTACTAAGCTTCTGTCTTCGCTGTCGCTTGCCAATCAGCAAGTCTTCTTTATCAGGTGTCTGCTTTTCTTTTAGCGTTTTGCCTCTAATTAAAAAAGATCATCATTTAGCTTTTGGATGGCTCTTTTCTTGAAAAGCACCGTCCTCCGCCTTTCGATCAGGTAAGACCCCACAGGCGAAGCCGAGGAGGCTCAGCGCCCGCCCCTAAGGTCCGCGAGCATCCTCACGTTCCAATCAACCCCCTTGTTCTTTAACAACAAAGTTTACGAAAACAGCCTAAAATTAAAAGGATTTATTCTGCAAATGATAGAATAAGTTATGGATTAAATTGAAGGAAGTGTTTTTATATGAAGTTTGAGCAATTTGAATACAAGCGCCCTGATATCAAAGATGTGAAAGACAAGCTGTCTGCTGCTATTGACCGGTTTACAAATGCTGGGTCCGCAGACGAACAGAATGAAATTATGGAGCAGATTAATGAAATACGTGGCAATGTCGATACAATGGTAAACATCTGTTATATCAGGCATACGGTGGACACGAATGATGAATTTTACAAAGCAGAGCAGGATTTTCTGGATGAGATCGCTCCTGAACTTGAGGAATATGTCTCAAAGTATTATCAAGCACTGACAGGTTCTAAATTCAGAGATCAGCTGGAAGAAAAGTGGGGCAGTCAGCTGTTTGATCTTGCCGAAGCTCAGCTTAAGACGTTTTCTCCTGAAATCATTACTTTGCAGCAAAGGGAAAATAAGCTTGCCACTGAATATAAACAGCTTATGGCCTCAGCAAAAATTATGTTTGAAGGTGAAGAAAGAACGTTTGTACAGCTCCAGCCGTTTGCTGAATCCGAGGACAGAGATATGCGCAGGAAGGCCAATGAGGCAAGAAACAGCTTCATGTCTGAACATGCGGATAAGCTGGACGAAATTTATGATAATCTTGTAAAAGTACGAACAGAGATTGCCAAAACTCTGGGATATAAAAACTTCGTGGAGCTGGGATATTACCGTATGGCCCGCACGGATTACAATGCCGAAATGGTGGCGGTCTTCCGTCAGCAGGTAAAGGACTATATAGTGCCGATCGCGACTAAATTAAGGGAGCGCCAGGCAAAAAGAATAGGTGTAGACAAGCTGAAGTTCTATGATGAAAGCTTCAAATTCAAATCTGGAAATGCCAACCCTAAGGGAGAGCCTGACTGGATTATTGAAAACGGAAGAAAAATGTACAGCGAACTTTCCAAGGAAACTAAAGAATTCTTCCAGATGATGATTGAAGATGGATTAATGGATTTAGTTGCTAAAAAAGGTAAAGCCGGCGGTGGATATTGTACGTTTATTAAAAACTATAATGCTCCATTTATCTTCTCCAACTTCACAGGTACGTCTGGGGATATCGATGTTCTGACTCACGAAGCGGGACACGCGTTCCAGGTGTATATGAGCAGAGATTTTGAAATACCGGAATATACATGGCCAACGTATGAGGCATGCGAAATCCATTCGATGAGCATGGAATTTTTAACATGGCCATGGATGGACCTGTTCTTTGAAGAAGACACGGAAAAATATAAATATACCCATCTAAGTGAGGCACTATTGTTCTTGCCTTATGGAGTTGCAGTTGATGAATTCCAGCATTTTGTATATGAAAATCCAGAAGCCACTCCTGAAGAAAGAAAAACAGCCTGGAGGAATCTGGAGAAGAAGTATCTGCCGCACCGCGACTATGATGGAATGGACTTCCTTGAAAAAGGCGGCTTCTGGCAGCGTCAGGGCCACATTTATGGCACACCATTTTATTATATCGACTACACTTTAGCACAGATCTGTGCGTTCCAATTCTGGAAGCGGTCCAGAGAAAACCAGGAGAACGCATGGCAGGATTATCTGCATCTCTGTAAGCAAGGCGGAAGCCAGTCGTTCTTAAGGCTTGTAGAGACAGCTAACCTGCAGTCCCCTTTTGAGAAAGGTACAGTAGAATCCGTATCAGGTGAAATCTCAGCATGGCTGGATTCAGTTGATGACACCGCACTTTAAGTGATGAAACAAAGACCATGGACGGGGTGTCTGTGGTCTTTGTTTATGTTTTAGTGTAGAGTGATATGGCAGAAGAGAACATAAAAGTATAGTGCATTACCGCATGAGTTTCAAGGGATGGGGAAGCTTTGTTTTATATTCCTTTTGGTAAGCGTGTGCGGTGCCATGGTATGTTAAGGATGGTCAGCATTAAGCTTAAGTACGGCATGGTAGAATTATAGGGAAGTTTGTTGATGCCGCTTTGTTAAGCAAGAAGCCAATCGCTGCCAGGCTTAATCAAGAGTTTATGAGAATAAGCATAACCTGCAAAAAACAATCATATTTACCGATACAGAAGCATAAACATAAGAAGTTAAGCATACGATTTATGGATTTAAGCATAAAGTATGGAAATATCAGCATAAAGTTTAGTTAAATATTTCCTCGATATGGCACCGGAAGACCCTGTTATTAATCCAAGTTCACTAACGAAATTCCGTAAACTCCGCCTTCAAGACGTGGGTTTATTGGACTTGCTCATACATAAGACAGTCGAAATCACACTGGAGAAAGCGCTTATCCAAAGTAAAACGATTATTGTTGATGCTACTCATACAAAGGCTAGGTATAATCAAAAATCACCTAAAGAAATATTAATGGAGAAATCCAAAAACCTAAGAAAAGCTGTATATCAAGTGAATGAAAAAATGAAAGAAAAGTTCCCGGCCAAAAACACGACGAATGATTTAGAAGCTGAGCTGAACTATTGTCGCGAAGTCATTGAAACCGTCGAAGCAGAGGAAACAATTCGTAAATATCCGAGTATTAAAGAGAAACTCAATTATTTAAAAGAAATGGTCGAAGACCATCATGAGCAACTTTACTTATCAGCAGATCCAGATGCTCGCATAGGTCATAAAACGGCGGATTCTTCTTTCTTTGGTTATAAGACACACATCGCTATAAATGATGAACGCATTATTACAGCTGCACTCGTTACTACAGGAGAAAAGAGTGATGGCAAATATCTTCAAGAATTAATTGAGAAAAGTCTAGAAACAGGAATGAAAATTGACACCGTTATTGGTGATACAGCTTATTCAGAGAAAAACAATATCCAATATGCGAAAAATCATGAATTACAATTGGTTTCAAAATTACATCCTTTAATCACGAATGGTGTACGAAAAAAAGAAGATGAATTTGAGTTTAATAAAGATGCAGGTATGTACGTTTGTAAGGCAGGCCATATGGCGATCCGCAAGGCTCGCACAGGTAAGAGTAAAGGGGCGAACCAGAGTCAGACGTATTACTTTGATATAGAAAAATGTAAGGTATGTCCCTTCAAAGATGGATGTTTTAAGGATGGTTCAAAAAGTAAGACGTATTCTGTGACCATTAAATCCACAGAACATACCGAACAAGAAGCGTTCCAAAATAGCGAAACCTTTAAAGTAAAAGCGAAAGAACGCTATAAAATTGAAGCGAAGAATAGTGAACTAAAACATAGACACGGGTATGATGTGGCATCATCGTCGGGTCTGCTTGGCATGCAAATGCAAGGTGCAATGACGATATTCGCTGTAAATCTGAAGCGAATACTTACGCTAATGAAAGAATCCAACTAAAGAATTACAAGGAAAAAAGGCACCCTACTGTTCATAATTGAACGATAGGATGCCTTTTTAATTTTGTATTATATCCTCAAATTTTCAAAACGTAAGTTTTTCAGCAGCCTCCAGACTTTGCTCTCTCTTTTCATTTGTCGAAGCCAGGAAGAATAATCTGAACCCGGGTGCCTTTGCCCACTTCACTTTCAATCTGAAGGGTTCCCTTATGCATCTCGATAATTCTTTCAGTTATCATAAACCCGAGGCCAGTACCGTCCTCTTTTGTGGTATAAAAAGGCTTGCCTATATTAGAAAGAACGTGTTCAGGGATTCCTGTTCCATTATCTTCTATTATTATTTCTGTGGCATGTTCATCCTTCCCAATCTCAATGTGTATCTTTCCGCCATCGGGCAGCGCTTCAAAGCTGTTTTTCAACAGATTAATAAATACTTGCTTAAGCTGATTGCCCTCGCAGAGAATGGGGAGATATTCGGGGGCAGCTGTTAACTGCACATCTACGTTTTTAAAATTAGATTCAGATTGAAAGAGAAGGACTACCTCCTCCGCCAATTCCTTAATATTTTGAATTTTAAGGGTATATATCTGGGGTTTAGCCAGAATGAGAAATTCACTGATGATGTCATTCATCCTGTTAATCTCGGAATGAATAATGGAATAGTAGTGACGATTAGGACCGTCTTCCTCCCGAAGCATCTGAATAAAGCCGCCGATAACTGTCAGCGGATTTCGAATTTCGTGGGCTACCCCTGCTGCTATTTCTCCAGTCACTTTTAACTTTTCTGAGTTCCTCATATATTCTTCCATAAGTCTCTTTTCCGTTATATCCCTGATGATGACCGCTATGGCAATCAATTCATCATGGCTGCTGTAAATCGGAGAGACCGTTGCTTCTCCTAAAATAGCATTACTATGTTGGGAAGATCCCCTTCTCAATTCAAGACTTCCAATGCTTTCTCCGAATTTTACCTTATCTATAATATCCCACAGCACAATTTCGTCATTAGCAGTAAAAAAATCACTGAAAGCCATCTGTTTTTGCCCCTTGAAGGAATAAGAATACAATTTTTGAAAAGCTTCATTCACTTCCAGGAAGTTACCCTGCCTATCCAATATGCAAATCGCATCCCTTGAATACGTAAACAGTGATTCAAAATAGGATTTGGTAGACTGCAGATCTTTCTTCGTTCTTTGTTCATTTTCCGCTGCTTTATTCCATAAATTGTTGGTAAAGCGAAGAAGCAGAAAGAGAAGGGTAGAAATGAAAATTCCGAATAATATAAAATAGGGGAAATCTTCATACCCTCTATAATCGAATGTATAATTTTTATTAATAAAATAAACGATGGTCATCAGCAGAAAAGAAGCTGCGCTTGAAAATACCAGCAGGCCGGTGCTTAAGTAAAAGGAAGAAACGATAATGCCTGAGTATAGAAACAAGTAATTAATTAAATTTGGATATATCATGTTCAGGTAAAACGTGTACCCAAATATAGAAAATAGCAAAAGGTACATCAAGTATTCTGAGCGCATTTTTGTCAAATAGAGAACGGTAACTGCCAGGCAAAGGATTAATCCAACAGGCGGCCAGAGAATTTTATAGTCCTGCTCATAATAAATATAAAATAAGTAATCTAAAATATTTATGATCCATAAAAATTGAATCAATGATTTATTTCTTTTGTGCCTTAGGGCATTTTTATCCATAAATTAGATACCTTTCTACAATTTCCAGCATTTTTCTTCTTTATTTTACAGAATGACCAGCATTTATACAATTTAAATTCATACACTATATGAATTATCTGGTATTATCTTTTGTTTTTTAAATAAAATGTAAAAAAATACATTTTTTTAAACAAAAAGTTTAGCGGGTAAGACTTGTGTAAGCTTGTCTAAAACTTATCTTCCCTTCATATACATACATTAGAGGGGGAGAATCTATGAAAGTTAGATGGACCGGAGCCTTTCAGATTTCTTCGGTGTATATTGGCACAGTAGTAGGTGCCGGGTTTGCTACAGGAAGAGAGATTGTGGAGTTTTTTACTCGTTTTGGATTTTTAGGCTTCTTAAGCATTCTCGCGGCAGGTGTTCTTTTTGTTTTTACTGGGACCAAGCTCATGCTTTTGGCTTTAAAGACAGGAGCTAAGTCATACGAAGAATTTAATATCTTTATATTTGGCCAAACCTTTGGTCATATATTAAATATACTTTTTTTTATCATGCTGCTCGGGGTCACTTCTGTCATGTTTTCAGGAGCAGGAGCCGTTTTCCAGGAGCAGCTGGGAATCACGAAGACAATTGGAGTAGTGCTGACCATGGTTCTTTCTTTGCTTGTTCTGCTCGGGGGGATCAAGGGCTTATTCGCGGTTAATGTTTTTGTAGTGCCCATTATGATTTTTTTTAGTATCTTAATGTGTGTACTGTCGCTAAAAGGCGGAGGAATCATGGATGTTTTCTTTGCCATTCCTGACATAACCAGCTACTGGGGACCGGTTACTTCTCCGTTCCTGTACACAGCATTTAATCTTGCGCTTTCACAGGCTGTGCTCGTCCCGGTAGCCAGCGATATTGGCGACGAAAAGACCATTAAAGCAGGCGCAATTATGGGAGGGCTATTCCTCACACTGATCTTAATCACCAGTCACATTTCATTGATCAGTCTTCCAGGAGTCCTTCAATATGAAATTCCAACGGCTGAAATCATGAAACATATAGCCAGCAATTTTTACTGGATTTATATTATGGTCGTTTATGGGGAAATTTTTACTTCAGTGATTGGGAACTTATTTGGATTAGAACGGCAATTGAGATCCTATATAAAGATTCCTTCTATTTTTATTCTATTAATCCTTTTTTTAACTTCCTATATCCTAAGTTTAATAGATTACGGAAATTTGCTTTCTTATTTATATCCGCTCTTCGGAAAAATCAGTGTATTATTCCTTATTTTAATTTGGCTTCGCGCAGGGCGAACAAAAAAGAAAACGCCTGTGTAGAAGAAAACAGGCGTTTTAGCTTATATTATAAGTATTCGGCGCAGGCTTTTTGCTGCCGTTTTCTTATACCTTTCGGGAGTCAGCTTTCCCCAAAAAAAGTGCGGCTTTTTATCTAGAGACCGTCCTCCTCTTCTAGTTAGAAGGCTTCTTCAAAATCGTTTTGGCCATTTCAAGCATAGCAGAACGATGATCTTGATCCTTATTTGTAAACATAGTCAGTTTAACTGGATTATTAGTATCCTTAATGATTACAACCGTTACATTTTCCTCATCATTGGAGGCTTCAAATGCTGCTGCATTTTTCACGTCAAAATTGGGAAGGGCGGGAGTGCTAATTTTATCGGATACTGCCATAAGCTGGGCTTTGGCCATTTCCTCTTCTTCCTGCCAGACTGGATTTGAAAGAAGTTCTATCCTCATATACACACTATCCTGATCTTTTAGAAATACGATATCCTTGCCAGGCTCTTCGGCTGACAATTCATAACCAGGAAGGACATACATAGAGAAATGCTGATTATCACTATTTTTTAAGAATGCCGTTTCTTGTTTGTCTGCTCCGTTCATTTTATATTGCAAATTTTGTTCCATCACTCTCATCGTGTTCTGTTTTTCGGAGGAAGCCGGTTCAGTTGCAGGATTTTTCTTAGTATCCTGTGAAGGCTTGCCTGCATTGTGATCTTTGTGTTCTGCCGTTTCTTTTTTTGGTGCAGAAGATTCTTGTTCTGCCGTTCCGCAGCCTGCCAGACTTAAGGCTAGAATTCCTGTTCCGAGTAGTATTTTGCTGAATTTTAGCATGATTTTAACCTCCTAATGTGTAGTCCTAAGATGACCGTTCCCTTCATTTTTGTATTCTTCTACAGGAGTAGACGAGCCTCAGGAACAAAATGTTACAATGTATTAATTTAAAAGCCTGTTTCCTTATTATAAAAAAAATGTAAAATTTTGATAAGGGGTATTTGGTCGTAATTTAATGCTGCCCGCTTTCCAAGGGAAGTAGAATCAATAGGAAAATATCAAATGTCAAATGAGACACGATTACAACTCCTAAACTCCTGGTCCGCTGAAAAAGAATTCCCCATAACAATCCAGCAGTAAGACCTGCCAGCACCATGGCTGCATTTTTTGAATAAAACATAGGCAGGGTATAGAGTAGGGAAGAGAGCAGGATACAAACATGTCCAGGAAAATGGCGAGACAGTCTTCCTTGGATAAAACTCCGCCAGAATAGTTCTTCAGCAGGAATAAGAAGGAGGACTAAAACAAGATACTGCCATAAAACTTCCGGCTTGTAGAATAAGTAAAGCTGATCTGCCGCTTGTGCAAGGTCGATATTAAGGAATGTTAAAAGCGTTAGGCCTGCATAGAAAATACCATAAAGGATCAGTCCAGAAAGGATCCCGATCATGAATTTTCTGAACGGAAACCGTATGGACCGCGGTTCTCCGGCAAATAGGGCAAATACGGCCAGACATGCACTTGCTGCTGTATAAGTTCCCCAAAACCCGCGGACGGAATAATAGCTTGCAAAAATCCCAAGGTGAGCAAGAACCAATCCGGACCAGAAAATTTTATCTTTTATAATGACTGTCATTCAGGCGTTCCCCAATCTTAATAAATGGCTGTTTTCGCAAACTTTGTTGTTATTGAACATCGGGGTTGATGTCCACTACAGGATGCTCGCTTTCCGCGGGGCGGGCGCTGAGCCTCCTCGGCTTCGCCTGTGGGGTCTCACCTGTCCCGCTGCTCCCGCAGGAGTCTCGCACCTTACGTTCCAATCAACCTGTTTAACAATAGGGTAGGTTCACCGAACTATTAAAAAACAACAATCTTTTAGAAAAGAGCCTAATAAATAAAAAGGAGGACCCCATTAGGTCCTCGTCAAAGATCTATGCTTTTTCGGTAACTTTAACAATTTTATAATTTTTGTGATTTACGACTGTCTTTTGCTCCAGTTCTAAATCCCGATAGTTATCCATATAGGTAAGATCAACTATTACAGAGTTTTCATTGACCTTTTCAACCACACCCTGCAATCCGTCGCGGAATTCAATTACATTTCCCACTTCTGCTTTTTTCATAAAATCACAACCTTCTATCGAAAGTAATATGTATATCTGTTTACAATTAATTAACAGTTTGCACTATTTTTCGGGATTCGTAAAGGAGTTTTTGTTATTTTTCGAAAATAGAGTAAGTTGTTAATAGACATATAGTAAGCGCTATCAAGTCAGGAATCAAGTATCTTGTATGTAATCGTATAAAATCCATGTTAAAATAACGGATATTAAACAAAAAGGAGTCATACAAATGGATAAGTCATCGGCCGAAGAAATATTGACGAAGCTTGCAAACAGAGAACTAGATGAAGTGACCGTCAGCAAAGATGCATTCACTGTCTTTCGAGAGTGTGTTGTTAAAAGAGAGGACTTTAAACAATTCCGTGGAATTGCCCAGCACAATGGCGAAGTGATTTATCAATATTTAGATGAGCCAAGGAGTTAAAGATCCTGGCTTCTTTTTTTGTCCAACTTTTTAGAATCACAATGTGAACGGACAATAAGAATAAGGAACCCCATGCCGTAGGATACCAGCAGGGGTTCTTTCTTTTATGCTGTATTCGCAAACTTTGTTGATATGGAACAAGGGGGTGATTGGAACGTGAGGATGCTCGCTTTCCCGCGGGGCGGGCGCCTGAGCCTCCTAGGCTGCGCCTGTGGGGGAGTGCTTTTCTCCCCATATACGGATTGGCTTATGACTAGAGGGTCTAAAGCCTTGCAGGTGGATCAAGGAGCCTCGCATCTTACGTTCCAATCAACCTGTTTAACAATAAGGCAGGTTCACAGAACTATAAAAAATCAATGATCTTTTAGAAAAGAGCCTTCTTTTATCATGCCTTGCCATGCATATCCTTTATTTTTTTCAAAGCGGACTTTCTCCAGGATTTAACTGCGTCCTTTGTTACAGAATGTTCCTTTGCGATGGTGTCCAAATTTTGGTCTTTATAAAAGCCGGACAGCCATCTTTTTTGATTGAGGGTCAAATATTTGCAGGCTTCTTCTAATGATTCCCTTGGGAAATATGTATCTTGGTGCTGTTGAAATTGATTGAGGAAGTCATCCGTTTTTTCCATAAAAACGGCTGCGGTTTCCCACCTTTTTTCCTTAGTAAGCTGATTTAACATCCTGCCTTTTATAATTGAGTAAGCAAAAGGCAGGAAAGGGCCTTTATCCTCACGATACTTCTCTCCCGCTTCCCATAATGCAATTAATCCAATCTGGTAATATTCTTCCGTTTCCTTATATAGGTTCAAGGTTTTTAGTATTTTGTGGATCAGTGGAGTATACTGTTCTGCCATTTGATCAAAGTTTTCCATAGCCATTCCTGACGAAAGCATGCCTTCCTGGATTCCCGGTAACACAAGCTTAATGCAGGACCAAGGATATTAGCGATTAATGAAAACTCTTTTTTTGATGTAAAAGGAATGCTGTGAAAGCTTTAATGTCAGTGGAAAATAACAAATTACAGGGCCGTTTTTATGATAAAAGACGTTATTTGCTAAAAATCAAATTTTCTGACTACTATTGTTTTAATGACACATTCTTTACCAAAAGGCTATGTTAAAGATCATTGTTGATTTTTCCACTGTGTTGGATTGGAACGGAAGGTGCGAGACTCCTGCGGGCAAAGCGGGTCAAGGGAGACCCACAGGCGTAAACGCCGAGGAGGCTCTCGGACCGCCCCGCGGAAAGCGAGTGCCTGCAGTGGAAATCAACAGACAAGTTTAACAGAGCTTACCAAAAAGGAATATTTTTATTAAAATACTGGGTAATGATATAAAGTAGTATATTGCGGAAGGGATTGTTTAGATGAAATTTACTGGTAAGACAGTCATAGTGACAGGGGCAGGCAGCGGTATTGGAAAGGGAGTTGCCATTGCCTTTGCCGAGCTTGGGGCGAGCGTAATCATTGCTGAAAGAAATGCAGCAGGCAAAGAAACTGAAAAGATTATAAAAGAAAAAGGAGGGGCTAGTCTTTTTGTCGAGACAGATGTGAGGAGCGAGGAGCAAATAAAATCAATGCTGAAAACTGCCATGGACACATTTGGAAGCATTGATATCCTAATTAATAATGCTGGAGTTTCCAAGTTCAAATCCATCTTTGAATTATCTGTGGCAGAGTGGGATGATATTCTGAATATAAACCTTAGAAGCATGTTTATCGCGTCCAAAGAGGCAGCGGGTTTGATGAAGGAAGGTGGGAGAATTGTAAATATAGCTTCTACCAGAGCTTTTATGTCCGAGCCTGATTCGGAAGCTTACGCGGCTTCAAAAGGTGGTATTGCGGCCTTAACCCATGCTCTTGCCGCAAGTCTTGGCAAACTTGGAATCAATGTGAATTCAATCAGTCCCGGATGGATTGAAACGGGAGACTACGGACAGCTCCGTGACATCGACCACCGGCAGCACCTGGCAAACCGTGTCGGTAAACCTGCTGACATAGCCAAGGCCTGCATCTATTTATGTGATCCTGAAAACGACTTTGTTACGGCTGAAAATATTGTGATTGATGGCGGAATGACAAGAAAAATGATGTATGAATCCTAATCCGGAACTAAAAAAACGGCTTGCAGGGCAGATACCCTAAAGCCGTTTTTTTAATTTTGATTTCTAATAAATTGTTTAAGTTCCTTGATTATTTCCTTTTTGATTTGTTCCTTAGAGTCGGATGTCCCGGTCACGGAAAAGCCATAGAGCCATTTTCCAAAATACAATCTTCTCCACACAATGGTCCCGGGAAGGGAGAGCGCTGTGTGATTCAATTGAAAAGTAACTAATAGTTCTATATTTTCATTGGCAGGCAATTCTAAACTTGATTTAAATTTAAGTCCATTTGGGCTGATATCAAGGACTTCTATTTCCCCTTTTTTGCTTTTTCCCGATATCCCGTTTAAGGAAGCAATTGTAAAATGTCCGGGAACGGGAGTCTGCAAAGCAAAACGAAAAGGTTCTGCTCTTTTATACTGCATGCACAGTCCTCCGATTCAATTCGTTCTAATTCATTTTTACAAGATAGGCTGGAAAAATTCAACATATATTTTGTAAAAGCTCTTTTCTAAAAGATTGTGTTTTTTAATAAGTTTTGTTACATCACCCTATTGTTAAATTAGGTTGATTGGAGCGTAAGGTGCGAGACTCCTGCGGGAGCAGCGGGACAGGTGAGACCCCGCAGGCGAAGCCGAGGAGGCTCACCGCCCGCCCCGCGGAAAGCGAGCATCCTGGAGCGGAAATCAACTTCTTGTTTTTGCGAAAACAGCCTTTGTAAAAGAAACGGTGTGACGTTCTTGCCGGCCGCTGCGTTTCCAAGTCGCGTCATAAATTCGTCACGCGGCTGATAATTGCCGGTGCTTTTGGTTTAATAAGCATGCCGAAAGGGTTTTAAAAGATAAGAATGTATTCACCAGAGGGTTTATGATCCGTATCAACCTTAATGCCTAGCTATAATCGTCCAAGAACAAGCAGGACTATATTAAATGGATAAAAGGAGGTTTTGCTGAAGTCTGAAGCAGGGTAATTTTTCTACTGGACGGCTTCAGACAGTAGAAAGCGCTGACATTTTCAAGGACGAATAGTTTATGCAATTTTTGCAAGATTTTAAAACTTAAAAATTAGTTCATTAAGATTGTCACTATTTCTCCAAAGTGCTATTCTTTAAAAAAAGGGTGAAATTTTCACCCTTTAAAATACTAAAAGTAGATTTTCGTGCCGCCTGATATGGTTTAATATTCCTATTCATAACTTGAACATAGATTCTTCTATTATGGGAAACATTAGAAGAAAAGCTTTGGCCGATTGGCGGAATAAGTAAGCGGTTGTCAATCTATTCAATAATTCAAAAGGAGTCGAATAAAATGGCAGAAAAATCATTTACAGTAACAGCAGATACGGGGATACATGCACGTCCAGCTACACTATTAGTACAAGCAGCAGGTAAATTTGATTCAGAAATCAACCTTGAGTACAAAGGTAGAAAAGTAAACCTTAAATCCATCATGGGTGTTATGTCTTTAGGTATTGGACAAGGCGCTGAAATCAAAATCACGGCTGAAGGCAGCGACGAACAGGATGCACTAAACACTCTTGAAGAAACTCTAAAAAGAGAAGGCTTAGCTGAGTAATGGCAAGCATGCTGAAAGGGATTGCAGCATCAAATGGTATCGCAATCGCTAAAGCTTATCGTTTAATTGAACCGGATTTAACGGTCCAAAAACAAACGATAACTGCTCCTGCTGAGGAAACTGCCCGTTTCCAGGAAGCAGTCAATGTTTCTAAGAGTGAGCTGCAAGCCATCCGTGATAATGCTGAAAAACAATTGGGCCCGGACAAAGCTGCAATCTTCGATGCCCATCTGCTTGTATTAAGCGATCCTGAATTACTAGGACCAATTGAAGATAAGATTCAAAATGAACAGGTTAATGCTGAATTTGCTTTGAAAGAAACAGCCGATATGTTCGTTATGATGTTCGAACAAATGGATAATGAGTATATGAAAGAGCGTGCGGCAGATATCCGCGATGTTACAAAGCGCGTGCTTGCACATCTTCTCGGAGTTCAAATTCCAAATCCAAGCATGATTTCCGAAGAAGTCATCATCATCGCTGAAGACTTAACTCCTTCTGATACAGCCCAGTTAAACCGTACATACGTAAAAGGGTTTACAACGAATATCGGGGGACGCACGTCTCACTCAGCCATCATGGCCCGCTCCATGGAAATTCCTGCTGTCGTTGGGACAAAGGAAGCTACAGAATCGATTCAAAATGGCGATCTTGTCATTGTCGACGGCATTAACGGAGAGGTTCACATTAATCCTACTCCAGAGCTTGTTCAAAAATATGAACAAGAACATGCTGCCTATGAAGAACAAAAAGCTGAATGGGCGAAGCTTGTTAACGAAAAAACTGTATCCGCTGACGGACGCCATGTAGAATTGGCTGCCAATATCGGTACCCCTAAGGATCTTGAAGGCGTTAAAAATAATGGCGGCGAAGCTGTAGGGCTTTACCGTACAGAGTTCTTATATATGGGCCGTGACCAGCTTCCAACAGAAGATGAGCAGTTTGATGCATATAAAGCTGTACTCGAAGGTATGGAAGGAAAACCGGTTGTTGTTCGTACTCTTGATATAGGCGGAGATAAGGAACTGCCATATCTGGATCTTCCGAAAGAAATGAATCCTTTCCTTGGATTCCGCGCAATCCGCTTATGCCTGGAAGAACAGGATATTTTCCGGACTCAGCTTCGTGCTTTATTGCGTGCTAGCAAATACGGGAATTTAAAAATCATGTTCCCTATGATTGCGACTCTTGATGAATTCAGACAAGCCAAAGCTATTTTGGAAGAAGAAAAACAAGCACTTCTAAATTCAGGTGTTGAAGTAGCAGAACGCATCGAAACTGGTATTATGGTTGAGATTCCTTCTACAGCTGTTATGGCAGACACCTTTGCAAAAGAAGTGGATTTCTTCAGTATTGGAACTAATGATTTAATTCAATATACAATGGCTGCGGACCGTATGAATGAACGAGTTTCTTACTTGTATCAGCCATACAATCCGGCCATTTTACGCCTTGTGAAAATGGTTATTGATGCAGCACACAAAGAAGGCAAATGGGCTGGAATGTGTGGAGAGATGGCAGGAGATGAAACGGCTATACCATTGCTGCTAGGTTTGGGATTAGACGAATTCTCCATGAGTGCAACCTCTATCCTAAGAGCACGCTCTCTAATCAAACGCCTGTCACAGCCTGAAATGGAACAGCTTGCAAATGAAGTTCTTACCATGAGAACAGCTGAAGAAGTTGTCCAAGCTGTTCAGTCTGCAGTGACAAAATAAAAAGAAGGGGAGTTCCCCTCTTCAGGCTGTCGAGGAAGTCTCGGCAGCCTTTTTTATTGTCCTTATATTGGCGGCTCGATCCAGCCTGGGCGATCTTCTGGCTTCCTTCATGTTATAGCCGGGCCCTGCCTGGTCTTTATGCCGGAAAATGTTCCTCTGCCGAAAAACCGAAGGCTTCCATTAAAGATAGGTTCCCGCTCGGTAATCAGCATATTCCTCAAAGGAAAAGCATAAAGGCCGCTGTATAAGCATAAAGCACCAAACATGAGCATAGGAAGAAGAGAGATAATCATAAACATGGTACATATAAGCATAAAACCAAGAAACATAAGCATAAGGGTTCAAAACATAAGCATATATCCATAGAAGTTAAGCATAAACCTTACCCTCTTGTTTCTATATCCTGTATTTTTATAAAAAACTCTTCAGAAAAGCCTGTTTTTCCTAAGCTTGGGAGTCAAGTTGCAAAAAAATTACCAAGATGAGGGATATTCCCTAAAAAATTGACGGTTTTCGGTAAAAAATGAACCCTGAACTCCCTCCTCCCGCTGTTTTACAGTGTTGGGTACTATAAGTGCATCGGCAGGGGATGCTGTACAGCTCCAAAGCTGAAACCCTCAAGTCATAAGCCGATCAGTCAGTCCATGAGAAGAGTATCATTTCCCACGGACTGATGGCCTTTCGGGGAGATATCAGATCAACAGGCAAGTTTCAAACAGAGCTTTTATTAAAAGAATTAAATTTTTTGGTTAAAGATGTTTAGTAAGAAAGATCCTGGGTAAATAACAAGTAGCAACAATTGAATGTGACCTAGTTAATGCAGCTAACATTCTCATTTCCCCCCTTGAACAACCAGTGAAAGCTGGTTGTTTTTTTATGCCAATTTCGTACTCCCGCAAAAAATAAATGCAAGGTGGCATCCTTTTTTACAGAAGGAAATTCAGCATTTCCTTCAAACAAGAAGCTAAATTGCTGCCCATCATTCGACCATTTGTTTAACGATATTCCGAAACAATGTTTACCCCTTTTCAGAATGGGTATGTATAAATATTATACTAGTATTGTAATTGGTGAAGGAGTATATGCTATGTAAAAAAGGATGATTATTTGTAAACAAGTTTTACAGTCACTAGGCAGCGGAAAATACATACATGTAAGAGCAGCGGCATTGAAAAAAAGAAATTAAATGGTTTATTTCACCCTCTGCAGGGCTATTCCACTTCGGTTTTCTTCTCCCTATAGATCTAATCCAAGTAATTCAGAAAGCGAAAAACGAATTAACCTTCTGAAACATTCAAAAGGATGATTCGTATAAAAATTAAACATATTCCTTTTCACTGTTTCCAAGTGAATAATTATAGAAATGAGGAGATTGTTCATTGATCACGTTTAAACACGTTGAAAAAAAGTATCCGGATGGGTTTATCGCCTTAAAGGATATTGATTTTGAAATTAAAGAAGGAGAGCTCGTTGCGTTAATCGGTCCAAGCGGCTGCGGGAAAACGACTACTATGAGAATGATTAACCGGCTTACAGAACCGACGAGCGGACAAATTTTTATTAACGAGGAAGATATATCAAACATAGACCCTGTCCAGCTTCGCAGGAACATCGGGTATGTGATCCAGCAAATTGGGCTTCTTCCCCATATGACCATTGAGGATAACATTACCCTGGTTCCAAGGCTGAAGGGCTGGGATAAGGATCGTTATGCCGCGAAAGTGGATGAGTTGCTTAATTTGGTTGGTCTGGATCCTGAGACCTATAAATCGCGGTTTCCTTCTGATTTAAGCGGCGGGCAGCAGCAGCGTGTAGGCGTAATACGGGCACTGGCAGCCGAACCTCCAATCATCCTGATGGATGAGCCGTTCAGTGCGCTGGATCCTATCAGCAGGGAACAGCTGCAGGATGAACTGGTCCAGCTTCAGGAAAATATTAAGAAAACCATTGTATTTGTCACTCATGATATGGACGAGGCGATAAAAATTGCGGACCGGATCGCAATTATGAAGGACGGAGAAATTATTCAGTTCGATACACCTGAAAGAATCCTGCGCCATCCGATAAACGACTTCGTAAGAGGATTCATTGGCGAAGAGCGCTTAGATGGAGCAGTAAACTCTGTGCCATCAGCAGAAGATTTAATGATAAAGAAGATTATAACATCAAGGCCATCAAGGGGATTAGCCCAGGCTTTGAAAATGATGAGAACCTATAAGGTTGACAGCCTGCTTGTTACGGATAACATTAACCGCTTATTGGGCATCGCGACGATAGATGACGTGGAACGTGATTATCATAATGAGGAGAAAACGCTGGAAGACATTATGAGGACGGATTTCCATACGGTTAATGCCGACACGCCTTATACAGATGTAGCAGCCCTTTTTGCCGGTGGTGCCGCCTCTATCCCTGTTGTCTCAAATGGAAAGCTTTCAGGCCTAATAACGAGATCAACTATGATGAGAGGGCTCGCTGGTATGAAAACTGGCCCGGGGGAAGGAGGAAGCGTCCATGAAGGAGAGTAACTTTTTTATGTCGCTCATGGATACGTTTCGTACACGCTGGCCGGATATCTTAGAAGGCCTGCAGCAGCATTTATTTTTATCCATCGTGTCAATCATCATTGGTACGATTATCGCAATTCCGCTTGGCATTTATATTTCAAGGAGAAAGAGATTGGCTGAACCGATCATCGGAGTGATTTCTGTATTTCAAACCATCCCAAGTCTTGCGCTTTTTGGATTCCTCCTTCCTTTATTTGGGATTGGGAGTACAACTGCCATTATCGCACTGACTATATATGCACTTCTACCGCTTCTCAGAAATACATACACAGGTCTGACCGGTGTAGATCAGTCGGCTGTTGAAGCGGGAAAAGGTATGGGGATGACTCAGAAACAGATATTGCGGATGATTGAACTGCCGTTAGCTCTGCCTATCATTATGGCCGGCCTAAGGACAGCCACTGTGCTGACCATCGGGGTAGCCACTTTGGCAGCCTTTATTGGTGCAGGAGGTTTGGGAGATCTCATTTATAGAGGGTTGTCAACGGCTCGGAACGAACTCGTTTTAGCTGGTGCGATTCCCGCTGCCATCCTTGCCATTATCATTGACCTGATTCTCAAGCGGATTGAAATCGCTACAGATCCAAGAAGTAAAAAAAGGAAAAAGTTCTCATGGAAGAAAGCGTCCTTTATTCTGATTCCTATTGCTGCTGTCATTCTATTCTTTGGGCTTCGCGGGGGGTCCTCGGAAGATACGGTTGTAATAGCAGGGAAAAAATGGACCGAACAATACATACTTCCATATATTATTTCTGAATACGTGAAGAGCCAAACCGATTATAACGTTACAGTTCAGGAAGGGCTTGGAGAAACTCCCATTTTGACGCAGGCAATCAATAGCGGTGATATTGATATGTATGTGGAATATACAGGTACTGGATTGCTGACCATATTAAAAGAAACATATAACCCTAAAGACAGCGCGGATGAAATTTATAAAAAAGTAAGGGAAGGCTACAAGGAAAAGTATCATTTAGAATGGATGAAGCCTCTTGGATTTGAGAATACCTATGCACTCGCTTTTAACCCTAAGGCATACCAGCGATTAGGGGTAACATCCATTTCTGAATTGGCTCCTAAATCTCGGAATATACTATTTGGAGGTCCTACTGAATTCTTTGAAAGAGAAGATGGATACACTGCATTTGCTGACACGTATAATCTTCAATTTAAAGATAAACGAAGTCTGGATGCCAATTTGATGTACACGGCGGTCAGAGAAGGCAAAGTAGACGCTATTCCTGCGTTCACTACTGATGGAAGAATTGTCCGCTTTAACCTTAAGACACTGAAAGACGACAAGAAATTCTTCCCGCCTTATTATGCGGTACCTATTATTCGGGAGGATACCTTGAAGAAGTTTCCTAAGCTGAAAGACGCAGTTAATGGGCTGGAAGGAAAGATATCTGATAAGGAAATGGCCGAAATGAATGCCCAGGTTGACTTGGATAAAAAGGATCCGCGGGATGTAGCCGTTGCCTTTTTAAAGAAAAAAGGATTAATGAAATAAGTATGAAGGAAGGCAGCCTGTGACAGGCTGTCTTTTTTCATACTCCAAACTGTCCGCATCCAAAAAAATAAGTCATCACATTTTATATCAGACTGATTTTCAAGTAAAATAAAGAATATTAAGACAAATACTTTCTTGATGAAAAGGAGCATGATTCATGGATTTTCAGTTAAAAGGAAAAACAGCCCTTGTCGCTGCTTCAAGCCAGGGCCTTGGAAAGGCAATTGCTGAAGCGCTTGTAAAAGAAGGGGCTAATGTCATGATTACAAGCAGGAATGAGGCAAAGCTCCAAGAAGTCCGTTCGGAACTGAGCGGCCTGCAGAAAGGAAGGGTAAGCTCGATAACTGGGGATATAACCAATCCGTCTGATATTGAAAAAATGGTTAAGCAGACCGTTCAGGAATTCGGAGGAATTGATATCCTGATCAACAATGCAGGAGGGCCGCCTGCAGGAGCTTTTGAAGAAATAACCGATGATGAGTGGCAAAATTCCTTCGAGTTGAATCTATTCAGCTACATAAGATTGATTCGTCAGGCACTTCCTTATCTAAAAAAGAATGGAGGCAAGATTATCAACATTGCTTCGTCATCCATAAAGGAGCCGATTCCAGGTCTCATTTTATCAAATACCTTTAGGACTGCCATTGTTGGGATGTCTAAAACCCTTGCGAGCGAGCTTGCACCATATAACATCTTAATCAATACAGTTGCTCCTGGAAGGATTGCAACGGACCGTGTCCGGCATCTGGATGAAGTCAATGCGAATAAAGCTGGCGTTTCGATAGAACAGATGGAAGAAAAAGTGAAGGGCCAGATTCCTCTTGGGAGATATGGTGCACCTGAAGAGTTCGCGAATGTAGTTGCCTTCCTTGTTTCGGATGCTAATACATATATGACAGGAAGTTCTTTCTTGGTAGACGGCGGGATGGTTAAATCGATTTAAACATGAAATATAACAAAGAGGATGAAGCGTATGGCAGAGAATAAGCAGACAATCGGATTTATTGGAATTGGAGTAATGGGCAATAGCATGGCCGGGCATCTGCTTCAGAGCGGCCATGAGGTCTTTGTCTACACACGGACAAAAGAAAAAGCACAGAACCTGCTGGATCAAGGTGCTCTGTGGGCTGATAGTCCGAAAGAAATGGCGGGGAAAGCAGATGTAATCATTTCTATTGTCGGCTATCCAAGCGATGTGGAAGAAATCTATTTAGGGGAACAGGGTATCATTGAGCATGCTTCAAAAGGAACCTTCCTGATTGATATGACCACCTCAACTCCATCTCTTGCGATAAGAATATATGAAGAGGCTGAGAAAAAAGGGTTATATTCCTTGGATGCGCCTGTTTCAGGCGGAGATGTCGGGGCTAAAAACGCGACATTAACCATCATGGCTGGCGGAGATGAAGACGCATTCAATAAAGTAAAGCCCATTCTCGCGAAAATGGGTACGAATATTCAATACCAAGGGAAAGCCGGCTCTGGACAGCATACAAAAATGTCCAATCAAATTGCGATAGCGTCCAATATGATTGGCGTTTGTGAAGCCATTGTTTATGCCGAGAAAGCAGGACTGGATGCTGAAACTGTGTTAAAAAGCATATCTGCTGGATCAGCAGGCAGCTGGTCGCTCTCCAATCTTGCACCAAGAATGATAAACGGAAATTTCGAACCTGGATTCTACATCAAGCATTTTATCAAAGATATGAAAATTGCCATTGATGAAGCGGAAAAAATGGAACTCCACCTACCAGGACTATCCCTGGCTAAGTCTCTGTACGAAAAACTGGCAGAGAGTGGAGAAGAAAACAGCGGAACGCACGCTTTGTATAAATATTGGAGTAAATAAATTTCATATAACAAGTCACGCTGACTAAGTGAATCGCTCAAAAAACTGCCTGTAATAGGGCAGTTTTTTTATTTTTAAATGGTGGCATACATGACCAGTTTCTCATATAATTAAAGAAAAGTTGCGTCAGGGAAAAATAATTATAAAGGAGAAAAAATTATGGCATATCCTAAAACAGTTAAGCTCTATGATGGCAAGAAAGGAAATGTATTCAAGATAACAGCTTTGAATCTTGAAGGTGTTATGAGAAGAAGGCTGCTGGATCTGGGATTTGTAATCGGTGCGAAAGTAGAAGTTGTACGCAAAAGTCCTTTAGGAGATCCAATAGCTTTCCGAGTTTCCCAAACCGTCGTCGCTCTTAGAAAAGAAGAAAGTACAAGAATTGAGGGGGAGCTGGTGGAATATGCGTAATTCATATCGAATAGCTTTAGCCGGCAACCCGAACACGGGGAAAAGCACCTTATTTAACGCTTTAACGGGACTAAGACAGCATACAGGCAATTGGGCTGGAAAGACCATCGCCTTAGCTGAAGGAACAGTTGAGCATAAAGGAAAAACATTTCAATTAATTGACCTTCCGGGAACCTACTCTCTATTTTCAAATTCAATTGATGAAGAAGTTGCCCGTAATTACATTGTTTTTGAAAAACCTGATGTGACTCTTGTCGTGTTAGATGCAACATCCCTCGAACGAAACTTCAACCTTGCACTGCAGGTTTTGGAAATGACTACAAATGTGATTGTCTGCATTAATTTAATTGATATAGCTGAAAAACAGGGCATTAAGATTAACGAACGGATCTTGACCAAGCGCTTAGGTGTTCCGGTTATTAAATTATCCGCGAGAAATAAAATTGGATTTCCGCTGCTCCTGGATACTATTGACCGGCTGGTGACAGGTGCTATTGAATGCCAGCCAATACCGACTGTATACCAGGACCATATAGAGGAGGAAATAAAAAAGATGGAGCCGCGGGTCAGCGCTATAATCGGAGACCGACTCTCAGCCAGATGGGTTTCTTTAAGATTATTAGATGGGGATGAGAAGCTGTTACAAGAAATAACGAAACGGTTGGGAGAGGGCAGGGAATGAGTATAAAACAACTTTACACCGAAGCTCAAAAGCATTCATCTATTAAGCTCCGAGATGATATCGTACAGGATCTTTACAATAGAAGCTTTCAATTATGTGCAGCAGGAGTTACGTATAACAAATCCAAAAGAGATACACGCACAGAAAAACTAGATTCAATTCTTACCTCACCCTTCTTAGGCTTTCCTATCATGATCATTTTATTAGGCACCGTTTTCTATCTGACTATTGCAGGAGCTAATGTTCCCTCCTCCATGCTGGCGGAATTCTTTGGGTCAGCTGAACCTTATTTAAAAACGCTGTTTACATTATTGCATGCTCCTGATTGGCTGTATGGAGTTTTAGTACTAGGGCTTTATCGGGGCACCACCTGGGTGATCAGTGTAATGCTTCCGCCAATGGCCATCTTCTTCCCGACGTTCGCACTATTAGAAAATTACGGATATCTCCCAAGGGTTGCTTTTAATCTTGACCGGCTATTTAAACAGGTAGGTGCTCATGGGAAGCAGTCATTGACCATGGCGATGGGATTTGGCTGTAACGCAGCAGCTGTCATTTCAACCCGCATCATTGAATCTCCGAGAGAGCGGATGCTTGCTATATTAACAAATAATTTTGTTCCATGTAATGGACGATGGGGAACATTAATTATTTTAGCATCGCTATTTATGGCTGCTAATTTTACCGGGGGGCTAAAATCGCTTGTCACAACCGGAATTATAGTAGGTATTGTTTTATTCGGGATTATCGTGACGTTTTTTGTATCATGGGTTCTATCTAAGACTGCACTTAAAGGAGTACCGACTCACTATACGCTTGAATTGCCGCCTTATCGCAAACCAAAGTTTTTTGATACTGTGATCCGGTCGTCCCTGACCAAATCATGGTCCGTTTTAGTCCGTGCTGTAAAAGTGGCAGCGCCAGCAGCCATACTAACCTGGATCATTGCAAATATTTTTATAGGTGACACAAGCATCCTTATGTATATCGTTCATTTTCTGGATCCTTTTGCACAGCTCATCGGTTTAGACGGATATATTTTAATGGCGTTTATTCTTGGGCTGCCGGCTAATGAAATTGTACTGCCTATTCTCCTTATGGGGTATTTATCAACAGGATCTCTTACGGAAGTTGACAGCTTAACAGATTTGAAGAATATCTTAGTGGACCATGGGTGGACCTGGCTTACTGCATTGAACATGATGCTATTTTCTCTGCTTCATTATCCGTGCGGAACCACCTTGATTAATATATATAAAGAAACAAAGAGTGGAAAGTGGACGTTTGCCGCGTTTTTGATTCCTACTGTAATAGCGGTCCTAATCCCGCTTATCATTACACAAACGGCGAAATTGCTTGGCTGGGTTTAGTTACATTCTTTAATAATAAGTATTTTTTGTGACATGTCTTGAAGAACTTCAGTTACTATCAGTAAGATGGATATAAAGAGAAGAATTCTTCAAGAGGTGAACACATTGAATGTAAAGTTATTAGGGATTACATTAGGATTATGCTCTTCATTACTTCTATCGGCTTGCGGCAGTGATAAAGGGGTTCAACAGAATAGCGGGCAGAAGGAAGAGGCAGAACATGAAAGCCATGCGGAACACGCCGTATCAGGTGATCTCAGACAAGAAACGAAAAAGGGTGAAGCACCAGACTTTCTAGCAGATAAGCCTGAAGATATGAAGACCATTTATTTAGCTGTTTCCCGGAATAGAGAATTATTAGAGAAAATTCCTTGCTATTGCGGCTGTGGGGATGAGGCGGGACATAAAAATAATTACGACTGCTTTGTCTATGAAAATAAGGAAAATGGAAATATCGTGTGGGATGACCATGGAACAAAGTGCGGAGTCTGTTTAGAAATAGCAGCGCAATCCATCGTTGATCTACAGAAGGGAAAAACTATCAAAGAAATAAGAAAGCAAATTGATGAAACATATAAGAATGGGTACGGAGAGCCTACTCCTACTCCAGCTGTTTGAGTTGAAATATTAAGAGAGGGATAGCCGCTATTCCTCTTTTTGTTTTGGAAAAAGAAATATATATCTGGTTTTGAATTGTGACCGCTGACTATATATTAATTGGTTAATCGTATTCATTCTAAGGAGAATTTGAGGTTGAGATCGCAGAAGCACAAATATGGAGAAAAGCAAATTCATCAGTCCAAGCATTTTAGCCTGCAAGGATGTGCAAAAGCTTACTCTCTTAAGCCAGGAAATTTAAAACGCATTAATAGCTAGTAGAGTACACCCATTAGCAATAGGATAAGATTCGCCGCATAAAATAGAGTTCCAGCCACATAAACTGTGGATTTAGCCACATAAAATTTGGGTCCAGCCAAATAAATGGATTTATCCGCTTAATACTCGTTCTCCACTGGTATATAGATTAACCACTAGCTCTTAAATCAGGAGTAATCCACAACAAATCAATTTTT
This sequence comes from Peribacillus deserti, assembly GCF_002863585.1. Classification (GTDB taxonomy): domain Bacteria; phylum Bacillota; class Bacilli; order Bacillales; family DSM-1321; genus Paraperibacillus; species Paraperibacillus deserti_A. The sequence continues at coordinate 10,195 of NZ_PGUY01000048.1, read as the reverse complement.
AATCATTTCGCTCTCTACTTCCGATTAATGTGGTTTTTTCAAATAACATTCCTCTAATCGGATCTCCAAACAGAATTGAGTAGTTGTAAGGATAGCAATGCGTTTATATTAGTCTGGCCGGAAATTTAGTTATGTTACCCCCTTACATGCAGCATTCCCCATGTGAATCTTTAGCCACTTTCACAAAGTTGACCCTAATTTCAAACCAATCCCGAATTAATTCATTTACCATGTTTCGGCAAGATTGAAACCTTTTTGACAATGTTTTTAATGTTATTGAAATATAACTGTAACTTTACTGCTGGAATGGTTTGTTATAATTGAAACTGTCAAAAAAACAAATAAATTAAATAGTTTTGTCGAGAAATTTAAATAAAACCATATTCTTATAGAAAAAATAAATAGAGTTAGAGGGGAAAAGCTTGAGAAAAAATCGTTTATTACATATGTCCTTAGCTGCGGGAGTCGGACTATTAAGTATTGCACAGCCTGCTAACGCATCCATAAATGATATGGAAAATAAAAAGCATCAAATCCAACAAAAACGCAGCAATGTTCAATCTGGGATTAATAAAGCAGAGGCAGCTATTAAAAATCTCCAGGGGCAACAGCAGTCTGTGGCCGGAAAGATTAAGAATTTAACGAACTTGATCAATGAAACGACAAAAGAGATCAACGAAAAGACAGATAAAATCAGCGAGACTAAAGTAGAAATTGCTGAATTAAGAAAAGAAATTGAAATTGTGAAAGAAAGAATGGCGCAGCGTGAAGCCCTACTAAAAGAACGTGCCCGGGCCATGCAGGCAAGCGGCGGAAATGCGGACTACCTGGAAGTTCTTCTGGGTTCAAAGAGCTTTGGGGATTTCCTGGAGCGGGTGAATGCAGTGGCAACCATCATGGATGCCGATCAAGAGATACTTCGCCAGCAAGAAGAGGATAAGAAGAAATTAGAAAGTGACCAAAAGCAGCTCGAAACTAAATTGTCTGATTTGGAAAAAATGCTTTCTGATTTGCAGGCGATGAAAGCACAGCAAAAGAAGCAAGTCAGCCAATTGAGTGCATTAATGACACAGTTAAAACATAAGGAAGATGAAACGCATTCTCACAAGATGGATCTTAAAGAGCAGGAAGAACTTCTATCCGCTCAGGAATCCTCTATACAACAAGCTATTAATCTAGAAAAAACACGTCAGGCTGAACTAGCAGCAGCCAGAAAACGTGCGGCAGAGGAAGCAAGACAGCAGGCGGCTCTTGCAGCCAGACAAGCGGCACAGCAAAAAGCCAGCCAGAAAACTGAATCAAAGGCAGTTCAGAGCGCTCCTGCACAGTCTTCCTCAGCTCCCGCACCAGCGGTTTCCAGCGGAAGCTTTACAAGACCTGCGGCCGGAACTCTATCATCTAATTTTGGAGCAAGATGGGGCACAAAACATATGGGTGTTGATATAGCAGGCCCTGGATATATACCAATCGTGGCAGCAGCGGATGGAGTTGTGAGCAGGGCTTACACATCCAGCAGCTATGGTAACGTGGTATTCATTTCCCATTCTATTAATGGACAAGTTTATACAACTGTTTATGCTCATATGCAAAGCTTCTCTGTAAGTACAGGCCAAGTTGTTGCTAAAGGGCAGCAAATCGGAGTTATGGGAAGTACTGGTCAATCTACCGGGCAGCATTTACACTTCGAATTGCATAAAGGTTCTTGGAATGCAGCTAAATCTAACGCGGTCAACCCTGTTGGAATTGTTCCATTTTAATATGTTGTTTTTTTGTAACTTTTACTTTTTCTCCCTTTCTTTACAGGAGATGAAATGTTTACTTATAGAAAAGACGCTTGAACTCAATTGGTTCAAGCGTCTTTTTATTTTCTTTGGCAATGTTAACTTCCATGGTTGATTTTGGAACTATGTTGATGGAACGGATTTGCGAGACTCCTTTAGGGGAAAGAGGTGCCTGCCAGCTGCAATCCCCAGGATAGTTTAACAGAGCTATTTCTTTAAAAATAACTGAAGTCTGTCGAGTGCCCTTTTCAGGGTGTCCATGGAATAGGCATAAGACAATCTGACATAGCCTTCACCCAGCGGAGAGAATGCATCTCCCGGCACCAAGGCAACTTTTTGTTTCTTTAACAGCTCAAGAGCAAAGTCCTGGGAGGAAGAATAGGCTTCTGGCAGCTTAACAAAAAAGTAAAAGGCGCCATCAGGCTTTACCACTTCCAAATCCATCTCAACTAATCGGCTATACACATAATCACGTCTTCTTTTGTATTCGTCACGCATGGCGGCAGTGTCGTCAAATCCTGCTGTAACGGCAGCATATGCGGCTTTTTGAGAAATGGATGAAGCACAGCTTACATTATATTGATGGACCTTTAGAATATGTTGAACGATTTCCTTAGGAGCAAATAAGAATCCGATTCTCCAGCCAGTCATGGAGTGAGACTTTGAAAGTCCGTTGATAAGGATGGTCTGCCCCTTTAAGAATTCAGCGATGGATGTATGCTGCTGGTCAAAAACCAGCTCGCTGTAGATCTCATCGGCTAGAATAAAGATGCCCTTCCCTCTGACAAGCTCTGCAATTTCCATGAGCTCCTCACGAGTGAGGGTAACTCCTGTAGGGTTAGAAGGGTAAGGGATGATAATGCATTTAGTTTTGTCTGTGATATACCCAGATATGACTTCAGCATTCATTTTGAAAGAGCTTTTGGTGATATCAGCCAATACCGGTACTGCTCCGCAAAGCCTGACGATAGGTTCATACCCTGGATAAATGGGACCAGGCAGGATCACTTCATCGCCTTCTTTTAGGATGGTCCTGAGCGAGATATCGATGGCCTCGCTTGCACCTGTGGTAACAATTACTTCAGACTCCGCCTCATAGGAGACATTGTATTTCTTGAGCATATACTTGGCTGCCGCGTCTCTAAGTCCCAAGAAACCGGCGTTATGTGTATAAACCGTAAAGTCCTCATCAACCGCTTGTTTGGCGGCTTCTTTAATATGTAAGGGTGTAGGGAAATCAGGCTGGCCGATTGTCAGAGAAACCACATCATCAAACTCCGCCACCATATTAAAAAACTTCCTAATTCCCGATAATTCTAAATGAGTTACGCGAGCATTTAAATATTCTTCCATAATTCCTCCTAAACAGCTTAAGCAAATAGCGGTTACCACTATTTTAACACGAAGCTGCATTCCGGGAAATAATTTGGGAAATGGGGGACAGTCCCCCAAATGGATTTTTAGTGTAAAAGGGTATATGATGGTAGTAATTATCCTGGTAGAGAGTAGGAATATGTTTGTGATTAGGACGCTTGCGATTACGAATGATGGTGAAATTCTGCATCAGTTGCGTTTGGAGGAGATGGATAGGGAGGATATTAAGTGGTTCTGGGTGGACTTTGATCGTGCGAGCAGGGAAGAAACTTTGCTGCTGGGTTCAATTTTTCATTTTCATCCGCTTTCTGTTGAAGATTGTTTGGATGATTTCTTGCAGCGCCCCAAGCTGGATTTTTATGATGACTATCAATTTATTGTGGTTCATGCTCTGGATCATACGACGCTTGAGGCAGAAGAGGTTGACATGTTTATCAGCAGCAAGCACATTGTTACCTACCATAAAAAGCCCCTTCCCGAATTAGATAAGATCTGGGAGTCATTTAATCCATCTTCACATAATATCCGCGGCCCCTTTTTTGTGATTCATTCGGTCATCGACAAGATCGTAGATAATTTTTTCCCGCTGATGTTTAAAATTGAAGATTTCCTGAACGAACTGGACGATCATCCGAGCCGCAGTACAAGAACGAACTTAATGGAAGAACTGTTTGATGTTAGAGGTGATCTGAATAAGATCAGAAAAACACTGATTCCCATGAGGGACTTATTATATAGGATCATAAATTCTGAAAGGCTGAGCCATGTAAAGGACCAAAAACTGTACTTCAATGATATTTATGATCATTTGCTTAAGCTTGTTGAAATGATGGAAACATCCAGGGAGTTTTCTTCCGATATTCGCGACAGTTACATATCGATGAATTCTCACATCATGAATACTGTCATCATGACTTTGACTGTGATTACTACTATTTTCATGCCGTTGACGTTCATTGTCGGCATATACGGCATGAATTTCGAACATATGCCGGAGCTTGAGTGGAAATATGGCTATTTTCTTGTTCTAATGGTTATGTTTATACTCGGATTTGGTATGTTTTTATACTTTAACAAAAAAGGGTGGATTGGCAAGCCAGGCAAGATACGGGTTAGACAATACACCAGTAAACAGACAAGAAGATAACTTCGTAGAGTCGCTTTGGCTTAAAGTGCCGGAGGTCTGCAGCTTATCATCGAGTGATAAGAGGTTTGGCAGCAAGCATAACTCTCAAAAGAAAAGCATAAGAACTGGGTCATCAGCATAAATACAGGAAGATAAGCAAAGCTTTGCCTAATACAGGCATATACTCCTGAAACATAAGCATAAGCTTCAAAAAGGTAAGCATAAACTTCGGAAACATAAGCGTAAGATCTAAAATTAAATGCATAAACGAAATGGACTTTCAAATAAGAAAGATTTTGTAAGCAAACTCCTAGAAAGTACCAGAGACCGCCATATTCAAAGGCTCTTTGAATACATCCCGAAAAAAGGATGACTTAGCTTCCCGAAGCAGTAAAAAGTCATCCTTTTTTTATGTGAATTGGCCAAGGTGATCAGTTCTCAAAAAATCTCACATTCTTCCGATATAAATGGTATAAAAGAATACTTCTAGGAGTTTGATACATTTGCATACACAAAAGGGAATTTTGCTAGAGAGCGGTACTAACGAACTTGAAATTGTGCAGTTCAGTATTGGATCAAATAAATTTGGGATTAATGTTATTAAAGTGAAAGAAATTATTAAACCCGTTCCGGTTACTGTGATTCCCCATTCACATCCTCATATAGAGGGGATCATTGAATTGAGGGGAGAGATCCTGCCGGTTGTGGATATGGCTGGTGCATTAGGCTTTCCCGCTTCGCTTGAGCCTGATCAGGATAAATTCATTGTGGCTGAATTCAATATGCAGAAAGTGGTTTTCCATGTTCATACAGTAACACAAATACACCGGATATCCTGGGAGGCCATTGAAAAGCCTTCTGGACTGAATAAAGGTCTGATGGATCAAATTATCGGAGTCATCAGTTTAGAAGAAGGCATGATTCTCCTTGTGGATTTTGAAAAAATAGTCGTTGACCTTAATCCTGATGCGGGACTTCATTCAGGCCGGTTTACGGATGCCGGAAAAAGGGAGACCTCCACTAAGCGAATTTTGGCGGCAGAAGATTCACCACTTTTAAGGCAGCTTCTGGGTGACACGTTAAAGTCAGCTGGTTATGTTAATGTTACATTTTTTGACAATGGCCGTGATATACTGGATTATCTGGAGAGCTTGTGCAATAACGGTAATCGGATAACGGAAGAAGTCAAACTGATTATCACGGATATAGAGATGCCTCAAATGGATGGTCTTTACCTGACCAAGCATCTGAAGGCGGATGCCCGTTTTGGGGAATTGCCGGTCATTATCTTTTCTTCTCTTATTACAGAAGACCTTCGTCATAAAGGCACAATGGTAGGAGCTGACGCGCAAGTAAGCAAGCCCGATATTGGCGGGCTGATAGACTATATCGACCAGCTGATTCTATAATTTAGGAGTTGTTGTATGAAGGAATCAAGTCTAATTGAAAGAGCTCTGGAATTTGCCACAGAAGCTCATCAGGGACAGTTTAGGAAACTGAGAAAAACACCGTATATCCAGCACCCTATGAATGTAGCAGCTATTCTACGGCAAGGAAGATTTTCAGATGAAGTGATTGCGGCTGGGCTGCTGCATGACGTAGCAGAGGATACGTCATTTACCATAGGTGACATCAGAGAGCGTTTTGGTGAGGCAGTTGCACGGCTCGTATCCTCAAATACGGAGGATAAGCACCTTTCCTGGGAAGATAGGAAGTCGCATACAATCCATAGTGTCAAAACGGCAGCCCTTGAAGTGAAGGCTTTGGTTGGAGCGGACAAGCTAGATAATCTAAGAAGCATACTTAAAGATTATGAACTCCAGGGGAACTCTATCTGGTCTCACTTTAAAAGAGGGAAGGAAAAGCAGCATTGGTATTATTCTTCAGTTGCCGAGGCACTTTTTGATAATCTTGAATCAAAAAATGTTCCTCCTTTCTTTCATGAGCTTAGAGAGTTGTCGCAGCGTTTGAAGTAAAAAATGGAGCCGGTTTGCCGGCTCCATTTTATCTTTTATAGAAGTTTAGATCGCTTCCCAAAAAAGAAGAAGAAAAGCAATCTGGAGTTTTGTTCTTTTGAACCCGCTTTTTTGCAGTACGATGCGGCTGCCTGCTGGTGTCTGATTCTGCTGTTTTTAAACCGGTATAATCCTGGAGAATCGTTCTAGCTTTTGAAAGGGATAGATGAGCCTTCGGATTGCGTTTATCAGATAGACGGTTTCCTAAATGGGGAAGGGATGTTTTATCCTCCTTGGTTGGCGGCAGGTGAAAAACGTAATCACCGCATTCCACAATGACATCCGACTGCTGCCTGGAGTATTTAGGGTTATCGGAAAAGTGGAGCCCAACCTTTTTAGCTTTTCCTTCTTGCATTAATTGGACTAGTGCTCTTTGTTTTAGATGATAGAGGCTCTGAGGCTTTAGTGCTGTTTTTGCATGCTTATTGACTACAAATACAGCCTGTGCCAAAGTTTGAATGGGTAGCGAGCCTTTCCTATTGCCCCCATTGGGTTGAACCATAAAAATCTCCTTTCGGTATATTACTTTTTTGCCTTATTATATCATTATTAATTAGCAAAAAGAGAGAGTTTTCTTTCACATATAATAAGGCTCATTGCATTAGGTGCTGTTTCAAGCTTGCTGCCACACTGCTCAACACAGAATTAGTGTTCCAAGAAACAGCCTGATTGTTAGCAAACAGCATCATGTAAACAAAACAGTTTTTATTAGCATTTCCTTTTCGTTTTGCCCTTTATGTATGGTACTTAAACTTATTTTATAAAATAAATTTGGGGCCAAAGTTTCTGAACTGGCCCCGGTGTTTTTGATCCATTTAATAATAAGGGAATGGTACAGGCGGCGGATATCCGGGATAAACAGGATAGGGAGGATAATAGTATGGTCTGCTAAACAAGAGCGGTCCGACAGCAAGACCAGCAACAAAAGGAAGCAGTGGGAAAAAGCGCTCGTCCCCGCCATTTCTATAGTTATGAACATAGGCAGGCTGATGATAATGTGCAGGTTGAGAGTACATAAGCAGCTCCTTTCTTTTATTGTAATGATGACACTAACAGCATGCGGCTTATTAAGCTACACTATCGTATGATATTCCGATTCAATATGAGCCTGTTCTATGTTTGCAGGGGTGAAACAAAAAACTTGAAGTGTTCTTTTGTGGAACAAGATTCTGCGGCTGGGTTTTTAGCCGTTTGCCTTTGTTAATGCAAACGCGTTTTTCCAGGGGAATAGAGTATCCCGCTGATTCTATTGGCAGCACCTGCCATACATTACATAGGCTATTTCCGAGCCCCGTCAATTGGAAGCTTAGTTAACCTTATTGTTTTTACCCAGGTGGTCCTGAAGCCTCCCCAGCGTTTCACGAAGATATCCCGTTTAAGCGCTCTTCCCGCAGGAATCTGGCATAAGTTACAAAGATCAATAAGTGCCCATAAAACACTAGGTGCAAAAAACTATATTGAAGAAATAGGTAAAAAGTAGTGTTATTTTTAAAAACAGTACTTTTTTTCTTTTTTTAGTTTTATTATCCACATTTCATTGTAAAATGACCTTATACAAAAACTAACAAATTACGGAATTATCTTCCATGTTTATACTGATAACAACCCTTACATCTACCGATGGACGAGACAGTAAAAAGAGGAATTCCCCTTAAGGTGCTGAGTTAAATGAAGATATTAAGTTCTTATTTGAAGAATGAGCTGGATAATGCTAAAAGCAGTGAACGTATAGAAAACATCATATTTGAAATTATCTTCCGCCATGTTAACGATATGTTATTTATCATGAAGGTGGAGGGGGATAATCAGTTCCGATACTTATTCGCTAATGCTGTAGCGCTGGAAAAAGCAGCCATACAGGAAGAAAGTATCGGCAAAATGATTCATGAAGTCTTGTCCCCTGAAAAATCCCAGGAGTTAATACATTATTATAATAAATCCTTGACCAGTAAATATGCGATCAGCTTCAAAGATTCAGGGATTTCTGCGGATGGCAGAACCTACTTCGGTGAATCTATATTAACGCCTGTAGATGATGAAGACGGGAAAGTTAAGTATGTGGTGAGCGTTACAAGGGATATTACAAAAACAGTCCAGGAAAATAAATACCTACTCGAAAGCCAAGAGCGGTACAGATCCATCATAGATCATAATATGGATTCAATTTTTTCTCTCGATCATAAAGGGAAAATACTAAGCTCAAATTATTCGGCTTTTTTAACAACCGGTTATACAGAGAAAGAGCTGATAAAACAACAGATATTTCATTACTTTCCAGAAAGTGATCGAAAATGCTTTAAAAGACTTTTTAACAAATCCATTAAAGGCGAAGCCCTTGAATCTCAAGACTTGCACTTCACCCTGAAAAAAGGCAGTTTCATTCATGTCCACATAAGAACGGTACCCATTATTATTTCCTCAGAAATTAAAGGGATTTATGTGATAATGAAGAACATTTCTCCCCAAATTGATAATATGGAAACCATTCATTATATGGCTCATCACGACCAATTAACCGGTTTATTAAACCGGGCTGCCTTATTGCGGGACCTGAATCAGGTAATTTCTGAGGATAAAAACAGGGTGGTCGAACTGGCTTTGTATAATATCGATCTGGATCGCTTTAAGCTATTGAATGATTCACTCGGACATAAAAATGGAGATTTGCTTCTGAAAGATGTCGCAATGAGGTTAAGCAGGATCACTGGTTTTGAATATAAGCTGTACCGCCAGGGCGGGGATGAGTTTACGGTTCTGCTTCACCATATAAATAAACAGGATGCCGAACAATTCGCGGGAGTGCTTTTTAACCAATTTAAGGTGCCTTTCAATCTTGGCAGTCAGGATTACTTTATTTCGCCAAGCATTGGGATTAGTATGTATCCTAATGATGGGTTAGACAGTGAGACGCTGATTCAGAAGGCAGACGCAGCGCTGCACAAAGTGAAAGAAAGAGGCAAGGCCCATTTTCAGTTTTACAGCAAGGAGATTCTTCTCCATCAGCCTAATATAGTTGTGATGGAATCATATCTTCGCAGATCCATTGAAAAAAATGAACTGAGTCTCTATTATCAGCCCCAGATCAATTTGCAAACAGGCCGGATTGAAAGTCTTGAAGCTTTGCTCAGGTGGCATAATCCGACATTGGGCTATGTATCGCCAGCTGAATTTATTCCGCTCGCAGAAGATACAGCTTTGATTGTTCCGATTGGGGAATGGGTATTTGAAGAAGTCTGCAGGCAGATCGTACAATGGGATGCAAAGGGGCTGCAAAAGATAAAAGTAGCTGTCAATCTCTCGCCAAAGCAATTCCTTCAGCCTGAGCTGGCAGACAAAATAAATGCATTAATTCATAAGTATGGGATCCCGCCCTGCCGCCTGGAAATAGAAATCACTGAAGGCGCTATGCAGAATACCACAGAGAGTCTGGCAATTGTCAGGAAACTTAAGGATATAGGTTTGTCAATTTCTGTTGATGACTTTGGAACAGGTTATTCCTCTCTAAGCTATTTAAAACAGTTTCCTCTTGATACATTAAAGATCGACCAATCGTTTGTAAGAGAAATTCTATCGGATAAAAAAGATGCAGCCATTACAACCACGATCATCCACCTTGCACAAAGTCTTGGTCTTGAAGTGATTGCTGAAGGAGTTGAGCTTGAAGAACAAGCAGGATTTCTAAAAGCCGCCAATTGTCAGAAAGTACAAGGCTTCTTATACTCAAAACCCCTGCCGCCATGGGAAATTGAGCAGGCGTTTTTATATAAAGAAAAATCATTAGTATAAAAGGCTGTTTTCGCAAACTTTGTTGTTATTGAACATGGGGGTTGATTTCAACTACAGGATGCTCGCTTTCCGCGGGGCGGGCGCTGAGCCTCCTCGGCTTCGCCTGTGGGGTC
>NZ_PGUY01000047.1 GCF_002863585.1 Peribacillus deserti | reverse complement strand
CATATTCATTGAAATCAGCTCCTCTGCGAGATTTGGTCTTGCTCGGGATCTTTTTCTTGAATACTTCTCTAACCCTGATCACCTGGACTTGTTATTGCTTCATCATTTTCCTTGTTCCAGTGGTTTCTCAACATATTCATTGAAATCAGCTCCTCTGCGAGATTTGATCTTACTCGGGATCTTTTTTCTTGAATACTTCTCTAACCCTGATCACCTGGACTTGTTATCGCTTCATCATTTTCTGCGTTCCAGTGGTTTCTCATCATATTCATTGAAATCAGCTCCTCTGCGAGATTTGGTCTTGCTCGGGATCTTTTTCTTGAATACTTCTCTAACCCTGATCACCTGGACTTGTTATTGCTTCATCATTTTCTTTATTCCAGTGGTTTCTCATCATATTCATTGAAATCAGCTCCTCTGCGAGATTTGGTCTTGCTCGGGATCTTTTTCTTGAATACTTCTCTAACCCTGATCACCTGGACTTGTTATTGCTTCATCATTCTCTTTGTTCCACGAGTATTTGATTGTCAACATCATCAATCATCTCCTTAGGTACTATGAGAATGTTTGTCTTACATTCCTTTATTTACCCGGCTTGTTTCCTGATAAACCTATAATCCCAATTTTTTTACATTTTTTCGAATAGTTAGATTAAAACGTATGATAATTCAACGCACTATGCGGACCCTCACTGCAGGTGGGAGACTCCCAGCAGGAACATAGGTTAAAAGGAAGACCCTGCAGGCATTTACGCCAAGGAGGCTCCCGAAACGCCCCCTCGGAAAGCGAGTACCTGCCAGCTCTATCAAAAAGGCAGTTCATCATAGCTTTTTAATAAGATATTTATCGGCAGGGATTTTCTTAATAAACGGACTTGCCTCTCCTACTGTTATTAATGTAAGAGTATGCATCGCTCTTGTGCATGCCGTGTAAAATAGCTTTCGTTCAGATTCTCTCCCATATACTTCTTGCGAGGCGTTGCATATCACAACGGAATCAAACTCAATTCCTTTTGCCAGATAGGCTGGGATCACTACTACTCCTTTAGAATAAGAGGTCGCGTCCTGGTTCATAAGCTGGATATTAAGGGATGAACGGAGCATTTCGTATGCCTCTTCACTTTCACCTATGCTTTTGCAGATTATAGCAATCGTTTCAAAGCCCTTTATTTCTAAGTCCCGGACCGTCGATATAATATGCTGATATTGGTCCTCTTTAGCCGCAACCTGAATGACCTCAGGTTTTTCACCTTCTCTGTTAAAAGGGATGATTTGTTCTCCTTGATCAGCTAATGTCCTGGTAAACTCCACAATTTCACGGGTCGATCGATAGCTTCTTGTCAGGATGATTCTTTCTTCTTCCACGTTTCCATCTTCGTCCGATAACAGAGATTCAGATTCTTGTGAATGTGGATAGATAGCCTGATTTAAATCACCAAGCAATGTCATACTGGCCCCCCTAAAAAGCTCCTTTAAATAATCAAATTGGAAAGGGGAGTAATCCTGGAATTCATCAATAAAAATATGCCTTATATGTGTATAGGACTTTCTTCCAATCAGCTTATCCCTGAAATACAGAAACGGTGCCGCATCCTCCCATAACAGCTTTTTACGGCCGACTGCTGTTCTGGTAACCGAACTGACGATATCCCAGTTAACAGGCTTATGTTCTTCTATTGCAGGATGCTGTTCAGTAAAAAGGCGCAGATAGGTTTCAAGAATATGGAGGAAACCATATCGTTTTAGTCGTTTCTTTAAGGGGGTGAAATGCTGTTGAACAATTTTTTTTCGCAGCCTTTTTTCTTCCTGCTCACTTTCATCAAATGCTGCTTTCATCCTTCTGTTCTTCCGTTGCACTTCCCTATGAACTTCAAGGAAATCCTCCTTTTCAAGAAGCTGCATTTCCTCAAGCACCCATTCTTCCTCCCGCTCCTGCTTTTCGAAAAGGGAGATTCTTTTTAACAGCCATTCAGCAGTCAATCTCATTCGGTTAGAAATCGAAATATGGCGGTCCAGCCCATAAAAGTGAAGTTCAATTTCCGCTGCTGTAATAAGAACTCTGCCGCGAAAGCTGATATCTCTAAATATTAGGCCCTCATTACTAAGTATGGATAAATAACCAGCAATCAAGCTTTTAAATTCCAGACTTGATTTATAAGGGATGACGGATATTCTCTCCTGATCTTCACCGCTTAAAAAAGCTTCCATCTGCATAAAAGGATCCTCAAGTTCAAAAGCGGTACTTATTAAACTTTCCAGGAATTGTTTATAGGTGGTCTGTTTCATATTTTCTTCCCCCAGCTCCGGCAACACCGTAGATATATAGCTGTTAAAAAGGGGATTTGGAGAGAAAAGAATCATATTTTGAGAATTAAGGGTTTCTCTATGGGTATATAGCAGATAAGCTGCACGCTGGAGAGCTGCTGATGTTTTTCCGCTTCCTGCCACACCTTGAACGACTAGAACTTTGCTTTTTTCATTCCTGATAATCTGATTTTGCTCCTTCTGAATGGTAGCAACGATACTTTTCATTTTGGTGTTCGCCTGGTTTCCCAGTATTTCTTGAAGCAGCCGGTCACCGATGGTTATCCCCGTATCAAACAATCCTTTTATTTTGGCATTCTTAATGATGAACTGCCTTTTCAACTCAAGTTCTCCACTGATGGTACCATCCATAGTCTCGTATTGCGCAGGCCCTGGAGGAAAATCATAATAAAGACTGGAAATAGGAGCCCTCCAGTCATATATAAGGAAATTTTCTTCTTGTTCGTCCAGCAAGGATGCAATACCAATGTAGATGGTATCACTTGCTGTCTCGTTTTCTTCAAAAAAATCAATTCTCCCAAAGTAAGGAGAATCTTCAAGCCTTGCGAGCTTTTTCAATTTTTCGTACAGAAGGCCATGGCTCCGTTCACGCTCAGAAAGTAATTCTGCCTGCTGTTTTAGGCTGGCCTGAGTTTCGATTACATCATCTGGTTCATCGAGATTTACCGTAACATCTTCCCAGAAGGTCTCCCTAAGGCCAATGATCCCTTGCTTAAGGCCTGCCGCATTCTGTTTTAAGGTTTCCTGCTTTTTTTTAATTTGGCTGTGGACGAAATCTACGCGTTCCTGTTCCTTCTGCCATTCTAAATGGGTTTCATTCATACCATATTCCTCCCATTTTCATAAAATTATTTATTGACAAAGCGCTAACGTTTAAGATACAATTAAAATAAGGATATTTATATACTCAAAACATTTAAAAGCGCGGTCGATATTAATCATAACACGGTTAACGACCAATGGCTACTTTCAATGTACATATTTTTTAATATATGCTTTTTAAGCGAAATTTACCCCTGACCACGCGGATCAGGGGTTTTCTATTTTATATAATCCAAGTCAGGCATCTAGGCTGAATGATTCTGAATGTACCGGAGAAGTTCATACGCTTTGTCACCAGCAAGTCGTGCAAAGTCCTCCCAGATTTCATCACGCAAAAGATCAAGCTCCACTATTTTTTTCGCTAACTCTATCGCTTTTTCGTCCACCATAGCATTCTCACCTTTTTATAATGATTAACTGTTCTTCGTTTTAAGATTCTGTCCTCGCAAGATAAAATAATGATAATCTTTTTCCAGCTGCGAAAGAGTAAACGAGTTGATCTCTTGATCAGTAGGTTTATACACTCCTGCCTGAATTAGCTTTTGAATAATAAATTTCCTTTTCTTCTCAACAGCTTCTCTTAATAATGGCATTACCTCACTCCCCTTAATTAGTTTGTGTATGATCCTTATTTTATGCAGCCGTTAAGCTAATGTCTTCCATCATGTTAGATAACCTCCGTAATACTTTGATGTATGTAAGGTTTTCTAACAATATTCTGTCAAATTTATTTAACACATCTTATAATGATCATTACTACATGTGATGATTAGAGGAGTGTGTTATAGCGTGACGCTCGACCCATCTTATAAAACAAAAAAAGTAATCACGATCGGAATTGTAAGTGAATTAACGGGATTATCCGTCAGGCAAATTAGATATTATGAAGAACGGAAGTTAATTTTTCCCGAAAGAACAGAACGAGGGAGCAGAAAATTTTCCTTTGATGATGTAGAGCGATTGATGGACATCGCAGCTAAAAGAGAAGAAGGAGTACAGACTCACGAAATCCGCCAGGACTATATGAGAGAACTGAGAAAGGAAGAATACAAAAAAATCCGGCAGAAAATGCTGCAGGGGCAGATTAACGCTCAATTTGGCGTCAGCAAGAATAGGTAACTATTTATTAATCTCTTGCGGTATCATCAAAAGATTACTGCAAAGCTGCCGGCAGCAATGTTAAAAAAAATCCCCATGCAGACTCAGTCCGCATGGGGTTTTGGGGTAGGAATCATAGTAGCGATTTCAGCCCATTGTTATTTTTAGGAATAAGCGGTTCATTAAGAATTACCTGCTAATCGGATTAGTAGCCAAATCCTCCGCAGAAGCTAGCTCCAATGATGATAAGAAGAATAAACAATACGATCAATAAAGCAAACCCTGAACCAAACCCGTATCCTCCAACATTTCCAGACATAAAATATGCCTCCTTCAAAGATTTTATTAATAACCCGAAGGTTATTGCTGAGTCCATACATACTATGTAGCGATAGGCAGAAAGGTTTCTTTGCTGGGAAAAAGGGGCTTGGTTTTCTTTAGGTGAATTTTCCAACGGTGCTTACATCTGTATCGGGAGAGTTGCTGGATGCGGAGAAAGTAAAAGTCAGCCGGCTGACCGGCTGACTTTTACTTTTTTTATGCGTTTAAAAACTTAACGCATACAGGATACGGAACCGTTACATCTGATTGTAATACAGTTAGTTTTCCGCTAGTTTCGTCTCTTTCATAAAGCACAAGATTGCTCGATTCCTGATTGGAGGCAATCAGGAATTTCTCTGAAGGATCCAATACAAAATCCCTTGGCCATGAGCCTTCCGTTGAGGTATATTCGACTAATGTTAATTCAAAGCTTTCTTCATTAACTCTAAATACAGCTATGCTGTCATGCCCGCGGTTACCCGCATATACGAACCGGCCATCAGAGGAGACATGAATGGCGCTTCCCTGGCTGTTCTCATTGAAATCTGCAGGAATTGCAGATATATACTGTACCTCTTTGAACTCTCCTGTTTCCTGATTATAAGAAAGAACGATCACTTCATTGCTGAGTTCTGTCATCAGATAAGCAAACTTCCCATTAGGATGAAACGAAAGGTGTCTTGGACCACTGCCAGCTTTAACAGACAAACTGCTCACTTCGGAGAGGGTTCCGTCTTCTGCAAGCTGATAGGTTATTAATTTATCAATCCCCAGATCAATAACCGCTATATACTTTTGATCAGGTGTAAATCCGGAATAATGAGCATGAGGTTTTTCCTGTCTGTCCTTATTAGGACCTGAGCCTTCATGGGCAGCGACAGAAGATACAGGATTAAGGCTGCCATCATTATTTAACACGTAGGAATCCACTGTCCCATTATGGTAGTTTGCAGAGACAACGGCTGTCAGATCAGCATTTACATCCACGTGACATGGCGATGACCCATCCGATACTTCCTGATTGATGAGGCGGAGTGCACCAGTCTCTTCATTGACTGAATAAGCAGCCACGCCGCCCTTATCTCCAGCTTTAGCCACCGAATAGAGAAAACGGTTGTCCTTGCTTACATTTACATATGTAGGATTCCCAAGTTCAGCAGCTAAAGCCACATTACTCAACTTTTTAGCTTCAGTATCTAAAGAAAAAGAATAAATGCCCTGGCTGTCACCCTTAGTATATGTGCCAACATACCCAATAAAATTAGTCTTTGTCATATCGGAACTCCAATCTATAACGAATTTTGTCCATATTATAACATGTATTGATGGAAGGCATGAATGTGAAGCTTGTGCGAAACACTTATTAACAATTATGGATTATTGACAATCTATTTAATCGGCTCCCCCTCCTTGTATCGAACTGCTTGGTCGACTTCTCTGTTACAGACTCGATATTTTTTCGAATATGAAATTTATGTACTGTAAATGTATTTTCTATCGGCCAGCCAAGTAAAATTAATAAGTTTTAGACAAATTAGCAGGTTTTTAGTTTTATCTTAACTTTCTATGCTTTACTTTCAGCAGTTTAAGCTTATGTTTTGAAGGTTTATGCTTATCTGTTAGGGTTTTACGCTTATCTATTCAAGGTTTATGCTGATCTACTAAAAATCAATGCTTTATGTTTTCTGCCTTATGCTTATTCCGCAGCCTTAATGCTTATGAATCCTGCTCTTATGCTTATCCCCCCCAAGGATGCTGCAGAAAGTAAGCGGGCTATGTCGTTCAGATCTTCAAGCAGCCGCATTGACTTGCCATAAGCACTGAGCTAGTTTTGGATAGTTAACAAGAGTGGTATCACCCAGATTTAGAAGTATGTATGTATCAATCCCACGATTAAACAGGGTTGAATAAAATAAGGCTGCCGAGAATATCTCGACAGCCTTTACAGCCTTATCTAAAGTGCTAATTTTCTAGAAAACTACTAATTCGTACTCACTAAAGAGCTGCCTATTATGCCTCTCCCATCATCAGCCCTTCAATGGAGTGGCCTTGTACAATGACTTCAAGTTCATCAACAATACGACACATTAAGCGGCCTTTCAGGTCCTCTGGAAGGGTATCATAAAATTTCTTCGTAATTTGCAGGTCATGGCGCTCGTGATTGTTTGCTCCAGGGGCATCTACTCCTAGCACCAGTACAGGGCGTGCTTGATCAGAGTGATTAGCCGTTCCTCTATGGATGGTCAGTGCGGAACGTACCGAAATATCACCCATTTTAGGCATTTTTTGTTCAGCTCTTCCTTCATAACGGGAATAAAACTCTTTCGGAGGGAACATTTCATGTTCGAACTCGCTCGCATCATCCCATTGGGTCCCAGGCGCGATTTCAAAAGGCCCCATGTCCGGTTCTACGTCGACCGTAGTAACGTTGAAAGCAAGGGAGTTAAGCCTTCTGCCTTTAATTGTATCCTGGGGTGCAGGGAAGTCACGGTGCCAAGGCTGATTAACAGCACCCGGGTTAGGAACATCAAAGCCTATCTCGACAATTTTATATTCAGGACCCAGAACAGATTCGCAAACTGCTTTAACCCAAGGATGGGTAACAAGGTCTACAAAACCGCGGATATCTTCAGGATGGATTTCTACATAGTGGCGCTTAGGACCTCGTCCCACTGCCCCGCCCGGTCTTTTTAGGGCCTCTTCATAGAGACCTGCAATATCTTCACCGAGTTCTTTTACCCATTTGCGGTCAAAAGCTCCTTTTAAACCAGTAATCCCTGGGCCGTAAAGGGCCCCCATGATTTCTGCAGTATCGTATTTAAGTGAAGAGTTCAATGTGGTTTTACTCATCCTACATTCCTCCAATTATTCGGGTAATTTTAAGTCATGGCAGATAACCATTTGAAAGCGTTTTATTTTCTTAGTATAGCAGATCTATGAGAAAATTCTAACCGATACTGCAATAAAACCAGCGCGTAAGAACGCCAAATATTTTCTTTATGTTAGGCTCTTTTCTAAAAGATTGTTGTTTTTTAATAAGTTTCGTGAACTTACACTATTGTTAAACAGGTTGATTGGAACGTAAGGTGCGAGACTCCTTGATCCAGCTACAAGCTGAGACCCTCGAGTCATAAGCCAATCCGTCTATGGGGAGAAAAGCACTCCCCACAGCCGGCTTGTCTTATGCTTGTCGGGTCTCTGCCTGCCAAATTGTTTAGAATTTTATATCAATTGGGATTATCACTGAGCGTTTAATATTTATATGTTGGGCAGGCACCGCTTTCCGCTTTTCTGTGCGGGAGCAGCGGGACAGGTGAGACCCCACATGCGGAGCCGAGGAGGCACGGGCGCCCGCCCCTAAGGTCCGCGAGCATCCTGTAGTGGAAATCAACCCCCTTGTTCAATAACAACAAAGTTTGCGAAAACAGCCTTATGTTAATATACCTGATTAGGAGAAACGTAAAAAGGAGCTGCCTTCGCAGCTCCCCATTTTTATATACTAATATCCCGTTTCTGGAAAAACACGAAAGTCAGCGCCATAAAAATGGCATAGTAGACGGCCAGAATGGTTAGGGAAATTGGCAGGGTTATATCCCCTAATATCTTATCCTGCAAGGCATAAACCGTTAAATCGAGATGTGGAAAAATTAGATATTTAGCCCACTCATATTTATCTGCTAGAACAACAATTAATCCTCCAAGTGATGAAGAAAGAAACAGAACAAAGATTCCGATGCCAACTGCCAGTGCCTGACTTTTAAATAAAGTGGAGAGCATAAAGGCTATAGCCGTTATAATCAGCAGACTCGGAAGGTAGTAAGCAATCTTAAGGAAGAACTGAGGTCCGACTTCAGCTTCCTTATTTCCTTCTATAGCCATATCAAAGATCTTCGCTGTAAAGTCTCCGCTGCCGAATGTAACTAAACCAACAAGATATCCTGCCGCGATGAGCGTTGCTACTAGAATCAAGGAATAGATGATCAATGACAGATATTTAGAAAGAAGAATCGCCCATCTCTGATGCGGCCTGATTAACAGCTGCTTGATGGTCCCGTCCGCAAATTCTGAAGATACACTTGCACTGCATACTATCACTGCAAGCAGAGTAACCAGCGTAGTCATGCCATATACAACATCATTCATGAAATGCCAGTTGCTGACTGCATTTGGGTTCACATTTTCATCCAGATATTTTTGGTTCTGTTCAATTTGATTATTAATAAACTGTTTTTCTTCTCCTTTGGCAGCCTTCGCATCCTGCTGGAGCCCGGCTATTTCTGCCTTAACCCCAGACTGCCAATTTTCCTGAGGTTCGCCGGTTACTTTATTGTAGATGATACCGCCCACGATGACTGCTATTACTATGATAATCATATAAATCCAGCTGGATTTTTTTTGAAACATTTTCATAAGTTCATTACGGATTAATGAAATCACCTGCTTACGCCTCCCTTACTGCTTCTTTGTTCGTTATTTCTAAGAAGCGGTCTTCCAATGTAGCAGTAACCCTGCTAATCCCATATACATCTATATCGTTAGAGATCAATAGCTTATTGATCGTACTGATACCCGTTCTTTCTACATAGACGGAAAACTGTTCTTCTGAAATCACTTTAATTTTTGAAGCTGCCACTTGATTCTTCAGCACATCTGCCGCTTTTTTGCTGTCACTGACTTCAAACACAACTTCTGCTGCTTGATCCTCCTCCATCGTTTCTTTCATGGAAGATATATGGATCAGCCTGCCTTTTTCAATGATTGCAAATCGGTCGCACATCAGCTGCATTTCAGATAATAAATGAGAGGATACCAGAACGGAAATACCTTCACGGGCAAGAGAATGCAAGTAATCTCTGAATTCTCTGATTCCCTGCGGGTCCAATCCATTTGTAGGCTCATCCAAAATTAGCAGCGAAGGGTTATGCAGCAATGCCTGGGCCACACCAAGCCTCTGCCGCATTCCAAGTGAGTATGTCTTCACCTTTTGGTGGATAGCATCTTCTAGCTTCACTAATCTGGCAACTTCCTTAATCCGCTCATCTGAAACCTCTTTGATTGCCATATTCGCGTAATGCTTTAAATTTTTGTACCCGCTCATATATTTATAAAATTCCGGGTTTTCAACAATCGCACCTATCTCACTCATCGTTTCTTTAAACTGCTCATCTAGATTATTGCCGTTCACAATAACCGCTCCATTTGTCCGCTTGATCAAACTTACAATCATACGGATAATGGTCGTTTTCCCGGCTCCATTCGGACCTAGAAGACCGAAGATTTCTCCTTTATGCACGCTGAAGCTCACATCATCAACAATCCTTTTTTTGCCGATCACCTTGGTTAAGGACCGGACTTCTAATGCATTTACCGACATATGTTCCACCTCTTTCTAAAACATTCTGTTTCTATGCTCTAATCACACACCCATCATTATATACGAACAGGAAACCAATAAGTTACAAAGTTTTCCAATACCTATTAAATGTTTTATCATACACCATTAATATCCGTGTCATTTTTTTCAAAGCATAAATTAACGGTCCTGCCATCAGATCTGGTCCGGTGCTTTACTCCGGCGGGAACTGTATATACCTCCCCCGGTTTGAGAGAAACTGTCTCTTTGTGATCAAAATCAATATGAAGCTCTCCTTCAAGTACGATAAATAATTCATCTGTCTCATGATGGTGCCAGTGGAATTCCCCATCAATGACCGCCGCTCTTAAGACATGGTCATTCACTTCGGACACTATAAAATTTTTGTATTCCCTTATCTCTGAAACCAACTGAAATAGATTTTGCTTTCCTTGTGTATGATTCATTTTTTGCACCTCTCCATTATGTTTCGGCTTACGGCAATTAACCATTATGCCCCCTGCCTTTATCTTAGTTCTCTATTTCTTAGCGATAGTCCTTTAAAAATAAACTGCGTTCCAACTTAGTCCTTAATTTTCAAAGAGAGATGTATTAATTTTTTCGTCATGGAACCCCTATATTCTTGCTATAAAAAAAGACCTGCATTTATTACGCAAGTCTCAGTGGCTTATTTTCTTCTAACAAGCTGCAAGTTATATTTATATACTTCTTCAGCAGAAGACAGCTTATAACCTAAACTAGGATTAAAGTCTAAAATAATTTGATCATGCAGGAGCTTCCCGCTCTCCTTTGAAATCAGTACGGGAATGCCCTCTATCTCATAGAGATCATCATCCGGTCCCTTTTTATCAATTTTGAGGTTGTGCTCTGCATAGATGGAACAGCTCCCTACGTAAATAGCTTCTATCCTAATTCCTTCGTCTTCCTGAAAATCATATTTGCTTATTTCTGCAGCAGCAGCTGGTTTGATTACAATATTCATTATACTTCTCTCCCTTCCGTGATGATTACTATTTAATTACCCTTATTTAGACTGCTATACCATTTCTTTTTTTAAATGTATATGGATGCTTTCGCAAACTTTGTTGGTATTGAAGCAGGTAGTTGATTGGAACGTGAGGAGGCTCGCGGACCTTAGGGGCGGGCGCCTAAAGCCTCCTCGGCTACGCCTGGCGGGGTCTCACCTGGTCGAAAAGCGGAGGACGGTGCGCTTCAAGAAAAAGTCCATCCAAAAGCTGAATGATGATCTTTTTTTAAGTAGAGGGAAAACACTAAAAGAAAAGCTGACACCTGATAAAGAAGACTTGCTGACTGGCAAGCGACAGCGAAGACAGAAGCATAGTCGCCCTTATCACGCTCGAACGGCCACGTTTCTGTGGCCCCGCTTGGCTTGCACATCCTTGTGCATCGTGCGTTAGAAATGAGCTTTATTTAAAAGGCTGTTTTCTAAAGGATTATTGTTTTGCGAGATGTTTTCCCTTATCGAACCAGTTGATTGCAGTGGAAGGTGCGAGACTCCTGCGGGAGCAGCGGGACAGGTGAGACCCCACAGGCGATACGCCGAGGAGGCTCAGCGCCCGCCCCGCGGAAAGCGAGCACCTGTAACGGAAATCAACCTGCCATTAAAAAGCAACAAACTTTGCGAAAAGAGCCTATTAAAAAAACCACCCGGAATACTCCGAGTGGATACCGATCTGACTATTATCTGCCGTAATTTTGGTTTCCGTAGGGTGATATTCCCTGAGTTCCGCCATATCCCGGAGTACCTGTCTGAGGATATTGCTGGCGTCCTGCTTCTTGATTTCCTCCATACAGTGTACTTTGAGGAGAATTTACGTTAAAATCCATTCCCTGCTGGCTTCCTGTGAAGGTATAGTTTCCCTGTGCATTTTTTGTCTGTCCGGACATACCTGCATTTTGTCCTTGGCGGCCAAAATAGGTATTTTCTAATTCCTTACCGGTTGGCACATAGCTGTGAAGTAGTGTTTTTGCTGTCTCATTATTTAGCTCTGGCACTTGGTACATACCATTTTCGTTCATAAACAAGAACACTTCGTATGCCTGGTTTGCACAGTTAACTGAACAGTTTATCATAATTTTACGAAGGGTAGGATCGGCTATTTCCAATGCACCCCACATAGAATTCCTGGCAGCATTTTTGTGGCACAGCAGCATACCGATAGCAACCTCTTTGTCGCCAAGCTGGTTTAATGAAGACTCCGGTTGAAATGACGGCGGATTCTGAAGACCATAATTGATCTGCTGCGGTTCCATTCCTCTGATATTCGTATTTGGAGAAATCGGTGTAAATCGATTGTAATCGTGAGTATATGAAACAAGCTCATTATATGAACGAATTTCTTCCTGCTGATGACGGATGATCATATTCGTCAATTGTGGATTTTTTGCATGCTTCATATAAAAATTAAATTGATTAAGCATATTTACTTTTTCCATTAAACATTCATGTACTTCCATCGTTTCATGTGCACCGAATGGCATCTAATCACTCCTCAAATTTTCACTTACAAAGAGTAATATTTCCTTTGCCCGGCTCATTGATGTAAAAGAACCTCCATATCCCATTATGAACTTTCTTCAAGAATTGGCAGTAATATACATACCTCAACCCCATTTAGAAGAGACGCTGTCTAAGCTTGCCTTCCCAGCGTTGAATATTTTAAGCGCAGTCCCGCAGCAAGTATAAGATTGAAGCGGCTAAAACCACGATCCAGATATTATATAGGTCTTCCCAAATCCCTGTAAGGGAGAACAGTGCCGGCAGAGTCAGCGTTACCCAGGATTGGAGCATAGCCACTTTCCCGATAAATTCGTCTTACCGCTCTTCCTGTTCTCTCCTTTAATTGACAAACAATTTCTAAGAAAAATAAAAAAGCACTCCCTCCATGAAGGAGGGAAGCTTTTTTGAAAGTTTATAGGATAACGCTGACGATGACAGCTGACAGCACACTTACTAAAGTAGCGCCGTAAAGCAGTTTTAGCCCGAAACGAGCTACCACATTCCCCTGCTTTTCATTCAGTCCTTTAACGGCACCTGCTACGATTCCGATAGACGAGAAGTTCGCAAAAGATACAAGGAATACAGAGACAATTCCTAATGTCCGTTCACTGAATTGAGAGGCTGTTTTTGCTAAGTCCATCATGGCGACAAATTCGTTTGTGACAAGCTTTGTTGCCATAATTCCACCTGCCTGAACCGATTCAGCGAAAGGTACACCCATGATGATAGCAAATGGTGAGAATACATACCCAATAATCTGTTGGAATGAAATGCCGAACATCATATCAAACACGTTATTGATTGCCGCCATTAATGCTACAAATCCAAGCAGCATCGCTCCAACAATAATGGCTACCTTAAAACCATCTAATATATATTCTCCAAGCATTTCAAAAAAAGATTGTTTTTCTTCTTCAATTACTTCTAAAATATCTTCATCATCATTGACTGTATAGGGATTAATAATTGACGCAATAATAAATCCGCCAAATAAGTTAATCACTATAGCAGTTACTACATACTTTGGTTCTATCATAGTCATATAAGCACCAACAATGGACATGGAAACCGTGGACATTGCAGAGGCGCTTAGTGTATATAAACGATTAGGCGGCAGCTTGCCCAATTGTTTTTTTATAGTAATAAATACTTCAGATTGCCCTACAATGGCTGACGCAACTGCATTATAAGATTCCAATTTACCCATTCCGTTAATCTTGCTCAGCAGGAATCCGATCCATTTCATGATGAATGGAAGAATGCCAAAGTGCTGGAATATACCGATTAAAACAGAAATAAATACGATCGGCAGAAGGACATTTAAGAAAAATGGACTTTGCCCATCATTGGCAATGCCCCCAAAGACAAATTGGATACCCTCGCCGGCATATGCCAGCAGTTTTTCAAATACAGATGCGATGCCGTTTATGATAACGAATCCAAACTTCGTATTTAATAATAATGCTGATAATAGCAATTGGATAACGACCATTATAATAATAGGTTTATATTTGATCTGCTTACGGTTATTGCTTGCTAGAAAAGCTAAGCCAAAGACCACGAGCAGCCCTAAGATTGCCACTAAATATTTCATGCTGATCCCTCCACGTTGATGTA
The DNA here is from genome assembly GCF_002863585.1 of Peribacillus deserti. Lineage (GTDB taxonomy): Bacteria > Bacillota > Bacilli > Bacillales > DSM-1321 > Paraperibacillus > Paraperibacillus deserti_A. The sequence goes on along the minus strand of NZ_PGUY01000047.1, from coordinate 73,192 downwards.
TTGGTTCAATTCGGTTCTAGTAAGTAAGCTGTTTATTTGTGCATATCCCGGGGCCTCAAAATCCTTATGACCTTCAGAAACCGCCTTAAATACTGCCGTTCTTTCAGCACAATTTGTCAACCATAGGAAGCCTTTTCGATATTACACCCATGAAACACTTTTTGGCTTTTTGTCAGTATGGCAGCCCCTACTTGAAAACCAGAATAAGCAGTTTAGGCCTGTCTCCTGGCAGTGATGGCTTCATTTATTAATTGTTTGATCTCCATACTTCTTTAACCTCGCAAAAAACTGCCTAACCGACAGCTCCAAAGCTTCCCGGATAGGCATCTATTTTTTACTAGTTTTTAATAATCTGAACTGCTGATTTCGCCTTTAGCAATCGAAACACCTGAGCTGGCACCAATTCTGGTTGCCCCAGCCTGTACCATTTTCTTCGCGTCTTCAAGACCTCTGACTCCTCCGGAAGCTTTTACACCTATATCCGGTCCAACTGTTTTTCTCATTAAGGCGATATCTTCAGCCGTGGCGCCTCCAGTTGAAAAACCAGTTGAAGTTTTCACAAAATCCGCTCCTGCTTTTACAGCAAGCTCACAAGCTTTGATCTTTTCTTCTTCTGTTAAAAGAGCTGTTTCTATAATGACCTTTACTAAAGCCTTGTTTTTCGCAGCGTCCGTCACTGCTTTTATGTCGTGCTCTACTAACTCGTAGTTCTTATCCTTTAGAGCCCCGATATTAATAACCATATCCACTTCGTCTGCTCCATTTTCAATGGCATTAGACGTTTCAAATGCTTTCACTTCTGAAGTAGATGCTCCGAGAGGAAACCCGATCACTGTACAAACTTTTACTTCAGGCGCATCTTTTAATAGCTCGGCAGCCTCCTTAACCCAGACTGGATTAACGCAAACCGAAGCAAAGGAGTATTTCTTAGCTTCTGCTGCCAAAGTCACAATTTCTGACTCAGCAGCATTGGCTTTTAATAAAGTATGATCTATTAAACTAGTTATATTATTATTCATTTAAATCTTCCTTTCGATCTTTCAAATAAACCGCTTTCAGCTCTGCATGAATTACTATATATCAGAAGTGAACAAATGTAAATATACAATTGAACAAAAGTTAAACATTACTCAAAAAAAGACCCTCTATAGAAAGGTCTTGTTTCTCAGCTGTTTAATTTATCCAGCAGAAATTGCGCAGTTATTTGGTCCGTCACTAGGACGTTGGCAAACTCACCCTTTAATGCTCCATAAATGCCGTCAATTTTCTGTGCTCCCCCGGCAACCAGAATAGAATATTCCTTTTCTTTCAATTCTTCTAGATCAATTCCGAGAGTGCGCTCATTTAAGCTGTCATTGCAAATGTTACCTTTTTCATCATAAAATCGTGAACAAATGTCTCCAACTGCATGCTCAAAAATAGTTTGAAGATCTTCTTCTGAAAAATAATCCAGCTGAAACAATAGAGATTCCTGATTAATAGTTCCATTTGTAAAAACAGCAATATTGGAATTTTTGCCTAAATCAAGTATCTTTCTTATATGCCGGTCAGCTTCCATTGCTCTTTTCACGACTACATGATCCACAATTGCGGGGAGCGGAAGATTCATGGGAGAACTGTTGTAAGCCTTTCCAAATAAGTATAAAACTTCGGAAGCATACGTATTCGTTTCTGAATGGCTTACAGCCCCCTTCAATTGCACAACCTTAACATCCTTTACATGCTTTTGCTTTAGTTCTATTCCTACATGATAAAGAGTAGTCCCCCAGGTTACACCTATAATATCTCCATCCTTAACTATTTCGTCGAGGAAATTTGCAGCGGCCTCACCAAGATAATTTTTAATAATGGGGTTTTCATATTTGGGGACTGAAACAACTACCGCTTTTTTCAAATTGAATTTCCGCTCAAGATCTAACGACAATTTTTCAGTATCTGTGGCAGTATCTACAATTTTTATTTGGACAATTCCTTCACTTTTAGCAGTTTGGAGCAGCCGGGAAACAGTAGGTCTGGAAACACCAAGTTTTTTAGCAATGTCATTTTGATTATAATCAAGAAGGTAATATAATTTTGCAGCTTCTATTACTTTATTTAATTTTTCATACTCCAATGGAATCCCCCCTTTTTCATCATTTAATACTTTTTATCATATCAGATATTCATGATAAAATGAACAAATTTTCTGTTTTTGATTTTCCCGCTGATCATTTTTTCCGCAAATAAAATAAATTCCTATTTACTTACACAAAAACTAGCAATTATTGTAGTATCTATTTAGAGTTGTACCAAAGTATACAGCCTTCAAAAAAAAAGACTTTGAAAGGAAGTTCCTCTTGATTGAAACATTACTATTAAATTTCCTTTTTTTACTTTTTCCTGTTTTGATTTTCTTGATCTTCTTAGAAAATAGGCTTCAAAAATTCAACACATATATTCTTATAATACTATCCGCTGTCACTATGCTTTTGTGTATGGCATTTCCGATAAAATTGGAGATTGGATATATCATTGATCTCCGATACATTCCGTTTATTATTATCGCACTGTACGGTGGATACAAAAGGGCCCTTATATTATATGCAGTGCTTAATACTTATAGATTCTTTATTGGAGGAGAAGGCGTATATCATTCATTCATTTTCTCAACCGTTATATTTTCGTTAGTACCTTTATTAAGCCCATGGTTTAACAGACTGGGCGCCCGCAGCAGAATTATATGCGCTTCGCTCATTTCCCTATCTACTATGGTGCTTTACTTTTCATCCCTATCTTTTTATTACCAAGTATTAAACATTGAATTCTGGACTCTTGCTATTTATGGTTTAACCACTCATTTGCTTGTAATGGCAATTATCATGCTGCTAATTGAACAAATACTCGCGAATATGAAAGCTCGAGAAAAGTATTTGAACTCAGAAAGGCTGAACCTAATAAGTGAATTATCAGCAAGTGTTTCACACGAAATAAGAAATCCTTTAACAGTAACAAGCGGATTTTTACAGCTGTTAAATCAGTCAGTAACGATAACACAGGAAGAAAAAAAATATATCGAATATTCCCTGCAGGAATTAAAAAGGGCTGAAACAATTGTTAGTGACTTTTTGGCATTTGCCAAACCTCAATCAGAAAATATGATTTTTTCCAATCTTGAAGCAGAAATGGAATATACGAAAAACATTATTATTCCCTATGCAAATATGCATCAAGTTGAAGTAGAATACAGTTTCAACAATTCTTTATATATACATTATGACAAAAACCAACTTCAGCAATGCCTGATCAACTTATACAAAAATGGAATAGAAGCGATGAAAGAGAACGGCGGAATGCTGTTTATTAATGTGTACGAAGCAAATAAAAGCATAATAATCAAAATCAGAGATACCGGCATCGGAATGGACAAAGAAGAAATATCACGATTAGGCAGACCCTATTATTCAACTAAAACAGAAGGAACAGGTCTTGGCATGCTGATGGTTTACAGTACAGTTCATAAATTAAAAGGAACAATCGAAGTAGAGAGCGAAAAAAGAAAAGGAACTGTATTTACCATCTTCCTTCCTGTATAAGTGGAATCTGACTGCAGACCTGTATGAAATACTACCCGGATAACCGACTATATAAAAATAGTTCCGGGTGGTTTTTTTATATTAAGGGCTGTTTTCGCAAACTTTGATGTTAATTGAACTAGGGGTTGATTGGAACGTCGGCATGTTACAGGCTATGATTAGACTTGATTATACTTTCAGAATAACGGCTAAAGTGCACAAAAGTAATGTTTAGCATGAATAAGTTCACAGTTCACTTTAACGGAACTGCAAGTCCTTAATGAAAAAGCCTTGTAATTATACACGACTAAAACTCCTTATATTTAAGGATTTTCTCTATGGGAATATTTAATGTCGCAATTTCTCCTAACTCTAACTTATTGTAGAATAAGCCTAAAAAGGTCCGAGGTATCCAATGTTAAAAGGAAACTCTTATATTCTTGTTTTCTCTGTGCTTATCTTTCTATTGATACTTTTAGCTTCTAATACACTACTAATAATCAGGACTTTACTTATTGTCATGACAATTGGCTTTCTGTTTCCTATTATTAGAAAGACTCTGTTTAAAGATAAATTCAGGAAATTCAAAGTTGCATTCTATTCGTCACTGACTTTTACTAGTGGAATTATTCTAATCTCATTTCTTACCTCTATGAATAAAAGACAATTGTATAATTCGGATGGAGAGGTATTTCTTTTTATGATTGTTGTGCTTTTTTATAGTTTAATTGGAAATTTTGTTTATGGTTTACCTGTCTCATTAATGGCCGAATTTATATCAATGAAGTTTTTCAATGTTCGTTTCTGGTTATCTGGATTCATTCATATTGGATTTGGGCTGCTCACATACTTTATTTACCCAGGATTTTTTATACCTGCCATTATTAGCTCGATCATCTTTTTTGCTATTGATGAAATAACTAAAAAAAGTTCTACTGCTCATTGATTTGGAAATGGCTGCCGCAACATTTCTTCCTCAAAAAATAGTCACTTCTTTTTATCAGCTGCACAAAAACAATAGCCTCAGGAGCACCTGTTACTAAAAGTTATTACATCTACTAAAAATTGCACCAAATTATTCGCCTCTCATCTGACCCAGCCATCAGCCTACTCAGACAAATTGACCGTTATTAAAAAGAATTATTTGATACGTCCCTTTTACCTACACCCCTATTTTTATCTACGAATGTTTTTTGGATTTATCTCTTACGAAATCAGCAATAATTTTCAATATCAAAAACATAAAAACCGTAACTAAAAATGAGTATAGATAGTTCCAATTTTCTAATTTATACAATCCGAAGTAAACAAATGCAGGTATCCCAATGAAACACATTATTGCTGACAAAATAACAATCGTGACAAAATAAGGCCTCCACTTTGAAAAGTATTGATACGTCAAAGTCATAATCACGGGAACCACTGCAAAATCTACTGCATTAAAACGATGTGTAAAAACAAGGAATTGATGTGGGTAACTCCAAAAATCAAAAAAAGAGCCTATTTCATTCGCTAGACCAACAATTACAAAACCAACCACAAAAGTAAAAGATATTAACAACGTTCTATAACGGTCGATTAAGACAATGAACAGAATAAGAAATAATACGTTAATAATGAAGATACTCCACCACCCAGGACTAAACAAATCGTGATGAAGCCATATATCTGTTTGAAGTGAATGAAATTTACTACCCATTTTATCTATTTGGCTATACATAAATTTATCCCTCATTATTAAATGATAGCAACAGTATTATTTTGCATTTCTTTTTTTCTGCTATACTGTATTTCATAAATAATGTAATATTTGTAAAACCTGATCTGTTTTTCAAACAAGGAAAAGTGCGATGCCCTGTTAAAGCATCGCACCCGTTTGTTTAAGTAGAAATTTCACAATCTCTTGCTGCTATGCCTAATACTCTGTCACATTGATAAAGTCAACACTGGCACTTGCGACCTTCAAAAGGTAACTTGTGTACCTTATTCTTCCCCTGCCACATATGGTGAAGATACAAACATAAAGAAGAGTTACATACCGTATATTGTATGTTTTTAATGACTTGTACTAAAAAGTTAACTTCAAGTGTGTATTTTGTTAGGCGTTGACGCGTTCTTTTGGTAATATATTGCTATATAATTGGAAATGAGGAGCTTCCTTGAAATACCAATGCTTATGTAAAACCCCTTTCGAAATAATAGAAAAAATTATATTACTTCGCTCAGATCTAATTAATACAGGTTCAACAGAAGGCCTGTTAAGCCCAAATACAATTGCAATTAGTCAACAACTTGATGCTTGTCTTAATAAGTACGAAGTCTTTAAGAATCTTGAAACCAGCAATCGCAATCAAAAAACGCTGTCTAAGCAACCCATATTCAAGATATAATCCTATAGGAAATGAAATTGTCTATTGTTTTAGTTTCTTAAACCTACTAAATCCGGGTTTAAAAGCAGTTAAATGGAGTTGCCAGCAACCTGACATTTCATTGCCGATTTCATGGTTATTTACGCATATCCTGTTATTTCCGTCTAACCCATCTTTCCCACAACATCCGTTTAATCTAGTTTTATCATAATGATATTTAGAATTAATTAGGTCATTAACATTAATAACTATCCAGCCTTTTAAACGTTCCGGATAAATTTCAACTTTTAATTACAATATTTCTCAGTCTAGCTTCTTTTGTTCTTCATTCACAAATGCGTTCAAATGAGATATGGTAACTTTTTTCATTTACTAATTCTTTGTACCTCATTATTGTCACACTCAAATTATTCCTCTCTTTTCCCTTATCTATTTATCCTTTATTTTGAACCAGCATTCCTTTGAAGGAAGCAAAAAGGAGACTACCGCAGCAGCCTCCTTCTCAAACTAACGTACCAGTTAGTTGAAAAATATTAAATAGTTGCACGAACGATATAACGGGAAAATGTTATAGGTAAGCCATCCTCTGTTGCACTCTGCTCATAAATCTGCGATATTTCGGAGATGTTTTCTTTCTTTACTGTTTCATATAATTGTATAGCCTCTGTTTTGTTAATAGAGTCCACCTTTAATAAAACAAAAGTTCGTTTATCAAGGATGACTCAATGCTAAGTTGCTGAAAGTCGGGGTGAACAATTATAAGTGATGGGCATGTTTCTCCAGATTGTGTGAATCGTGCTCATCGAATATACTAATCGTTTAATCCCTTTCCATTGAGAATTTGCGGCATATATTTTTCAACCCTTGACACTCGGGTTTTGGATTGTTTGGGTGCAGAAAAATAAAGAATATAAGCTCTTTGCCGTCCCGGAGTCAGTGTATCAAAAGCTTTCTTCAAGGCAGGGAGTTCATCAAATTTATTTTGTAATTCTTCAGGAATTATGTATTCTGCATGCTTTTTAAAATTGACTTCCAAACCGGCTTTTTCAACTTCAATGGCTTCATAAATATAGGCTTTCAAGATGCTTTCCATTTCAACTATTTCTTGAACATTGGTAAACCGAATCTGGCGCGCCGACTGTACATTCTCCGTTTGTTGGATTAGAATCCCATGAGCATCCTGTAACAAGGCACCCTTGTGAAACAGAAGCGCACAATATTCTTTAAATCCATGTATTAAAACGATATTTTTCTTCTCAAATGTATAACAAGGATGCATCCACTTAAATTCTTCGGTCAGCTCGCAGTCAAGAATAATCATTCTCAATTTTTCAGATTCTCCCTGCCACTTTTTCGCCTTACTTAAATATTCATCAACCTTAGGATTCATTCTAGTATTTGTCATCAAGGAACACCCCTTTTCAATTTTTTGATCAGCTTACAATAAAGAATAGTCATTCTAAGTTTCTCCAATTCATTATATCAACTACATAGTTATTATCTCTAATTCATTCAAATAACAATTTTACTTCGTAAAAAAAGAAATTACGGATCTTTTTACTCAAAATACGGTATTAGCAGAATCCGCTGTCCAAAAACAAAATAAAGCATAAACTGTCTCTTGGGACAATTTATGCTTTATATATTTTTCATTCTAAATAAAAAATCCACCCTACAATATGTATGGTGGAGACGGAGGGAGTCGAACCCTCGTCCAGAAACATCGCCACTTAAGCTTCTACGAGTGTAGTCGACATATTGATGTTTCGCTGCTCCATTTGCCTATCGACAGGCGTCCGGGCAGCTAGTCTGGTTGTTCTCTTCCTTCATCCTCAGACGGTGGACTCCGGCGTAGCCTGCTAAATTTGAGTCCGCTACCCTACCACACAGGCGATGGAGGGGCGAACCACTTTAAACTGTTATTAAGCAGCTAAAGCGAAAGAGTTTTGTTGTTTGCCAGTTATAGGCTTTGACGTTTTAACGAGGCCGATCCCCTCGACTCGCAACTTAAGCTCGAACTATCCCTGTCGAATCCGTAGCGTCCCCAGATATAAGAAAGTGACGTACGAGAATAATTCAGCTTAACTGCTTATTCAATTGTAACGTGCTACATAAGTTATTATAGCACGAATCCTGCAAAAATGCTATATCCACATCCTGCCTGAGATTCATGGCTACATCTTCTGGCGGTCGCGGAAAGCACGCTCGATTTCACGCTTGGCCTCTTTCTTCTTAGCGTCCTCACGTTTGTCATATTGTTTTTTACCCTTGCCTAGTCCGATTAAAACCTTAGCAAAACCATTTTTCAAGTATACCTTTAATGGGAGGAGCGCATAGCCCTGCTCTTTTGTTTCTCCAAACAGCTTATCAATTTCTCGTTTGTGAAGCAGCAGCTTCCTTGGCCGTTCGGGATCGTGATTATAGCGGTTCCCCTGCTCATATGGGCTGACGTGCATGCTGTATAAATACATTTCGCCATTTTGGACACGAGCGTACGAATCCTTCAAGTTGACCCTTCCCGCTCTGATTGATTTAATCTCAGTACCCTGCAGAACGATGCCTGCCTCATATGTTTCTTCTATAAAATAATCATGATATGCTTTTTTATTATTTGAAATAAGTTTTCCTGTACCCTTTGGCATAGTTTCTACTCCCCTCGGAAAAAAATCCGTATCTCTATGGTCTATCCAAAAATTGTACCAAAAACAGCCCCTTTCTTCAAACAGGGGTTTCTGGAAGAAAGATTGCCACTGTTTGGGTAAGGCCCCAGCTGTCGAGAAAGTATCGGCGGTCTTTTTGAGTTGGTGTTGATTCATGCTAAGCTTAGGGTCACATATTGTCTGGCAGATAAGCATAAAGGACTCTGGATAAGCATAAAGCATCAAATATAAGCATTGAATGCAGCCAGATAAGCATAGACAAGGAAAACTTAAGCATAAAACCTAAAATCATAAGCATAAACCTTCTAAATATAAGCATAAAACCCATAAATGAAAGCATAAACCAGGCTGCATTAAGTCAATTTTACTAAAATGAGTGGTATATCATCCAAATTCATGCTTTCCTGGCTCCAAAACCCACTGTTTTTTTAAGAAAGGCCACCAAAGTAGCCGGTTTCAGCCTTCATATTAGCGATTTCCACTAAAAAAGTGACTTTATGACCGCCGTCCAAGCCACCACTAAAAAACCAGTCCAAATATAGAAATACAACTGGGAGCCTCTATAAAAGGCTCCCTTTTGCAATTCACCTTATCTCTTTTTCTTTTTACGTTTGGCCGCAGGTGCGTTCTCAAAGAACTTTTTCTTGCGGCGGGGTTTGCTCTCAGCGGATTTTCCAGCTCCAGACTTTTCACCTTTACCGCCCCGGCGCCCTCTTGATCCGCCTTGGCCGCCATTTCCTCTTCCGCCTGTATCATCTTTACGGCGTCCGCCGCCTGTTTTAAAGACTTTTCTTTCTCCAGTCTCATTCTGGCGGTTATTCTTCATCCCGACAATTTCAAAATCAATGGCTCTTTCATCTTTGTTCACGTTTGAAACTCGGATGGTTATTTCATCACCAATACGGAATACTTTGCCGGTACGTTCACCGATCATAGCCAGATGGCGCTCATCGAAGCGGTAATAATCATCATTCATGACACTTACATGGACAAGTCCTTCAATGGTGTTCGAAAGCTCCACAAACATACCAAAGCTGGTTACAGAGCCGATGATTCCATCGTATTCTTCACCAATTTTATCCATCATGAACTCAGCTTTTTTGAGGTCATCTGTTTCCCTCTCAGCGTCGACAGCACGGCGCTCCCTTTCAGAGGTATGCTTCGCAATTTCCGGAAGCACAGCTCCCCACTTGGCTCTTGTGGACGGGTCCAGCTTGCCTTCAATCAGATACGTACGGATTAAGCGATGAACAATCAAATCCGGGTACCGTCGGATTGGAGACGTGAAGTGAGTATAGTAATCGGCTGACAGGCCAAAGTGGCCAAGACTTTCCGGATCATATTTCGCCTGCTGCATCGAACGGAGCATTACAGTCGATATCACCATTTCCTCCGGCTTGCCCTCTACCGCCTCAATTATTTCCTGCAGGGCGCGCGGATGTACGGAATTGGCACTTCCTTTAACGATATAGCCGAAATTTGTAATGAATTCAAAGAAACGCCTTAATTTTTCCTCTTTCGGATCTTCATGGATACGGTATATGAACGGAACGTCCATCCAATGGAAATGTTCGGCGACTGTTTCATTGGCGACAAGCATAAATTCTTCAATCAGCTTTTCAGCCACTGAGCGCTCACGAAGAACGACTTCTGTCGGATGGCCCTCGTCATCCACGAGCACCTTAGCCTCTTTAAAGTCGAAGTCAATCGCACCGCGCTTCATACGTTTGTTCCGTAAAACCTGTGCCAGCTGTTCCATATCTTCGAACATAGGCACAAGAGGCTCATAACGGCTGCGAAGCTCTTCATCTTTATCCACTAATATTCTATTCACATCAGAATACGTCATTCGTTCAGTGGTTTTGATCACACTTTCAAAGATTTCGTGTTTAACAACAGTACCTTCCGCATTAATCTCCATATCACAGGATAAAGTGAAGCGGTTAATCTTCGGATTCAAGGAGCAAATCCCATTGGACAGACGATGGGGAATCATTGGGATAACCCGGTCGACCAAGTAAACGCTTGTACCGCGGTCGGCAGCTTCCACGTCGATTGGAGACCCTTCCGTCACATAATAGCTCACATCGGCAATATGGACTCCCAATTTATAGTTGCCGTTATCCAGGCGTGTCACTGTTACAGCATCATCCAAATCCTTTGCGTCAGCTCCATCAATGGTCACAATCATCTGGTCACGAAGGTCTCGGCGATTTCCGATTTGATCCTCTTCAATGGTATCTGGGACACTATTCGCCTGTTCGATGACCTCTTCAGGGAATGGAACGGCGATTCCATGTTTATGGATAACAGAAAGAATATCGACTCCAGGGTCGTTCTTATGACCAAGGATTTCAATGACTTCTCCTTCTGCACTAAGACCGCCCTGCGGGTAAGATACCAGTTTGACGACAACCTTATGGCCTTCAACCGCTCCCATAGAAGCGCCTTTCGGTATAAAGATATCATTTGCTATTTTTTTATCATCTGCAATCACGAAACCGAAGCTTTTGCTTTCTGTATATGTACCTACGATCTCGTGTATGCCGCGTTCCACGATTTTCTCAATGGTTCCTTCGCGGCGCGAACCTGATTTTTCCTCAGATACACGGGCTAGCACTATGTCGCCATGCATCGCATTTTTTGTTTCACTCGGAGGGATAAAGATATCATCCATTCCAGGCTCATCCGGAACAACGAAGGCAAAGCCCTTCGCATGGCCTGTCAATTTCCCGCGAACCAAATTCATTTTCTCAGGCAGCCCATATCTATTATTCCTCGTTCTTACAACAAGCCCCTTTTCTTCCATATGGACCAGTGCTTTTACAAAATCTTTAAATTCAGAAGAGTCATTTATGCCAAAAGCTTCTTCTAATTCTTGAACCGTTAATGGTTTATAGCTGCTTTCTTTCATATATTCAAGCAGACGTTCTACATGCTGCTGGATTACTTCATCCATCTAAAAATCCCTCCTTATGCGGGGTAACATTAGTCTTGCCAATCTAGGCTTTCTAAAAACTTATACACATCTTCATGAAGCTGTTCTTTTTCTTTATCAAGAGTTATGACATGGCCTGATTCTTCATACCATTTGATGTCTTTATTAACGGACTCTGCTGAATTATAGATGATATTAGCACTGTCTGTATTAATCATGTGGTCATTGCGGGCCTGAACCACGAATAACGGGGCATATATGTGGTCAACATGATCGCGGACGTCTGCTATAAGGTCCTGCAGACCTTTCAAGGTGTTCATCGGTGTTTTACTGAACTCCTGCATCTCCTCTTCTATTTGTTCCGGCGATTTACCTTCTCTCATTTTCCATTCACGGGCGTACTCAAGGACGCCTTTATACATGACTTCCTCACTTTTTATATACATGGGTGCACACATTGGTACGATACCCTTTATAGGTACAGTGTAACCTAATTTCAATGAAAATACGCCGCCCAGCGATAAACCTACAGCAGCAATTTCCTCATATCCTTTACTTTTAAGAAAATCGTATGCTCTCATGACATCCTTCCACCAATCCTTAGGACCTGTGTGGACTAATTCTTCAGGCGGCACTCCATGTCCTTTATAATGAGGAGCATGGCAGGTATAGCCCCGCTTCTCTAAATATCTTCCCAGCATCCTTACATCTGCAGAGTTACCAGTAAATCCATGTAAAAGTAAGACAGCACGTTTACCTCCTTCAAAGGTAAATGGCTGCGGTAATTTAATTCTCATGATTGAAAAGCTCCTTCGTTGATGTTCTCTTATTGTATTATTCCAATTGGGAGCAGTTTTAATGAAACTATTCCCTGATTTGTATATTTCCTTCTATTATAAAGCAATCCTCCACCAGTGGCTCATAAAAGGCTCGGCTCCTATGAATAGCAAAAAACCCGGCTTTTATGCCGGGTTTATCTGTACATATTTTATAGCTGAACATAAGAAACCAGAATAGACAACACAAAAAACAAAACAGCCAATACAATGGTTACACGCTGAAGGATAAGATCCATTCCTCTAGCTTTCTGTTTTCCAAAAAGCTGCTCTGCGCCACCAGAAATGGCACCTGAAAGCCCCGCGCTTTTTCCTGACTGAAGCAATACAACTATGATAAGTGCAATACAATCAATGACTAATAGAGTAACTAATAATGCGTGCACGAGTTCACCTCCTGAATACGACTACAGTATTTTAAATGTACCATAAAGTTTCCATCTCTACAATGGGGCAGTTGTTCGAAGTGGTTATTTATAGGTAATACCTTGTGCCGGCAGGGCCTATTATCCGACTAGCAGATTTTATACATCGCTTTTTAATGGCTTAGGAAAAAACAGCTAACTTTGTCTTTCTTGTGATTCGTTGCACTTAAAGTGCGGATCAGGCGACATAAAGAAACGTCCTTCACAATTGTGATTAGAGAACAAAGTATGATAGGCGAAGAGAAATAGGCTTGTTGAGGGAATCAAGGACAAAACATACTAAAACAGAACTGAATGGCCTTGATCATGCGAATAAAAGGATGAACACAGTAAATCGGAAAGTGAAATTGCCTTCATCAGACAATGAAGGACAAAACACCGTTAATCACAAAGTAAAATGTCCTTCATAGGGAATATAAAATATTTTGTGTAAATGAATAATTCATCTTGTAAACGCTCATAATGTTTAGGGCTCTTACCTATCTAGGGGGATAGGGCAATGCTGGAGAGCACCCCGAGCACCTGACAGGGTTCTGAACAAGAAGAGAGGAGTTCTCTTCTCTTTTTTTGACTTCTTTTGGGAGAAGCAAAGCGTAAAACTCTTGGGACGTAGTCCCAACACACGCCACCTAGTTAAATTGAAGGTGGTTAATTCCCAAGGCGACCCTCAAAAATAATATCAAACTGTGCCTTACATTCTAGCCAATCTGGTATAGGTTTAGTCCATTTATCCGTTACTCCGATAGTGGCTAGATAGACAATTTTTCTCAAGGCATTATCCGTTGGATAAGTATTCTTGGTTTTTGTGACCTTTCTAAGCTGTCTATGAAAACCCTCGACTGTATTGGTTGTATAAATCATCTTTCTAATGATCGGTGGGTAGTGGAAGAAAGCTGTGAGTTCAAGCCAATTTTCTTCCCATGATTTAATAACGGTAGGATATTTTTTCTCCCATAGTTCTTTCAACTTTGCAAAGTTTGACTCGGCCTGTTCCAGTGTGGCAGCTTTATATACTTTCTTCAAATCCCCCATAACCCCAGTACGATCCTTAGTAGCTACATATTTCATATTCGCTCGTAATTGATGGATCACACATAATTGAATGTGCGTTTGAGGAAAAGTAGCAATTATGGCATCAGAAAAGCCGGAAAGCCCGTCTTTACAAGCAATGAGGATGTCTTCGACCCCTCTGCTTTTCAAGTCCGAACAGACACTCAGCCAAAAGCTTGCGCTCTCATTCTCGCCAATCCAAATGCCTAAAATATCCTTTACACCATCCGTATTTATTCCCAAAACAGTATAAGCAGCCTTGCTAATAATCCGATTCTCATGGCGCACCTTAAAATGAATAGCATCTAAATAAACGATCGGATAGACAGCGTCCAAAGGACGGGCTTGCCAGTCATACACAAGAGGTAAAATTTTATCCGTTACCTTACTTACCATGGTTGGAGATACATGAATACCATAAATATCCTGCATATGATCTTCAATATCCCGCGTAGACATTCCTTTAGAATAGAGGGCCAGTATTTGATCTTCCAAACCATTAATGGAAGTTTCATACTTCTTGATAATCTGGGGTTCATAATCGCCTTTTCGATCCCTGGGAATATCTAAGGTGGTGTTTCCAAACTTGGTTTTAATAGTCTTTTTCATATAACCGTTTCGGCTATTGCCTGTGTTATTTCCAGAAATATGATTCTTGGCATATCCAAGGTGGTCCTCAATCTCTGCTTCAAACACTAGTTGAAGAGTTTCCCGGAACAAATCCTTCAACATAAACTGTATATCATCTACTGTCTTACATTCTCTCGCTAAGTCCTTAATTGTCATATCCTTATGCATAAATGATCATCTCCTCATTGGCAATTATAACCATTTACACAGAATAAAATACGTTCTCCCAAAAAAGTCTTCATAAAGCGGATGAAGGACAAAACACCGTTAATCAGATACCAAAAAGGGCTTCATAAGGCGTATGAAAGACAAAACAAAGTAAATCACAAAGTAAAATGTCCTTCATAAGGCACATGAAGGACGAAACATAGTAAAACAGTTAACAAAAAGGTCTTCATAAGGCGGATGAAGGACAAAACATAGTAAAACAATTTACAAAAAGGTCTTCATAAGGCGGATGAAGGACAAAACATAGTAAAACAGATTCCAAAAAGGGCTTCATATGGCGAATGAAGGACAAAACACCGTTAATCAGATACCAAAAAGGGCTTCATTAAGCGGATGAGGGACAAAACACCGTTAATCAGTTACCAAAAAGGGCTTCATAAGGCGTATGAAAGACAAAACAAAGTAAATCACAAAGTAAAATGTCCTTCATAAGGCGCATGAAGGACAAAACATAGTAAATTACAAAGCAAAAGGTCCTTGATAAAGCGCATAAAGGACAAAACATAGTAAATCAGAAAGCGAAATGGCCTCATAAGGAGATTGAGGAACATATCAGTTAGAGAAATGACCTTCACAAAGGCAATAAGATCACCTCCAGGAGTTCCTATAGAGAAACCCTTTCATACAGGCCCAGGGCGGGCATATTGCTGTACTGAGTACAGCAGAAAACAATAATCTGCCAAAAAATATTTCTCCATTCAAGGTTATCCCCTGTATAAATAGGATAATTTTTATATATAGAGAGAATTTGATTAGTTATGAGAGGAGGAGTTCCCATGTATTTGAAGGGTTTGCGCGTTCTAGACAGTATTAATATCCTATTCAGCCTCTTTACCGCCCTCGTTTTATTTATCTATCACAGCATATGGCTGGACGGCCTTTTAATCGCTGCCTCTGCTTTTCTCTTATGGAAGACAAAATACAATAACCGAAAATGGCTCTTGTTTTTAGCGTATTTTATAAGTTCATGGTATTTAGCGAGCATGCTGACTTCGCCCATTGTGCTAGAGACAGTTCATATTCAAGAGTTGCATTTACACCCTCTATGGATTCCAGTAATTGCCTTAGGGATCGGCATAATAGCGGCTTCTTTCCGGTTTGGCACCAGTACCTTGACGTTCATCTGGTTTTCTCTTTTTATAGTAGTTACCATTGCAGCTGTCTATCAAGGGGGCTCTGGCCTGCTTCACCGGTATTGGACAGCTTCCCTGCTGGCAGAGACGATTCATAGGTTTTATCCGTTATTGATTGCAGCAGCGTGTATCGGGGTCTTTTTAGAAAAATTTCAAAAGGCGTTGGTTATCGATTATATCAGTAATAAATAAGCGGCATCTCCAAGGATTGCCCCATTCTATTTTTGTTTTTTGCGCGGATCATGTTTTGTGAAATAAAAGGCACTTATGGCTCCTAAGGAATTGGCTAAGACCCCTACTATCAGATACGAAATTTCGCTATTATCTTTAAATATAAAAAGAGAGGCTGAGAGTACACATATAATAATAAAAGCAAACAAATGCTCAAATTTAATCCGGTTCATATAAAGCTCCTTTCTACTAAATGAACTGAGGACAGGCAGGATACTTTATATTATTCTCTCTATGTATTAAGGGTTCTTGTTTTTGCTATCAGTTATTAAGAGATAAAAAAAAAGGCCCTAAACCTCGTCAGGTTTAGGGCCTTTCATTAATTTTCAATTATCGCTTTAAGTTATAGAAAGATTTTAAGCCTTCATAAACAGCTAGCTCGCCAAGCTCATCTTCGATACGAAGAAGCTGGTTGTATTTCGCAATACGGTCCGTACGTGAAAGTGAACCAGTTTTGATTTGGCCTGCATTTGTAGCAACAGCGATGTCTGCAATTGTTGCATCTTCTGTTTCACCAGAACGGTGGGAAACTACTGCTGTGTAGCCAGCACGCTTAGCCATTTCGATTGCATCAAATGTTTCAGTAAGTGTACCGATTTGGTTCACTTTGATAAGGATAGAGTTACCTACGCCCTGCTCGATACCTTGTGCAAGCTTCTTAGTGTTTGTAACGAATAGATCGTCACCGACTAATTGAATCTTCTTGCCAAGACGATCAGTCAGAAGCTTGTGGCCTTCCCAGTCGTTTTCATCCAAACCATCTTCAATAGATACGATTGGGAACTCATTAACAAGCTCTTCGTAGAAGGCAACCATATCTTCTGAAGATAGACCAGTGCGGCCTTCACCAGCTAGGTCGTATTTGCCTGTTTCTTTGTTAAAGAATTCAGAAGAAGCAACGTCCATTCCAAGAAGAATATCAGTACCTGCTTCATAGCCAGCACCTTTGATCGCTTCAATGATAACTTCTAATGCTTCACGGTTAGAACCAAGGTTTGGAGCAAATCCGCCTTCGTCACCAACTGCAGTGTTTAACCCTCTGCTGCTAAGAACTTTCTTAAGAGAATGGAATACTTCTGCACCCATACGAAGCGCTTCTTTGAATGAAGGAGCCCCAACAGGAAGAATCATGAATTCCTGGAAGTCTACGTTGTTGTCAGCATGAGATCCGCCGTTGATGATGTTCATCATTGGAGTTGGAAGCTGCTTAGCGTTAACTCCTCCAAGGTAACGGTATAAAGGAAGTCCTACAGAGTCTGCACCAGCATGTGCTACAGCCATAGAAACACCAAGAATAGCGTTTGCGCCTAATTTACCTTTGTTTTCAGTGCCGTCAAGAGCGATTAGAGTACGGTCGATTCCAACTTGGTCAGTAACGTCCATACCGATGATTTCATCAGCGATTACGTCGTTAACGTTGGAAACTGCCTGCTGAACCCCTTTACCAAGGTAGCGGGACTTGTCACCATCACGAAGTTCTACAGCTTCGTGTTCTCCAGTGGATGCACCTGAAGGAACGATTGAGCGGCCGAAAAAGCCTGACTCTGTCATAACTTCTACTTCTACTGTTGGGTTACCGCGTGAATCAAGAACTTCTCTTGCGTATACATGTGTAATGAATGGCATTTAAAAACTCTCCTTTGAATTAACATTTTTTATCCCGTACAGGCCGGGTTTTTACTTAATAATAGAATTTCCAGACATCTCTTTAGATTTCTCTAATCCTAATAACTGCAGCATAGTTGGTGCAAGATCACCCAAAATGCCATCTTCCCTTAAGGTCACGCCTTCTTTTGTAACGATAACTGGAACAGGGTTTGTCGTATGGGCTGTCATAGGGTTGCCTTCGAGTGTTACCACTTCGTCTGCATTTCCATGGTCGGCCGTAATGATTGCTGATCCGCCTTTGGATAAAATCAAATCCACAATTTTCCCAAGACATTCGTCCACAGTCTCTATCGCCTTTATTGTAGGCTCTAACATACCGGAATGTCCAACCATATCCGGATTTGCAAAGTTAAGAATAATCGCATCGAAATTATCTTCACTAATTTCCTTCAGCAATGCATCTGTCACTTCGTAAGCGCTCATTTCAGGCTTTAGGTCGTAGGTCGCCACTTTCGGAGAATTGATGAGAATCCGCTTCTCTCCAGGGAACTCCTTCTCACGGCCGCCGCTCATGAAGAACGTAACATGCGGGTATTTTTCCGTTTCAGCTATCCGCAGCTGAGTGCGTCCTGCAGCAGAAATGACTTCACCTAGAGTATTGTCCAGATTGATAGGCTGGAATGCCACATATCCTTTGACTGTTTCAGAAAAATGAGTCAAGCATACAAAGAAAAGATCCTTTGGCGCTTTAGGTCCGCGGTCAAACGCACGGAAGTCTTCATTTGTGAACGTGTTTGAGATTTGGATCGCACGGTCCGGGCGGAAATTATAGAAAATCACCGCATCATTGTCTTGTATAGTCGCTACCGGCTTACCTGTTTTATCCGTAATAACGGAAGGAAGAACGAATTCATCAAAAATTCCGTTTCTATATGAGTCTTCTAAACATTCCATTGCGGAACTGTAAACAGGGCCATCCGCATCGACCATCGCCCGGTATGATTTTTCAACCCGTTCCCAGCGCTTATCTCTGTCCATGGAATAGAAGCGTCCGGATATTGTAGCGATCTTGCCGACGCCAACTTCTTTGATGACTTCCTCTGTCTGCTTAATGAAATCTTCCGCTGATTTTGGAGGAACATCACGGCCATCCAAAATTCCATGAATATACACATTCTCTATTCCTTCTTTAGCAGCAAGTCGCAGGAGTGCAAACATGTGATTAATATGGCTGTGTACACCGCCATCAGAAAGCAGGCCGAACAAATGAAGATTGGTTCCCTTTTGCTTCACATGGTTCATCGCAGAGATGAAGGTTTCGTTATTTTCAAACTCACCTTTGCGGATAGCCAGGTTTACGCGGGTCAAGCTTTGATAGACCGGTCTTCCTGCACCGATATTTAAATGACCTACTTCTGAGTTCCCCATCTGACCTTCAGGAAGGCCCACAGCTTCACCAGAAGCTGTTAAATGTGAGTGCGGAAACTGGTTCCAGAAACGATCAAAATTAGGTTTCTTTGCTTGTGCAACTGCGTTTCCTTTTGTTTCGTTACGGCATGCAAAGCCGTCCAGGATAATCAGCGCTACAGGTGATTTACTCATTCTTTCCACCCTCTAATAATTGAAGGAAAGACTGTGCTTCTAAGCTGGCTCCGCCGACAAGTGCACCATCGATATCAGGCTGGCTCATGTATTCCTTAATGTTGGATGGCTTTACGCTGCCGCCATACTGGATACGGACTGCATCTGCAACATCCTGAGAAAATTCTGAAGCAACAACGGAACGTATGTGGGCACAAACCTCATTAGCATCTTCTGCTGTAGATGATTTCCCGGTTCCGATTGCCCAGATCGGCTCATAAGCGATAACTGTATTTTTCACCTGTTCTGGTGTAAGACCGGTTAATGCTTTTTTCACCTGATTGCCGACAAGCTCGTTAGTTTGTCCGCTTTCGCGCTCTTCAAGAGTTTCACCGCAGCAAACGATTGGAGTCAAATTGTATTTAAAGGCTGAAAGAGCTTTTTTATTCACTGTTTCGTCTGTTTCATTAAACATTTCACGGCGTTCTGAATGACCGATGATGACATATTGAACACCAAGATCTTCTAAAGCAGCCGGGCTGACTTCCCCTGTAAAGGCTCCGTTTTCTTCGAAGTGCATGTTTTGGGCACCGATTTTAAGGTCTCTGCCCTCAGTCAGCTGAACTAATTCATTTAAAAATAACGCTGGCGCACAAATAACAGAATCCACTGATTCCGGAGATGGGATTAAACCCTTTACTTCTTCAACAAAGCTCTTTGCTTCGCCAAGCTTTTTATTCATCTTCCAGTTACCTGCAATAATTGGTTTACGCATATCTTTCACCCTTTCAAGTGCTTTCGTCCCTAGAACATTACTTATCGTTTAATGCAACTACACCCGGAAGCTCTTTACCTTCCATGAATTCAAGGGAAGCTCCTCCGCCTGTAGAAATATGAGACATTTTGTCAGCTAATCCGAACTTTTCTGCTGCAGCCGCTGAGTCTCCGCCGCCGATTACACTGAATGTATTAGCAGAATCAGCAAGTGCCTGCGCAACTGCTTTTGTTCCGTTGGCAAATACATTCAATTCAAATACGCCCATAGGCCCGTTCCAGATAACTAATCTTGAACCTTTAATGACCTCTGCATACTTTTCTCGTGTTTTAGGACCGATATCCAGTGCTTCCCAGTCAGAAGGAATGTCAGTGATATCAACATGTCTAGTATTGGCATCCTCTGAGAAGTCATCAGCGATGACGACATCTTCAGGCATATAGAAGTTGACTTTCTTTTCTTTTGCTTTTTCAATAAATGAAGCTGCAAGCTCAATTTTGTCTTCTTCTAGAAGGGATTTACCGATTTCATGCCCCTGAGATTTAATAAATGTATAAGCAAGGCCGCCGCCGATAATCAAGTTATCCACTTTATCAAGCAGATTTTCGATAACACCGATCTTGTCTTTTACTTTCGCACCGCCGACAATGGCAGTAAACGGACGATCCGGATCAAGCAATGCTTTGCCTAATACATCAAGCTCTTTTTGCATTAATAGTCCTGCAACTGCAGGCAGATGCTTGGCAATTCCTTCAGTGGACGCGTGGGCGCGGTGCGCAGCTCCAAATGCATCATTCACATATACATCAGCCAGTTCAGCAAAAGACTTTGCTAATTCAGGGTCATTTTTTTCCTCTCCAGGATAAAAACGAACGTTTTCTAATAGAAGAACGTCTCCCTCTTCCATTTTTTCGATTTCAGCTTTTACAGAATCACCATATGCTTCATCTGTTTTTTTCACATTCTTCGCCAAAATCTCGCTTAGTCTATTAGCAACTGGATTTAATCGTAACTCTTCCACTACCTGGCCTTTAGGACGTCCTAGGTGGCTGGCTAATATAACCTTTGCACCCTGCTCAGTTAGATACTGAATGGTTGGAACAGCCGCTTTAATTCTTGTTTCATCCGTTATTTCACCTTTTTGCATAGGCACATTGAAGTCTACACGGCAAAATACTCGTTTTCCTTTAACATCAATATCCTTGACTGATTTCTTATTCATGAACCTAAAGACCTCCTTTTATGTAGCCTTGCCGATCAGCAGGCTAACGCCCGGCGGCAGGCTTGATCTGCTATTCTCAAAAAAAGAGGGAAGAAG
Source organism: Peribacillus deserti (assembly GCF_002863585.1). GTDB lineage: Bacteria > Bacillota > Bacilli > Bacillales > DSM-1321 > Paraperibacillus > Paraperibacillus deserti_A. Next base: position 51,859 of record NZ_PGUY01000047.1, on the reverse strand, counting down.
GGTATGTATCCCCGCTCCCCTTATCTCTTTGTTATTATAGCCATATTTTTACCAATAAAGCCAAAATATTGAGATGTAATATTTAAGCAAATGCTAGGAATTAAAGACCTTTGCCAGCGATGAAATCAACAAGGTCAACTACACGGTTAGAGTAGCCAGTTTCGTTGTCATACCAAGAAAGAACTTTAACCATATTGCCTTCCATTACCATTGTTGATAGAGCATCAACAGAAGAAGAATAGGTGCTGCCATTGTAGTCAGTAGATACTAATGGAAGCTCATTGTACTCAAGGATTCCTTTAAGGTCGCCTTCAGCAGCCGCTTTAAGTGCAGCGTTCACTTCTTCAACAGTTGTATTCTTATCAAGCTCAGCAACAAGGTCAACTACAGATACGTTTGGAGTTGGTACACGCATAGCCATACCGTTTAATTTACCTTTAAGTTCAGGCAATACTAGTGCTACAGCTTTTGCAGCTCCAGTTGTAGTCGGGATGATGTTTTCAGCAGCTGCACGTGCACGACGGTAGTCTTTGTGCGGCAGGTCAAGGATCTGCTGGTCGTTTGTATAAGAGTGAACAGTTGTCATCATACCGCGTACGATTCCGAATTGCTCATGAAGTACTTTCGCAAACGGCGCAAGGCAGTTTGTAGTACAAGATGCATTAGAGATTACGTGGTGGTTAGCTGGATCGTATTTATCGTTGTTAACACCCATAACGATTGTGATGTCTTCGTCGTTAGCAGGAGCAGAAATGATTACTTTCTTAGCGCCAGCTTCTAAGTGTTTAGCAGCATCTTCACGCTTAGTGAAACGGCCAGTTGATTCAACAACTACTTCTACGCCAAGGTCTCCCCATCCAAGCTGAGCTGGGTCGCGCTCTGCTAAAACTTTTACTTTGTGTCCTTCAACAACTAAAGTATCTCCATCAACACTTACTTTTTCAGAAAGAGTGCCGTGAACTGTATCATATTGCAATAAATGTGCAAGCATTGCTGCATCTGTTAAGTCATTGATTGCTACGATTTCTACATTTGGGTTCTTTAAAGCCGCGCGGAAAACGTTACGTCCAATACGGCCAAATCCGTTAATACCAACTTTTACTGTCATGTGAAAATCCTCCTTTAAAATTAGGGAATTAATTTTATAGTTACTATATTTAAAAGGACTTAGCCCTTTAATAACTCATTTGCAACAGATTCATCTGTTATTAGGGTAGTGGCAGAGGGTGCCATTTTAAGATAGGCCCTGATTGCTTTGGCTTTTGAACTGCCGCCGGCAACAGCTATTACACTGTCGGCATGGTCCAGATCTTCTTTCTGGATACCGACTGTATGAACTTTGTGAACGATCTCAGGCTTTTCATTAAAGTAGTATCCAAAAGCTTCTCCAACAGCATTCCCATCTTTTATCTTCATCATAATTTCCGGAGAAGATTTTCTCCGCCCAGCCATGACGGTTGCATCACCAATGCCGTGCACCACGATGTTAGCTGTTTTAATAAGAGAGATGACTTCTTTAATGGCCGGCTCTTTCATAAATGAAAGATACGCTTCCTTGCTAACCTGCTCCGGTACATATAAGACCCTGTAGGAAGAATTCATGTTAGCAGCCATATTGGCCGCAATTACATTAGCCTGATTTTCCATTTCCTCACCCAGACCGCCCCGTGCTGGGACAAACAGCGTCTTGCGGGAATCCGGTGTCAGCATATCAGCAACTGCAGCCAGTGTAGAACCGCCAGTTACAGCGATGATATTTTCCCCCGATAAATTCCTTTTTATGCAAGCAGCACATTCTTTTCCCAATTCTGCTTTGACCCAGGGTGATACATCACTATTTCCACTGACTATAATGACTTCTTTAATGGAGTACTTCTTGGCTAATCCATCTTCCTTTTTGTCTATACCCGTTAACTCTCTCATTACACCATCTAATTTTTCTAATAAATCGAAGCCGGCATCTGTAAGCTGCATTCCTGAAGGGAATATATCAATAAGGTTTTGAGACTTAAGAAATTCAACCTCCGCCCTCAACGTCCTCTCCGTCAGGCTAAGACTAACTGCTAAGTTTCTCCTGCCAACAGGCTGCATAAATTTTATGTAACGGAGGATATGATAGCGCTTCTGCATAACATCCATTAAATCAGGCAATAATTTTCTTTGTACCTCAATTAATGAGCGCATTGATTGATTACTCCTTCTTTAACCGCGAACTAGGTTGGTCGTTTTTTGTCCCGCATAGACATATTATGTCCCACTACCAGCAAAAAAAATACTCCCTATTTCAAGTCTCATTCTAACAGGAGTATATTCATAGTTCAACTAATATGTTCAAGTTTTTTCTGCAAGCGCTTCCGCTTAAAACCTGCAGTTTGACGGGTTATTTCCCCCCTTTCAGCGCTCTTCTATCCAGGCCGGACCTTTATCTGGTTTTTATTAAATTCCGCTTATTTGCAAGCATGTTATCCCAGCTGTTTCTTTAACTCTGCCGGATCAATCTGGCCATATTGCAGCACCACACCTTGATATTCTACTACCGGGATCATTAACCCAAACTGTTCAACGAGATGATCGCTTGAATGGATATCAATCTCATTGATAGAAACATTCAGATCGCCCTTCATGAGTTCCAGCAGCTCTTTTGCTTTGTCACAAAGCGGACACTGCGCTCTTGTATAAAATATGATTTCTTTCATGCCATCCACCCTAGCTATAGCGTTTTCTTTTAGAAGAGGAAGGAATATTCAACTGATCACGATACTTAGCAACCGTGCGTCTAGAAAGAATAATCCCCTTTTCCTTTTTCAATATATCAGATATATCTTGATCAGATAATGGTTTGAGTTTATCTTCGTTATCAATAAGCAGCTGCAATTCCTTTTTTGCCGACGCCGCCGAAATATCTTCAGCAGAAACAGATTGCAGATTAGACGTGAAAAAAGCCCGCAGCTCGACCGTGCCAAAAGGCGCCTGTACATATTTCTCCCTCACTGTTCTGCTTACAGTCGACTCATGGATTCCGAGTTCCTCTGCCAATTCCCTCATGGTCATGGGCTTAAGCTCACTAAGACCTTTTATAAAACACTGTGCCTGTTTGTCTACGATTAATTTAGTCACTTTTAAAATGGTCTCTTTTCTCTGTTGAAGGCTTCTTGAAATCCACTGAAATTCCTGCCACTTCTCCTGGATGAACTTATCAACGCCCTGGTCTTTATAGGCCTTTAATGCATCATAATAGCTCTGGTTTAAATTCCATTGATAGGACTGGTTTTCTAATAATCGCACCCTAAGGCCCCCATCCCTGTACTCCACCTTCACATCAGGAACCACATAGGAAGCCTTTTCCTGATGAAAGGAAGCACCCGGCCTTGGATTAAAGGTAAGAACATAATCCTGCACATCCTGTATATCCCTTAAAGAAATACCCAGTTTCCTGGCAAGCTCTTTCCACTTCTTTTCAGCAAACAGCAGAAAGTGTTCCTTCAGTATGAGTTTGGCATGCTTCATTTCATGCCCCATTCTTTGGGCTTGGAGAAGCAGGCATTCCTGCAAATTCCTGGCCCCGATTCCAGCCGGTTCAAGCCTCTGCAGTTCCTGCAGGCAATTCTCCACTACTGGTATGCCACAGCCGGCAAGCCCGGCAACATCATCCAGAGATGCCCGCAAATACCCATTCTGATCTAAATTTAAAATCAAGCAATGCATGACTTTCTTTTCTATATGGTCTAAGCTATATAGCGATAACTGCCATTTCAAATAATCACTTAGCGATACAGATTGGCTGCCAATCTGCTCCAGCCAATACTTAGCATCTTTTTCACGGGGTGCCCGCATACTGCTCTTCCGTTTCATCCGATCACTAAAAGAACCATCAGGTGAAGAATCTATAGACACTAATGGGTTTTCCGCTGCCTTCTCCTCCAGATAAGCAGCAAGCTCCTGAGACGTATACTGCAGCAAGGCAATCGCCTGGCTTAACTCCTGCGTCATCGAAAGCTTCAAACTCTGCTGCTGAAACAGCCCATTCCTCAATTCCATACCAATCTCCCCCCCATCCCTATTCTATTATAAAAAAAGATCAGATAGAAAGGAAAATGTAACCGTTTACAATTTTAGATGCCGTCAAGGATACATTTCCTTGATAATAACGTACACAAAATGCGGTTCGTTGGATTGTAAGGGGCATGTTCATGGACAAGGAGAAGACCTGACCACTATAGCGCTAAGCTGCACTTATATTATGCCAGGCCTATGAAGAGCAGGGTGTGGAATTTACTAATCCTGCATATATTCCATTTAACGTGCATATATCATAAAAATCCTGCATATATCTAAAAAATCCTGCATATATCATAAAAATCGTTCATAAATCCAGAAAATCCTGCATAAAGATCAAGCAACCACCGTTCTGCATCTTCAAACCGGTCAAAAGCGGCTAAGATAAAACAAACAAAAAAGACCCTTCGCTTAACTCAGCGAAGAGTCCTGGTACGCCCTCGGCAGGAATCGAACCCACATCTTAAGAACCGGAATCTCACGTGCTATCCGTTGCACCACGAGGGCAAGCTAAAATTTAACGCCTCAAGACATTATTATATGGAACTTCTTACACTTTTGCAAGAGCAAATTATGTTTAAAACGGATAACTTTGGGTATCATGGTTAAAGTATTTCAATTCGAGCAGAAAATATACCCGTAAGGTCAAACATGTTTTTTATTTTAATACATAAACAAGAGGTTTGTCGAATGATAATCAAGCCTATCGTTTGACCTAAATTGACCAATTGTGTATCATTATCACATGAGGATAAATAATCCATCTGGATTACTTCTTTAAAGGAGGAGAAAGATATATGAATTTAATTCCTACAGTTATTGAACAAACAAACCGTGGTGAGCGTGCTTATGATATTTATTCACGCTTATTGAAAGACCGGATTATCATGCTTGGAAGCGCTATTGATGATAATGTAGCGAATTCCATCGTAGCTCAGCTGCTTTTCCTTGAAGCGGAAAACCCTGAGAAGGACATCCACCTTTACATTAACAGCCCAGGCGGAAGCATTACAGCTGGTATGGCGATTTACGATACAATGCAATTCATTAAGCCTCAGGTTTCTACAATCTGTATTGGTATGGCTGCATCCATGGGTGCTTTCCTGCTGGCAGCTGGTGAAAAAGGAAAACGCTATGTTCTTCCTAACAGTGAAGTGATGATCCATCAGCCGCTTGGTGGGGCTCAAGGCCAGGCTACTGAAATTGAAATCGCTGCAAAGCGCATTCTTTTCTTGCGTCAAAAGTTAAATGAGGTTCTTTCTGAACGGACTGGACAGCCGATTGAGGTTATTGCCCGCGATACGGACCGCGACAACTTCATGACTGCTGAAAGAGCTGTTGAGTATGGTTTGGTTGACAAAATCATGACTCGTAACGACCTTGAGAAAAAATCATAATAATACATGAGACCGCCCTCCTTTGTGAGTGCGGTCTTTTTGATATAATACTAATCTTCATTCTTTGGCGGGTCCTGTTCAAACCTTTGCCACAAGAAAAAAACTGCCGCTAAGGACAGTTTTTACTGAAATATTAGTCTTGCTTTTGTACAAATGCCTCTAATGCCTCTAACGCTTCCTCTTCATCTCTGCCATCCGCAACCAGCTTCACTTCAGAACCTGTGCTGACCGCTAGACTCATGAGCCCCATGATGCTTTTCGCATTGACTTTTTTGCCATCCTTCTCCAGAAAAACATCTGCTGTGAACCGGTTGGCCTCCTGGACAAATAGTGCGGCCGGGCGGGCTTGGAGCCCGGTTTTCAGGCGGACCTGGACTACTTTATCAACCATCTCTTTTTTCCTCCCCTATCGCTTTTTATTATTTATGTTTTAAATCATTAGAGTATTATACTTATTTAACCATTTATTCCATCTCTTGAAACCGTTTCTTGATCATTTATGAAATCGGTTCCCCGGATCGAAGCTTTTCGGCTATTTCATCGATTTTTCTAAGTCGATGATTGATTCCGGATTTACTGATATTGCCGCCGGAAACCATCTCGCCTAGTTCTTTAAGAGTCACATCCTGATAGGCCACACGAAGCTCAGCAATTTCCCGGAGCTTATCTGGAAGGACGCTGAGACCGATTGTCTGTTCAATCAGTTTAATATTTTCAACCTGCCTTAAGGATGCACCGATGGTTTTATTTAAGTTCGCCGTCTCACAGTTAACCAGTCTGTTAACCGAATTTCTCATATCCCGGACGATCCTTACATCCTCAAATCGCAAAAGAGCACTGTGTGCACCAATGATATTCAAGAACTCGGCTATTTTTTCTGCTTCTTTCAGGTACACAATATAGCCTTTTTTCCGCTCTAGGGTTTTAGCCTTTAAATCAAATCCGTTCATCAATTCACAAAGTTCGTCATTATGCTCTTTGTATAGCGAAGAAATTTCGAGATGATAAGAGGAAGTTTCCGGGTTATTGACCGATCCTCCCGCTAAGAAGGCCCCTCTTAAATAGGACCGCTTACAGCACTTCTTGGCTGTCAGCTCTTTTGAAATATCACGATGAATGGTAAAGCCCTCGCCAATGATTTTAAGCGTTTGAAGGATTTCCTGGGCCTGATGTGACAAGCGGACTATGTACACATTATTTTTCTTAAGCTTCATCTTCTTCCTGACCAGCAGCTCCACTGGAACATTAAAGCTCTTTTTTAACAATGTATATATTCTTCTCGCAATGGCGGCATTTTCGGTTTGGATATCCACGACCAGTTTTTTGTTTGAAAAGGAGAGTGAGCCATTCATCCGTATGAGTGCTGAAAGTTCTGCATTGACACAGCAGTCTTTAACCTCTAAAGTTGTAAGCTCTTTTTTTGTCTCTGATGCAAAAGACATCTCTCTCACCTCCTGTCTTGAATGCTGTCCATCCTTTTCTACGGATGACTTGCCAGTTTGTGTTCACTTAATAATAAATTATATAAAATTTCTGCTACCTTTTTTGTATCATGGCGGACTACATTCCCGTCATAGCTTACAATCGGCTCCTGCAGCACTTCAACTCCGAACTGGCTCAGGCGGTCAAAATCATAAATAACCGGTTTAGCATACTCTTCTTTGTACTTGAGTTTGGCATCCTGCGGAATTTCTTCATTATTGACAAGAATAGCATCAATGAACGAGCATTGCATATGCTGGTATATAGCTTCCACATGGTCGCTTGCGGTAAAATTCAACGTCTCTCCCGCCTGAGTCATCAGATTGCATATATAAACTTTCTTTGCCTTTGAACGGCAGACTGCCCTGCCTAAATCAGGAACAAGCAGATTTGGAAGGATGCTGGTATACAGGCTTCCAGGCCCGATAACGATTAAATTTGCATTTTTTATTTCTTCCAAGGCTTCTGAAAGCGGTTGAATATGATCAGGCGTTAGAAAAACCCTTTTAATCCTTTTACCTTGCTGTGGAATTTTGGACTCACCTGTAACGATCGAGCCATCTTCCATTTCGGCGTGCAGAACAACACTCTGATTTGCCGCAGGGATGACTTTGCCGCGTACATTTAGTACCTTGCTCATTTCTTGTATCGCATGGACAAAATCCCCGGTTATGGATGTCATCGCAGCAATGATCAAATTTCCGAGAGAATGACCGGTTAACTCCACCGAATGGCTGAAGCGGTGCTGGAACATCTGCTCCACCAAAGGTTCGACATCTGATAAGGCAGCAAGAACATTCCTCACATCTCCCGGGGGCGGTATATGCATATCGTCCCGCAGGCGTCCCGAACTCCCTCCGTCATCTGCCACCGTTACAATTGCAGTGATATCTATCGGATATTTTTTAAGCCCTCGTATTAATACAGGCAATCCTGTTCCCCCGCCGATAACGACAATCTTAGGCAGTGTGGGATTATTTTGCATCGGTTTGACCCTTCCTTTTTTCAATATCCCGGTGAGTGATCTGTGTAAAATAATCCTTTTTAAAGAAATGGCCGATATATTCGGCAAGGGCAACCGATCTATGCTGGCCTCCGGTACAGCCGATTGCTATTATAAGCTGGGCTTTGCCTTCCCTTTTATAATGAGGAAGCATAAAGGTCAGTAAATCTGTCACTTTCTCTAGAAACTTCTGTGTTTCGCTCCATTTGAGCACGTACTCATTAACATCCTCATCAAGCCCCGTTTTAGGCCTCATGGCATCGATATAGTGAGGATTTGGCAGAAAGCGGACATCGAAGACTAAGTCTGCGTCAATCGGGATCCCATGCTTAAAGCCGAATGACATAACATTCACCATGAACGTGCTTTTATTATTCGTTGAAAATTCACTGAGGATCTTTTCCCGAAGCTCCCGCGGCTTTAAATCTGAAGTATTGTATATGAATCTGGCCCTTCCTTTGAGCTCTTCAAGCATGCCCCGCTCTAATTGAATCCCTTCGAGCGGCAGGCCTACTGGCGCTAAAGGATGGGTCCTTCTAGTTTCTTTATATCGTCTCACAAGCACAGAATCATCAGCATCAAGGAATAATATCTGCGGTGTGATCCAAGATCTTTCACTCATCTCATCCAGCGCACGGAATAAATGTTCAAAAAACTCTCTTCCACGCAAGTCCATGCCCAGAGCCACTTTATTCATTTTGCTGCCTGATTCCTTCATCAGTTCCAAGAACTTAGGAAGCAGGGTTGGCGGCAGATTATCCACACAAAAGAAGCCTAAGTCCTCAAAGCTTTGAATGGCCACTGTTTTTCCGGCACCTGACATCCCTGTAATAATAACAAGCTGAATATCGTTAACAGAACCTGTACTCATATGCTTCCCCTCTCTCTAGAGACCGCCAATCAGCTGGGATCCAGCCGATAGGCAATCAATTCAAAATCCGGAGTGTACGTAAATGTTCCATAAATAATGCCCGAGCCGTGTACCATGTAATCAAGAATATGATGGTCACCGGCTGCCATCGGCAATTTACTGATCATATCAAGAGGCTGCCAGGAAAGCTCCCCTTCTTCGCACTCCTCTACATTAACACCGTCAAACTCTGTGGCATAAAAGGTAAACATCATCCATTCGGATAATACTTTGTCTCCTTCTTTCATGATAAATGTAAAAATCCCCTTAATGGAAGGGTTGCGCAGATAAATTCCTGTTTCTTCCCTATATTCCCGGATACAGGCATCCCGGATGGACTCTCCCGGCTCCATTTTGCCGCCAGGGGCCACAAACCATCCACGGCGAGGCTTCTTAAGCAGTAATGCTTGATTATCGTTAACCAATACACAGTTTGTTACACGCTGCACGATTTCGTCACCTCATCATCAACAACATTTATATATAGCTATTCCAATAGTAGATAGCTGGCATTTACAAAAAATGATATTCATTCCATTATACTATTTTTAAAATGACGCTACAATGAACATAGAATGTATTTTTATCCACTTATAGCCACCCGCAGGTTCTCTGCCCAAAAAAATTAGCACAGGCATCTGCCTGTGCTTCTACAAAATAAATTTGTATAAAAGGGGGTCAATTTCTATTTTAATGATACCCATTTTATATTTCATTCGTGTTACAGCAGAATTAAAACAACATGACGAAATGTAAATTTTGCCAATTTAAGTTTTTACTGTTTTGCCGCTTTCATGCTCTCCATCAATTCTTCAACAAAATGCTGGGCACTCTGTGCAGCAATACTGCCGTCGCCGGTAGCCGTTACGATTTGGCGGAGAGATTTTTCACGGATGTCTCCAGCTGCAAAAATGCCTGGAACCTTTGTTTCCATCCGGTCATTCGTTTCGATGTACCCGTTCACATTCGTAATTCCCAGGTCTTCGAAAGGCTTGGATAGCGGAAGCATGCCGATGTAAATAAATACACCATCAGCCGGAAGCTCCTTCTCCTCACCATTTACAGTAGAAACAAGGGTTACACTTCCGACTTTTCCACTTCCGTCCTTGTCTTTAATTTCTTTGATCGTGTGATTCCAGATGAAATCCACCTTTTCGTTGTCAAAAGCACGCTGCTGAAGGATTTTCTGAGCACGAAGTTCATCTCTGCGGTGAACGATCGTTACTTTTGAAGCGAACCGCGTTAAATAAACGCCTTCCTCCACTGCTGAGTCTCCGCCGCCAATGACGAAAAGTTCTTTATTCCGGAAAAAGGCGCCGTCACAAACCGCACAATAGGATACACCGCGGCCGCCTAATTCCTTCTCGCCAGGAACGCCGATTTTCTTGTATTCGGCACCTGAAGAAATGATGATGCTTCTCGCTTTATATTCTTTATTGCTTACCTTAACCGTTTTATATTCCTGTCCGTCAATAACGCTTTTGACGTCACCATACGCATATTCTGCACCAAACTTTTTGGCATGGTCGAACATTTTTGTAGAGAGCTCAGGCCCGAGAATGGTTTCAAAACCCGGATAGTTTTCAACTTCCTCTGTATTCGCCATCTGTCCGCCCGGCACGCCGCGTTCGATCATCAACGTAGATAAATTTGCACGGGAGGTATATACGGCCGCAGTCATTCCCGCAGGACCTGCCCCGATTATAATCACATCATAAATTTTTTCATCAGTCATATTGCACACCCCTTATATGATAGGCATCCACCGCAATGTATGCAAAGATAATCCTAGTATTTCCTAAACACTATCGTATATAAGTTATATAATTCAGTCCAAATATTTGCTCAAACCGAAAAAAACCGAGCAGGTTAAACGAGCAAATCATTCACTGATTGAATGTATTTTCTAAGTGTCGCAGTTGAAACCCCATATTTCTCAGCCGCTTCCTTCTGGGTCATCGGTTCATTTCTCAGCCTATGCCAAATGAAATCGATAGATGCCGCATGAGCCTGTACATTTTTGAGCGGTATATCGCGCTTGTACGCTTCGGCAGCAACAGTGAACCACATCAGGAAAACGCCTGCTTCAGTAAGCTTGATCGGCCGGTAATGTGATAATAACAGATCTGCTGTGTGATCGGCAAAATGGATGGCCCCGGCAGAATGCTTTCTTACTGAAGACCTGATATACCTTGAGTATTCTTTTTCAAGATCATCAAATTTTTTATTGTTAGTAAAGGCATCATGATTGCTGACTCGTTTCTGATGGATAGAATGCTTGGTCAGGAAAATCCCAAACAATCTTTCCTCGATCAAATCGCTCTCGAGCCGTTTCATAATCGAAGGGTAATGGTCTTCAAACCCGGAAACCTCTTTAGCTTCTTTCCATGGCTCCATTCCTTCTTTTTCAGGGTTGAAGGAAAGCACCCGTTTCCACGCCTGCTCTGCAGTATGTGTATGTCCAAGGTGATAGGCGCTGTCCGCCAGCCAATAATAGAAAGTGCCGTCGTGATCAAACCCTTTTTTCTGCAGAAGCTTAAGCCATTTATACGCCTGTTCGTACTGACCGGTCATGGCGAATGTGGCTCCAAGCTTAAATCGCTGTTCATTCATGATCGGACGGATTTTTTCAAGCATGGCTGTAATTTCAGCAACCTTGCCGGCATTCTTTTGATAATGATGAAACACAAGCTGGTTGCAAAGGGCATAAAGATTCCCTGGATTTTTCTCAAGTACTTCATCCAGTACATTAAAAGCCTCATCCGTTTTTCCCAGGTAAAAATGGGCCAGCGCCAAGTTATTATAAGCCGACCAGAATTCTGGGTATTCTTTTACTATTTCGCTTAAGGTTTCTATGGCTTTGGCAAAATTGCCTGTTTCAAGCTGTTCCCTGGCTTTTTCCTGTTTAAAGATCAATCCGTCCTGCTGATCCAGGTATTCTAGCGACTCCCCTGTCTCATCCATCTCGAACGCAATGAGATCGATCAGCTCTTCAGCATCATCACTGAATTCTCCGTCTTCTTCTTTATCCAGGTAATCGTTTACGTGTTTATATGCTTCTTTAAACATCCCCAAATGGGCATAATTATTCGCCAAAAAGTAGTGGCATTCGGTCATGAAGGGATCAAGGCCGCTTAAGATCGTCTGGAGAAGCTCATTTGAATGCTCATATTCACCAAGCTCTGTACAAACAATAGCGAGCTGGCATGCAATCATTGGCTCGCCGGCCTCCAGCTCGTACGCTCGTTCCATATACTTTTTCGCCTTATGTAAATCCCGGCGGTGAAAATATTTTAATCCCTTGGCAAAGTAATACTCGCCTGTAGGATGAAATGAAAAAATTTGTGCCTGCTGTATAGCTTTTGAATCCTTAGACATGGAAGTCCTCCATTAACAAAACATTAATTAACTAAAGCATTATACCACAAAAATGGGAAATGGGGACAGTCCCCATTTCCCAATTATTTCCCATCCCGATGTCTTTGTTTGAGTACGTTAAGAACTTCAGTGAATGGCAGGTTTTGTTCCCGCAGCAGAATGAGTACGTGATAGAAGAGATCGGCAGTTTCCCACTTCAATTCTTCTGCGTCTCTATTTTTGGCTGCAATGATGACCTCAGCCGATTCTTCTCCTACTTTTTTAAGAATCTTGTCAACTCCCTTTTCAAACAGGTACGTTGAATAGGATCCTTCCGGACGCAGTCTTTCTCTCTCTGCAATTAACTCTTCCAGCTCGAGCAGGAAATCCGCAGGCGAGGAACTTCCAGCAGAACCTCCTGCAGGCTCCTCTGATTGATAGACACTTTCAGTGAAGCAGCTGACAGATCCAGTATGGCAGGCAGGGCCTTTTGGTACAACCAGGACTACTAATGCATCCTGATCACAATCATATTTTATTTCTTTAATGTTCTGAGTGTTTCCGCTTGTTTCTCCCTTATGCCACAGTTCATTTCTCGAACGGCTGAAGAACCAGGTTTCCCCTGTTTCCATAGACCGCTTAAGAGATTCCTCATTCATATAGGCAAGGGTTAAAACCTCTTTCGTATTCATATCCTGGACAATAGCCGGCAGCAAGCCTTTTTCATCAAATTTTAAATCCTGTACATTCATCGTATGTTCACTCCCCGGCTTAGTAAAAAATTCTTCACTTCTGTTACAGACGTTTCTTTGTAATGGAGAATAGAAGCTGCAAGTGCGGCATCTGCCTTGCCGCGTGTGAAAGCTTCATAAAAATGTTCCGCATTGCCGGCGCCGCCTGAAGCAATAACAGGAACGCTCACGGCTTTGCTGACAGCGGAGGTGAGCTCAAGATTGAATCCCTGTTTCTCTCCATCGCTATCCATGCTTGTAAGCAGAATTTCGCCTGCACCCAATGTAACGGCTTCCTGCGCCCAGGCTACGGCTGTCTTCTCTGTCTTCGTTCTGCCGCCATGCGTATATACAACCCAGGTTCCTGCTTCCTCATCATACTTTGCATCAATGGCAACGACGATACACTGCGTGCCAAAGAATCTAGCACCCTCTGAAATTAAGCCTGGATTCACCACCGCTGCTGTATTGAGCGAAACTTTATCAGCACCGGCACGAAGGATCCGCTTCATATCTTCAAGAGAGTTGATGCCGCCGCCTACCGTAAAAGGAATGGCAAGAGATGCCGCCACACTTTTCACGACTTCAACCATCGTTTTTCTGCCTTCATGTGAGGCCGAAATATCTAAAAAGACTAGCTCATCCGCACCTTCACGGTCGTAAAAGGCAGCAAGCTCCACCGGGTCTCCGGCATCCCTAAGGCTTAAGAATTGAATTCCTTTTACCACTCTTCCTTCTTTTACATCCAGACAGGGAATAATCCGTTTGGTTATCATTGCTGCACCTCTTTAAGCGCCTCACGCACTGTAAATACCCCTGTATATAAGGCTTTACCGACAATGGCACCCGACACCCCGCTTGAGGCTAGTCTAGAAAGGCCTTTGATATCCCCCAGGCTGCTGACACCGCCTGAAGCAATGACACTCTTTCCTGTCTCTCTGGCCATCCCTGCAACAGCGTCCACATTGGGGCCTGAAAGCATGCCATCTGTTTCAATATCAGTAAATATAAACGTCTCCGCGCCTGCATCAGCCAGCGCTTTACCAAGCTCAACAGCTTTTACCTCTGACGTCTGCAGCCAGCCATGTGTGGCTGCCATGCCATTTTTAGCATCGATGCCGATGGCTATGGATCGTCCATACTTTTTCAGCATATCCTTTGTAAAATCCTTATCAGACACCGCTATGCTGCCTAAAATCACACGCGTAACCCCGCTATTAAGGTAATGAAGAATATCCTTTTCCGTCCTGATGCCGCCGCCGACCTGGATGTTTACTCCTAATTCACGTGCAGCTTGAATGACGGAAGCATCATTCACCGGACTCCCGGCTTTCGCTCCGTCCAGGTCAACCATATGAATCCAGGAAGTCCCCTGCTCTGCGAAGCTTTTTGCCATTTCGGACGGAGAATCGCCGTAGATGGTTTCCTTCTCATAATCCCCCTGAAGAAGTCTTACACATTTTCCGCCCCGGATATCAATAGCCGGATAGATCATGAATGAACTCATAAGGTCACCTTGCTTTCTGACAGGTTAATAAAATTTCGGAGCAGCGCCATTCCTGTTTCCCCGCTTTTCTCTGGGTGGAACTGCATGCCCATCACATTGTTCCTAGACACGATGGCCGGAACTTCTTCTCCATAAACTGCACTTGCATTGATCATTTCACTATCGGTTTTTGCCAAATAAGAATGGACAAAATACACATGGCTTTCTTCAATGCCGTTCAACAGCGGCGAAGGAACTTGGTACTTGAGTTTATTCCAGCCCATGTGCGGGACTTTATAGGTATTTCCGTCTGCATCAACACCAGGGAAATGTCTGATGGTGCCTGGCAGTAAAGAAAGGCCTTCAGCAAAACCGTATTCATCGCTGTTCTCAAATAACAGCTGCATCCCTAAGCAGATGCCCAGCAGCGGCCGGCCGCTTAGAGCATAATCCTTTAAGAAGGGTGTAAGTCCTAGAGCATTTAATTGGTCCATTGCATCCTTGAACGCTCCTACACCAGGAAGCAGGATCGCCTTAGCCTCTGCCAATTTTTCAGGGTCAGATGACAGGAAATAGTCAGCGCCCAGCCGCTCAAGAGCTTTGCTGACGCTAAACAGATTTCCCATGCCATAATCTACGATGCCGATCATTTATAACATCCCTTTCGTGGAAGGCACTCCTTTAACTCTTGGGTCTATGGTTGTAGCCTCGTCCAGCGCACGGGCCAGTGCCTTAAAGATCGCTTCAATAATGTGGTGCGTATTTTGTCCATAGTGAACAATGACGTGCAGGTTCATCCGCGTTTCGAGGGCCAGCTTCCATAAAAATTCATGAACAAGCTCCGTATCGAACGTGCCTACCTTCTGTGAAGGAAATTCTGCCCTGAATTCAAGATGAGGGCGGTTGCTTAAATCGACCACAACCTGTGCCAATGCTTCATCCATTGGTACAAATGCATTGCCGTACCGCTTAATTCCGCGCTTGTCACCGAGCGCCTGCGTGAGCGCCTGGCCCAGGCAGATTGCGATATCTTCAGATGTATGATGATCATCGACCTCAATATCTCCTTTAGCATCCACAATCAAATTAAACTGCCCGTGCTTCGTAAACAAATCCAGCATATGCGTGAGAAACGGAACCCCCGTCTCTAATGAAGCAAGACCCTCACCATCAATACCAAACTCGAGCTTAATATCCGTCTCATTCGTCTTCCTCTCGATTCTTGCAACCCGCTCCATCAAAACCCCTCCTATATTGTGGGGACAGTCCCCTATTTCCCAAACGAAGAAAGTCCCTATATCCCTGCATTTCTGCCTGTTTTTTTGGGGGACAGTCCCCCATTTCCCAAGCTTATTCTCCAAGTCTCGATTCAATCGCCCTCGCGTGGGCTTCTAATCCTTCAAGTCTTGCAAATGCGGCTATTTTGGCAGCGTTTTGGCCAAAGGCCTGTTTGCTGTACATGATTACGCTCGATTTCTTTTGAAAGTCTTCCACATTAAGGGGGCTTGAGAATCTCGCTGTTCCGTTAGTGGGAAGTACGTGGTTAGGACCCGCAAAGTAATCGCCTACGGGTTCCGAGCTGTATCTTCCGAGGAAAATCGCTCCTGCATGCCGGATCTGTCCCAGCAGCTCAATCGGGTTTTCCGTCATTACCTCAAGATGCTCTGGCGCAATGTCATTCACCGCTTCAACGGCCGCCTCCATCGTTTCTGCCACATAAATCCGCCCGAAATCCTTAATTGAACTTCTGGCTATAGGCTCCTTTGGCAAAGCAGAGAGCTGTTTCTCTACTTCCTTCGAAACCCCTTCCGCAAGCTCCGCGGACGTAGTGATAAGCACACTGCTCGCCCGCTCATCATGCTCGGCCTGTGACAGTAAATCTGCCGCCACTTCAGAGGCAATAGCCGTCTCATCAGCCAGGATAGCAATTTCGCTCGGACCAGCGATCATATCGATGTCCACATCCCCAAACACTTCACGCTTGGCAAGGGCCACATAAATATTCCCCGGTCCCACAATTTTATCAACGGGTGATATCGTTTCAGTGCCATACGCCAGCGCAGCGACAGCCTGTGCACCGCCCACTTTATATATTTCATCCACTCCTGCTATTTTTGCAGCAGCCAGAACGCCGGCAGGCAGCTTGCCATCCCGATCGGGTGGAGTTACCATCACAATGCGTTTCACACCTGCTGTACGGGCTGGAATCACATTCATTAATACAGATGATGGATAAGCCGCTTTTCCTCCTGGCACGTACACACCTACGGAATCAAGCGGGGTCACCTTCTGTCCAAGAAGAGTGCCAGTTCCATCTGTGGTCATCCACGAATTCCTCAGCTGCTTAGTATGAAAGGAACGGATATTTTCCGCCGCTTCCTTTATAACATCAGCCATCTCACTTGATATAGAGTCTGCCGCCTCGTCTATTTCAAGAGAGGAAACCTGCAGCTCAGACAGTTCTGCGCCGTCAAACTTCCTTGTCCATTCATGAAGGGCAGAATCTCCTTTTTTGCGTACACTGCTGATAATTCCAATGACTGCGTCCCTCTGTTCCTGAGTCCCATTTTCAACGGAACGTTTCAGCGACAGCCCTTTAGTCAACCGTTCAATCTTCATGAGTTTCCCGCATCCTTTTTTAAAATTGCGTTTATTTTTATTAGTCCTGTTAAAGTGGTCTGATGATTGAAGCATAACGCCCTGCATTCCGCGGCCGTTCGGGGAGCTCCTCCGGTGTTACCTGGGTCTCCCTGTCTTGTTCCAAAGGAGCCTCGCATGTGCGTTCCATTCACTTTCAACCATGGACCTTCACATAGTTACTTATTAATTATTTTAGATAATCTCTCCACCATTTCCGAAATACGCTGTTCCTTTAAACGATAGCTTGCCCGATTTGCAATCAGCCTTGAAGTGACCTCGGCAATTCTTTCAAACTCAACCAGTCCATTCTCTTTTAAGGTCTGCCCTGTAGAAACAATATCCACAATTCTTTCAGCCAGTCCGATTAACGGAGCAAGTTCAATGGAACCGTTAAGCTTAATGATTTCCACCTGCTCACCCTGCTCCCTGAAATAGTGGGATGCAACATTCGGATATTTCGTCGCAATTTTTGGTGCAGCCTCATTAATGGCCGAACCCAGAACTCCTGCTACCGCCAAATAACAATGGCTGATATGGAGGTCAAGCAGCTCATATACGTCCGGTTCCTCTTCAAGGAGAACATCCTTACCTGCAATCCCAATATCGGCAACCCCCTGCTCTACATAGGTCGCAACATCCATTGGCTTTGCCAGCATGAACCTCAGCTTTTCGTCTTCTAAATCTATAATCAGTTTTCTGGAATCTTCAAATTCCTGAGGAAGTGAATAACCAGCCTGCCTTAATAATTCCAGTGCCTCTTCAAAAATCCTCCCCTTCGGCATGGCCATAGTCAGCATTTCGTTCATGGCGTTTCATCCTTTCCGGGAGCTCCAATGAAATAATGTACCTCTGAATAGTTTTTTGTGAACGAATCCAGATCCCCTATTCCGTTAAGATCCTGCATAGCGATCCTGCTTCCGCCTGCCCTCCGCTCATTCACCAGCTTCAAGGCATCCTGCTTCCTTTCAGGTGTGAAAATGACACATTCTATTTCTGCTTGATCTTTAAGCGTCCCCATTGCTTCGATCAGACGATCGACCCGGAGGGCAAAACCAGTCGCAGGTGTATCTCTGCCGAACTTTTTCAATAGGGAATTATAACGGCCGCCATTCCCTACTGGAAAATTAACACCTTCTGCATATACTTCAAACACGATTCCGGAATAATAGCTGATCGTATTCATCAAGGTTAAATCAAGGCTTACATACTGCTCTGCTCCATACTCTTTTAACTGCTGCATGAGCTGGGCCAATTCATTCAGCTTTTCGGCACCCCGGTTATGTTCAAGAAGTGCTCCAGCTTTTTCTAAAATATTTTCTGTACCTTTTAAATCTAGGATATCAATTAATCTTTGTTTATCTATATTTGCTAGCGCAAGAGAGTTGATATGGTCTCTGTAGCCTACATAATTCCGTTCAATTAAATAATTTGAAAGCTGGCTCACGCGGTCTTCCCTGCCTAAAATATCGAGCATCAGCTGCTGGATAAATCCAATATGACCGATAGAAATCTGAAATTTTGTAAATCCTGCTTTTTTAAGAGAAGAAATTAATAAACTGATGATTTCAGAGTCAGCACTGATCGTTCCGTCCCCAATGGTTTCTATACCGATTTGTTCAAACTCTGCAGCTCTCCCGCCTTCCTTCTGCTGTGCACGGTAGACATTAGCTGAATAGGCAAGCCTGACTGGAACCTGCTGCTTTAATAGCTTTGAAGCGGCCACCCTTGCAATGGGAGCAGTCATATCCGGCCTTAAAACGACGGTATCACCCTGCTGGTCAAGAAGCTTGAACATCTGCTGATTTTGGATGGAGGAAGCTTCACCAATGGTTTCGTAGTATTCCAGTGCAGGTGTTTCGATAAACTGATAGCCCCAGGCTTCAAATTCGCCGGAAACGGCCAAGCGCAGGTTCTTTTTTCGTTCATATAATAACGGAAGAGAATCCCTCATTCCGAGCGGTTTCTCGAACATAAACGGCATAGGCAACTCAACACACATCCTCTATAAAATGATTCCTCATAAGGAGTTTTAAAATTTTCAAAATCCTTTAGTTTGCTAATGTACTAATAAATTAAAGTTACAAGTATTTTACTTCTGCTGTCCCTAATCGTCAAGAAAAAAGAACCCCCTTGGGAAATATTCGGGAAATGGGGGACAGTCCCCATGTTTAAGTGTAACCTTCCCTGGGTAATAACGTCTTAAACAATGTAGAGTTTATTCATGGACTTAATTTGAAGGAACAGATGATATGTGGTTAGAAAAATACGATTATATGGAGACTTGGTTATGAGTACAGAGCAGAAACAGGAGCTTTTTTTTGATATTTTAAAGAATGCTTATGAAACTTCGACAGCCCAGGGGGGTATTACGCTTCAGGAAATTATGGAGCGCCTGGAAGGGGATTTGACTGAACTGATCAAATGAGGCCTCAAACCGTCTGCGGCATTAAAATCATCGAAACAGCAAAAAAGGACTTGCGGCACCGCCTGCCGTCAAGTCCTTTTTGATTACTCTGATGCTTCCAGATCCATCCGTTCCCGGAGCTGCTCTTTTGTATAGATGATCTGCATGGGATTCCCGCCTGCAAACGCACCTGGAGGAACATCCTTATGCACTAATGTGCCTGCTGAAACGATTGCACCGTCTCCGATTGTTACGCCCGGCAAAATGGTCGTATTTGCGCCAACCATCACTTCGTCTCCTATGACCACTTCACCCAGCCTGTATTCCTTTATCAGATACTCATGCGCCAGAATGGTCGTATTATAGCCGATTACGGAATTACGGCCGACAGAAATCTTCTCAGGAAACATCACATCCAGCATCACCATCAGGGCAAAAGACGTCTGCTCGCCTATATCCATCCTTAAGAATGTGCGATACAGCCAATTTTTCACCGTTAGAAAAGGTGTATATCTGGCGGCCTGGATGACCAGGAAGTTCTTTACTACTTTCCAAAATGGCACCGTCTTATACACATGCCAGAGGGAATTCGCTCCCTCTACAGGATATCGGGTAGTCCGCCTCATTCGCTCTCCGCTGCCCCCACAATAGCCAGCAGCTCGCTCATATGCTCAAGAATATAATCCGGTTCGAATTGATCGAGATAGTTTCTCCCTTTAGCCGTCCAAGAAACACCAGCTGTTTTCGTCCCTGCGTTTTTCCCGCCAAGAATATCATGGTGGTTATCTCCCACCATGATTGCTTCCTGCGGCGTTGAATCCAATATTTTAAGAGCCTTCTGTAACGGTTCAGGATCCGGTTTTGCCCGTTCCACATCATCAAGGCCAATGATCACATCAAAGAACCGGTCAAGGCGCCCTACCTTCAGCCCCCTTAAAACGGTATCATGAAGCTTTGTTGAAACAATTGCCATTTTATAGCCGGCATGATGAAGGGCCTCTACCGTTTCATACACACCTTCGAATTCCTTCACAAGCTGGTCATGGTTAGCTAGATTAAATTCCCGGTATTTTGCTACCATCTCATGTGCCAATTCCTGATCCACACTGTAAAACGATTCGTAAAGCGGAGGTCCCATGAACGGGAGAACATCCTCCTCTTTATATTTATCAGGAAAGTAAAGATTCAGCGTATTTACAAAGGAAGCAATAATTAAATCATTTGTATTAATCAATGTTCCGTCTAAATCAAATAAGATTGTGGTGATATTAGATGTGCTCATAAGATGCTTCCTTTCTTAATTTGACCATTTCCGATCTCTTCCATAGGTATGATACAAGCATTGTCAAAATAAAGGCCGTAATCACCCTGATTAGGAAAAGGGGCCACACAGGAATTCCGAGTGGAATGAATATGACCGTATCCTCCACAAAAGCATGGCAGGCAACCAGAAAAATAAAGGCGAGAGTGGCATCCCTTTTGCTGACGCCGTCTTCCTGCACAGCCTGTATCATAACTCCTGCCCCATAAGCCAGGCCGAGGATAAGCCCGGTGGCCATCGTCATGGAGGCGTTCTTATTCATCCCAAGAACCTTCATCATCGGGCCCAGTGCCTCAGACACCTTTTCAAGCCACTTCAGTTCTTTTAAAATTTGAATGATAACCATTAATGGTATCACGATGATTGCCAGCTTTAAAATACCCATCAAGGCCGTCTCCATACCATTCATCAGAATGGGCAGAGCACCGGAAACATCGCCGCCCCTTGATTTCAGCGACCCGTATTGCGCAAGCTCGCCGCCTCCATGCCAGAACAGATTGATCATAATGGCCGAGGCCAGCGCCAAGCCAATCCTGACAGACAGGATGATCCATAGCTTAACCCCTACTTTGAGGGCTACACCTGTCTCGATCAAGAGATTGTGGCAGAATGAAAGCATAACAGCTAGAATGAATACTTCTTTTACCGTTAAATCGAGTGATAATATGCCCCCTATCGCTGCATAAAGGTTCAGGAAATTTCCCAAAACGAGCGGAATGGAAGCTTCACCCGGCAGTCCCAGCACCTTCATGAAGGGCGAGATCCCTTTAACGATCCAGTCAAGCACTGGAGTGTATTGAAGAATCGAAACAAGTAAGGTGACAGGAAATATCACTTTCCCAAGTGTCCACGTCGTCTTTAAGCCAGCCAGCAGTCCCCTTTTAAACATACCAAGAAACAACACTCTTCCCCCCTGTAAGTCATAGCCGGTTCAAAAAACCTTTATCCCCTGCCCTCTTTTTATAGATCCGCGAGATCCGGCCATTTTTTATGCATCCTTATAGTGTTTAACTGCCTGGCCGCTCACCCGGCGGTAAATGATTACAGCCAGCGCTATGACAATTAGTGACAGTGACAATACCTGTGCAATGCGCAGGTAATCTGTAAGCATTAGACTATCTGTTCTTAATCCTTCAATAAAAAAGCGGCCGATAGAATACCAGATCACATATGTCAAGAAAAGCTCTCCTCGACGGAGGTTGACTCTTCTTAAGAACAGCAGCAGAATAAACCCGGCTAAATTCCATAGTGATTCATATAAGAAGGTCGGGTGATAGTAAGCGCCGTTTATGTACATCTGGTTTACGATGAAATCCGGAAGATGCAGGCCTTCTAAATAGCTTCGGCTCACTTCCCCGCCATGCGCCTCCTGGTTGATGAAGTTTCCCCATCTGCCGATCGCCTGGCCAAGGATGATGCTAGGCGCTGCTATATCAGCCACTTTCCAGAATGAAATCTTCTTTATTTTTGTAAAAATATACGCGGTCAGCACAGATCCGATAAGGGCTCCATGAATGGCTATCCCTCCTTCCCAAACCTTAATGATCGAGCCGGGATTCTTGGAATAATACTCCCATTCAAACAATACATAATAAATCCTCGCACAAATGATGGCAGCCGGCACAGCAAATAAGATCAAATCCAGGAAGGTATCCTTAGAAAGCCCCCGCCTTTCAGATTCTCTCATCGCCAGGAGCAGGCCTAAAAGAACTCCAGTCCCGATAATGATTCCATACCAATGGACTGAAAGCGGACCAAGCTCAAAAGCGATCTTGCTGATCGGCTCAATTGAATTCTCCATTCACATTTCCCTCTCTATCTATCATTACTATTCTTTATACTTCGTCGTGGTGATCACTTTCCATGATGACGTCGGCCAGCTTGCTCGTAAACTGCTGAGCAGCATTATAACCCATGCGCTTTAAACGGAAGTTCATGGCCGCCACCTCGATGATGACCGCTAGATTCCGTCCCGGACGAACCGGCACGATCAGCTTAGTAAGATCGGTATCAAGGATTCTAATCTTTTCTTCATCTAAACCCAGCCGGTCATACTGCTTCGTTTTTTCCCATAGCTCCAGGTTAATCACAAGCGATATTCTCTTGTAATTCCGGACAGCGCCTGCACCAAATAATGTCATTACATTGATGATGCCAAGTCCTCTGATTTCCAATAAATTCTGAAGAAGCTCGGGCGAGTTGCCAACTAGTGTTTCCTCATCCTCCTGCCGGATTTCTACACAGTCATCTGCCACAAGACGATGTCCCCGTTTCACTAGTTCAAGCGCTGTTTCACTTTTACCCACACCGCTTTTGCCAGTTATTAAAACACCTACACCGTAAATATCGATCAGCACTCCATGAACTGCAGTTGTAGGGGCAAGTTTAAATTCCAGGTAATTGGTCAGCCTGCTAAAAAGCCGTGTCGTTTTGGATGAAGCACGCAGAACTGGAACCGATTCACGTTCTGAAGCCTCGATCAGATATTCAGGGATTTCCTGGCCTCTAGTGACAATGATACAGGGAGTCAAATCACTGCATAAGGAAGACATTCTCTGCCTCTGCTCGGGCATGCTCAGCTTGTCGTAAAACTCCATCTCCGTCATGCCGAGGAGCTGCACCCTTTCTGCTGGATAATAATCGAAAAAGCCGGCCATTTCTAATCCCGGCCTTGATAAATCACTTGTTACAATCGGCCGGTTAATTCCCTCTTCACCGCTTATCAACTCAAGGTTAAATTTTTCAATAATATCTTTAGTTCGTACCTTTGCCAAATAATTTCCTCCTTCTGGAGACACTTTAAGATGTATCATATTTTTATTGCCATTTATTTTTTATATTGTAGCATTTTTTTCGCTGAAAACCTATTTCGTATAAAGAAAACCAAATGACCATTTATGGCTGTCAGCCAAAGGTACAGCTTTCTGAATATAGGAATACTGACAGGTTCATTTTCACAATTTGAAGGAAGGTAATCTGAAAAGTACCCTAGAATCCTTTTTAAGGTACAATAAGAAAGGAATTAAACGGCAGCGATTGCCGCAGGAGGTACGATGAATGAACTCAATTCTCATAACTAATGCCGATATTTATCTTGAAGAAGGAGTTTTACACAAAGGCTACGTGCTGATTGAAGACGGAAAAATTGCAGAAGCTGGGCAAGATCCCTCTCACATCCGTACAGATGGGATTACGGTTGTTGAAGCAGAGACCGGTTCGAAGCTTATCCCAGGTTTTATAGACATACATATTCACGGAGCGGCCGGGGCAGATACGATGGACGGTACACCGGAAGCCATACATACGATCGCTTCAGTCCTGCCAGCTGAAGGAACAACAAGTTTCCTCGCTACGACTATCACTCAGGGAGTGAAAGAGATAGAAGCGGCGGTCATCAATGCTGGCAAATACCGTATGGAAAAATCCCAGCCTGGTGAAGCGGAAGTTTTAGGCATCCACCTGGAGGGACCCTTTATCAATCCTTCCAAAAAAGGGGCACAGCCAGAAAAGCACATTATCGCCCCCGATATAGAGCTGTTCAAAAAGTGGCAGGCAGCGTCCGGTGATAGCATCAGGCTTGTGACGGTAGCCCCCGAGCAGCCGGAGGGACTGCCCTTTATTTCCTATTTACATGAAACAGGGGTCGTCGCCTCTATGGGACATACCGATGCATCTTATGAACAGATGGAAGCTGCAGTTAAGGCTGGGGCACGGCAGGTAACTCATTTATTCAACGGCATGCGTGGACTTCATCATCGCGAGCCAGGAGTTGCCGGCGCAGCCCTATTAATGAAGGATCTAAAAGCTGAAGTCATTGCTGATGGGCATCATGTACGGCCGGAAATGATTCAGCTTGCCGTTAATGCCAAGGGAAGTGAGGGTATAATATTGATAACCGATGCTATGCGCGCGAAATGCATGCGCGCTGGCACCTACGATCTTGGCGGTCAGGAAGTTACCGTAGAGAACGGACAGGCACTGCTTGAAGATGGAACACTCGCCGGAAGCATTTTAAAAATGTTTGACAGTGTAAAGAATATGATGGAATTTACGGATTTGGAACTAAAGGATGTGATCCGCCTTGCTTCTGAAAATCCAGCGAAACAGTTAGGTGTGTTTGATCGGAAAGGAAGCATTGCAAGAGGGAAAGATGCTGACCTGGTCCTCCTAAATCCAGATATCCAAATTGCCGCAACTTACTGCCGCGGCGTTTCCGGATATGCTCTAAAATGAATGTTACGGTCTTACAATATAAATAAGAGGTGAAAAACATTGAATATTCACGTCATAAAAGCAGAAAGCTTTGAGGAAATGAGCCGCATTGCAGCTAATAAAGTAATGAATCTAGTAAAAGAAAAACCCTCTGCCGTCCTGGGACTTGCCACAGGAAGCACACCTGTTGGACTTTATCGGGAGTTAATACAGGATCACCGCCAAAATGGCACCAGCTATCAAGATGTACGTACGGTGAATCTGGATGAATATGTTGGTCTGGAACCAAGCAGCCACAACAGCTACGCAAGTTTTATGCGTGACATGTTTTTCAGCCATATTGATATAGCAGAACAAAATACCCATATTCCGAATGGGAAAGCTGGCAGCCTGGAAGAAGAATGCCAGCGATATGACAAACTGATTGAAGGACTGGGCGGTGTAGACTTACAGGTTTTAGGTATTGGCCGCAACGGGCACATCGGATTTAATGAACCGGGAACGTCGTTTGAATCGACCGTACATGTCGTACAGCTCGACCAAAGCACTAGAGAAGCCAATTCCAGGTTTTTCGACAGCATTGACAGTGTTCCAAGGGAAGCAATCACGATGGGAATCGCCAGTATTTTAAAAAGCAAGGAGATCCTGCTTCTTGCTTCCGGAGCATCCAAGGCAGAAGCCATTAAACAGCTTTTTGAAGATTCCGTAAGCGAACAATTCCCCGCTTCCGCTTTAAAGACTCACCACAACGTTACCCTTATCGCTGACCAGGATGCCCTGCAGCTTACTGGTAACATAGTTTAAACTGGATTCTAATGTTAGAAATACCCAGGCTGTCGAGAACGTCTCGGCAGCCTTCTTGCTGTGCTGCTTTAAAACGAGCCCTGCCAATACACAGAAGATTTACGCTGGGCGAATCAGCATATTCCTCAAAAGAAAAGCATAAAGGCAGCTGGATAAGCATAAAGCACTATACTTAAGCATTGGAGGAAGAGAGATCAGCATAAACGTTGAAAACATAAGCATAAAACCTATAAAAGTAAGCATAAACCTGCCGAAGATAAGCATATTTCCCTTAGAGTTAAGCATAAGCCATGAGGAATTAAACTGCTTCCTTTTCTTTTGGAGGAAAACCTCCTCCAAAACGCATATTTCCAGGAGCCAGGAACTAAAGTGATAAAAAAGGGAACCAAAGTGTAGTTCATCTCCCCCCAAATAGCGGTTTTTCAATAAAAATGGACCGCAATTCTCTCCCTGTATACAGGCGTGAGGGTTCAACAGGCATGGAATAAACTTTTACTACAAGCTTTTAGTATAAGGCTGTTTTCGTAAACTTTGATTGTTATTGTACAAGGGGGTTGATTGGAACGTGAGGATGCTCGCGGACCTTAGGGGCGGGCTGCTTGAGCCTCCTCGGCTTCGCCTGTGGGGTCTCACCTGATCGAAAAGCGGAGGACGGTCTTTTCAAGAAAAGATCCATCCAAAAGCAGAATGATGATCTTTTTAATTAGAGGCAAGACGCTAAAAGAAAAGCAGAACCTGATAAAGAAGACTTGCTGATTGGCAAGCGACAGCGAAGACAGAAGCTTAGTCGCCCTTACCACGCTTGAATGGCCACGTCCTGTGGCCCCGCCTGGCTCGCACATCCTGTGCATCGTGCGTTAGCCCGGCATAAGACTAGCGGCAGTAAAAGGCCGATTTTGCCTTTTAATGGCGATTGGCTAGACCCGCGGTGTCAGTCCGGAGCTGGACAATACCCGCTACTCCCGCACAGAAAAGCGGAAAGCGGTGCCTGCCCAACATATAAATATTAAACGCTCAGTGATAATCCCAATTGATATAAAATTCTAAACAATTTGGCAGGCAGAGACCCGATAAAGAAGACTTGCTGATTGGCGAACGACAGTGAAGACAGAAGCTTAGTCGCACTTACCACGCTTGAACGGCCACGTCCTGTGGCCCCGCCTGGCTCGCACATCATGTGCATCGTGCGTCAGCCAAGCATAAGACGAGCCGGCTGTGGGGAGTGCTTTTCTCCCCATAGACGGATTGGCTTATGACTCGAGGGTCTAAAGCCTTGAGCTGGATCAAGGAGTCTCGCACCTTACATCCAATCAACTGTTTAACAATAGAATAGATTCACAAACTTAGTAAAAAACAACAATCTTTTAGAAAAGAGCCTAGAATCATTACGTAACTCTATATTTGAAACGGTTTCCCTAGTATGGCAGATTCACGTTCCTAAGGAACCAGGCAACGTTCTCCCCAAGCCAGGGATATCTTAATCCTTTTTTCTGTAAACTGACTCCTTTTTCGACAAAACTTCATATATTAATAATGGACAAGTCATTCCTAAAGATGGGAGTTTTGCATATGAAATTCATGCTCGATGCCGGGCATGGCTATAACACACCCGGCAAACGAAGCCCTGATGGTTTTAAAGAATACGAATTTAACCGTGCTGTCGCCAGTTATGCCAAAGAAAGTCTTCTGACCTATCAGAATGTAACCGTCTATTTTGCCCATTCTGATAAAAATGATGTGCCGCTTAAACAGCGTACCGATTTTGCAAATTCACTGGGCGTTGATGTATATGTATCCATACATGCAAATGCAGCCGGAAATGGAACAGCTTGGGTGGATGCAGAAGGTATTGAAACATATATTCACACCTCAAAGCCTAAAGAATCCCTTGCATTGGCAAAAAAAGTACAAGCCAGCCTGATCAACAAAACCGGTGTGAAGGACCGGGGAGTTAAAACAGCTGATTTCCACGTACTCCGGGAAAGCAGCATGACCGCCATCTTAATCGAATGCGGCTTTATGACCAGCCGAAGGGACATCAAATTGCTTCGTTCAGATTATTACAGAAAGGCCTGTGCAGAGGCAATCGTTAAGGCCTTAGCCCAGCAATACGGCCTGAAGGCCAAACCAAAACCAGCTCCTGCTAAACCCCCTGCGGCAAAACCAGCTCCTGCCATGCCTGCTCCAGCTGAACCAGCAACTCCCCCTTCGAAGCCTTCGGAAGATCTTCATAAGGTCCAGGTCGGAGCCTTTAGTGACAGGAAAAATGCAGAAGAACTCGTTAAACAATTAAAAAAAGCAGGATTCGACGCTTCTATTCTTTAGCGCTTTCTTAAACTTATCCCGGAAAATCTTTCTTCCGGGATTTTTTGTGATCTTTTGCAGAGAGGTTATATTCCGAATTATTCGGAACCCTAGGACAGCCGCACGATATGCACCTCTTTTCCTTGTCTTATTTAGAAACAAAAAATAGCGCTGACAGTAATGCCAGCGCCATTCCTTTACTTTCGTTTCTCTTCTTTCAGCAGGCTATTGATGATAATATTCAAAAGGGCCATTACCAGCGCAGCAACTACTGCAGTGCCAAAGCCCGCAATCTCAAAAGCTTCTCCCATAAGGCCATCGGTCAGCATCAATGTTACAGCATTAATGACAAGGATGAACAGCCCCAGGGTGAGGATTGTAACCGGTAGAGTAAGCAATATCAAGATTGGACGGACAATCATATTCAGCAGTGATAAAAGCAGACTCGCTCCTAAGGCAGCCCCCAACCCTGATAGGTAAATGCCATGCAGATAATTTGCCAGCAGGATAAATATGATGGCATTAAGAACCAGCTTAAGCAGCCATTTCAAAACTGATCCCCCTCATTTGGGAGAATGAACATGAAAATTAAATATACGAAAGCCAGTGTAAACCCTGTGGAGATAAGGGCTATAATGAAAACTAACCGCAGAAGAGTAGTGTTGATCCCGAAGGACTGCGCTAATCCTCCAAGCACCCCTCCTACTTTCCGGTTGGTTTTCGATCTTATTAATTTTTTTCTCAACTGTTTATACCCCTTTCAAACACTATGCCTCCAAGACATCCCTGTTTACAGAAATAGATCCGGACATAGTTTCTCCCGACACCAAAATTTTCTTCTGAGATTGATGGTCCGCTTTGAAACGCAGGCTTTTTTTGCCGACATCACTTTTTTCCTCGACTACATCTATTCCTCCGAGATTTATGTTAAAGCCTCCCAGGTTTGTTTTCAGATCCCCATCAATCGCGGCACCAGCGGGAAGAAAAAGATCTATACTGCCTGTCACCGCTTTTGCCCGGATGCTTTCACATTCTTTATTATCTATTCTGCACTCAATATGACCATTGAAGGAATGTACATCCGCTCGTTCGTAAGATCCGCTTACCGTGATGGGTCCGTTAATCGTTTCTGCCTCCACGGATTGGAAATGTGATCTCTCCAGCGTAATATGCCCATTTGCTGTTTCAAATTCAGCTTCTTTTCCCCTTAACTCAGCTAATATGATTTTTCCATTGGCGGTTTTCGCATTTATTTTTTGTACCTGCAGCTTTTCTCCCAGGGCAGAACCATTAAACATCCTGATTTTGATCTTTTTATAATTCCGGTCAGGTACGAAGACCTTTGCTGCAACTTTCATCCACTTCTGCCCATTGCTGAAATGAAAGACCCCACTCTCCACTTGAAAAATCGTTTCTTTCATAAATTCACGTACTGCTTCTAAATCATCCTTCACCCGGTATACCTTTACTTTGCACTCGGCCCGGACTTCCTGGCTGGCCCAGGGGATTAATTCGATTGTGCCGTTCGATACATCGGTGATGATCTCAGTAAAGTCAGGATCCGGAATCTGGAAGATATGCTCTATCTCTCTAAACGTACCAAAATTCAAGTCCAAATCCACATCTTTAATTTTTGATAAGGCTGTATCCACAAAATCAAAGAGCTTATCCTTTGCCACCAGTACCTTTTGGTTGAATGTCTCCTCTTTCAATGGCTTTCCGGCTGACTGATGGGATGAAGCCGCTGGAGAAAGCTCATTAATCATATCTTTCTGCTTGGCCGCCACCTGTGCATCTGCTTTTTCAAGCTGTTCTAATAATGTAAGAGCTTCCGCAGCAGTCAGTTTCCCTTGTTCAATCATTTCAAGGATACGTATTCTTTCTTCCTTCACCGAGATCCCTCCTCAAATTACACTATTACTTTAATACTTTGATTCCTTTAACAATATTCCAAATCAATACAATAAAGCATAGTAAACCATACAGACCCACTCCTAAGAATGAAAAAATAGGCAGGCCTCCGCCTGTAAAATCACCGACCGCTCCTAAAATGATGAACAGTATCCCGAGAAACGGAATCAAATGGGAAACCAAAGCCTTTTTGGAATGTTCTTTAACAAAATAGTCATCGGAAACAAAATATAAAATGATAGGCAGTAAGAAAGGGGCGAAAAATATACTAAAGTAACTTAGGGAAGCTAATATCTTATTTGTATCCATTTGTCATTCTCCTCTAATTCTTGTGATTAATCCCGGACACTCCAATAGGCATGATCTCGGATGCGATTTAATTGTTGTTAATTATTACGTTATGGCTTACGAAAAAGTTTCATGCAGAGCATGAAGTTAGATCATATATTTCGACATAACGATGTGACATGCTTTTTAAGCTTTTTTTCAAGATTTCCCCGGAAATAAACCCTCTTTTCATTTCCTATCAAACGTTTGATTAATTTTTCTTTCGACTCTTTGTGAGTAAAAACACAAAAAAGCAAGCCTTTTCGGCTTGCTTAAGTGTTTGCATGAAGTTTTTCTTTTTCCTCAATCAGCTTTTCCATCCGCTGACGGTCACGTTCAAGAATTGGACGCAAATACTTACCCGTATAAGATTCTTTTACTTCTGCAATTTGTTCCGGGGTTCCCGAAGAAAGGATGGTCCCTCCCTTATCTCCGCCCTCTGGACCCAGGTCGACGATATAATCTGCGGCTTTAATGACATCCAGATTATGTTCGATCACTAATACAGTATCACCGTTATCAACCAGTCTTTGCAGGACAACAAGCAGACGTGCAATATCATCCACATGAAGTCCAGTTGTCGGCTCATCCAGGATATAGAAGGAACGGCCCGTAGATCGGCGGTGGAGCTCGGAAGCAAGCTTAACCCTCTGCGCCTCTCCTTCTGATAATGTTGTTGCTGGCTGGCCTAATTTAACATAGCCAAGCCCTACATCAAAAATGGTCTGCAGTTTGCGGCTGATTTTCGGAATGTTTTCAAAGAAGCTAAGAGAATCTTCTACGGTCATATCCAGCACATCTGCGATATTTTTGCCCTTATATTTTACTTCTAGGGTTTCACGGTTATATCGTTTGCCATGACAGACTTCACACGGAACATAGACATCAGGCAGGAAATGCATTTCAATCTTGATAATACCATCACCGCGGCAGGCCTCACAGCGGCCTCCTTTTACGTTAAAGCTGAATCTTCCTTTTTTATATCCGCGGACTTTTGCTTCATTTGTAGAAGCAAACACGTCACGGATATCATCGAATACACCTGTATAAGTGGCCGGGTTTGATCTTGGTGTCCGGCCTATAGGGGATTGATCAATATCAATTACTTTATCAAGATAATCAATTCCCTTTATCTCTTTATGTTCTCCCGGCCTGCTTTTAGCTTTATGAAGCTTCTTAGCCAGTGCTTTGTGAAGGATTTCATTGATTAAAGTACTTTTTCCGGACCCTGAAACACCGGTTACGGAAATAAAGGTTCCTAGCGGGAACTTAGCATTAACGTTTTTTAAGTTGTTTTCTTTTGCACCTTTAACCTCAATATAGCGTCCATCCGGTTTTCTTCTTTCTAGAGGGAGAGGTATGAACTTTTTCCCTGAAAGGTACTGACCGGTTAAGGAATTCGAGTCGTTCATCACTTCCTCAGGAGTTCCAGCAGATACGATGTTCCCTCCATGTACTCCAGCCCCTGGACCGACATCAATCAAATAATCGGCTGCAAACATGGTATCTTCGTCATGTTCAACCACAATAAGGGTATTTCCAATATCCCTCATGTTCTGCAGAGTCCCGATCAGCCTGTCATTATCCCGCTGATGGAGGCCGATGGAAGGCTCATCTAATATATAGAGAACCCCTGTCAGACGGGAACCAATCTGGGTAGCCAGCCTGATCCGCTGCGCTTCACCGCCAGAAAGTGTTCCGGCAGCACGGCTTAATGTAAGATATTCAAGGCCTACATTTGCAAGGAACCCGAGTCTTTCATTTATTTCACGCAATATTAATCTGGCTATCTGAGTTTCTTTCTCGGTCAGTTCAAGATTCTCGAAAAAATCCAATGACTCTTCAATCGATTTCTTTGTGACTTCTCCAATATGCTTTCCCTGTATAAGGACGGCTAGTGTTTCTTTCTTCAGACGATACCCTTTACATGTTGGGCAGTCATGCTGAGCCATATACTTTTCCATCTGCTCTCGGATATAATCAGAACTTGTTTCCTTATATCGCCGTTCGACGTTTTTAATAACACCTTCGAATTTAATATAATTCTCCCTTACCTGTCCAAAATCATTTTCGTACCGGAAATAGATTTTGTCAGCCGCCGAGCCATACAAAATTTTGTCGAGCTGGTGTGAAGGCAGATCTTTCACTGGTACATCCAGGTCGATTCCATAGTGGTTGGCAACGGCCTCAAGCAGCTGTGGATAATACTGGGAGCTGGTTGGTTCCCACGGAGCAATCGCATGATTTCTCAGCGTCAAATCCTTAATCGGGATAACGAGCTCCTTATCCACTTCAAGCTTAGAACCCAGCCCATCACAGTCTGGGCAAGCCCCAAAAGGACTGTTGAATGAAAACATACGCGGCTCTAACTCGCTTATGGAAAAGCCACAGATTGGACATGCATGATGCTCACTGAAGAGAAGCTCCTCCTCCCCAATGACATCCACAACTACCTTCCCATCCCCAAGCTTCAGAGCACTTTCCAATGAATCCGCCAGACGGCCTTGTATTCCGTCCTTTACGACGATCCGGTCAACAATGACTTCAATCGAATGTTTTTTATTTTTCTCAAGTTCGATTTCGTCGCCGACATCATACATTTCTCCGTCCACTCTTACACGGACGTATCCCTGCTTTTTTATATCCTCGAGAACTTTGACATGGGTTCCTTTACGCCCAGAAATAACTGGTGCCAGAACTTGCATCTTAGTCCGTTCAGGATACTGCAGAACTCTATCGACCATCTGTTCAATGGTCTGGGAGCTGATTTCTATATTGTGGATGGGACAGGTCGGCCTGCCCACCCGTGCAAACAAAAGACGCAGATAATCGTAAATCTCCGTCACAGTACCTACTGTGGAACGGGGATTACGGCTGGTCGTTTTTTGGTCAATTGAAATAGCTGGAGAAAGGCCCTCAATCGCATCGACATCAGGCTTATCCATCTGCCCTAAAAATTGGCGGGCGTAGGCAGAGAGGGACTCAACATATCTCCTCTGCCCTTCCGCATAAATCGTATCAAAGGCCAGAGATGATTTCCCAGACCCTGATAACCCAGTCAGCACAACAAGTTTGTCTCTCGGAATGGTGACGTCAATGTTTTTTAAATTGTGGGCTCTGGCTCCTTTTACAACTATTTTATCCATAGCCATATTTATGTCATCCTTCCGCTTTAAGTTCTAATAACAGATCCCGCAGCTCAGCAGCCCTTTCGAAGTTCAATGCTTTTGCTGCTTCTTTCATTTCTTTTTCCATATCGGCAATCATTTTCTCTCGTTCCTTCTTATTCAGCTTGCCTAGCTTAACGGCTGGAGAATATGTCTCCTCTTCCTCGGCAACATGAGTCGCCCGGATAGAATCTCGGATCTCTTTTTGAATCGTCATTGGAGTAATGCCGTGCTCTTTATTGTGAGCTTCCTGCATTTCACGGCGGCGTTTTGTTTCTCGTATTGCGATTTCCATGCTGTTGGTAATCTTGTCGGCGTACATAATGACATGCCCGTTTGCATTACGCGCAGCACGGCCAATCGTCTGGATAAGAGATCTTTCAGAACGGAGGAACCCTTCCTTATCCGCATCCAGAATGGCTACAAGTGAGACTTCAGGGATATCCAGCCCTTCTCTAAGCAGGTTGATCCCGACTAGAACATCGTATTTACCCATTCTTAATTCGCGGATAATCTCAATCCGTTCTAGTGTTTTTACCTCAGAATGAAGATATTGAACCTTAATTCCAATTTCTTTAAGATAATCCGTGAGGTCTTCAGACATTTTCTTTGTCAGCGTCGTGATAAGCACTCTTTCATTCTTTTGGATCCGGTCTTGGATTTCCCCGATTAAATCGTCAATCTGACCCTGGATCGGGCGTATTTCGATCTCTGGATCCAATAATCCTGTAGGCCGAATAATCTGCTCAATCATTTGAGGTGTATGCTCAATTTCATACGGGCCAGGTGTTGCAGATACATATATAGATTGATATACCTTTTTTTCAAATTCTTCAAAGCGGAGTGGACGGTTATCCATAGCTGAAGGGAGTCGGAATCCATGATCAACCAGTACTTGCTTTCTTGCCTGGTCCCCGTTAAACATCCCGCGGATTTGCGGAAGGGAAACATGGGATTCGTCTACAACAAGAAGAAAATCTTTAGGAAAATAATCAATAAGTGTATATGGAGTAGAACCAGGAAGTCTTAAAGTAAGATGTCGGGAATAGTTTTCTATTCCAGAACAGAATCCCATCTCACGCATCATTTCTAGATCATAGCGGGTCCGCTGCTCCAGACGCTGTGCTTCAAGAAGCTTATTGTCTTCCCTTAATTCAGCCAACCGTTCTTCAAGCTCTTTCTCAATATTCTGTATCGCGATCCTCATTTTCTCTTCACGGGTAACGAAGTGGGATGCCGGGAATATAGCTACATGGTCACGTTCAGCTAATATCTCGCCTGTTAATGCATCCACTTCTCTGATTCGATCAATTTCATCGCCAAAGAATTCGACACGGATACAATGTTCATCCCTGGAAGCCGGGAATATCTCGACCACGTCGCCTCGTACGCGGAATGTTCCGCGCTGGAAGTCAATATCATTTCTTTCATATTGAATATCTACTAGTTTTCTTAAGAGCTGGTTACGTTCAATCTCCATTCCGGTCCTTAAGGATAAAACCATTTCCCTGTACTCTTCCGGAGAACCGAGGCCGTATATACAGGAAACACTTGCAATCACAATAACATCTTTGCGCTCGAATAAAGATGATGTTGCAGAGTGGCGAAGCTTATCTATTTCATCATTAATGCTGGAATCTTTTTCAATAAATGTATCCGTTGACGGAACATACGCTTCAGGCTGAAAGTAGTCATAATAACTGACGAAATATTCAACAGCATTGTTAGGGAAAAACTCCTTAAATTCACTGTATAACTGCCCTGCCAGCGTTTTATTGTGAGCAATGATAAGAGTTGGTTTATTCACTTGCTGAATTACATTAGATATGGTGAACGTTTTACCCGTTCCTGTGGCACCAAGAAGTGTTTGGAACTCCTTGCCCTCTCGAAGACCTGCTACAAGTTTTTTAATTGCTTCAGGCTGGTCTCCTTGAGGACTGTACTTTGAGACTAGCTCAAATTGATTCTTCACGAGACAATCCTCCAATCAAACAATTTATATATAACTTCATCATTTTGTAAAATTCGAACTAAGTGATCATAATCTTAAAAAAGCTGCGTTAAACTTGCCCATGGGCAATCCGAAAGCCTTCCCAATAATATAAGAAAGAGCCGAAGTCAAAAAATTAACGATCACGCAGCCTAAAAATAAAAAAGCCTAGTTATTAATAAAGTCTCGGAAGGATGTCTAAAAATAACTAAAGCGTTCTATGCTGTATCTATTTATATAGTAAAGACGAAATCCTCCAGATACATACCTAGAAAGATTAAGTTTATGAGGTGTAAGAGCCTTATATCCCATTTTACCACAAAGCCCCTAAAAAAAACCAATAAAAAGCGAACGTTCATTCTGTTTTTATCACATGCAATATTTGTAAGTTACAACTTTGCATATAAAAAAGAGTGCTATCGTCAGGCACCCTTTTTCTTCTTTTTAATGAAATTGTTAGAAAGCCAAAAACCGGCCGTTAGTGAAAATGCATCTATGACAATTAGAAGCCAGCTGTTTGTATATCCTTTATAAACAGAGACAGCGATTAAAGCAACTGTGAGGATCAGGGCCACAATTTGATTATAGCTGACTCTTGTAAAAAGCATAACCATTAATCCGGGAAGAAAAAGAGCAGATAGAACTTTCACGGTTTGCATCACTCCTTGTACAACCTCTTAATATATTGATAGATTTATTTTAGTATATGTTTTATAGGAAAGCATCACTTAATTGCATGCAGCCGCTGTATATTTTCAGCTTTGCATGCTAAATGATTGGGTAGTCCGCTCCGCTTATAGATCAGCACTTTCTAAATACAGAAAATTAAGCAGGCTCCATGGACCTACCTCTTCCTTTCTAGGCTATGAGGATTTATTATGGTAGCATAGATAGAAACATTTTAGGCACTTTACAGCAAGCAGGAGGTTTTACTATGAAATTGAAATCCATTCTTATATCACTGCTTATTTCTGTTTTCACCTTAACTGGATGCACATCTTCACCGGAGAAGAGCGGGGACCAGCCAAAGGATACGAATCTTGAAGAAAAGCAGCCATCAAGCAGTAAGGAAGAGAACAAAGATAGCAGCCAGGCCAAGGCACCTGTCAAGGGCTTGAGAGGTATGGTCGTACATATAGTAGACGGAGATACGATTGATGTTAAATTAACGAATGGAAAAAATGAAAGAGTCCGGATGACTTTAGTGGATACGCCAGAAACGAAGCATCCGAGGTTAGGGGTCCAGCCATTTGGGCAGGAAGCATCCGAATTCACCTCCAAAAATCTGATTGCACGAGAAGTGACGCTTGAGATGGATGCCGAGGAAAGAGATCAGTACGGCCGCCTGCTTGCATACATCTGGGTTGGCGATAAACTGTACAACCAAATCTTAATCGATGAGGGACTGGCCAGGGTTGCGGTTTATCCACCCAATACGAAATATGTAGATCAGTTCAGAGAGGCAGAGAAAAAAGCACGCAAAGCAAAAAAAGGAATCTGGAGCATTGAAGATTACGCGGATGAGGATGGCTTCAATTCAGAAGGCGAAAATACTTCATCCACCGGCTCTTCGGTTAAGGCTGCTTCTGCTGGCAGCAGTACAGGGAATGAAACAAGCGATGATACAGAAACAAACACAAGCTGTTCTGGTAAAATCAAAGGAAATGCTAATTCTAAGATTTATCACGTACCGGGAGGCAGCTTTTACGAAAGCACAACAGATAACATTGTCTGGTTCTGTTCCGAGAAGGAAGCAGAAAAAGCCGGATACCGGGCTTCGAAGCGGTAACTTTACAGCTTCCGGGCGGAAGCAGCTTGCCTAAAAGCTATAGCTTAAAATAGCACCACACGTCTTAAAAACACACAAAAGAAGATGGTTTCCCAGCTCTTTCAAGCGGAAAAACCATCTTTTTTATTCACAAAAACCGTTTATTCCCTCCCCCAAAACTTAGGGAA
This sequence comes from Peribacillus deserti, assembly GCF_002863585.1. GTDB lineage: Bacteria > Bacillota > Bacilli > Bacillales > DSM-1321 > Paraperibacillus > Paraperibacillus deserti_A. The sequence goes on along the minus strand of NZ_PGUY01000047.1, from coordinate 14,401 downwards.
ATAAGGATAGCTCCGCTCGTTTTCTTTATAAAACAAGTCATTTCCCCAGGGAAATAGGGGACAGTCCCCAAATTATTTGACAGTTGTAGCGCTCAAGAAGGCCTTTGTGCGTTCATCTTTTGGATTAGTGAAGAATTCTTGGGTGCTTGCTTCTTCAACAATCCGTCCCTGGTGCATATAGATGATACGGTTGGCTACTTCGCGGGCGAAGCCCATTTCGTGGGTGACGATGACCATTGTCATGCCTTCTTCGGCAAGTTCTTTCATCGTATTTAACACTTCCCCGACAAGCTCTGGGTCAAGGGCTGAAGTTGGCTCGTCAAACAGCATGATATCAGGTTTCATGGCCAGGGCCCTCGCGATCGCAACACGCTGCTTCTGCCCGCCGGAAAGCTTGTTTGGATAAACATCCGCCTTGTCCTCAAGGTCTACCTTACGCAACAGCTCTCTAGCTTCCTGGATTGCCTGGCTCTTTGATATTTTTTTTACCTTCGTCGGGGCTTCAATGATATTTTCCAGCACCGTCATATGCGGAAAGAGGTGGAAATGCTGGAACACCATGCCTACCTTCTGACGTACTTCATTCACATTATTTTTGCTGCCGCTTATTTCTTCCCCTTCAATCATGATGGTGCCATTATCTTTTTTTTCAAGGAAATTCAGGCAGCGCAGCAGAGTACTTTTACCAGAGCCGCTGGCTCCGATCAAGCATACTACGTCACTTTCATAAACATTTACATCTATATCTTTTAGAACATGTAAATCTCCAAACGATTTATTTAGTTTTTCTACTCGAATCATTTCTTTTTTCACGATTTCGTTCCTCCCTATCGATCACTCTTTGCCAGTTTCTTTTCTAATACATTTACTGCGAGTGTTAACAACGCAACAAGGATCAGATAGTATACGGCTACGATTAACAAATAAGTCATTTCGTCAAAGTTGTTAGATCCCAGTGTGGTGGCAACGTTAAACAGCTCGTTCATCGAAATGAAAGCGGCAAGTGAAGAATCCTTCAACCCGATGATAAATTGGTTGCCGAGCGGCGGCAGGGCACGGCGGAAAGCCTGCGGCAGGATAATACGGCGCATAGTAAGGGACTGCGACATGCCGAGTGAGCGCCCCGCTTCCATCTGGCCGTGGTCAATCGATTGGATGGACCCCCTGAAGATTTCCGATATATAAGCTCCGTTATGAAAAGCGAGTGCCAGGGCAGCTGCCCAGAAATCAGGTATTAAGAAAATTCCGCTTAACCCGAAATACAGAATAAATATCTGCACAATCAGCGGTGTTCCCCTGACTAGAAAGACATAGGCATCCGAAATCCACCCTAACACTTTTACATTTGATATTTTTAACAGTGCAAATAACAGACCTATTATAATTCCGAGCAAGACAGAGACGACTGTAAGCTTGAGCGTCAATATCATTGCATCTATAAATACACCTTTTGTTTCACCAAAAGTACTTAAAAAATGAGAAAAACTAGGCAAGAATTCCATCTCCCTTTCATCCATTGGATTAATAAGATTTATTCTGGTTTTGTCGTGATATCTTCTCCAAAGTATTTCATGCTGATCTTTTTCAGTGTCCCATCCTTGCGAAGATTTTCAAGCGCCTTGTTTACTTTTTTCAAAAGCTGAGGATTGTCCTTGGGAAGCACGATTGCCTGTTCACTTCGTTCAATCAGCTGTTTCCCTTCAATTTTAAAGCCCTCTTTACGGGCGGTTTTCCCAGTTACAAAATCCGTTATAACTGCATCATGGCGTCCGCCATCCAAGGCTTTTAAAGCGGTTATATCACTGTCATACATTTTTAGGTTCTTCGTATACTTTCCTGCCACATCCGCGTACGTAGATCCTTTCGCGACTGCAACTTCTTTGCCTTTTAAATCATCTGCGGTTTTGATTTTGCTGTCTGGTCTGGTGAAGATTTGAGGTCCTGAGTAGTAGTATGGAGTAGTGAATGCGACGTGTTTACTTCGAAGCGGATTGATCGTATGGCTGGCTACCGCTGCATCTGCTCTTCCTGTCTTAACACCTTCAACAATTCCCTTAAACTTAAGCCGCTTAGGTACGGGCTTTAAACCCATCTCTTTTGCAACTGCATTACCAACTTCCACATCGAAACCCTTTATTTTCATATCATTTGTCATATAACTGAATGGTTTGAATTCGCCTGAAGCCGCAAATACAAATTCATCCTTATTCATAAGCTCCGATCCATCAGCAAGCTTGTCTTTCTCTGCACATGCAGACAAAATGCTTATGAGAAAAAGAATTGATAAAGAGAGTATGATATTTTTTATCTTCATTCTGCTTCTATTTCTCCTTTCATTGGCCATATGCGTGCCAATACTTTACGAAAATAATAATAATTGCCTCGTAGTTCTATTACCCTCTCAACCTAGAAACTAACCTTTTTGCCCCATCCATTTTTTAGAGGCACTTCGGGGGACAGTCCCCCATTTCCCCGTTATTTCCCAAACCTAGGGACAGTCCCCCTATTTCCCCGTTATTTTCCAAACCTAGGGACAGTCCCCCTATTTTCCCATTATTTCCCAAACACGGGGACAGTCCCCCATTTCCCGGTTATTTCCCAACTCATGGGGACAGTCCCCCCATTTCCCGGTTATTTCCCAAAGTAAAAAGGATGAATCACGGGATTCATCCTTTAGGGGTAATCTATGTAGTTTTCATTTTTTCACTTGGGTTACGTTTATGATTCGCTTTTGTTTAATAGCTGGTATAAGGCAATATATGTATCCAGTGATTGGCTTAGCTGTATAGTTTCGGCTGAAAGGATACCCATTATACTGGCAGTATATATCATGATCGTGCGGGTTTCTTCAATTTTCTCTTCTAAAGCGGCCTTGGTCATCATGAGGGCCCGTCCTCCGTTTACTATGGTTCTTAGGAAGATTTTACTATATTTGCACTTCAAATAAAACCATATTGTTAACTTTCATATAGACTTGTTTACATTTTTCAACCCCTCCAACAAATACAGGACTATTGCCCTGTTTCCTTAACGATTAAAGGAAAATTTTATTATAAATTCCTCTTGATATGTTCTTCCATCTGCCGCATATGATGGCGATCATGCTCGATATCTCCCTCAATGAATTGTTTTAAAGTCAATGGTTTTTCACCTATCCGGAAGGATTTATTAAAATCGGCATCTTTCAATAATTGTGCTGACTTCATTCTCCAGCTTATAGCTTCATCTAAAAGGTGTTCTTTGGAGACGCCTGAATGCGCATAGTGTTTGGCACGATCATTCATCTCCTCTACATGGACCGAGCTCTTCTCAAGGTCTCTCCCTTCCAGCATGCCCGGAAGCCTGCTTTCAAGTATGTAGCGGTCCCAGTAAATGAAATGTGCCACGATTGCTGCAGATGACCACTTGTTTTCGCCTATTGCTAAAAAAAACAACTTTTCCGGTGTTGTTTTAAGCTGTTCAAAAAAGTCAGTGATCCTAGTGTATTCTTCAAGAATATTTCTCATATACATCCTCCCAGTCAGGCACGTTTAGCACCCTAGCTTCTACCCTTATTATAATGGAAGGCATAAAACGAATTTCAAGAAAAATCTAACTATTTTTCATAAAAAAATGTGCAGCTTCCTTTCTCTGCACATTACCTTGGTATAAATCCCCTCTCAGCTTTCCTGTAAGGCCTGATGTAAATCGTTTATCAAAAAGTCTTCATGCTCAAGCCCCACAGAAAGACGGATGATGCCAGGGCTAATTCTTTCTTGCTTTAATTTCTCAACATTGTACCCATAATTAGGGGATAGAACAAGACTTTCATAAGAACCCCAGGAAACGCCGATTTGAAAAACGCTGAAAGCATTGATGACCTTTTTGACCTGTTCAAAGCTTTCATTCTTCAATTCAATACTCATGAGGCCGGAAAACCCGGTTAGAAACATAGAAGCCTTTTCATAGTCAGGATGGGAGGGGAGTCCAGGGTAGTGAACAGCCGCTACTTCCGGATGTGACGCCAAGTATCCGGCAACCTTCTTTGCGTTTTCTTGATGGCCAAGCATCCGCAATGGCAGACTCCGGAGGCCCCGGAGCAGCAGTGCTGCTGCATAGGGGCCCAGCGCACCGCCCATGAGAAGATATTCTTTTTTGAAAATTGAATCCATGATCTCTCTGCTTGTAATTAAGGCACCACCCAAAAGATCACTGTGTCCGCCAAGGTATTTTGAAGCGGAATGAACCACAATATCGATGCCATGAGTCAGGGGTTTTTGAAAAAGGGGAGTCGCCCATGAGTTATCCAGAATCGTGCGGATTCCCTTAGATCGGGCAAGTGCTGATACCGCTTTGATATCGATAATGCGCAGGTAGGTGTCAGTTGGATTTTCTATGTAGATGACGGTTGTATGATCCATTATGGCAGCTTCAATATCCTCAAGATCAATAGAATAAACGACCGAATGTTCGACCCCGAATTTTGAAAGATATTTCAAAAGATCCATCGTGGATGTATATAAATGGCTGATACAAAGGACGTGATCCCCTGTTTTCACGCTGGCGGTCAGGCTTGCTGATATGGCAGCCATACCTGAGGAGAAACATTTGCAGACCTCACCCCGCTCTAAAGCAGCCAGCTTCTTTTCAGCTGCCTCTACTGTTGGGTTTGTTCCCCGGCAATATACATATTTTGTCTGCTGACTTTTTTCAGCATCAATCAAGGATTCAAAATCTTTAAAGGTAAAGAGTGTGTTGCCGAACGTTGGCGGAATAACTGCCCCTTCAAACTGCTCAGACTCCTCATTCATATTCATGCAAATTCTCTGATCCCGTAAAAATTCTTCCCGCTTATCCATGGAAATTCCTCCAGCTATTTCTCGTTTAACCTTAGATAGTATGAGAAATTAGCTCGTAAATCATGCTTAGTCTGCGTTAAAGCAATATGAAGAAAGACCCGGATAACGGGCATCAGCGGAGAGAGGTATTCTATAAATCCATATCTACTGTGATTTTTTGCAATAAATGCATGAGCTGCATTTTCTCATCGTCTGTCAGGGTCTTTAAAGCAGCCGTAAAAAAATCTTTTCTGCTTTCGGAGATTTTATGAAGAATGTCCTCCCCCTGTTTGGTCAGTCTCAGAAATACGATTCTTCGATCCTTCTCGTATCTTTTTCTAGTAAGCAGGTTTTCCTCTTCCAGTTTATTTAGGATCAGAGTGGTGGCTCCTGAAGATAATTCTAGATTTCTGACTATATCAGCAACCATACATTGGTCTGTTTGTTTGATCGTTTTTAGCATTCGATATTTCGTCGTAGTCATTTTAACTGGAAGCTCTTCGTACTTCTCTTCTATCAATTTATTTTTAAAACGAAAAAAGGCTTCAGTAATTCGATCCATGTCTTCCAAGTAGTTCTTTTCGTCTGTCATGACATCCCTCTTTCCTCTGCATATATAGGTAACTAGACCGATTTTCTTAAAGAGGATACCGGTTTAACATTTTCCCAAATTAAATATCTTTACAACAAAGATATTATATGTTTTAATGGATTCTACGTCAATATAGTTAACATAGTTAACTTTTATTAAAACTAATAAATAATAACTTTTTTATAAAAGGAAGGAGTAAGGAAAGTGAGAAAAAATTTATGGTTAATGAATATTTTGGTCATTTTAATCGTGATTGGTTTATTAGGCGGAGGAGCGTATTACTATTATCAGTCTTCAACCTATATTAAGACCAATAACGCACATGTTTCAGGTGACATCCAGACAATCGCCTCTCCTGCGGCAGGCAGATTAACGTCATGGAACGCGGAAGAAGGAGAAGCAATTTCTTCTAACACAGAGCTAGGAAAAATAAACGATGGGAAACAATCTACAACAATTAACTCTTCCGATAATGGAACCATTATTAAAGAGTCTGTAAACAAAAACCAGTTGGTACAGCCAGGTACTGTTCTTGCACAGGCTGTAGATATGAAGGAACTATTCATTGTAGCTAATATTGACGAGAAAAAAATAAAAGATGTGAAAACTGGCAGCAGCGTTGATGTAATCGTGGATGGTGATGAAGATACAGTCATCGAAGGAGAAGTAGAAAGCATCGGCCATGCAGCGAATTCAATCTTTTCACTAATGGGCCAGCAGAACACAAGCGGGAATTATACAAAAGTAACTCAATATATTCCTGTTAAAATTTCAATCGATAATTATTCCGAAAAAGTAATGCCAGGCATGAATGCCGAAGTCAAAATTAAAAAATAATCGTTTTTGAATATATTAATCCTTTTAAAAACAGGGGAAGGAGGTTTACCGCATGAATGCTCAATCCGAAAATGCTGCGGGTTATAATATCCGCCAGCATATTCCACTGCTTTCTGTATTAATGCTGGGTCTATTCTTGGCGATCCTCAACCAGACACTCTTAAACGTGGCCATTCCACATTTAATGAATGAATTTGGTGTAGCAGCTACAACCATCCAATGGCTATCAACTGGATATATGCTTGTGAATGGGGTACTTGTCCCTCTATCTGCTTTCTTAATTGAAAGATTCGGGGTAAGGAAGCTTTTTATTTTCGCAATGATATGCTTTACTGCCGGAACGTTTATCTGCGGGATATCCAATAATTTTTCCATGATGCTGACAGGAAGGCTGATTCAGGCGATTGGCGGCGGCGTGCTGCAGCCATTAGTCATGACGATCATTCTTTCTATCTTCCCTCCTGAAATGCGGGGTAAAGGGATGGGGATCTTTGGTCTTGCGATGATGTTTGCACCTGCGGCAGGACCTACTCTCTCCGGCTGGCTGATTGAAAACTATAGCTGGAGAGTCATGTTTTACGGGATGGTGCCGCTGGGCCTGCTCGTTATCTTGTTTGCACTGGTTAAACTAAAAGATATTTTTCCGCCGAAAGATATCAAAATCGACGTATTCGGTGCTGTCGCGTCCTTAGTCGGGTTCTCAACTTTGCTTTATGGAGTATCGGAAGCCGGTTCTAAAGGCTGGTCAGACCCTATCGTGCTGTCTACTACTATTATCGGGATCATTTTTATAACCGTTTTTGTCATTCAGCAGTTAAGATCCGAGAAACCTCTTCTGGATTTCAGAGTCTTTAAATATGATATCTTCTCATTGGCCACATTAATCAATGTGATCATCACAGTAGCCATGTTTGTAGGGATGTTCCTGCTCCCTATTTATCTGCAGAACCTGCGAGGCTTTACTGCCCTTCAATCCGGTCTGCTTATGCTTCCAGGGGCACTGGTCATGCTGGTCATGTCTCCTGTATCTGGAATTCTATTTGATAAAGTGGGTCCAAGACCGCTTGCTATCGTAGGTTTATTTATTACAGTGGTAACGACGTACGAGTTCACTCAGTTTACGATGGGTACTTCCTATAATACAATCCTTGCTATCTATGTGATCCGTTCATTTGGGATGTCCCTCTTGATGATGCCGATCATGACAGCTGGGATGAATCAGCTGCCAAGGCGTTTAAACAGCCATGGTACCGCCATGTCAAATACCGCCCGAAATGTAAGCGGCTCATTGGGAATAAGTTTCATTACAACGATCTTTACAAATCGTACCACGCTTCACTTAACGGCAGCGACTGACCAGATGAATACCGCTGACCCTATATTCATGCAGAATTTCAGTGACACAGTTTCAAAAGTAGCAGCTGAAATGCATCTGCCACTTGCACAGGCACAACAGACCACTGTACAGCTCATGGCACAACAAGCCAATATCCAGGCTACAGTTAATGGGATAAATGATGCATTTTACTGGTCAACAGCCATTTCTGCCATTGGTTTCATCCTAAGCTTCTTCTTACGGGATGTTCGAAAGGATAAAAACTTTGGGGAAGACATCGTTGAACAAAAGGCAGCCCAGGCGCAGAAACAGGACAGCGAAGTTCTCATGCTGCCTGCACCAGAAAGAAACTTACAATCATAGACGAACCATACCAGGAGGTCATGTATCATGAAAATTTGTATTGTTTATGATAGTGAAGGCGGACATACACAGGCGCTTGCACAAGCCATTGCCCAGGGAGCAGAAATGGTGGAAGGCTCTGAGGTTTACCTTCAATCCGTTGAGGAAGCCGATGTATACAAACTGCATGAAATGGATGCGATTATCTGGGGCAGCCCAGGCCATTTCGGTACGATCAGCTCCGGATTAAAAGCTTGGATCGATAAGCTGGGCTATCTATGGGCTGAAGGAAAGCTGATCAATAAAATTGGTGCTGTCTTCTGCACAACCGCAACTGAACATGGCGGACTTGAATCTACCATGCTTAACTTAATTACACCGATGCTCCACCAAGGCATGATCATTGTCGGTCTGCCAGGAAATCTTCCGGAGAATGCTACGTATGGCTCCTATTACGGAGTGGGAGTAACCTGTCCCATCGACAGTGATGAAGTACTTTCTGAAAACGGGGCTGTTCTTGGAAGGGCCTTGGGTGAGCGTGTGGCACTCGTCACTAAGAAGTTTGTCAATCAACAAGCTTAAGGATACTCTTATCTTGATCTATTGGTTTTTAAAGGAGGCGGAAAATAGATGACGATTGTGATAGTATGCGTCCTTGTTGCCATAATTCTTCTCATCTTATTGGTCCGTATGAATTCCCGGGCGCTTTCTTCTGATTCCAAAACATCTCAGGTCTTAGAAGAACCATTGTCTGGCCAGATTACAGAGGAACCTCAATCAGAACAAGCCTCAGCCGGCGCTGAGAATGACCCTGCTGCACTTTCAGAGGATCAAAACAAAAAGCAGACGAATGCTTCAATTAAAGACACGGACCTGAAAATGAAAGACGACGGATACCGTCAAGCGCTGCAAAAATTCAAATCACAGCCAGCTTCTGATCCGAAAAAAGCACAAAAAGATAAAATGGTCATTAAAGATGATGAATTTCGAAAAGCTCTTAATGCCATGAAAAGTAAACATCCTAAAAAATGATTGCTTAAAACCTGTACCTGGAACTGGTACAGGTTTTTCTGTTTTCGCAAACTTTGTTGTTATTAACAAGGGGGTTAATTGGAACATGAGGATGCTCGCGGACCTTAGGGGCGGGCGCCCGATCCTCCTCGGCTTCGCCTTCGGGGTCTCACCTGATCGAAAAGCGGAGGACGGTGCTTTTCAAGAAAAGATCCATCCAAAAGCTGAATGATGATCTTTTTTAATTAAAGGCAAAACGCTAATGCGAAGACAACAAATCAAATTGTTTGACTATTTTTAACAGTCAGTAGATACTTTTTTCATGAAGTAAAATCATGAATTAGGGAGGAAACAAAATGGCAGCAAGCAGCTTACAGGATACTACCGTATTACATAATGGTGTGAAAATGCCTTGGTTTGGATTAGGAGTCTGGAGAGTTGAAGAAGGCGAAGAAGTTATTTCTTCTGTAAAAGCGGCTATTAAAAATGGATACCGCAGCATTGATACAGCTGCCGTATATAAGAATGAAGAAGGCGTTGGTGAAGCAATCCGCCAGGCGTTAGAAGAAACTGGCCTGAAACGCGAGGATTTGTTCATTACCTCAAAGGTATGGAATTCAGATCAAGGATATGAGTCTACCCTTGAGGCTTATGAGGCAAGCTTAAAAAGACTCGGCCTGGAATATTTAGATCTATACTTAATCCACTGGCCAGTTGCCGGAAAATATAAGGATACGTGGAAGGCCATTGAGAAACTCTACAAAGACGGCCGTGTTCGCGCCATCGGTGTGAGTAATTTCCATGTCCATCATTTAGAAGATCTATTAACAGTTGCTGAAATTAAGCCGATGGTGAATCAGGTGGAGTATCACCCGCAGCTGGCCCAGCGTGAGCTTCGTACATACTGTAAAGACCAGGGAATCCAGCTTGAAGCATGGTCTCCATTAATGCAGGGCGGCTTATTTGAAAATGAAGTGCTTAAGCAGATCGCAGAAAAACACAATAAAACAGTGGCACAAGTCATTCTGCGCTGGGATCTGCAGAATGAAGTGGTTACCATCCCTAAATCAATTAAAGAACACCGCATAATTGAAAATGCAGACGTCTTTAACTTTGAATTATCAGCGGAAGATATAGCTGCGATTGATGAGCTCAACAAAAATGAGCGTGTCGGTGCTGACCCAGACAACTTTAACTTCTAATAATAGTAAGAGACAGTCTCCTGAAATTTTGGGGACTGTCTTTTTTTCTGGGAAATAACTCGGGAAATGGGGGACAGTCCCCGAATAGTTACCTTCTTCTTAGCAAATGATACATGTGTATTGTACATGAATGGAGGCATACACATGTTTTATTATAAGCAAGAGTTGATTAATCCGATCGTTCCAGATAAGCCGGATCCGGCCGCTGCTAAGGTTCTTCAGGAGATTCTCGGCGGACGTTTCGGAGAAATGCGTACGATGATGCAGTTCTTCTTTCAGAGCAGTAACTTCCGCGGCAAAGCAGCTCAATTCCGCGATTTGCTGAAGGGCATCTTTTTAGAGGAAATTGCTCACGTTGAATTGGTCCAGCATACCATTAATGCACTTTTGGATGACACTGGCGCAGGACAGGCTGGTGACGCTGGGGCAGATGGAGCTCCACTTGACGAAGCGGTTAAGGACGGGCTTCCCCATCATTTTATCATGGGTGCACAGGCTTCCCTTCCGGAAGATGCTAACGGCAATCCGTGGATGGGTTCCTACGTTTATGATCATGGGAACTTAGCCGCCAACCTGCTGGATAACCTGGTGTTAGAATCAACTGGTGTTCTGCAGAAAACAAGAATTTATGAAATGAGCTCTAATAAAGCTTTGCGGGAAACCGTTGCCTTCTTGATTGTAAGAGACAATGCCCATCAGAATGCTTTCGCTAAGGGCTTAGAATCGCTTGGAGTAGACTGGGCTAAGCTGTTCCCGATCCCGAACTATGATATTAATAAGTACCCGGAATGCCGCAAGTATGTGGAGATGGGATTCCATAATGTCCAATTTAATTTTAGATTAGATGAAACAAGAATCGCGGAAGTTTTAAACGGTCAATCTCCTAGCCGTAACGGCGGTGAATACTCAGTGGTGCAGCCTCCTGAGGGGCATCCGGTTCCAGAGCTTCCGGAAAGACCAAATGAGCATGCACCAGGGCTCACTGATTTGAATAGGTAAAAACAAAAAAGGATTACTTTACAGGCGCCGAGCCTAAAAAGTAATCCTTTTCCTTATATCTGCTTTTTTATTTCAACCGAGATCAGCTGATGCCCATCGATTTCTTTCACTGTGAAATCATAGCCTTCCGCACCTATGGTGTCGCCAACCTTCACATCAAATTTCTGCGTCAGCACCCAGCCGCCCAAAGTATCGATATCCTCTTCAGTCAGATGAATGCCAAACATGTCATTTACATCTTCAATTAATACTTTCGCGCTGAGGATATAATGACCTTCCGCAATTTTCCTTATATCCGCCACTTCGTCCATATCAAATTCATCACGGATTTCACCGACGATTTCTTCTAATATATCTTCAACCGTAACTAAACCTGATGTTCCGCCATACTCATCGATCAGAATGGCCATTTGAGCCCGGTCTCTCTGCATGCGAAGCAATAAATCATGGATAGGAACGGTCTCAATGACTCTGATAACAGGTTTTATATAAGGCTCCACAGATGCTTCTCCTTCTAAGAGGGCCCCGTTCGATATTCTTGAAGTGATAATCTCCTTGATGTTCACAATACCAAGAACATGGTCCTTATCGCCCTCAATGACTGGATAGCGTGTGTACCCTTCCCTTTTAACAGTTTCTAACACGGTGCTTAGAACATCGTCAGCGTACAAGCTGACAATTTCTGTACGGGGTACCATGATCTCTTTCGCAATCCGCTCATCAAACTGAAAGATATTGTTAACGTATTTAAGTTCTGTCTGGTTAATTTCGCCGCTCTTGTAGCTTTCCGACAACAGAATGCGAAGTTCTTCCTCCGAGTGAGCAAGCTCATGCTCAGAAACCGGCTTTAAGCCAAAAAGTCCTGTCAAAGCACGAGCTGAACCATTTAAAACCCAAATGAATGGGTACATGATTCTATAGAACCAGATGATCGGACCAGCGAATGCAAGTGTAATCTGCTCTGCTTTTTGAATGGCAACTGTCTTAGGTGCCAGTTCTCCAATTACTACATGTAAGAAAGTAACGGAAGCAAAAGCAATTCCGAAGGATAATATGTGGCTGATGTTCTCATCCAGGTTCCACATCGTAAAGAGAGGATGAAGCAGACTTTCTACAGTCGGCTCCCCTATCCACCCAAGGCCGAGTGCTGTTACGGTAATCCCCAGCTGGCAGGCAGATAAATATTCATCTAAATGAGTGGTGACTTTCTTGGCAGAAACTGCGCCTTTTTTACCTTCACTAACAAGCTGATCAATTCTTGAACCTCTAACCTTTACAATCGCAAATTCTGTTGCCACGAAGAATCCAGTCATAGCAATCAGCACCGCTAACAATATCAAGTTTAATATGTCCAATAAATAGGGTCTGACTTATAAGCATTCCTAAGGCTTTTCAAAGTCAGCTCCCATACACCTCCTGTATATGTTAAGAATATATATTTTCAAGTCAAGTTATATCAGTAAAAGAAGTAATGTCTGCATAAGAGAAATACTCTCGTGAGACAGGTTATTCCGGATCGTTTCTTTTGTTAAACCCTTTTTTTCCAGGATGTTCATAATATCTGAGACATCCATTTCCAAGTCCTGAATTTTCATCTTCAGTTCTTCTATGTCAGCATTTTCAGCTTGATCTACTTTAAGACGCTTTTTGATTTCAGCAAGTGACAGCTTTTCATCCTTCAATCGCTCGATGACCCCGATTTGGTCAACAGCTTCCCTGTCATAATAGCGGTAATTGGAAGCCGAACGCTCTGCCCTAAGCAGCCCTTGATTTGTGTAATAATCGACTGTACGCTTTGTAACATTGGCCAGCTCAGCTACCTCGCTGATTTTCAGTTTCACAGTCCCAACGGAATCACCCCAAACTATAACGTGATGGTTAAGACCTTATTATACAGGAATAATAGTAATCTTACAATATCCACTGTACGTCATAAGATTTCAGTTTAGAAGAAAAATAGTGCCGCAGGCAGGTTTGCGGCAGTGATATGATGTGTTTTATCAGGAAGGCAGGCACGTTTATATTTCATAAAAATTCACGTTCCATTATAATATTCTTAGCCATACGTTAGGGGTGAGATTATGAATGAATATAAGGTAGTTGTAAAGAACGGCAGCACGACCATTTTAAATGAAGTGATCACTGCTGAAGATGAACGAGACGTACTAGGCATCCTGCTGATCAGAAGTGAACTTTTTAACCAAACTTTTACAGATATCCGGATTTCGGAAAGATAGTCGAATGGTTGTCTGGACCTGCAAAGATAAAATACAGGGAAGCCGCGAACTTCCCTGCTTCTATTTATGACAGATTTGCCTTCTTATCTTCCATCAATTCAACTCCCAGTAATCCGCACCTTTAATGCTAAGCGGTCCTGGATCAAACCAGGATCAATCCTCGTCAAAGTGCCTCTCAAGCTTTTCCCTGATTCGTTCTGCAATAACCTCGTAGTATTCTCTTTCATGCGGGACAAAGTCTTCCCGGGCTGCTGTCTTTTTTAATTCTATTTTTTGACCCGAGGAATCTGCCTCAAATCCAAGTATATCAAGTTCATCTCTTCTGCCAAAACAAAACTCATAGAAGCTATTGAACTCAATTTTAACCATGCCTGAAACTTCCTCTTCCTGAAGGTGGAACTCATTGATCGCTCCTTCATGTTGGAATAAATAAACATGAGCCAATTCTTTATCAATAAAATCTAGTTCTTCTTTCATTACACAGTATTTAATAATCCCCAGCGGAATCAGATCATTTATGGACACGTCGATACCCAGTTCTTCATGTATCTCCCTGACTCCGTCCTCGATCGTTTCTTGGGCCAGCAAATGCCCGGCTGCCGTTATGTCCAAAAGACCAGGGTAATCTTTCTTCCCAGGACTTCGTTTCTGCAGGTAAATATACGGAATCCCATTTTCCGAACAAACAAACCAGCAATGGAAAGCTTGGTGCCAATAGCCCTTTTTATGTACTTCACTGCGGGGCGCTGTCCCGATTTCAATTCCCTCATCGTCAAATATGGTAAGCATTTCGGTTTCCATTGTGTGCATCTCCTTTTAATATACGAATCTTCCAGGACTATACATTTACAAAATTTCCGGCTTTATATCTTCAATATTTTCCAAACAAAGTTTAGGATACCAATCAATCTTAAGGAATATTTTTATGCTAGGCTGTTTTCGCAAACTTCGTTGTTATTGAACAAGGGGGTTGATTTCCACTACAGGATGCTCGCTTTCCGCGGGGCGGGCGCTGAGCCTCCTCGGCT